>JAFYSF010000008.1 GCA_017559505.1 Paludibacteraceae bacterium | reverse complement strand
TTTGTGTAATTAAAAATAATTCATATATTTGCCATTGCTGATTCCATGCCGGGGCAGTCTGCCTTACGAATGGGTGGGATTGGCAGACATATAAAAAATGGCGTTTACTATAACGCTTTGATATTCGACACCTTAGAACTTTGCAACTTCTAATAAACCATGTTGAATGCAAAGCAATGGTAGATGTTCATGGGTGTATTGTATATAGCCAATATTGCATCTAAAAAAAAAAGTAAACTTGATGTTTTGATGCGTAATATTCGGAATTACGATAAAAGTCGTAATAGGATAAAACGCAAGAAATAGCAGTTATTCTTATAGGATGAAATTGGTACAATATATCGGCGTGGACTTCTGCATTGCTCGTTTAACGTGGTTGGGCAATGCGAAGGCCTTAAGGTGTGAAACGAGTAATTGACGAAGTTTCACGCTTTTTTTGTGTCTAAAATTGAATTGTTTTTATGGAATTATCTTTATTATGGAATGGCTTTAAAGGATTTGCTCAACGTGTAGGTCGCCGTACTGCTCGTACTCCTTTACTCCTTTATTATGTGTTGAAAAGTGACGAGACTTCTATGCGTGATAAAGCAATAATTTATGCAGCATTAGGTTATTTGTTACTTCCTATTGATGTTATACCAATTCGTAAATTTGGTATATTTGGTTGGACTGATGAATATTTATCAATACAAGTAGTTTTTGATAGAATGGAAAAATATATCACACCTAAAATGTATGCTGATGCCGAGAGGCAGTTGAATGAGTGGAATTTATAATTTTCTGAAATTTTGTTATTGAATTTTTTATTTTAATCAATGGGGTTATATCAAAAATATTGGAGTTCATCATCTCCTGGATTGATTATTATTTGTGGCAATAGTAACTTAGACTCTCTTTGTTCTGAGAATGTAGCAAATCTAATTAATAGGGTTATAAATGAAATTTTAATGATTAATTTTGATGGCGATGCACCTAAAAATCGTTGTTTTATATCTGTAATTGGGTATAACCATAATATGAAAGAACTTTGCTCTGGTTGGCTGAAGGATTTAGATGAGAATCCTTTACGTTATGAAACTCTTAAAAAGAAAACACCAGATGGAACTGGTGGTATTTATGAAATTGAAGTTAAACAACCTGTTTGGGTTGAACCTACAACTCAAGATGGAGCAACTAATATGTTAGGTGTATTAAGTCTTGCAAAGGATTTAGCTAGCCAATGGATTAGCGATAACCCTGATGGACCTGCTCCTGTTATTATTAATATCTCAGATGGTGTACCTTATTATAATGGAAAAGATCCTCGTTTGTGTATGCAAGAAACTCTTGCTTTAGCAAAAGAGATTATGAATATATCAAATACAGATGGTAATGTACTTTTTTTTAACGTGTGTTTGAAAACTATTGATTTATTGCAGAAAGATGATATAGCTGAAAGTTTTCTTTGTGAATTTTCAAGTAAAATATTAAAAGAAACAAATATTAATGTTGAAATAGAAGAAAAAATAAATTTATCCGATGGGTTCATTTATAATGATAACATTAATAAAATAGAAAAATTTTTATTTACTATTTTGTATGCGATTTTTGCGCATTAGTTGTTTTGTTTATCAGATATACAAAATATTAACTTTAAAATTTAATTATTATGGCAAAAAATGAAAAACAATGGAGTTCAGCTACTCCTGGTCTGCTAATTATCTTATTAGACCAATCAGGTTCAATGTTGAGTGACTATGAAGGTACAACTCGTACTGCTTTTGCTTCACTTGCAGTAAATAAAGTTATTGATAATATTATTCAAAAGAATTTTGATGGTGATGCACCTAAAAATCGTTGTTTTATTTCTGTAATTGGTTATAATCATAATGTAAAAGAACTTTGTTCTGGTTGGCTGAAGGAGTTAGATGAGAATCCTTTGCGTTATGAAACTCTTAAAAAGAAAACACCAGATGGAGCTGGTGGTATTTGTGAGATTGAAGTTAAACAGCCAGTATGGGTTGAACCTATTACTCAAGATGGAGCAACTAATATGTTAGGTGCATTAAATTTAGCAAAAGATTTAGCGAGTCAATGGATTAATGATAATCCTGATGGACCTGCTCCTGTTATTATTAACATTTCAGATGGGGTACCTTATTATGATGGAAAAAATCCACGTGTATGTATGCAAGAAACAGTTTCTTTAGCAAAAGAAATTATGAATATGTCAAATAGCGATGGTAATGTACTTATTTTTAATGCTCAAATTGATAAATCAAGTGGTACAGTAGTATGTCCATCGGACCGTAATAAAGTATCTCAAGAGGAAGCACAGTTCTTGTTTGATATTACAAGTGAGATTCCAGACTCATATAAAGCTGCTGCTGCAAAAAATGAACTTCCGATTGAAAATGGCTCACGTGGTTGTATTTTTGGTGCTGATGGTGTGCAATTAATTCAACTTATTGACTTCGGCTCGTCTAAGGGACAAGGCGATAAAGGTTTAGCATAATTATGAAAATACTTGCTTTTATCACCCATAAAAAAGCAGAACATTTCCAAGATTGCCAAGATCGATTTAGTATCAATTGTGATACTAAATCGGTGGCGGTGTCTGATGGAATGAGTCAGTCTTGGCAACAAAAAATATGGGCTGAATTATTAGTAAATACGTTCTGCAATAAAGAATGTTGGGTTCCTAATCTTGCGTCTGTACGCGAATTGTCTCCTATTTGGAAAGAAAAAGTCGAAAAGTATATACAAGATTTAAAAGATAATAATGCTAGAGAAAGTCTTATTTATCGAAACGAAAGAAATTTAGCAGAAGGAAAATCAGCTGGTGCTACTTTTGTAGGTGTTAGATTTAATGGAAATAATTGGGAATGTGATGTACTTGGTGATTCTTGTTTAGTTGCGAAAATTGATAATAAATATGAATTTATAACTTCCCAAGACATCGAAAAATTTGATAATCATCCTGATTATTATGATAGTGATTGTAAGAAACAAGGTAGAGGAGAATTGAAAAATTGTGAAGGTTTATTGTCGCAAAGTAATCCATTTGTTTTTTTAGTTTCTGACCCATTTTCTGATTTTTTATTGGAACATAACAAGAAAGGTGATATCGAAGAATATGCCAAGCAGTTACTATCAATTACTAACCATGAGGAGTTTGAAAAACTTGTAGCTGATTGGCGTTCTATCGGAATGCACAATGATGATTCAACACTTGTTATAATTGAGTATGATGGAAGTGAAGAATGGAATATCATATATCAAGATAATTTAAGTGAATTGATTCAAGTTAAGCAGAACACAACGCAAATGCCAATGATATTTTCAAAAGAAGAACCAAAAGAACTCTCAATTTCACAAAATATACAAATAAGTAAAGAAGAATTTTGTGAGGAATTTATAAAAATATCAAAAAATATTTTTGCAATTTCTCCGATAAAACATTTGCTTTGTGGAAAAGACAAGCGCCGCAAGATAATGGAAATAGAATTAATGCATGTAGCAGAAAAATTGTACGATTACTACGAAATTCTTAAAAAGAACTAATTATGCCATTACCAACTATTCCCGAATATAGCAATTCAATAAAGGCTCCAGCACTTGTACACCCTACTATTCTGCAAGGAGGGCATCCTCTTGAAAAAGGTGTACGCTTAATAATGTATTCTGGTGGTTTTTGTGTAGTATTCCCTTTTCAAGCACCAACTAAAAAGTATGCTGTACGCTGTTGGCATGCTGAGGTTGCGAATGCTAAAAAAAGAACTCAACTGATAGCTGAGGCAATTCATAACAGTGGGCTTCCTTATTTTGTAGGTTTTGAATATTTTCAAGATGGGATTATGACTCCACAAGGAATTCAACCTCTCGTTGTAATGGATTGGGTAGATGCTTTACCTTTAAAAAAATATATTGCAGAGCATATTAATGAGCCAAATGTATTAAATCAAGTTGCTAATAATTTTTTGCAAATGGTTAAGGATTTGCATGTAAATAATTTTTCACATGGCGACTTACAACATGGGAATGTAATGGTCCGTTCAGATAAATCACTTGTTTTAGTTGATTATGATTCTATGTATGTGCCTGCTTTACAAGGTTATGAAGATGAAATTAAAGGTTTAGTAGGATATCAACATCCTGCAAGATGGAATAACAAACAAGTTTCACCAAAGGCTGATTATTTTTCTGAGTTAGTGATTTTTTTAAGTTTAAAAGCATTAGCAAAAGATTCTTCTCTATGGCGTGATTTGCAAATGGAAGATACTGAAACACTTTTATTTAATGCAGATGATATAAAATCAAAAGGGACATCAGCTATATTCCAGCGGTTGAAAAGAGATCAAGAATTGCAACCTCTTGTAGATAAACTTTCTGAGTTTCTCAATAAATCTTCAATTGACGAATTAGAGCCTTTGGAAAATGCAACTACCTCTAAAGTTGATAGCATTGCTAGTAAATGGAAAAATAAACCTATAGTTCTGCCAAAGAAAGCAGAAATTGAGGATTCTATTAATATAGCAAAAAAATGGGGTAGCGGAAATGGATATATTGCCCCGAAAAAACAATCAAATGAAGAATTAATTAAAAATATTAGTTCAAAATTTAAGTTGCCTGAATAATGCTATCAATACCAAATATTCGTACTTCTATTGAGAATCAGTCAGCCTTGATTCGAGATGAGCATGCTAGAAAAGGAAAATTTTTGCGTGACTCACAGAATAGACTTTACGCTTATTCTGGTGGGTTCACAGTTGTTTATCCTTATGTAAGCAACAAAGAAAAATGGGCATTCCGTTGTTGGCATGCAAGTATGGGTAACGTGCGTACAAGATTTGAGATAATTTCAAAGGTAATGCAATCTTCGAAAGCAAGTTATCTGTCTGAATTTGTATATGTAAATGATGGTATAGTTGTTGATGGACAAGTATATCCTATCACTCGTATGAAGTGGGTAGATGGTATCACTATTAAGAATTATATTTGTGCAAATAAACGTTCAAAAGCTAAATTAACTCGTTTAGCAGAAAATTTTTTGAAAATGGTGCAAGATATGCATCATCGCAAGTTTGCTCATGGAGACTTGCAACATGGTAATATTATTGTTAACGATAGTGGAGATTTATTTTTGATTGATTATGATTCTTTTTATTGTCCCGAATTGAAAGGTGCGGTAGATATTATTCATGGGTTACCTGACTATCAACATCCATCACGTAAATTAAATAAATTATCAACCGAAAAACTTGATTATTTTTCAGAATTGATAATTTATCTTAGTATTTTAGGTATATCGGAAAAACCAAGTTTGGTAGATAAATATAGAATTGCAGATTCGGAACATCTTCTTTTTACTGCTGAAGATTTTAAAAATTTGAAACAAAGTGTAATTTATAAGGATTTATTGAATTTATCTAATAGTATAGATAAATTGTTATCTATACTTGTTAATTATTTAAAAGCAAATAATCTTAATGATTTAAAACCATTTTATGAGTATCTAAATAAAAAGACTGTAGTTAAAAAAAATAATAAAACAAACATGTCTGTCAAATCTGTTAAAGAAAACTCAATGGATACGGAACTAACAAGTAAAGTCTTGCAAAATTTGGAGGGAACCCATCTTTGTTATAAAGATATTCCGATTACTGGATCTATTAAACAGATCCAAAAAGCATTTCAAAAATTAGGCAAATTTAACCCCACAACTAGAAGTAATGCTCATTTATATGGTGAGTTATTTGGATTATCAAAGGTATTTATACAATTTGAATATTCTGAAAAATATAAAAATGTTGTTTCGGTGCATTTTTTTGTACATAAGACTGCTTGCGATGTAGATACAGATACTTGTTTTGATGATTTTAGAAGTGCATTAGGAGCTAAATATGGTACACCGCAAACGATAACTGCTCCAAGATCTAATGGTAAACCATCTTATCTGTATTCATTAAAAAACGGAACTATCACTTTGAAAAAATCGGCCGATAAAGTAGAATTAATTTATTCTGATAATACTACTATTTATGATAAGATTTTAGCTGAAAAAGCAAAGATAGCAAGAAATAAATACTTAGAAAGTCTTAATAGAGATATATAATTTGATAAAAATGCCTACAATACCTAATATACGAACATCTATAGAGAATCAACAAACACTCATACTTGATCCACATGCAAGAGCAGGTCAATTTTTACGCGACAAAAGAGATCGATTGATTGCATACACTGGTGGCTTTACAGTTGTTTATCCATATATAGTTAATAACGAAAAATGGGCTTTACGATGTTGGCATGCTGATTTAGGTAATGTTCGAAAACGATTCAATGTTATCTCTAAAGCCATTCAACATTCAAAAGCGAATTATTTGTGTGATTTTGTGTATGTTGATGAAGGAATTGTCGTTGATGGGAAAGTTTATCCAACAACTCGTATGCGTTGGGTTGAAGGAATGACGATTAAAAACTACATTTGCAAACATAAAAACTCAAAAAATAAATTACAGCAATTAGCTGAAAACTTTTTGTTAATGGTGCAAGATATGCACCGTAATAAATTTGCCCATGGTGATTTGCAACATGGTAATATTGTTGTAAATGATAAAGGCGAATTATTTTTAGTTGATTATGATTCTTTTTATTGTCCAGATCTCAAAGGTGAAAGAGAAATTATCACAGGATTAAAAGATTATCAACATCCACTTCGTCAATCAAATTTAATTATTTCCGAGAAAATTGACTATTTTTCGGAACTTATTATTTATTTAAGTATTTTAGCCATTGCTAATAATCCAGCTTTTGTTGATAAATATCAAGTTACAGATTCTGAACATTTATTATTTGAAGCAAAAGACTTTCAAGATATAAAAAAATCAAGTATTTACAATGATATTCTAATATTAGGAAATGAATTCCCAATATTATTACAAATTTTAGAAGTTTACCTCTCAAAAACATCTCTATCAGACCTTCAACCATTCGATGTCCTTCTTGAACAATTAACAAAAGATCCTATAATTAATAAATTCTCTGCATCGTGTGGCGAAAAAATTCTTAATGGTAAATATACGACTATATCATGGGATATTGATAATTTCACACAAATATTTCTTAATGATAAAGATGTTACTAATCTAACATCTAAAAAACTAAAAATAAATTCTACATCAACTTATACTCTAAAAGTTATTAATGGTCGTAAGCAAATATCTAGGAGTTTAACCTTATCAGCTTTCCCTTCTCCAACTATATCCATTACCGCATCTAAAACGAAATTACACAAAGGACGGAACGAATCAGTTACGCTCAATTGGAATGTTCAAGATGCAATGAAAATAATTCTTTTACAAAATGATAGTGAAATAAACAAAGAATGTAGTTTCAATGGTTCATTTAACACTATAGTCAAAGAAACCACTACTTTTACTATTAAAATTATTGCTCTTGATGAAAAAACTGAATTTACAAAATCAGTTATAGTTGAAGTATTTCCTGATGCAAAATTCACATTTAAAACGGATAAAGAATATGTTTTACCTACTGTCCCATTTACACTTTCTTGGTCAACTATACATGCAAAGACAGTGGAATTAAATGGAATAAAAATAAAAGATAGTGGTATAAAAGTTATATCATCAGGAATTGATAAAGATACAACTTATACATTATCCGTTACAGATGAATTTGGAGTAAAAGAAAAAAGTATAGAAGTAAAAATGTTGCCATTACCAATAATAAAATCATTAGTCGTTCCAATGCCAAACATTGAGAAGAATATAACTTTAAATGTAAATCTTAATGTACCTACATTTTCAGTTGATTCGCTAAATGATGATTTGCAAAAAATAGACTTAAATGAGAGTAAATCCAGGGTTATAGGTATTGATAAACCACAGAAAGTAGAATTGAATTTAGACCCTTCTAAATTAAGCATTTGGAGTAAAATAAGAAAAAATATAACAAAATTATTTAATAGAAATTAATATGGAAAATAAACAAGATATAAATAATAGTGCTTCAAAATCAAATATAAAAAGGAGTAATATTTTTAATGAATTTTTCTGGATTTGTTCTGGCGCAAATAGGCATATTTTACGTCAGTGTCCAACTGAATATTCAAAATATTTTGGTATCGGCGGAACTATATTTTTTACTGCTGCAATGGCGATGCTGTCGGGAGGATATGCTTTCTATACCATTTTTGATAGTATAAATCTTGCAATTATTTTTGGTGTATTTTGGGGATTGTTAATTTTTAATTTAGATAGATTTATCGTCAATACAATGTATTCTGATGGTAAGCATACTATCAGTTGGGGCGAATTTGTTGCTGGGTTACCTCGTTTGGTTATAGCGTTGTTTTTGGGTGTTGTTATTTCAACACCATTGGAAATGAAGATTTTTGAAGATCGTATTGAATCTCAAATTATAAAGGATAACGCAAGACGTACAACGGATACAAGGAATGTAGCAAATCAAGATTATGAAAAATTACAGACTTTACAAGCGACTTTAGCTGATTTGAATATTGAAAGAAAAGAATTAGAAATGAAGTTGAATGAGGCTTCTAATGACCTTAAAGAAGAAGGTGAAGGTTCAGCTTTAAGTGGCATAGCAGGTCATGGACCTATTTATAAAGAAAAAGAGGCTTATGAAAGGAAATGTCAAGAAGCTTTGGATAGATGGGAACGTCAGCATAGGACACAAATTGATCAATTGAATGAAGATATAGAAATTCTAAGAAAGAAAATCAATTCTTTTGAAAATGACATTGAAAGAGGTGTCGAAGAAGATGGTTTTTGTGTTAGATATGAGGCTTTTTCAAATATAAAAAAAGAAGTGCCTGCAGTGAGAATAGTATCTTTATTTATAATGATATTATTTATAATTATAGAGGTAGCTCCAACTCTATTTAAAATGATGATTGCTTCTGGACCTTATGATGAATTGCTAAAGGAAGAAATGGAAAGAAAAAAAGCTCAGTCTATTACAAATGTATCATTAATAAATGATAATGCAAATACTCAAATTCAGATTTCAGTAGCAAAAAATAAAGAAAAATTAGAGGCTGAGGTTTTAGCAAATAAGATAGTATTAACTAAAATTGCTGAAGCGCAAGCAGAATTGATAGAAACTGCCATAGAAGAATGGAGAAAAGAGGAATTAGAAAAAATAAAAGCTAATCCGTCGCAATATATAAAAAGTAATAAAAATTAATTTATGAAAAGTATTTTGAATTTAATTAAAATGGTTACTACCATTTTATGTGGTGCAGATATGTCTATTTTACGACTATGTCCAGAAGATAAAATTGATTATATAAAAAAGGAATTTGTTATTTTTACTATTGTCGGCATAACGATTTATACAACACAGACTACTTCATATTGGTTTTTGTATGGAGTCTCAGTGCTTTTATTATACAAACTATTTTTATCTAATTTAAATTTAATTTCCATAGGAAACAAATCATATTCTTTTTTAAAACGGATAATTAGTTCTATTTTGATAATAGGGCTTATTTTTTCTCTAATAAAGGAAAAATTTGATATTTTAGCTTATACGATTTATTCTTTTGTTTATATAGATGTAGAAGATTATTATGATGGTATTTTAAATTCCATGTTAATTATATTAATCATTATTTGTGCGTTTGCTATTTGTTATTACCCTGTTAGATTTAAATTAAATAAAGATACATTATATGCTAAAACATATAAACAATATTTGAATATAGAAAGAATAAAAGCAGAAGAAAAGATAAATGATAAATTAAATAAACAGACACAACAAGATGAAATACAAAAAAATATTAATAAACAAATAGAACAAGAAGTAGAAAAAGAATATATAAATAAGTTAACAACTGAAATTATTGATACTCGAATGCGTGTAGCAAAATTGGCACTTGCAAAATGGGAAGAAGAACAGAAAAAGAAAGTAAATGAAAATATTGATGAGTATATAAATAATTTAGAGTAATTATGAAAATACCAGGATTATCGTTTTCATTAAAACGAGCGTTAGGAATTACTGCAGTTAAGCAAAAGATCGCACGTAAGACAGGTATACCAATGACAAAACAGGGATTAGAACGTAAAGTTGGTAAAACAATTATTGATGCTATTTTAAAAAAATGAAAATTGAATCTAAGTTTAAACGAATATTAGTAATGATAGTTATTGGAATTATCTTGGCTTTGATTCAGTTGGCTATTGGGATGCGTCCGAATGGGGCATTGATTGGAGGGGTGTTGTTTTTTGTATGGATATGGTTAGGGGGTAAATGGGATTAAATTTTGATTTGTTGATATAATATTTTCATACATCATTCGTTTAAATTAATAGAGAAAGGTTGATATCGAGGGTACGAAATCAACCTTTCGATGTAAGATTAATATAGAAAACCAAATAACCAGAGAGGAAGTTTGTTGCCATAGGCATATTCGATATTATCTGCGGCAATGTAGGCATTTGCTTTATTGGCTATTTGTTTGCCATCTTTGCTTTTGCCTCCTATCTCGAATGTGTAGATGCTATCGATTAAGAAATCTCCGCTTTTGGAATATTCAACTTGATGATGATAGCCTACTTGGTTGCAAAAAAATACTTCTCGTATTGTACCTTGATTTACACTTTTAGGAGACAGACTGTATAGAAAATTGCTGTTCTCCATAAGAATCTTATCTGGTTTTTGCATTTTTTTGATTGATGTTTCGTCTGCGTAAAGTAATTTGATTAATTTGGCTCGTTCGAGATGTTGCAGATAGGATAGTAGTGTGGTTCGTGTGATGCTTGACAATGCAGATAATTTGCTAATATCAACCATCATAGGAACATCGGATGCTAATATGGCTAATAGAGTTTTGATTTTTCGAATATTACCTAAATCGACATTGCATAATTGGGGTAGTTCGATGTCGAGAATCATATTCACGATATTCTCTACTCGGATGTGATAATATTCTTCGTTTTCAGCTTTAAAAGGGAAATAACCATTGCGTAGATAATCGTCAAACCATTGAAGTGGCTTGATTTTGGACATAATACAGTCAATGGCATTTGTTGGATTGTTGATGATTTCATCTAATGTATAGCGTGGTAGTGAGTGACCTCGAAATAATTCTAAATATTCACGATATGATAATCCTTGCATTGTATAAGAGATACAACGGCGAGATAAATCGGCTTCGGCATTTAGAATATTTATTAATGATGAACCTGTAAAAACAATTTTTAAGTCGGGGTATTCGTCGTAAATGTTTTTTATTTCGCGACTCCAATTGGGATATTTGTGTACTTCATCGATAAAAATATGTTTTCCTCCTTTTTGATAAAATTCATTAATACATTCAGAAAGGGTATGCGTGAGAAAATAGATGCTATCTAAACTGATGTATAGTGCATCTGATGTGTTTTTTCCGTATTTGGTTTTAATGTATTGGAGAATAAGGGTGGTTTTTCCAACTCCTCGAGCTCCACGGATTGCGACAAGACGAAGATTCCAATTGATTTCGTGCATTAAACTTCGAATGAAATTGGTTTTAGTTAATTCAAGAAGTCTATTGTGTCTAGCAATAAGTGTTTCCATATAAAAATAGCATTTTAAATTTTGATGCAAAGATACAATAATTTGTTTAACCCACAAAACAAATTTAAGGGAAATTTGTTTAATAGAGAAGACAAATTTTAACCAAAAGTGTTTAATAAGGAAATCACTTTGGGTTGGTGAATGTTTTTAAGGGACTTCTATAAATTTTTCACCTTCGGTTCAAGACTTATAGTTCCCCACTTTAATTGACAATTGGGATTTTACAAAAGTTCTTGTATAAAATTTTTTATCAAGCTTTTTTCTACACTCGGCAATTAAAGTAAACTTTATTGCTCTCGTCAATCGAAAAAAGTGTTTTTTAGTGGCACCTTATTAGCTGTTTATTTAACCAAATAGCTCGCTATTAATAAAATTGCTCCCGTTCAGCATAGATTGAACAAGTTCATCTCTGCTTCTTTTAACCGCAATTTTAGTCTAAATAAAAAACTAATAATCTGCTCGCTAAAAATTTCTCCAAGATTTTTGCTCCGTTCAACATAGTTCAAGCAAGCTTGACTCTGTTCTCACTTAAGCAAAAATTCAAATTTTATTTACAAGGCAATTTATAGAAGTCCCCTTTAATAAAAAAATAAATTTTAAGGTATTATGAAATTATCTTTAAGAAAAACTACTTTGGTGGCGGCGGTGATGATGTCGCTATGTGTGTTGAGAACGATGTTTAGAAGTGTGATTTATGATTTGCTTTTAGCGGGGCATCCTATTAGAGCGAGTCTGTTTGGTGATATGGTGTGGTGTGTGGCGGTAATTGCTATTGCGTTGTTCTTTTGGGGTATGTGGAAATATAGAGACGAGATGCCACAATTGGAAAAGAAAAGTATGATTGCACTGATTGGAAGTACGGTTGTATTTTTGGTTCTTTATACTATTGGTCATAATACTTATAGTCCTACGTTTTATTATTTTCAATTGGGGTACAGGTTGGATTGTACTATTGCTCTATGGTATTTTTATCATCTACTGAAAACTACTAGTGATGTGAAAGAACATGTGGATAGTTATAATTCACACTACTATGCATTGATGATTGCAAGTGTGTTATGTGTGGCAGTGATAGCTGTTGTAGTGTCAAATGCGTTGTGGTATTTTGTTTCGGCTGATTATTTTATGGATTGGCATATGGGGGCATGGTCAATAAGTGTTTGGGCTTTTATACCATTATTATTTTGGATAGGAAGTTTGGTTATGCCTTGGTTAGAAACAGTTGAGATGGGCAAAGAAACAGATAAAATGGTATTTACAAAAAAACAACAGCTCATTTCTAAAATATCAGTTGTAAATCTTATTGTTTTGACATTGTGTCATTGGTGTTTGAATTTGGGATGGTTTGGTTTTTGGGGATATTATCGTTATGAATTAGGCGGTGGATTTTTGTTTTTATATTTTACCTTATTTATTTGCTGGCTTCATAGTGTGATATGTTTTCTTAAGAAAGAAACTCAAGATTCGTGGTTGAAAAGATTTAATAGAAAGAGTTTGCGTGGATTGGGTGTTTTAGTGTCATTGACTTGTGTATTGTTTGCCGTTGGGCAGTATATTGATTATGAAACAAAATTATTTGATAATAATATTATTGAATTTATATATGGATTGATTTTTGCTATTGCTTGTATTTCAACGTTTGTAATTATATTCGCTGGTTGGCTATGTAACACATTTATTGTTTTTCTTTCGTTGGAAGATGGGTTTGTGATTGATAATAATAGATTTAGACGAATTAAGAGAATTTTTTGTTGGGGTATGGTCGTGTTGATGGTAGTTGGAGGACTAAATGTATGTTTTAAATATATTAAAGATAAAGTGCAGCAAGAGAATCGTGAGCAAGAGGGTTATAGATTAAAATCAGGAGACTTGCAATATTCAGATAGTATTGTAATTAATACATTGTGGGAGGCGAAAGTGTATAACATCAATACTAAAAAGTATTTGCATGAGGCAGAAATAGATGATATTTTGCCTTTTGATATGGTGGCGGAATCGAAAATTGTGTATATTGATTCGGCGTATAATCGTGGATATTTGAATGTGGTGACAGGCGAGATTGATATTAAGGCTGAATATGATTATGCGTGGTTATTTTCAGAAGGTGTTGCGGCTGTAGTGAAAGATAATAAGATAGGGTTTATTGACAAGAATAACACTGTAGTCATACCATTTCAGTATCCGATGTATGCAAGTTATGCGCCTTATACCTATAGATTTTATAATGGATATTGTAAAATGACAGATGAGAAGGGGCGTTGTGGATTGATTGACCATGAGGGGAAATGGGTGATTGAACCAAAATATCAACGTATAAAGAAACCTGTATTTGGTAAGTATCGCAAGGTGAAACTTGATGGGAAATGGGGTTTGTTAGATGAAAATTTGCGATTGATTGTGCCTACGAAGTATGACCATATAACAGTGGTAGATTCTATGGCACAGAGGTTTGAGGTGACGTATAATGGCAAGATGTATGAGGTGGATCGAAGTGGAAAACTATTGAATCAGTTGGGTTACGCATATATGCATCCATTTTATGAACCCCAAGGACGATATGGATCTTATGAGAGAACATCAGGACGATATATGCAAGTGTGGGTACGCCAAGAGTATGAGGTAGATTATAATGGCGAAGATTATAGTTTCTCGTTGAAATATAATTTAGAAAATTGTGGGTTAGAGTTTAGAACTGGTATAATTGATGTGGTGGAGAATAAGGTAGTGGTGCCAGTGAAGTATTGCGAAATAGAGTTTGACAATTTGCCTAAGGAAATAGATGAGAATAGAAGTTTGGTGTTTAAGTGTATTGGTCCATATTCTAGATTGCATTCATGTCGTGAGAATGAAGAATGGATTACATTGGAAGGAAAGAGGGTGAGTGTGAAATATGAATAATAGGATATATATATAATTTTTTTAATATAAATATCAATGTACTTCAAACAGTTATATGTAAACAATGAAGACGATTTAATGGTATAGAAGAGATTGATGTTGAATAAAAAAGGTTGACCATGAGTGATATTGGTCAACCTTTTTTATGTTTACAATTAAAAATAAGGGTCCTTCTTCAACTTAGTTAAAAAAATACATTCGTTACTTTACATAACCCCCTCCGCCCGTTGGGCTCGTCCCCCTAAAACAGGGGGACAATATCGGATTATCATAGTTTTGAGTGTTTATTTTTAGTTTAGAGGAGATACTCTTATAATACTCTCAACTAAGTTGACGAAGAACCAAAATAAGAATTTAACGCATATAGTGGAATGTTTTTGATAGTGTCATTGGATTGATAGTATTGTGTTGAAAGTTTTATGGCATTTTGAGGTTCGTATGTTTGACAGAATAAGAAGAAACTTCGAGAGCGTAGGTTTTCTCCTGATTTGACTTCTATAAATACAAAAGACAAATTAGCGCAAAAAGTGTTTAATAAAGAAGACTATTTATAGAAGTCTTGTTAATATTCAACAGAATTTATGCACATTGCTATATAGTATATTTATCATATATTTATAGTATATTTATCCTATATTTATCCTATGTTTATAGTATATTGAAGGTAAGGAAAGGTTAAGGTTTTTCGTCAGTTTAATTGAAAGAAGTTTTGTTTTTCACAATAGTTCGCCCCCCTTTGGGGACGAGAGGGGAGATGGTTATCTATCCGCAGGTTCCCTTGCTTCGCTTGGTCACGCAGCGGTTATGTATGATTGGACGTCTTCGACGCCCTTAAAAGAAGGATATATATATGTGTTTGTAAATATTCTAGACGTTCTAGACATACTAGAACGCTGCGCTACTCTAGATAATTTAGTGTAAGGAGCAAGTATGGTTTACTATCTTAGAGGTATCTTGCTGATGGATAAAGAAATTGTACAAAACAAGGTAGTATGAGATAATTTTGTGAAGATATTTTTCAACTAAGTTGACGAAGAACCAAGCGCACTACAGATAGTACGGAATCCTTATTAAGGGGACTTCTATAAATTCCCCAGGTAAATTCCCCATTTTTTGGTATTTTACTATACCAATTTTTTTTTGTAACTTTGCAAGATTAAAGTCAACAGTCAACAGTCAACAGTCAACAGTCAACAGTCAACAGTCAACAGTCAACAGTCAACAGTCAACAGTCAACAGTCGATAGTAGATAGTAGATAGTAGATGGAGATGTACTGTTGATTGGATAGTGGTTGTGTTTGTTAAGAAATTTATATACATTAAACAAGATAATATGGAATCTACAAGACAAGAAAAAATTGCACGTATGCTCCAAAAAGAGTTTGGAGAGATATTTATTCATTATGCACGTCAGATACAAGGTACTTTGATTAGTGTATCGGAAGTTCGTATTACGCCAGACTTAAGCATTGCGCGTATTTACCTCAGTGTGTTCCCTACGGAGAAGGCTGCAGCTGTGCTTGAGCAGGTAAACAATGACACTAAAGCCCTTCGCTTTGAACTTGGTAATCGCCTCCGCCACCAATTGAGAATTATCCCTGAACTCAATTTCTACAATGATGAGTCGATTGAAAAATTGTCTAAAATTGATGAATTGCTCAATGCTGACCCATTCTTGCATACTCCGCTTGATGAAATTTGATTAATGCATAATGCATAATTCATAATGCATAATTAATTAACTATCTAACTTCATTTATGAATTATAGATTATTCATAGCAATTCGTTATCTTTTCTCAAAGAAGCGTCATAACACCATAAACCTAATCACTTGGGTTAGTATGGTGGGGGTTGCTGTGGGTACTGCGGCTCTGATTGCAGTGCTTTCGGTGGTCAATGGCTTTGAAAATATAGTTCAAGATTCTTTTTCGGCATTTGACCCTTCGCTAAAGATATTACCGCGTGAGGGAAAAGCTTTTTCTTCGAAAGACTCGTTAATAGTACAATCGAAAAAATTGAAAATACACACGGCATGGTGTGAGGTGGTAGAACAAGATGGGTTGATTGCATTCAATGACAAACAGTCGCCCGCTATCATCAAAGGGGTGGAGAACAATTACGATTATATTGTTAGTAATGAAAATATTATATGGGACGGTTCGTTGAATTTTGATAATTCATACGACAATCATAATATTGCAGCAATAGGAATTGGATTGGCTGAGCGTATAAATTCGGGGGTGGATTTGACTCTGCCACTTACACTATATGCTCCGAAAAACAGAAAGGTGAATCTTGCTCGGCCTGATGCAAATTTTACACAAACGACATTTTACAACAATGGCATATTCAGTGTTCAACAACCGAAATATGACGACAATCTCATTATAATGCCTATTGATGTTGTGCGCGAGGCATATCAACTAAAGCCAGATTATGTTACTGCTATCGAAATAAAATGCAAGGATGAAGATATAAAATCAGCAAAAAAGCAACTACAAGACGTTGTATCGGAACGATATATTGTACTCGACCAATATGAACAACAGGCGGATTTCTATCGCATTGTGAAAATAGAAAAGTGGACTACGTTTATGATTTTGTGTTTCATCGTATTGATAGCGACATTCAATATAATCGGCTCTCTTTCAATGATTATAATTGAAAAGAAAGATGATATATTGCTATTCGAATCACTAGGAGCGACACATAAACAAATAAAACAACTATTTACACTAGAAGGAACTCTGATTTCAGCTTTTGGCGTAGTTATAGGTGCGGTTTTCGGCGTTGGCATTGTGCTACTACAACAATATTTTGGATTAATTAAAATAGGGACTGGATATATTGCACAAATATATCCGGTTGAACTACAAATGTTTGATGTAATAGCCGTAATTGTGGCTGTATTGACAATGGGTTATATTTCGGCTTTATACACAGTGAAAAGAATGAGGAATAAGGAATAAGGAATGAGAAATGAGAAATGGGAATAAATTAAATAACGTGAGTTCGATATAATTTTATCTCTCGCGGAATGCACGGAACACACGGAATTTTTTATTATAAAAACTTAAAATTTACCACATTATTATAAGAATTCGCTTTTTTGCTACGCAAAAATCGCTCTACGGATAGCACGGAATTCTTATATCGAACTGACGTTAAATATAATTTTCTGTCACGAAGTTCTTATATCTAACTATCGTTATTTACCTAAAATGAAAAATAAACTGCTATATATATTTGTTTGTTGTTTTTGTTTTATAGGGTGCACTGATGAAACAAAAGTGCAATCGGTACGTCTTGAGCCTAATGAATTGACACTCAAGATAGGCGAAACTTATCAAATAGAAATGATAATAAACCCTATATCGGCAATAATATACAATCCTGTTGCGTGGCGTTCGAGCAACCCAAATGTGGCTCAAGTAGATAGCAAGGGGAACGTAACAGCTATATATGCAGGCGAATGCACAATTACTTGCAAAACAAAACATCACGAGGATTATTGTCGAGTAACAGTGGTAGCTCCTAAATACGACATAACATTCACAAATTGTGTTGTGTTTGACGAAGGAATGAAATCAGAAACAAATCAACGCAATTTGATTTTACGTCTATACGATGACAATTTGAATGTTGATTCAACAGGGGCTATGTCGGGGAATGGATTATTTCTCAATATAAATCTTTATGCTCCAGCCGAAAGTGAAAAATTGCCTGCAGGAACATATAGAACATCTGATACGATCAACGACTATACGATTCAACCTGGAGCTTTGCGCCAAGAGGGCAATTCGTATTATGCCACAGGCTCTTATCTTGGTCAATATACAAACAATGGATTATCTGCCCTATTCCTCACAGAAGGAGAAATTATAATAGAAAACAATGGTGACTATTCCGTAAAATGTTCATTCTCGGGCATTCAAACAGAAAAAGTAAATGCCTCGTTTGATGGACAAATTGATATATATGACACAAGCCATGAAAATAAAATCACGACTATAGAATACACAAATTCAGAACAAGAATCGATAGAAATAGAAAACGAACCAACACTTAATCATATAAAAATAACCCTATCAAACAACGATACAACAGTAATATTCATTGCTCGTACGCCTAAATCTATAACTACATTGCCAACGGGAAATTATTATCTAAGCACAGACGTAAGAGCCTACACATTGATTGAAAATGAATGTTTCATTGAAACATCCGATAAAAAAACGGCTATTGTTAAGGCAACTATGCAAGTGAAAGAAAACGAATACTATGGAACATTCACAGATATTGAAGGCAATAAATATTTAATAAAAAATATAAAAAAACAACAAATAAAATCTTTTGTTTATTAAAAGATTATTCGTAACTTTGCGAGTCGAATGTCGAAAGACTAATTAAATGACAAATACTATTGAACATCAAGGGATTATCATCTCAATAGATGGTAACGTTGCGCACGTCAAGATAGAACAAACTTCGGCGTGTACGTCTTGTCATGTAAAGACTGTATGTGGCGCTTCAGAAAAATCAGAAAAAATCATTGATGCTCACATCGTTGATAATACACTGAAAATCGGTGATTCAGTAACAATAATAGGGCAAAAATCATTAGGTTTTCAAGCTGTTCTACTTGCATACGTGTTGCCTTTCGCATTGATAGTTGCGATATTATTTGTTGCAAATATTTTTACAACTAACGAATTAGTAATTGGCACATGCGCACTTGCGTCATTAATACCCTACTTTGTTATACTACGCCTAATGCGCAATAAGATACAAGCAAAATTTCAGTTTTACGCAATAAAAAAATAACACATATGAATTTAATTGTTTCATCAATCATTGTTTTGGGAATAATAGGATTAGCAGCAGCTGTAATCCTCTATTTTGTTGCCAAAAAATTCCATGTCGAAGAAGACACTCGTATCGATGAAGTGACAGAACTATTGCCAGGCGCCAACTGTGGCGGTTGTGGCTATCCTGGATGTCGCGGATTTGCCGAAGCATGCGTAAAAGCAGAGACACTAGAAAACATGCTTTGCCCTGTAGGTGGACTACCTACTATGTGTAAAATATCAGAGGTATTAGGTCATGCGGTTTGCCAAGCATCACCCAAAATTGCAGTTGTGCGATGCAATGGTACATGTCAAAACCGACCACGCACAACCAAATTCGATGGCGCACATAATTGTAAAATTGTTTCTCAGTTATATGCTGGCGAAACAAATTGTAGTTATGGATGCTTTGGTTTTGGAGATTGCGTTGCAGCATGCCAATTTGATGCAATAAAAATAAATCCAGAAACAGGGATTCCTGAAGTTGATGAAGAAAAATGTACAGCTTGTGGGGCATGTGTAAAAACATGTCCTAAAAAAGTAATAGAACTTCGCAATAAAGGCCCTAAAGGACGTCGCGTATTCGTATCATGTGTCAATAAAGACAAAGGAGGCGTGGCTCGCAAAGCATGTTCAGCTGCATGTATAGGTTGTGGAAAATGCCAAAAAGCTTGCCCATTCGGAGCTATTAAAGTAGAAAACAACCTTGCATACATAGATTTTGAATTGTGCCGTTCATGCCGTAAATGCGTAACGGAATGTCCAACAGGAGCCATTCACGATGTAAACTTCCCTACTCCAGCTCCAGTTGCAGCAAAACCAGTTGCAGTTAAACCTGAAACTTTGAAAGTTGCAACAGAAAAGGCAGTAGAGCCCAAAGTTGAAGAAGTTAAAATTGAAACTTCAAAAACACCAACTCCAGTAAAAGAGATTATTGAAGAGGTAAAAGAAGAAGTAATTGAAATAATCGAAGAGATAAAAGAAGAAATTGTTGAAGTTAAAGAAGAAATAAAAGAAGAGATTATTGAAATTAAAGAGAATATCAAAGAAGAAATTGAAGAAATTAAAGAGGAAATTGAAGAGGTAATAGAAGAAATCAAAGAAGAGGAAGAAGAGAAAAAACTTGAAGACTTCAACAATACTCCTGTTTCGGAGCTAATAGATGAATCGCTCCGTGTGAAACCTCGCGAAAAGAAAGAGCCTAAACAAAATAAAAAGGCTACATCTAATAACAACATGCAATCACTTGATTTCTAAAACAAATAGTGAAAAATTAAGTCAAAAAACGCTTAAAACTTTTCACTTACTACTAAATAAAAAATGAAAACTTTTAAAATAGGTGGTGTCCACCCAAAAGATCAGAAACTTTCAGCTAACAAAGCGATTGATACACTTGCATTACCAAAGCAAGCCATCATTCCTCTTAGCCAACATATCGGTGCACCAGCAACGCCAGTAGTTGCCAAAGGTGATTACGTAAGAGTTGGACAACTCATAGCCAAAGCAACTGGATTCATGAGTGCAAATATTCACTCTCCATATAGCGGTACAATTGAAAAAATAGATAATTCTATCGACGCATGGGGCATGACCACTCCTTCTATTTTCATCAAAGTAGAAGGCGACGAATGGATGCCTGAAATCAATTGCAAAGATGATATTATTCGCATTTGTAATCTTGAGCCTGCGGAAATTATTCGTCGTATAGGCGATGCTGGTATTGTGGGTCTTGGAGGTGCATGTTTCCCTACACATATTAAACTTACCCCACCACCTACAGCAAAAGCAGAGGTATTGATTATCAATGGTGTTGAATGCGAACCATACCTCACTTGCGACCATCGCCTTATGCTTGAACATGCAGAAGAAATATTTATCGGCATTTCGATAATAATGAAAGCGATAAATGTAAATCGTGCGATTGTAGGTATTGAATGTAATAAAAAAGATGCTATTGAACACTTCAAAAACATAGCAACTCGCCATTTTGGCATCGAAATATGCCCACTTAAAATGCACTATCCTCAAGGCGGTGAAAAGCAATTGATCGATGCTACGATCGGTCGACAAGTGCCAAGTGGAGCTCTACCTATTGCTGTTGGTGCTGTTGTACAAAACGTAGCTACTTGCTATGCCGTTTATGAGGCTGTACAAAAAAATAAACCTCTCATCGACCGCGTACTTACAGTAACAGGTCCAGATGTTGAGAATGCGCGCAACCTTCGCGTTCGTTTTGGTACTCCACTTAACGATATTATAACTGCTGCTGGCGGACTACCTGAAAATACAGGAAAAATTATCGCAGGTGGACCTATGATGGGTCGCGCTATTAGCAACCTCGAATCTACTACTTCTAAACGCACATCTGGTCTGCTCATTATGCCTGACCGTTTGTCAAAACGTGCCGAAGTGGAAAATTGTATTCGTTGTGGCAAATGCGTAGATGCATGTCCTATGGCACTTGAACCATACCTCTTACATAGCCTTACAGAACGCGAAATGTGGGATAGACTTGAAAAAGAACAAATCATGGATTGTATAGAATGTGGTTGCTGTTTGTTCTCATGCCCATCTCACCGCCCATTGCTCGACTACGTGCGTCTTGGTAAAGCAACTGTTGGTGGCATCATTCGCAATCGCAATGCAAAAAAATAAACTCCAATATTAGAAACCGAATAGAATTCTCAATTTAATAATTATGCTAACTTTATCTCCTGCTCCGCATATCCACAACGGCGATAGTGTGCGTAAAAATATGCTTAATGTAGTCATCGCTATGCTACCAGCATATTTTGGATCACTTTACTATTTCGGATTTGGAGCTCTTTGCGTGACTCTTATATCTATAGTTTCGTGCCTTCTCTTTGAATTTTTAATTCAAAAATTTATCTTAAAAGGCAAAAATACACTTGGTAACATGTCAGCATTGGTTACTGGTATGTTATTAGCATTCAACCTTCCATCTAATCTACCTTGGTGGATTGTTATTATTGGTGCTTTAGTTGCTATCGGTGTTGGTAAAATGACTTTTGGTGGGTTAGGCAACAACCCATTCAACCCAGCTCTCGTTGGACGTGTATTCTTGCTTATCTCATTCCCAGCACAAATGACTACATGGCCACGTCCGATAGCTATGAATTTAGACTTCAACTATTTTGATGCAACAACAGGTGCAACTACACTCTCTATGCTTAAAGGTGGTTTTGGCGAAATGCCATCTCTTACTCAAATGCTATTTGGCGAAATGGGAGGCTCATTAGGTGAAGTTAGTGCTATTGCTCTTATTCTTGGTCTCATCTACTTACTTGTTACCAAAACTATCACATGGCATATACCAGTATCAATTCTCGTTACTGTGTTTGCAATGACAGGTATATTTTATTTTGTAGACCCTACAACATACGCCAATCCACTAGTTCACATTCTCAGTGGAGGTCTTTTGCTTGGTGCTATATTTATGGCAACTGACTATGTAACATCTCCAATGACTCACAAAGGTCAACTCATCTATGGTTTTGGTATTGGTCTTATAACTTGTGTGATTCGCCTTTGGGGCGCATATCCTGAAGGAATGTCATTTGCTATTCTCATCATGAATGCCGCCACTCCACTAATCGACAACTATGTGAAACCTACACGTTTTGGTGCAAAAGAAAAAGGAGGTAAAAAATGAAAAAATTAGAATCTTCTTTTGCTAATATGGTGATTGTACTCACTATAATCACGGTAATTGCGGCCTCATGTCTTGGTGCAATGAATAATCTAACAGCGGAACCTATCGCAGCATCTAAAAAAGCAAAACAAGAAGCTGCTATCAAGGCTGTTTTACCTGAATTCACTTCTCTTGAAGAAGATAATGTAAACGACCAAAAAATATTCCGTGCTTACAATGCTAATAGCGAACTTGTAGGTATCGCAATTGAAACTGCCGAACTCGGTTTTGGTGGCAACATCACGACTATAGTTGGTATTGATACTAATGGCGCTATCGTTGATTACTCGCTTCTTCAACATGCCGAAACTCCTGGTCTTGGCTCTAAATTAGTTGATTGGTTCAAAGTAAAATCAGATATTCGTGGTGCAGATGCCAACAAAATGCCACTCAACGTAAGCAAAGATGGTGGCGAGTATGACGCTATCACAGCTGCAACTATTTCATCACGTGCATTCCTTAACTCAATAAACAAAGCATACGAAACATATCAAATAGCAAAAGGTGAAACACCGTCAGTAGATGCTTGGAGCGGAGCAACAACTATTAACACAACCGACTCTGTTGCTACAACCGATTCGACCGCTATTGATGCGTGGAGTGGCGCGACAGCTCAAACAGATTCTCTCAACTCTCAACTCTCAACTCTCAACTAATAATTATGAATTATTTCAAAACAATAACAAACGGACTCATCAAAGAAAATCCGACATTCGTATTAATGCTCGGTATGTGTCCTACGTTAGGTACTACAACCTCAGCTCTTAATGGTATGAGTATGGGACTTGCCACCACTTTCGTACTTATATGCTCAAATGTGGTTATATCTCTACTAAAAAATCTCATCCCTGACAAAATACGTATCCCTGCATTTATTGTCGTAATTGCCACATTTGTAACAATAATCCAAATGGCAATGGAAGCCTATTTACCGGCCCTCTACGATTCACTCGGATTATTCATCCCTCTTATCGTAGTAAACTGCATTGTACTTGGACGTGCCGAAGCATTTGCAGCTAAAAATAACCCTTTTGCATCATTCTGCGATGGATTAGGCATAGGACTTGGTTTCACTTTTGGTTTAACCTTACTCGGCATTGTACGCGAATTCCTCGGAACAGGCGCACTATTCTCTCTACGCATCTTCCCTGAAGAATATGGTATACTTGTGTTTGTACTAGCGCCAGGGGCATTTATTTCATTAGGATACCTAATTGCAATCATAAACAAACTTAAAACTGCTAAAAAATAAATACTATGAACTACTTCCTTATTATTATATCAGCCATATTTGTGAACAACATAGTATTGGCGCAATTTCTTGGTATTTGTCCTTTTCTTGGCGTATCAAAAAAGATTGACACTTCAATAGGTATGTCGGCAGCTGTAATGTTCGTTATGACCATTGCTACCATCTGCACCTACTTACTCGACAACTATGTACTCCAACCACTTGAAGTGCAATATCTACAAACTATTTCATACATCCTTGTGATTGCAGCACTTGTACAAATGGTAGAAATTATTCTCAAAAAAATCTCTCCATCACTCTACCAAGCATTGGGCGTGTTTTTGCCTCTGATTACAACAAACTGTACAATCCTCGGTGTTGCCATTATGGTCATCCAAAAAGATATGAACCTCCTCGAAAGTGTTGTGTTTGCACTCTCAACATCTGCAGGTTTCGGTCTTGCTCTAGTGCTATTTGCAGGTATTCGCGAACAATTAGCCCTTACTAAATTACCAAAAGGCATCGAAGGCATGCCAACAGCTCTCATTGTAGCAGGCCTCCTTGCAATGGCATTTATGGGTTTCTCTGGCGTTTGCTAATTACAATTTATTATATTATAAAAAAAGAACTCCCAAATTTAAATTTGGGAGTTCTTTTTTATATATTCAAAACTTTATTTAATTTTTGAATTCACAATTTCAAGGATTTCTGCCTCAAGTTTGCAAGCCTCAGCAGCGAGAGCATTAGCTTCTCCTACGAGTTTATCTGCAATTTCACGATCTTTAAGACCTCCTGCATTGATTTTCACATTGAGACAAGCACCCAATACAGCAGCACGAGCAGCCAATGCACCTACACCTGCATCTGACACTGAATTAGGGTTACCTTCTTCTGCCATAGCACGAATAAGAGGGAATGTTTCCATTGTTGCTTTGATAGTTTCCAATGGCACTTGAGTTGCATAAAGAGTTGCTTCTTGCATTGCAGCAGCGCGAGCAGCTTTTTCTTCATCTGTTGATTTTGGCATAGCAAACACAGCCATAATTTTGTTGAAAGCTTCTGTATCTTCATCCACCAACCAAAGAAGACGGCTCATCATAGCTTGACCTTTATCTGCCCATTCTGAGAAGAATTCCCAACGTGCATCCCAACCTGCTTTATGAGAAGAAAGGTTAGCTACCATAGTAGCCAAAGCAGCAGCAAGAGAACCCATATAAGCTGAGATAGAACCACCACCAGGAGCTGGGCTTTCACTTGCTGTTTCTTGAGCAAAACCAGTACATGTCATATCGACAAGTTTTTTCTTAGTTTTGTCTTCGATGAGATATTCGACAACTTTTTCTTCTGGGTTAAATGGTTTAAGGTCATCCAAGCCCATAGATTTAACTGCTATTTTAATAATTTCTTCATCGTGAAGACCTACAGAGCGTTGTTGTTTGCGTAAGAAATATTTACCAGCTTCAATAAGTGTTGATTTAGGAACAAGACCTACGATTTCAGCACCTGTTACGCGCAAACCACGATTAGCAGCACAACGGCATACTTCATCGAAAGCAACGTGAAGAGGAGTAGTTTTGATATCAGTGATATTCATTGACACTTGAGCAATACCGTATTCATCAATGAACCAACCAATAGCTTTAGTACCTTTAAGAGTACCAGGAATCATGATATCTTTACCGTTTTCGTCTTTCATCACTTTACCTACTGGTGAGCCACCTTCACGCATAGGACGACCTTTTTCACGAACGTCAAATGCGATAGCATTAGCACGACGAGTAGATGTAGAGTTGAGGTTATAGTTCACTGCGATAAGGAAATCACGAGCACCTACTGCAGTAGCACCAGTACGAGCTGTATTTTCATCCCATACAGTTGGACCGAAATCTGGATTTTCTTCAGCTACGCCAAAACGTTGGCTAAGAGCTTCGTATTCACCTTTACGGCAAACTGCGAGGTTACGACGAGCAGGTGTGAAAGCTGCTGCTTCATAAGCATATACAGGAACACCAAGTTCATCACCGATACGTTTACCAAGTTGACGAGCATATTCAGCACATTCTTCAAGAGTTACACCTGCAACTGGAACGAGTGGACATACGTCAGTTGCACCCATACGTGGGTGAGCTCCATGGTGGTTACGCATATCAATAAGTTCGGCTGCTTTACGAACAGCTTGGAAAGCGGCTTCCATAACTGGTTCTGGCTCGCCCACAAAAGTAACAACTGTACGGTTTGTTGCTTCACCTGGATCAACATCAAGAAGTTTGATACCTTCTACTTTTTCAATTACGTCAGTAATTTGTTTGATTACAGCTAAATCGCGACCTTCAGAGAAATTAGGTACGCATTCAATAAGTTTTTTTTGCATGATTTATTAAAGGTTAAAGGTCTACAATCAACTGTCAACAGTAGCCATTCGGCATTTATTCCTGTTGACTATTGACTGTTGACTGTTATTTATTTTTTATTCATTTCAATACGAGCAAGGAGCTCCATTGTACGGATTTTGTCTTTATAAAGGTTGTTAGCATTGATTTTTTCAATACTAAGAGCAGCATCAGAGTTGCCATCCCAACGACGACAGAGATACAATGAAGAATAAATACGTCCTATTTGATATTGACGGCTGAAACGAAGACCTAATGCATAATCCTCACCATAACTTGTATTAGGCACTTTCACGCGACGGAGCATAGGAGTATAGAATGCACGAGGAGCTCCAAGACCATTGATACGTAGCGCATTATTACGACCATTATCTGGTGTCCACTCTTTGTGATCAATCAATCCAGGTGGAATTGGTTGCATTTCGCCATTAGTCATTGTGTATGAACCAACTACCATTGCACAATTTTGTTCATAGAATGCATCTACAATAGTTTGGAGGGTATTTTCGTCTTGATAAACATCATCTGAGTCAAGTTGAACAGCAAATTTACCACAAGTTGCATGGTCAACACCTGCGTTCCAACAACCACCAATACCGAGGTCAGTGCGTTCTGGCACAAGATGAACTACGCGATTATCTTGTTCTGCATATTTCTTAATGATTTCAGATGTGCCATCAGTAGAATAGTTATCAATAATGATAAGATTAAATGGGAATGTTGTTTTTTGAGCTAATACAGAGCGTATTGCATCTTCAATAGTACGAGCACGATTGCGCACTGGAATAATCACCGATGCTTCGTTTGCAAATTCACCTTCATCAAAGTTAACTGATTCAAAATTAGGCACTAGATAACCACCAATAGCTTTCAAGTGGTCTGTACAAACCAACTCCATCTCAATTTGCACTTGACGATTTTTAGGGTCAACATAATCAAATTGTTTTTCGCCACTCTTACGAGTATCAAGTTCAATTTCAGAATAGAGGTATTCATTAATACGAACAATTGTATAATGTTGGCTCACTTTGAGGCGAAGATTATAAATACCTGCAAATTGATATTCAGCAGTAGTTTCAGCAACTGCTTTTTTCAAAGCCTCTGCATTATAAAACAATACTGAACCGAAGTTAAAATCATCACGAAGGCTACCCACTTGATAATCAATAGTAGGTGCATTTTTGCGTTCTCCATCAACAATTTGATAGTAGTCACTATAAATCATACCTACACCAGCACCAGCCGCAAGATTATAGAAACGCTCGATGCCATATTGACCAAATTCCAAAGTAGTATACTTGGTATAAATCAAAGAAAATTCCGCATCACTGCTTTCTGCAATTTTAGCCACAGTAGCCGAACTATTCAATGAATCAACCACCAAACATTTACAACCTTCATACTCGATTGGCTCATTTGCCAAAAGGTAAATATCACCCACTAACTCCGAAGCCTTAAGCCCTTCGACTGTAGATTTAAATTGCTCAACAGATTGAGCTGGAATAAAACAATTAATCTTTTTCATCATATCAATAATTATAGTTATTTACATAAATTTCACCTAAAATTTCACCCCAACAAACACACACTCTCAGTGTGTATTCAACCGTAAAAATTTCCAAATTTAAATATACTATACAGCAACCTTCAAGCAACCCTCACCTTACCCGCAAAATACACACTCTCATTCACTATTCACCCCGATTCAAGAAGTCAATCACCTGCTTCATAAATCTCTCTTGCATCTCTTCTGTTTCCAAGGTTTCAAACGGGAAACCACAAACCACAGAGCGATAATCTCCACCCGAATATGCCACAACCGCACTATTATTATTTTGCGAATAACGCATAACTGTATACGCATTTTCTCCAACAGGCACTATTGCATCAGGACTTTCTACCGCATAAATATCCTCATTCAAATACTGCACAAACTTATATTCTCCCTCAAAAGAGGTATTATTTGGAGCATAAACAGCCTCCAATTCTCCATTCTGAGTAGCCCTATCCGCACGCCATTCCACCTTTAACACACTCTTAACAAACTGTTTATCTGCCTTAGTTGCATTCACCGACAACCAATTATCTGATGCCACGTATGCCCCCGAAACAAACAATGCCCCTCCTGTCGAAACATAACGACGCAATTCACGTTGCAAATTTACTGAAAAAGTTCTGTATTTGCAACTACTTGAGTCATTACCCCACAAAGTTTCTTTCTGTTCTCCGAGTATAAGGTCAACAAGCTTATAATCAACAATATCAATATCGCCATTTTCAATAGCCCCACGCGAGCAAGACACAAAACTATAACCCAATTTGGCAATAGCCCGCCCATGAATAAACGGAAAATCGTGAGTATTACCAGCAACAAGCATCTGCTCATAGTCACTATTGCTTTGTCCCCAACCCGAATCATCATCAGAAATCCAAGGATGACGAGAATCAAAATCATGCTGACGACCAATATATTGCAATTCTACTCCATCGCCCACTCCCCTATCAAGCCACTCTGGAAATCCCGCATACGGTGCTGACTGAAAACCCTCTGGCCCAGCCACACGGTCAAAACCATTAACTACCAAAACCTCTCCTTTTGCATTACGAGCAGAATAAGCCGAAAGAATTTCACTATCAAAACTTGCACCTCCATCATTCACAGCCACAACCTTATAACTCATCATCTCATCATTTTCAATAGGCAACACTACCACTGTATCTTCCACCAAGCGTCCATTATCCCAACCTTCTCCCCCACGACGAGTATATACAACATATTTATCTGCCACAGCTGTAGCCTCAAGCGAATCAACTGTTGGGCGCCAAGTAAGACGCACCTTATTATCTCCAATAAGGCGCAAAGCAAAACTATTGACTGGAAGTGGTACAATCACACACTCTTCATTATTCTGAGTAGCAATAAACTTTGCCATTGCCTTATAAATAGCACGCGAAACAATAAATTTAAATCGTGGATCAAGACCATAACGCATATCCTCAAAGTTTTGATGCGAAAGCAATTCAAGCAACATCGCAGGAACTTCTGGCCGACGACTCTCACTATAAGAGCGGTCCCACATCCAACGCTGAGTCCAATTCCTATTCGCTGTAGCTCGAATATCACCTACAATCTGCAACATCACAAAATCGGTCAAATCACGAGACACAAAACGACTTTGTCCTGACGGAAAATCATATTTATATTCATTTTCATTCACATCAAAAGGGGTAGTATATATACAAAGCGTACCTATTACAGTGTCGAGTTTACATCCCGCATCAGAATGAAAAGCAAACGACAAATCAATTGGAATACCCAATCCTACTGAATCTGGTGCATTAACCGAACCTTGATTAAGCCAATTAACCCACTGCGCACGACAAGTATAATCATCTGTATAATCATTAAGTCCTTTTGTATAAGATATTACACTATCAGGTGCTCCTGCCCATTGAAGCCAATAACGCGATGCCTCCCAAAAACGAGCGCGACCACTTATCTCATACTCCTCTTTTTCATAAATAGATATTTTACGCTTACGGTCTTTTTCTTTCTCAAGGCGAGCAATCTCCGCATCTGTCGCTGGACGACGTGCCACATTACCCATACCTCCCCCAAAACGCACTGCATCAGCAACCACTACTCCTTCATACTCACTCTCGTTACTCAATACAACAGAAGCATGGTCTGCATCTGCGCCTTTACGAAAATAAAATTGCCCAAGATAAATCCAAGTACCTCCACCCATCTGCTGATTTACACGAAAGGTCGTTTCACCTGCCGAATGACGTACTGTATATTTAGCATCAGGCACCGACTTATCTTCAGTCACATAAGCAATAGAAACCCAATACCAACCATCTTCAGGAATTTCTGCTTCCCAAACAACTTCAGAAGTTTCTTCTTTATTGGTTTTTATTACCCCATAAGTACCTGCATGAAAAGGATTCTCATGTTCGTGATAAATATTTTGAATATGCGCAAATCCAGGTTTCTTTAATTGCGCATTATGCATTCTACATTGTGCATTATCAACAATAACTTCATTACGCTGATAATCACGCTCGCGTGGCATAAAAACGTTTGCCCCTGCACGTTCAAGCATAGGCGCAAGATACGGAATTACAAACGATAAAGTAAATTTATCTTCCACTGTAGTAAATACCCTTGCACGTTGCCACTGCCAACGATCCGTACGTTGTTCATAGTACCATCCATGACTTTGCCAAAGTGCAATATTCCTATCTTGCAAACCATGTTTTACCTCATAAGCTCGATCTTCATTACAAACAAAAGGTGTTGTCTTAGTATATTTTGTGTTATAACGAGAATAATCAATATCAGATTCCGAACGATAATAGTTAGGCACAAGAGTTCGAATATCATTCTTTTTATGCACACAAAGTTTCACTTTATAGCCCGCATATTTTGGTGCAATTACAGACTTAACTGCCTGCTCCATCGAATCAACTAGCTCAGGACGATAATGCAATGAGTTAAACATTTCGCCCAACTCCACCTTATACACATTATCTAAAATACGTACTCTATCAACCTTAAAATTACCCCAAACACTAGAATTTCGTGCAAAATAAAGCAAAGTGTCCTCCACTTGTTGCTTATAGTTTTGAGCTTGAAGCAATAAGAGAGAGGACAAAAAGAGTAATATTGTTAAATTTAAACGTTTCATACATATAGAATTTCCCAGACTCTTGATAACCTAAGAAAAAGAAAGCTTATAGACGTAATTTTAGACCAGCAAAGATTGTATCTAATTTAAAGTTGAATACGGCATGCATTTCGCCTGACATACAAAGCCCACATTGATCGCAAATATTAAGACCTTCACCAACACAACCCGAACGAGTACCATCAGGATATATAAAGTTAGTAACCCAGCAACGACGTTTGAAGTTATTATGTTTCATCAGCTTAAGCCCTGAAACAGAGTTCATGATAGGATAACCTTTTTTCTTCATCTCAATCACCTTATCAATAACCTCGCAACGCTTTTCTTTGTCGAGTACCATTTCTGTTTCTGAACCAGGAAATGGAGTATAGAAATTGATAGCAATCTGCTCGATTGCAGGATTATTTTTAGCATATTCGATAGTTGGTACTACACCTTCGTAGTTGTATGTACTAACCACCATATTCACACTAAGGTGCTTATGTCCACACGAAGCAATATTTTCTTCAAGGCGTTTGAATGTACCTTTACCGCGGATGTATTCGTGATAATCACCAATACCATCAAGACTAACCCATATACTATCTGCTTTACTATTTTTGAAAGGTAGCTGAGCATTAGTAGTGATAGTAGCAGAGAAGAAACCCTCTTCTTTGGCTAAATCAATAAGGTCGTTAATACGATAGTCGCCATCACGCCAAAGCATAACTTCTCCACCTTCAAAATCAACAAATCGAGAGCCAAGAGAATGAGCATAACGAAGCTGTTCTCTAATTTGTTCATAGGTCATTACATTTGGTTCTTCACGAGCATACACCGAGCAATGACGGCATTTAAGATTGCATTTATCACCAATAAACAAGACTGTTTGAAGTGGGCGTTTACGACCAAGGATTCTTGCACCGAAGAACCACCAACCAAGATAGAAAAGTTTTTTCATTATATTATTGAATTAGTCTAAGTTAATATTAAATAAAATTGAGCACTATATTAACAATCAAGATAAACAAACAGAAGAATGTCACCAGATTGCGAGCCATAAGCCAACGAAAAAGGAACCAATCAAGCCCATGTTTTTTATATGCCTCCCAATCTCCCATTGGACCCATCCAAAATTTAAGAGTCATATTTTCAGGCTCATCATAAACAAATTTTCGAACCGATTGCCACAAGAAAAGAGCCATAGGTAACAATAGAGAAATCACCAAATATGCCCAATGAAACAAGCTTGTAGCAACACCCACAAAGACAAATACAAATGGCAAAAGCGCAAAAAGAGCCGAAGCTGCTAATTTACGTTTTGACGTACCAAGAAGACGCGCAAATGTCATTTTATCAGCTTTTTCATCTGCAATAATATCAAGAACCGAATGCGTATAAACAATATTAGTAACCAACAAAGCTATAGCTATACTCAATACAACAATCCTTAGGTCAAAAACTCCACAAGCAGCATATTGCACACCAATCATTAACAAAACACCAAACATAAGACCAATGACCAATTCACCATAGCCACGATATCCAAGCTTCAACGGGCCTCCCGAATAAGACAACCCGAGAATACCAGCAATAACTGTAATTAGAGCTATTTGCCAACCACGGAAATATAAAATCACAGCACCACACACAACTGCAATAGACAAAAAGACAACTATAGCATTACGCAATTCAGTTATAGTTGCTTGGCCAGAAGTAAGATATGGATATTTATGCATACGTGCACGGAATCCCTCTCCATCCAAAGCTGCACGTTTTTCAGCAGAACCTATTTGATAATCAAAATAATCATCTGCAAGATTCATCCCTAAATGGGCACATATAATACCAAACAAAGCAATGATAGACATCCACCAACTAAAATCAACATGCAAAGCGCTCATACTAATAGCTAATAACGCAGGCAATACACTTTGTGGCAATGCTATAGTACGCGCATTATTAATCCAAAAACCTAATTTACTCACAATAAAAATAATAATAAAAAGTTACTAACACAATTATCACTTTTCCTCTTCATAAGGCTTAAAAACATACATCGGAGATGGAATCGTACGTTCCAACGGTTGCAACAACTCAAGAGCAACACCTCTTTCAACCAAAGCATCATTCACTGTTTTAAACGCAATCTCTGGTGTATTGTTCTCTTGACTAAGATGGCAAAGAAAAACATGCGACAAATATTCAGTTGCATTATCCGCCAAAAATCTAGCCGTATGTTCATTACACATATGACCAACATGAGAACGCACTCGTTGCTTCAATGGATACGGATATGGTCCATTTTTCAACATATTATCATCATAATTCGCCTCAATCACCAAATAATTAGCACGAACTATATGATCTGCAGCCTCTTTGCCAATAAACCCAAGGTCTGTCGCAATAACAAAACGCTGATTACCATACAAAAACGAATAACCAACGCTATCCGACGCATCATGCGACACTGGAAAAGCCTGAATTACAAAATCACGAATTACAATATTATCTCCCTTCTTATACAATTTGTAAGCAGAAACTAACTTCTCAGTTACACGATAATTTCGATTAATCCCATTTAACATTTCTGCCGTAACATAAACAGGAATATGATATTTCTCACCCAACACACCTACAGACTTAATATGATCTGTATGATCGTGAGTAATAAATATACCCCAAATATTTTCAAACGATAAACCATGCTCTTTTAACTCTCGTTTCACAGCACGCACTGCTACTCCGGCATCTATCAAAAAGCCGTAACTCGCTGTGCCAATGTAGTAACAATTACCACTACTGCCACTTCCCATACTTAAAAACCGCAACTTATCCATTGAAAATTAAAAATTGAAAATTGAAAAATAAGAGAATAAAAAATTACTCTCTTCCAATCTACAAAGTTATAAAAAAAATATGAATTATAAGTATAAAATTACAAAATATTTTCTTAACAAAAACAAAAACAAAAGAGAACAAGCTTTCACTTGTTCTCTCATATATTTAAATGTGATTAATAAAATATTTTACCTGCTTGATCATTACGTCTCACTTTTCCTTTTTCAGAATACTTAATTACATACATATTAGCATCTAAAGCAGGCAAAACAACATGTTTTGTTGTAGGCACAATCTCTTCTACGAGACGACCATCTGCCGAATAAATATATATCACATAATTTTCACGAAGTTCTTTGAGATTAACAACAAAATGACCATCTACAAACGAAATGCTAAGTGGCTCTACTTTATTATTTTTTTCATTATTATTCCCCACACAAATCTCATTAGAATAATCAGTTATATTTTCAAATCTACCTTCTTCATCTCGTGTTTGCTTATCTGTTGCACGAACACGATAATAATAGTTCTTTTTAGGACTATAATTGCTTACAATGACTTGATTTTCTACACCTTCTTCTTGCAAGAATTCTTCATCCTGCATGATATAAGTAAGTGTATAATCAAATTTTGCTACAAAATCATCAAATAACAAACGTCCTTCATTTGCATCAAAATCCACATGTAATCTAAATTTATAACACTCTCTATCCAAATCAACTGTTATTGTCTGACCTTTTGTTTCCGCATCAAACCATTGAGTAGAGACATTAGTCCAAACACTATCAATAAATGCCTCAACAATAATATTTCCTTTGGCTCCACCAATTGAAGCAATCCAAAAATCTAAAGATGAAACTGGTAATATATAATCCTTTGTCCACAATGTATCATTTTTTGATGTAAAAGCTAAAGACAATGGAGATGAAGCATAATTTGCATTATCAGTTGTTATAAAATTATAATACCATGCTTTAGGATTATTACCATCAGCAAAAGAATCAAATGTCTCAATCTCTTCTGATGTTTTTTTCTCTTTATTATAAACAGAAAGATAATATCCTGTAGCTTTTTCATCAAAAGACCAACTTGCAACAAAAGAATCATCCATAACATTTTTAGCCTCAAAAGCTGTTGGGATCAAAACTTCTAAAGCACGTCTTGATTTTCCTTTAAGAGGTAATACGCTAATAAAATTATCTGTTTCCGCAAGAATTCGAGTTTCAAAAAATTCATCATTAGAAGTTCTACCTCGAGAATAAAAAACAACAACTAAATTCAATACATGTTCTTCTTTTGATGGAATATTAACAATAAGTTCTTCTTTTGGCTCAGAAATAGTACCATCAGCCTGACGCTGAGCTATAGTATAGAAAGTAGTATTTTCAAAAGAAAACTTAACATCACCTTCTATATTACTAATTACAACATCCAAATCCTTGTATTGTTTCTTATTTGCATAAGTGTAAAAATCAGTCAATGAATTAGCAAATGTAATTTGAGGAATTTCATTTACATCTCCATAGATAAATGAAACATTTCTATCCTTCTTCAAAATACCCAAAATAGGAGTTCCCCAAATTTGATTATCTTTAAATTCAAATTCAAATTCAACAACATTATCAGCTCCTGGAAAAGTATTACGTTTTGCATCTTTTGTTGTTGTTCCTGCAGCACATTCAATCTGAACACACATATCATTGGGGTTTCTATTAGGATTATTAGAACCCATCATCCAAAGTGTAGGTTTATAATTTATATGAGTAATCAACATATCCTCACCAGGAAGAGCGAGAGAATCAAGTCCAATTTTCTGACGATTCTCAAGAATAAAAAACTCTTTTGGATCTGGATTATAACCATCCATATTATGTTTTGTTTTCGACAAAATATAAGCTTTATTTGAAGTTATAAGTGGCTCCAATATATGCACACCTGAAATAGAATCAATAGGTTCTGGTTTCAACCAACCACAGAAAAATCTTTCATATGCGGAATATGTTGGAGGAGTACGTCCTTCATTATTATATGGACCTTGGTCCATAACATCCCATTTATAAAGAGTTGGTTCATCATGAGAATAGTCTGTAACATACAAGTCTGGCAACTCAAGCACATGACCAAACTCATGCACAAAAGTACCTATACCACACTGAGTATCTCCATCTTTACCCTTCAACTCAGACGAACAAGCATAACCAGAAATCTTTATGCCATCAAAATAAGTAGAACCTAAAATAGTACCCCTATGAGGCCAAACTTTATCTTCACCACCATATTCTGCTTCATTATGACCTGCATAATAAACAAATACATTATCTAAAATACCATTACTATCTGTATCAAACTCGGTAAAATCAAGACCAGCTTCATCAGCTAATGAACAAGCATGCAATATCATATCTGCAGCATGTATATCAGAACCAGCTCCCATTCGACCATTTTTACCATAATACTCAACTTTTTCAGGCAAATCGTAAGGTCCAAGCACAACAAAATTTGGATCAAATTGGTTAAAAGAAGAAACACGGAAATATTCACGAGCAGAACTTGTAGCTCCATTTTCAGAATATCCATCCTTGTTCAACATATTAGAAAAATCTTCATTCGCAGTTTCTTTCAAGAATTTTATATCTTGGAAATTAACAAGAATCACAAGACTTTTTGGAGACCCTGTAGTTGGATATTTAACTAGAGCACGTTGAGCATCACGATTAACTTTTTGTCTTTTTCTTAACTCAATAACACTTTGCAAACCCAATTGAATATCAGAAACTTTTACTGCATTTTGCAAAAAATTCAATTCCTCAACTGTACGTTCTTTAATATCAGAGGCTTTAACACCTAAAGGAATTACATCATTATCACGAAAATCAGCATATTCGAATACACCATTCTCATTCAATGCCAAAAGATAGCCATCTTCAGACATCTTAAAAGAAAAATTCTCATCCCCACGCAAATAGAAACTAATAGTTGAACCATCTGGTTGAACTGTAGTAATCAAACTAGGATAAGCAGGAACGGAATAAATCATGTTAGAACTAAGCAAAAATAAAAAAAGTCCTAAAAGAAATTTCTTCATAAACAAAAAATTTAAATTTATATACTCCAAATAATATGCAAAGGTAATAAAAAATATTAGACCTTACAAATAAACAAGTAAAAAATAAAATAAAAAAGAGTAATTAACATATGAAAAGGCTAATTACTCTTTTTTTTAATTTGAATTAAATTTATTATTTATAAATCATAATACAATTTTGCAACTTTTGTTTTGCGATTTAAAGTTCCACGCATAGCATATTTTAAGATATATACCTCTCCATTCACAAGACCATCAATTATAAACTCATCACTTTCAGTAGGCATTTCTTTAACCAATCTACCATCTAAACTAAAAATGAATAAAGAATAATTAAAATCTCGTTCAGGAACAAATACGCGATAACAATTATCACCTCTTACTACTGATAATTCTTTATCATCAGCCGCCGTTCCAACAATAGTTTTAACAGCAATAACATTAGAAGGAGCAGTTTTATTTTCATAGCGAGGAGGCTCTGATTCTAAATCTTTATCTGAAGCAAATACTTTATATAGATACTCAAAATTAGGAGTTAAACCAGACACTCTCAAAGCAGTATCACTAACAACATAATCTTCTAACATATATGTAATTGTTTCAGGGAAACATGCTGTAAAATCATCAAAAGCAAGACCTCCACTTTTTGAAACAGTTTCAAAATAAATTTTAAATTCTTGTAGTTTTAAAGTATCAATATTATCAATAGTAATTGTTTTTGAACGTGTTGTTTTTGTAATATTTTCTTCACAAATCAATGACCAATTACCTTCTTCTGATTTTCCTTCCACATACAACACACCAGTTGTATTAGTCGCATTTACCCAGAAAGAGAGTTTAGAAACAGGCATAAAATACTTTTCAGTCCAAATTGTATCCAATGCAGAAGTAAAATAAACAGCTTGTGGTGCAGATTTATAATTTGATTTTGTAATAGTCTTAAAGTTAGATGACCAACCAAGAGATCCTGCTCCTGCAAATTCAGTAAATTCTTCAACTTTAGAAGACTCTACCTTTTCAATAGAATAAACAGACAAATAATATTCGGTAGCATCAAAAACTTTATTCCAGTTAGCGACAAAAGAGTAAGGAGTCACATTTAGAGCTTCATATGCAATAGGAGGAACCACTAAGACAGGTCTTCTTGAATAAGCTTTAAAAGAGATTCTATTTGTATAATCACCAGTTGTTATCTCCAATTTTTCATCAATAAAATCATCATAAGTACACATTGTTGGATTAAACAAAATATCTACGAATACATGAAAAGTAGAATCAGCATAATTTGGTTCACATTGTATATAATTTAAGAAACCAGAATCAGTATCTGAATCATCAGAATGTTCTCTAAGTTTAAAGTGGCGACCATCTTTAAAGCCTATGCGCACTTGTTCAGAAATCGCAGTACCAATCAACTCTATCGTTCTCACTTCTGTTTCTATACCATAATCAACATCAAAATCTTCAATAGGTTCACGAGTGTCAATACGAGGATAATTATCTCCACGTGGATATTCAAAAGTAATTATACGATTTTCTTCTTTAATATTAACAAGTGCAGTTGGCCATTCTGTACCATCTCTGAATGTAAAATAACAAGAAGTTATATTTTTAGAACCCGGATAGGTATTTGCAGCAGGATATCTAGTTGTACCCGAAGCACAATGAATTTGCACACCTTGCTTATCAGGGTCATTGTTTGGTCTATTTGCATTCCAAGTACCCTCATTGTAATAAACATGAGTAACCAACATGCCATTAGCAGGCACACCTAATTCGTCAATACCTATTTTTTGACGATTTTCAATCATATAGAATTCGACTGGATTAGGATTTCTTCCATCAAGATTATGATCTGTAGCAGCAAATAGATATGCTTCATTCTTCTCAATCAAAGGATTCAAAGTGTACACCCCTCCGCTTATCTGCACAGGATCAATCCAACCCAAGAAAAATCTTTCATAAGAAGAATAAGTTGGTGGAGTTCTACCTTTATTATTATAAGGACCATCATCCATTACATCCCAAGAACCTGGAGTATGATGTTTAGAACCATAATCAGTAACATATAAGTCAGGTAAACCCAATACATGGCCAAATTCATGAACAAAAGTACCAATACCACACATAGTTGTACCTTCTGGACCTCTAAACTCAGAAGTACAAGCATAATCATACAATTTTACACCATCATAATGATGATTGGCAAGAATACAAGAGCGATGAGGCCAAATTGTATTTACACCACCCCCTTCAGCTTGGTTGTGACCTGCATAATAAACAAAAACGTTATCAATAAGACCATCACCGTCAACATCGAATTCAGAAAAATCGACATCGGCATCAGCAGCATTACAAGCATCAACAATCATACCACCAGGATTATAGTCATTTCTACCCTCTTTATCTTCACCATAATATTTAAAATCACGAGGCAAATCATAAGGACCAACTACAACAAAATTTGGTTTAAAAGCTTCATATGAAGAAGCAGAAAAATAATCACGTGCAGAACTTGTTGCACCATTATCGGCATAACCAACTTCATTAAGTAGGCGAGTATAATCATCCTTTGCTGTTGGAGACGTAAATTTTTTATCTGTAAAGTTTACCAAAATAACAATACTCTTTGGCGAACCCGTAGAAGGGAAATTAGAACTCAAACGTTTCATTCCTCCTCTATTTGCACGTTTCAATGCAATAGCATCATTATTTTGAATATCTAATTTAGCAACAACATCTACAGCTTTAGGGATTGTCATCAAAAATGATTGCTCACTTAAATCACGTTTTGAGATGTCTTTTGCTCTAACACCAGTAGTCTTAAAATTAAATAAATTATCCACTAAGGCATATTCAAGTACACCATCAACATCCATCAAGAAGAAACCATCTTCTGATGTTAGATAATTTAAATTTTCATCTCCATGAACATAAAAACTAATAACAGAGCCATCTGCCTGTGTTTTAGTAATTAAACCCGGATATGCTTTTACAGCAAAAGCAACCGCAAAAGACAAAACCGATAAAACAAATAAGGTAAAAATGCGTTTCATAATAAATTAGATTAATTTTATTTTCAGTCGGCAAAGATACATATTTTTTTTAAAATAAACAAAAAAAAGAGAGTAAATTTTCAAATTTACTCTCTTTTTATTAAATAGAAATAGATACTTATTGTTCATCCACTTTCATAAAGAATGGGATATTCAAAGATCTAATAACAACAGCTTTTTTGTTAAATGGAGCAGCTGGAATAGCTTTAGCTGATTTAAGATTTGATTCCATAATAGCAACACCTTCAGTACCATCATCATATGTACCACCAACGAAAGTACGTTCTACAAGTGGAGCAAAGTCGAAGATATTATCTTCATCATTGTCCATATAGTAGCCATTAGTTTCACCTGTTACAGAATCTGTTCTTTGTTCCAATGCAAAACCGAGCATATCACCTTCTGGAGAGAAGATTGCAGCATCGAAGTTATAGTAGCTTGGATAAAGTTCGTTTTGGTCTGTTACACGGAATTGGATAATACCAGCTTCATTACCTTCAGCAATAGTAGGATAACCTGCATCCATCAAGTAAATACCAGATGAACCATTGAAACCTTTCACCATATAGCTATCGAATTCATCATAGTAAGGATAATTATCTATGATTGGCTCTTCTTCAATAGCTTCGTTTTGATAAAGAATCATATTAGTCCAATATTCGCAATAGTTTTGCTTATTGAAGTTACCAGTTTTGATAGACCATGGAATGAAATAACCTTTAGCATTAACTGCATCATCAACAACTGAATAGTCAGCCAAAGCATAGTATGCATTAACAGCACCAGTGTTAGGGTCCAAACCAACAGTGAAAGAAGTATAGATGCTCATACAATAACCTGGTTCGCCTACGAGATAACCTTCACCATCAAGATACATAGTAGAAGGAATCATCAAGAATTTAGCAGAAACAACATGCAAAGTTGTATCTTGACCATCTTGTTTAGTAAGAACGATATCAAATGGATCACTGAAAGTAGAAGCTTGGAGGATACGGTCAAAAACAGTAGCATCCAAAAGAGATTTAACAATAACACGGCAAGTTGCTTTAAGGTCAGTGTCTTTAATTGTCACAGTAATAGTTGCTTCACCAACTGCATTAGCAGTAACAACACCTTTGTTAGAAACTGTTGCAATTCTTTCATCAGAAGAAGACCAAACAGCTGTGTAAGTAGCATCAGAAGGATCTACTGTCAAAGCCAAACGTTGTTGAGCACCTTCAACAAGTTCAAGTTGATTAGCAATTGTTACACTTTTAATAGCACCACCAGGAGTGTCTTGTCCATTACAAGCTACCAAAAGAATAGCAGCAAGGAGAAAATAAAATAATTTTTTCATACTAGATAAGATTTAATATTAAATTTAAATAACTTTTTATTGTTTCAAGTCATTGTTTGCTTGGTTGTTTACATATTCAGAGTAAGGAATAATAAACAACAAAACAGGATTTGCAGGGTCAACTGCTTGCATATTTTGACCTGCGTTGTAGAAGTGATTTTTACCACGCATTTTCACGCCACCAAAACGTTTGAATGTCATCAAAGCGCGACCTTCACCCCACAATTCTACACGCCAGTTGTAGTAAAGATTTTCAAGCAAAGCATCTTTAGACATATCATCAACTGTAGCCATTACAGTTTCATCACGTTCAGCCAAGAAAGATTTCAAAACTTCTTTTGATTCAGCCAATTTACCAGCGCGAGCAGCACCTTCTGCAGCTACAAGATACATTTCTTCGATACGCATGAATACGATATCATTCAACCAACGGCGGTCAATTTCGTCCGCTCTTACACCACGAGCTTTATCATAGAATTTCCAATCTGGAACATATTTTTTCTTAGCATCGAACCATTTATAACGACCATCAGTTTCAGGAATAGTTTTAGCTAATTCGTCATCCATAGCTTTCCATGCACCAGCAAAAGCATAAGAATAAGTATGGAGGTCCATGTGTCCCCAGAAAGAAGCCAAGCTTGTTGTATTTTCAATAGTAACATCAAGGCCCCACATCCAAGAAGGATCATTTTGGTCTGTGAAACCAGTTGTTGTCAACTCATCGAAAGGTAAGATTTCAAAGTTACCGGCATCAATTACACGTTTAGCTACAACATAAGCACTATCGTACTCTTCAGTTTGAAGATAAGTATAAGCCAAGTATGCATTAGCGATATCTTTGTCTACATATAATTTTGAAGAACGGACAAAACCTGTTTCATCAAATAATGCAATAGCCCAATCAAGGTCAGACAATACTTGATCATAAACTGCACGAGTAGAAGCTACTTGTTGCTCATTTACCAATTTAGTAGTATCATTCATAGAAGAGTTTTCGTTGTAAATAGGCACACAGAGATAGTCCATACCTGTATTGCCTTGGAAATAGTCAGCAGATTCAGAATCTGTTATACCCGGGCTATACAAGTGAGCTAAGTTGAAATAACAATAAGCACGCATAGTCAAACATTGAGCCAAAGCAGCTTTTTGGTCTGCAGTTATAGTACCAGCCTCTTCCAATGCAACAAAACTACGAATAGCAGCGTTAGCATTGAGGATGATAGAATAGTAATAGTGCCAAATATAGCTATTGCGACCAGCAGTCATAGAAGCACATTGTTGTTGTTCACAATCAGTGAACCAACCATAAGCATTAGCAGTCATAGCCATATCACCAGACAAGATGTCTGTAGCCATATCGATAGATTTTTGACCAAAATAGTGGTGGTCAGAAGCCACATACATTTTAGAGTAGAGGCCCAAAACTGCACCCTCAGCTGTACCAGGAATATTGTCATATTGATCTTGAGTCAAAGCAGAACCTGTCATTTCAGCATCTAACCAGCTACTAGCACAACCAGAAAGACCAATTACAACAGCTAAAGTACAAATTAAAAATTTTATTGATTTCATATTTTAACTAATTAAGCAAATAGATTAGAATGAAAGTTTAATACCACCCAAGATAGTTGAAAGTGGAGTATATTGGTAAGTGCTAGAAGAACCTGTCATAGAAGCCATAGGGATATAACCTTTACGAGCAGAGAGACAGAACAAGTTATCAGCAGAAACCCAAAGATTCAAATTGTTAAGTTTGATTTTTTCAGTCATTTTTTTAGGGAATGAATAGCCCAAACGAACATTTGAAAGAGACAAGTAACTAGAAGAAGTTATGAATCTTGTAGAAGAAGCATTAGCATACAAGTCTGTTTTGTTAGACAAACGAGGAACGTCTGTTACTTGACCTGGTTCTTGCCAACGATTCAAGATATCAATGTGCCAGTTATTAGAACCACCACGTTCGCTATGCATCAATTGTTGATAAGCGCCATCATAACCCCAACCACCGAAGCTATATTGGAATGCTGCAGAAAGGTCGAAACCATAGAAAGACAAATCGAAACCAACACCACCTTGGAGATAAGGAAGAGCAGATTTACCTACATAGTAAGAAGATGCATATTGAGCATTTTCTGTTTTACCTTTTTCAAGAATCAATTCAGGATTTTTAAGATATTTTTCCAAATTAGGATCATCTGCATAATTATTCAAAATATATTGATGAACAGAAGGGATAGCATCTTGATAAAGGTTGAATGACTCGCCTTTCAAATTGCTTGGGTCGTAGAAATAATAGTATTCAGCGATACCAGTCTCAGGGTTTACGCCAGCCCATTCAATCATGTAATATTCATAAATTGAGTGACCTAAAGACATAGCACCATCCATTTGTTTTGGTTGACCTGTAGAAGGGTCAAGAGGCATTTCAGTAATAGTGTTTTTATACCAAGCACCATTGAAACGAATATCGAATTTAACAGCGTTAGTGTTAACAGCATGAACATTGAATTGGAATTCAAGACCTTGGTTAACCATTTCACCTTCGTTTACATAGTAAGAAGAATAACCCAAAGAAGGAGATACTGAACGGTCGAACAACATGTTGTTTGTGGTTTTGTGGAAGTAAACAACTTCAGCATCCATAACTTTACCCAAAGTAAATTCGATACCAGTATTCAAGATTTGAGAAGACTCCCAAGTCAAATTAGGGTTACCAATGTATCCAAGTGTATAAGCAGGACGACCACCTACGTTATCAACAGAATATTGGTTAGTGTAGAGGAATGTGCTAATTTCAGCATTACCAAGTTCACCCCAAGAAGCTTTGATTTTGAAGTTACGAAGAAGGTCAACACCTTGCATAAAGTCTTCGCGCATCATATCCCAAGCCAAACCTACAGAACCGAAAGTACCCCAACGATGACCTCTTGCAAAACGAGAAGAACCATCGGCACGGAGGTTAGCGTCAACGAAGTATTTATCTTTGTAGCTATAACGAGCTTGACCAAAGTAAGACTCCATAGTACGTCTTGAAGTAGAAGAAGTAAGGTAGCTCATTTCAACAGCATTACCAAGTTCAAGACCGTCAGGACGAACGATAAAGTTTTTACCACCTTGCATTACAGAAGAGTTAATCAAGAGAGTTTCGTGAGCAACAAAAGCACTGAAGTTGTGATCACCACCAAAGTCTGCATTATAAGATAAGATTTGGTTCCAAGTGAAAGACAAACCATGACCAGCTGATTTTGCAATACGACCAACACCAGCAGCGTCGCCATAATAGTTGTTTGTCAAGTCAGATGCGTTAGTACCAACATATTGCACACCAAAGTTAGTAGTAAATTTCAAGCCTTTGTAAAGAGTAGCTTCTAACATACCATTACCAACCAATTGATGTTGCAAAGTGCGTTCTTTATCATATTGAAGAGCACCAGCAGGGTTGATACCATTACCATAAAGACGACCAACAGTGTTGCCATTTACGTCAACATCACCATAGTCGTAAGCATATTTTCCAGGAATTTTAGGGTCATCTACTTTATAACCATTTTCGTCACGTTGGAAAACAGGATAAATAGAAGGACATTCGTTAACATAAGCAAAACCGTTGTTCATGTTAGAACCTTGACCTGGGCTATTGTAAATAGAATAAGAATAAGACATATTCATGCTACCTCTCAACCATTTTTTAGCTTGGTGATCGATATTGATACGAGCTTGAAGACGGCTATAGTCAGAACCGATATAGTAACCCTCATCTTTCAAATAACCGAAAGAAGTATAGTAAGTTGTTTTATCAGAACCACCTGAGATTTTAAGAGTAGCATCAAGTTTTTGACCATTACGGAACATAGCTTTAGACCAAGATTCAACTGGTTGATCGATATAACCTTGTTTGAGTTGAACGTCATCAAAGAATTTACCAGTTTCTGGGTTAATCAAAAGGTGACCTGCTTCAGTCCAACGATTATAAGCAGCAGGAAGACCACCACTGTTAACATCAAACAATTGGCTATTTGCAACAGTACCTTTACCACCTGAAGCATTGTAAAGACCTTCCCAAACAAGTTCTACGAATTGTTGAGGGTCAGTAACAGTTTCATACAATGGAATAAGACGCATGTTACCACCATATTTCACGTCGATATCAATTTTACCTGATTCGCCAGAAGTACCTTTTTTAGTAGTAATCAAGATAACACCATTAGAACCACGAGAACCGTAAAGAGAAGTTGCAGTAGCATCTTTCAATACAGTAGTAGAAGCGATATCTGAAGGGTCGATAGCAGAAACGTCACCATCATAAGGAATACCGTCAACAACATAAAGTGGAGAAGAGCTAGAGTTGATAGAGCCGACACCACGGATTTGAATAGTTGCAGAAGAACCTGGTTGACCAGAAGTAGAAACTACTTGTACACCAGCGATTTCACCAGCAAGAGCTTTAGAAACTTCTGAAGGATTCTTTTTCTCAAGAGTTTCACCTTTTACAACTGTAGCAGAACCCGAGAATGATTTTTTAGTTTGTGTACCATAGGCAACAACCATAACTTCATCAAGCACCTCAGCATCAGCAGATAGACGAACTACCATACCATTTTCTGCTTTTTGTTCCACTGTAGTGTAACCTACATAAGAAACGATAAGATGAGTTGTACCAGCAGGAAGAGTAATAGTAAAATTACCATCGAAATCGGAAATTGTACCAACTGTTTCTGCTCCTTTCACTTGGATAGAGGCACCAATTGCAGGTTCGTTATTTTCGTCGATAACGCGACCTGAAACAGTTTTTCCCTGTCCAAATACGACACCAATACAAAGTACCAATGCCGAGAACAAAAGAATTAACTTTCTCATAAAGATTTTTTTTAGTTATAAATAATGTTAATAATTAGTTTTCGATAACGCTTTGCACACGAAAACAAGTGTGCAATACGGCACACAAATTCAGTCAGCAAAATTACATATTTATCTGCAAATATACAAACGAAAATATAATCTTTTTTACACCTTTGACTTTTATTCTTTTTTTTAGAATAAAATTGCCGTTGCTTGCTTTTAATTTGAAACTAAAAACAAAAGCAAAAAACGCAACTGAATATCAATATTTTAAACGAATATATTATCAAAAACACTAAAAAACAATGCACTTTTTCTAAAATTCAATTAAAAATTATTTTATGTTGTAAAACATGTTTTTAGTCATAAAAAAGTGAAAAAAGTGCCATAAAATAAGCAAAAAACATGGATTATTTATAGATAAAAATACTATAAAATAGACTTAATTTCGATTAAATTCGCTATTATTTGACCCATAAACTCAACTTTTGACAGAGAATAGGCATCGCTACAATACAACACAGCATTTATATTTGCATTTTCTGCACCTTGAATATCGGTTTGCAAATTATCTCCAATAACAAGACATTCCGTAGGCCTTGCTTCCAATCGTTCTAAAACTGTTTGAAAAAATCGAACGTCGGGTTTTTGATAGCCGACCTCCTCCGACAAAAATACATTAGAAAAATATGGCAATAACCCCGAACGTCGCAATTTTGTGTATTGCACCTCAACAAATCCATTTGAGATTATTGATAGGATGTAACCCTTAGACCTAAGATATTCAAGCATTTCGAGTGCTCCATCAACCAAATTAGATTGCATTGCTGTACGATGAAGAAAATCATCACCCATCTTTTTCGCCAATTCAACATCTTCATTACCAACAATGCGCAATGGATACAAAAAACGCTCTAACGACAAAAAATCTTTTGTCACTTCTCCTTTTGCATATTGCTCCCACAACTGATGATTTTTCTCCATATAAATACAATAAAACGACTCGAATGAATCATAGTAATTGATTAATTCGTAGTCGTTAAATATTTCTTGCATCGCAATTTTGGAATTTTTACGAAAATCCCAAAGCGTATCATCAAGGTCAATGAGAATGTGGGTGTACATAGTGGGGAATGAAGAATGAGAAATGAGGAATGGGAAGAAAGGAGTTATACTACTGATTTTTTTACACTACTTTTCTATACTCGAATTGCTATCTTTTCCCTACCTTCTACGAAGGATATACGAAGTATATACGAAGGATATACGAAAGATATACGAAGGATAAACCTATCTTGCTCGTCCCCCGAGTACGATTTTAAGACGCCAACAGATAGCTTGAAAGTATGGTTATCCTATGAAGAAGGTTACTGTATGGTAAGGATTATTGTCGGTGTTTTTTTGACCTGCGAATTTTGGCGAGGTCGATTTCTTCCTCTTCTCCTTCTTCTGAGACACAATTTATAGCATCTCGACTTGCGCCTGCAACTACAACCACAATTTCGCCTTTAGGTGCTGTAGCCGTGAAATGCTCAATAAGTTGTTGAAGAGTGCCACGTTGAGTATCTTCAAACATTTTTGATATTTCGCGAGAAACCGAAGCTTGACGCTCTGCACCAAACACTTCTGCAAATTGTTGGAGTGTTTTCACAAGACGATATGGAGATTCGTAGAAAATCATTGTTCTATCTTCAGCAACAAGCGATTGCAACTTAGTTTGTCTGCCTTTTTTTTGAGGGAGAAACCCTTCGAAACAAAAGCGGTCGGTTGGGAGTCCAGAATCGACAAGCGCTGGCACAAAGGCTGTTGCACCCGGTAGGCACTCTACCCGAATACCTCGAGAGATACATTCGCGCACAAGCATAAAACCCGGATCGGAAATAGCAGGAGTACCCGCATCACTAACAAGGGCAATAGATTCACCTGCAAGAATGCGATCGGCAAAATGAGCAATGGTTTTATGCTCGTTGAACTTATGATGCGACGCCATAGGGGTATGAATATCAAAGTGTTTGAAAAGAATACCCGTAGTACGAGTATCCTCGGCAAGCACTAGATTCACCTCTTTAAGAATGCGCAAAGCACGATATGTTATATCCTCAAGATTGCCAACGGGAGTTGGAACCAAATATAATGCACAATTCATAATTCACAATTCACAATTTTTCCTACTAAAAGCTCAAAAAAACTTCGGTTTAGAAATAATAACACCAATGGTGGTTAAATTATAAATATCTACGTTGAAGAAGTTGAATGAAATCAGAAACAGCCTCATTATCAAGCGACCAGTCAAAATTTTTAGTCATATAATCTTGAGCCTCAGTCATAGTTTCAAACGAATTAAAATCTGATATTGCTTTATTCATTTTTTCGCCATTTCCACCAAAAAGTTCACGTTGGAAACGGAAACGGTCGCCTAGTGTTATAGCTGATTTCAAATCAGTTATCTTTTTACTATTAAGCGCAGAGGCAAGTGTATCATCAGCATTTTTGGCAAGTTTATCAGCCAAAGACTCAGATGTTTCGATAGAATCGGCCACTGTTATAGTTTGATTTTCAACTACAACATCAACAATTGAAACTGTAGCTTGCTCTGCTTGAAGTTTTTCGGCAGCCAAACGTTCCTCTTCGCGTTTTTTCTGTTCGAGAGCCTCACGAATGCGTTGCTCCTCTTCGATACGAGCTCTCTCTTCTGCCTCTGCTCTACGACGTGCTTCTGCTTGTTCAGCCTCAAGACGAATACGCTCTTCTTCTTGACGGCGCGCCTCTTCTTCTTCGCGACGACGTTTTTCTTCAAGTTCAGCTTGACGCGCTGCTTCTTCCTCTTCGCGACGACGTTTAGCCTCGAGGTCAGCTTGACGCGCAGCCTCAATAGCAGCAACTTGACGTGCAATTTCTATTTCCGCCTTACGACGAGCTTCTGCTTGACGCTCACGTTCAAGTTCTTCAGCACGGAATAGAGCTTCTTGCTCCTCGGCTATGCGAGCCAACTCAGCTTCATGAGCAGCCTCTTCTGCCTTTTTAGCCTCGAGTTCAGCCAAGCGTTGAGCCTCCGCCGCATCTTCTACTTCTTTGTTATTTAAATAGTTGATAAGATTATCTATATTAGCAGTCAACGCTTTTGACTTATCTAAAGCCAAACGAAGATAAGGAGCAGGGATTACCTGCATTTGATCAAGTCCTTCAGTCAAAGTTTGTAATTCATTGACATCCTTTGCTATAAGAGCAACTAAAACATCTTTATTCATCTTTTATAAAAATATTATTTGGGGTAATTATTATTTGAAAATTTTACAACGACAAAGGTACGAATTTTTTATGATATGACAAAAATTACAGGGGACTTCTATAAATTTGCACATTGGTAAGCTCGAATAAGTCGAAGTTCATCGTAAGTCGCTACCCCCTCAAGTAATCCAAACAGTTCGGAATTAGAAATTTCGGGAGTTTCGTTTAGAATAGACATTACTCTACTCAGCAAATCGGCATCGACATATTGGTCAATATCAATTTTTTTAGCATGAATCAATTTTGCCAAATGAGTATAAATTGTTCCAATAGTTAAATCTCGCTCATCAGCAACATCTTGGAGTGTTTTTCCTTGAGTAATAAGCGATAACGTTATCTCTTCAGATGGAATTTTCTCGACTTTTTCTTTTTCCTTACGTTTACGTTTTTTAGGCTTTTCTTCGTCATACTCAGCCTCTGACTCAAATGCAATATCCGATTGAGCCGAAGCGTCAATACCATTCTCACGACAGTAAATTCGGACAATATCAACACACTCCTTACCGAAACGTTGGATTTTTATTTTTCCAAAGCCTTTAATTTTGATAAGCGACTCTATTTCAATCGGAAGACGATTGGAAACCTCGACCAAAGTAGCATTGCTAAACATCTGAAATGCCGGAATATTATTCTCTTTGCAATAATCATTGCGCCAATTAGCAAGAGCTTTATAAAGTTTAGGGTGGTCAGTCTTTAACATCTTCACTTCTCGCTCAACAACATAGGCTTTCACCTTGAAAGGTGGAACTTTATACGACTGCTTCGCATCGAAATAGTTAATTACAGAAATATCATCGGCTATGCCATCTATAACATGTCGGAGTTGCGAAGCAATTTCGAATATAGCTTGCAAACGGTCAATATAATCTTGAGCCTCGACCTTACTCTCAGTTATAGCAGGCGACGACTCAATAAGAATCAATAAATCATCAAGTTGAGGAACAAAATAGCCTGCAGCAGCCTTTACTCTTTCGGCAATACGCACAATATCGGACTTAGGATTGAAAGACAAAAGTTGAGCGACAAAACGCTGAGCAACAGCATACAATGAATTTACACGAGTAAACACTTCATCCAAATAAGGTGGTGTATCTTCATTGAAATCGTCTAAAACAGTTTTGATGTAATTAACAAAACTGAATGTATGCGACATTAAATCCTCAAGGCTAAATAACTTAGCAAGAAGTTGAATGCTATAACGAGATTTGAATAATTCGACTTGACGCTCAAGTTCGACAATAGGCAAACGCTGTTCGCTATAACGCACAATTTGAGGGTCAACAGCAAGCGAATTAGGATTGATTTGTGAAGTCAAAACAATTCCATCCAACGAACGACATCGAGATAGAGCAACATAGACTTGTCCCGAAGCAAATGCCGCCGCAGCATCAATCACTACCCTATCAAAAGTAAGACCTTGACTTTTATGAATAGTGATAGCCCAAGCCAAACGCAAAGGATATTGAGTGAATGTACCTAATAGTTTTTCTTCTATTTGATTGGTTTTTGGGTCTATAGTATAAGATTTATTTTCCCATACCTCGAGCGACACCTTAATAGCCTCAGACTCTCCTTCACAAGTAACCCAAATTTCATTATTATTTATCTCGGTGATTTCTCCAATTTTTCCGTTATAATAACGGCGTGGTTGTGCCATATCATTGGCAATAAACATAACCTTTGCACCCAATTTGAGAACGAGTTCAATCTCGGTAGGAAATATTCGCTCAGGAAAATCACGGTCGATATGCGCCATAAATTTATAGTATGGAGCATCAATTTTGGCTAATTCGTCATTATTTATAGCATCAGCTGAGGCGTTATGCGTAGTAAGAGTAATATACTCATCGACATTGCGAAAATCAGGTTGATAACAATGATTCAGCAGACGGAAAGTGTCGGGAGTAAGCTGATTATTACGCACTTCATTAAGCAAATTGATAAATTGCTGATTGCTTTGACGGAAAATCTTATCAAGTTCGATATATATCGGAGGGTCTTGACGAATGACTTGAGAATGAAAGAAATATGGAGTTTCGTAATAACGACGTAACAAATCCCACTCCTCACCCACACAAACAGGAGGCAACTGATACATATCACCGATAAAAACTACCTGAACACCACCAAAAGGCTCATTCGGACGGAAACGATAGTGACGCAACACAGTATCGATAGCATCAAGCACATCGGCACGCACCATTGACACCTCGTCTATAATAAGAAGCTCAAGTTCACGATAGATTTTACGACGAACATTATTAACCTGTTGTTTAGCAATAAACGACTTTTTAGCCTCAACAGTTGGAATGAAAGGAGAGAAAGGAAGTTGAAAGAAAGAATGAATAGTAGTACCCCCAGCGTTGATAGCCGCCACACCAGTAGGAGCAACAACAGCAGTCTGCTTGAATGCAGCTTCACGAATTTGTCGAAGCATAGTTGTCTTGCCCGTACCGGCTTTACCAGTAAGGAAAACAGAACAATTAGTTAATTGTATAAATTCTTCGGCTATTTCGTAAACAGACATATTTTTAATGAGGAATAAGGAATGAGGAATGAAGAGTACTTACTCCTATTTTTTTGTAAATCGAATAAATAACAGAATGAATATAACACAAACCAAAGCTGCAGTAGCGTAACCAATAAAAAGAGGGAGTCCGAAGCCTTCGGGTGCGACCATTATATAGGTTGAGCAAACGGCAGTCATAAAGAGAGCAGGAAGGAGAGTTATCCAATAATTGCGTTTTTCTTTATAGAGATAGACTGTCAAAGCCCAGAAAGTAAAGACAGAAAGGGTTTGATTGCTCCAAGCAAAATAACGCCAAATGACATCAAAATTGATTTGCAACAAAATAAAAGTGCCTACAAAAAGAGGTACAGCAACCATAAGTCGCTTGAGAATAGGCTTCTGGTCGAGATGAAGAAAATCAGCAGCAATAAGGCGAGCAGAACGAAGGGCTGTATCGCCAGAAGTGATAGGAGCAGCCACCACACCTAATATGGCTAACATACCACCAAACTTTCCTAACCAAGTGTTAGATATGAGATTAACTACCTCAGCAGCCTTATTTGCTGTGGCAGGTAAAGAAGCTACGTACTCTTGCAATTCACCAACAGAACCAAAGAAAGAGGAAGCCGCAGCAGCCCAAATGAGAGCAACAATGCCTTCGGCAATCATAGCGCCATAGAAACAAGGACGACCATAGCGTTCATTAGTCATACAACGAGCCATCATAGGCGACTGAGTAGCATGAAAGCCGGATACTGCACCACAGGCAATAGAGACAAACATCATTGGGAAAATAGGGTAACCTTGAGGATGTTGAGATGCAAGACCAGAGGTGATTTCGGGTATTGGAGCCTTGTTGATAAACAAAGAAATCAGAATACCTATTGCCATAAAAAGAAGAGCAAAACCAAAAAGAGGATAGATTTTACCTATAAGTTTGTCGATAGGGAGCAGAGTGGCAAGCATATAGTAAAGAAAAATGACAACAATCCACCAAGTAACAGAGATAGATTGTACCATACCAGCTAAGAGACCTGCAGGACCACTAACGAAGACAGCACCAACAAGCACCATCAACAAAAGCGAAAATGCGCGCATAAACTGCTTGACACCAGAGCCTAATTGCTCGCCAACCAACTCAGGCAACGAAGCGCCATTGCGACGAAGAGAGAGCATACCAGAAAGATAGTCATGCACTGCCCCACCGAAAATAGAACCAAAAACAATCCAAAGAAAAGCAGAAGGACCAAACATCATACCCATAATTGCGCCAAAAATAGGTCCAAGCCCTGCTATATTAAGGAATTGAATCAAAAATATCTTCCACCAAGGCATTGAAACATAGTCAACACCATCGGGATTAGCAATAGCTGGCGTTGAACGATTGGCATCTGCACCAAATATTCGGGCTACAACACGACCATATACTATGTAACCCAAGACAAGCAAAACAATTGAGAGAATGAAAGTTATCATACTTAATCTTTTTTTATTACTTTTGGAGCACCAGAAACAATAGCCTTTGCTTCAGCACTATAAGTTAGTTTTTTCTTCTTTGTATCAATCAAATCACCACACACTTCAAGATTCTTTTCACGAACAACTACATTACCATCAGGAGTACGGCGAAATAGGACATTGCGAAGCACATCAACATAAGCATGACGAACACGATAGCGATCGAGCGTATCATGCCCAAATTGCAAAGCATTGATAAACTCAAGTTCGTCATCCTTAAGTTTATAACCAAACGGAATGTGCAATTCGCCAGACAAACTTTGAGCAATTTTATTGATTTGGAAAGTTACGGGGTCAATATAAAAATGAAGTTGAAGCTCGCCCTTGACAATTCCCATATAATTTTCTTTTTCAGTATAAGTCAACACAGCATCATCGCCAATCAAAGTATAGTCCCACTTTGCAGGCTTGTTGGTATTCAACATGTCGATAAACGAGCCAGTAGGTCCACCCCAAAGGAAACGGTGCATACGAAGAGCTTGAGCATCTAAATCGCGCTTTGTATAAGACAATTTCACCTTCTTTTTCTTATTTTTTTTGCTATTAAGGCGGTCATCTGTTATTTCATTGAACTTGTCGTAAGCTATTTTTGCCTCTTCTGTAGTAAATTCTTTGACCGATTTCACAACAAGAGCAACAGAATCGCCACCATATTTATTATCAATTGGATACTCTGAAATTGTACCTACCACCTCGTGATGAATAAGTTGACGAGCATCTTGCGAGCCATTATACATAGAAAAAATTGGATACTGAGCTGTACGATCTGGAAAATCCTTAGCCATCTGATTTACAAATTTTTCTAAAGCTTCGCGCTTGAGTTTAGTGCTTTCTTTACGAGATATTTTCGCCTTTACAGTTGCACCTTCGAGCATAATTGGCTGTTCGACAAGCGTTACAACAAAATTAGAATCAGAAATTATAGTTGCTATAGGAAATTCTTCTGTACGATAACCAATAAAAGAGAATACAACCTCATCACTAAGCGCAGAAGTAGAATCTACGTCGAGAATATAACGCCCATTTAGATCGGTCATGGTGCCACTAATTGGGTTATTACGTACATAGACAGAAGCATAAGGAAGCGGATCGCCATCCTCATCGAGAACCATGCCCGTTATAGTTTGGGCAAATAAAGAGAATGGCAAAAATGATAATAGTATGTATAATAGATGCTTCATGATAATGAGGAATGAGGAATGAGGAATGAGGAATGAGAATTAACAACTTCTTTTAATTATTTTTTTTGTCTAAAAAGCCAAGGTAATAAGTCGGGGTCGTTGAAAGCAGGATTCCAGGAGTTGTGAGTGCATCCAGCAAATTCGCGATAAACGATTTTAGCTCCCGCATTTTTAAGAGTCCGATATGCTGTGCGAGAAAAAGTTACAGGCACGACTTTGTCAGCATCGCCATGATATATGCGCCAAGGAATTTGTGCTGCATTGGCCAAACGATTGACATCGGCACCGCCACAAATAGGAATAGCAGCAGCAAATAGATAAGGATAGCGCCAACAGAGCTCGTAGGTAGCCATGGCACCCATAGAGATGCCCATTATATAGATACGACGAGGGTCAACATTAGGGAGTTGGGCTATAGAATCGACCATAGCCTTGATGGTTTGGAGTTGCCAACTTGGCTCGCCAACAGCAGCAAACATAGCTTGTGAAAGTTCGGTAAGACGGTCAGGTATAGACCAAAAAGCACCTTGTGGAGCTTGAGGGAAAAATACGTAAGCCGGATATTTGTCACGAACATCAGGATTTAGGAACTGCCCAGAGCAATGAAGGAGTTGAGCCTCATTGTCGGTGCCACGCTCGCCTGCGCCATGAAGGAAAAGCACGACAGGATATTTTTTGTTTGATTTGATATTTTGAGGCTCAAGATAGCGATAAGGGAGAGTGTTTCCATTATGAGAAAATGAGCTATAAAGATAATTTTCTTGCGCAATAAGTTGGATTGCGAAGAAAATTACAGCAAAAATGAGGAGTGTTTTTTTCATATTTTTAAAAGCAATACACAATGAGAGTGGGTATTCTGAAGGTAAGGTTATCCTATGATGAAGGTTGCTTGAAGATTACTAAAAGTTAAGGATGTTGTATTGTTGGACACACACTGTGAGTGGGTATTCACAATTTTTTCGTCTAAAGGCTCAAAGACCTTCGGTTCATAATTTTAGAATGTTTTTTCTGCCCACTATTGAAATTAAATTTTTAAGAAGCGGTCCATTGTGCGACGGTCTTCTTTTTCTTTGAGAGTTTCGCGCTTGTCGTAGGCTTTTTTACCACGAGCGAGGGCTATTTCGAGTTTAGCAAGACCTTTTTCGTTAGTGAAAAGTTTTGTTGGCACGATAGTATAGCCGGTCTCTTTGGTGGCTTTTTCGAGTTTGCGAAGTTCGCGCTTGTTGAGCAAAAGTTTGCGTTCGCGCTTGACATCATGGTTATAATAATAGCCAAGTCGATAAGCAGAAATTTGCATATTACGCACCCATAATTCGCCATTTGAGAATTGGCAATAGGTATCAACAAGACTCGCTTTGCCCTCGCGAATCGACTTAATTTCAGTACCATAAAGCACTATACCCGCAGTAAATCGTTCGACCAATTCATAGTCGAAACTCGCACGTTTATTCTTGATATTTACTTGTTGTTGTGGTTTCATAATTTTCGTTTTTTTCGTAACTACAAAGGTAATAAAAAATATAGAATTTACAAAGTGTGATACATATTTTTTCTACATTAATTATTTTTGATCATTTCTCGCTAAAAAAACTTGCTTTTGCCTGAAAAATTTATTATATTTGCATCGACAAAATGTTTAACCTAAAAAAGACAAGGAGGTCTTTATGAAACCAGTAAAATTATTATGAAACGAGTATTTTTATTTGCGTTTTTAATGTCTATGGCTATAAATATTATGGCGTATCAAGCAATGGTAGTTAATGGGTATAAATGGAATATGGTTTATGGTGATGGGGACGATGGTGATGATATTTATGAATATAAGACATATACTGAAATCATAGATGGAGATTCTATAGTTGATGGCGTTGTTTATAAAAAACTTTGGGAAGCTAATCCTTTAAATCTAAATAGCAGAAGGTTATTAGCCTTGGTTAGAGAAGATGTTAAGGAAGAAAAAGTGTTTGCCTATAATGATGGAGTTGAGGTTTTGCTATACGATTTAGGTGTAGAAGTAGGAGATACCATTTATGTGCACAATAGCCTGGAGGACCTTAAGTATTTGAATCTATCTAACATAAAAGACAAAGAATATTATTTTTCTAAATTAGTAGTTAAAAAAATAGAGTTCTTTGAAGACGAAATTTATGGCACATTAAAAAAGATTATTTATCAAGAAGTTGCAGGAGATCCTCACTTTGCCACTGTTTATGAACGCTATGGAGCTACTACAGGTTGGTCAACAACAAGTATTGTGGATATAGATGGAGGTACTATTCCTAAGATGATTTGCGCATTTGATGAAAAAGGAGAGGTTGTTTTCAAACAAAAGTATACAATTAAGGGATATGGAGAAGTGAAGGATTGCTATATCAATGCAGAAGTAGGCACTAATGTTAATCTCCCTAAAAAGAAGGAAAGTGTGTATTATAACTCACAAGATAGAACATTGCGTGTTGATTTTGAGAGAGATGAGAAGATTGAGATTTATAATGCTATGGGCAAAAGAGTTATGAGGAAGAAGATAAACGAGGGTTGTAAATCAATCAATTGTAATTTGAATGCAGGTGTCTACATAGTAACGGTAAAAAACAGTAATACGCACACGAAAATAGTTGTCAAATGATATTGCAAGGTATAGTAAAAAAGGTTAGGCATCCAAATTAGGATGCCTAACTATTTTTCAGTAACAATTTTATCAAAAAACTTCTGCCTCTTTTCAGTTTTTTTTATTAACTTTGCATTTTATTTATAATGTAACTTGATATGCTCAATTTATCACAAAAAACACGCGAAACGATATTTGTTATTTTGTTGTTTTTGGTGCCATTTTTGACACCAGCTACGGCATTGTTAAGTGGTCTGATTGTGGCGTTTACGGTCGGAAATCCTTTTGTACAACATAATAAAGTTTTTACAAAAATATTGCTTCAGGCATCGGTTGTTGGATTGGGGTTTGGTATGAACTTGACAGAAGCGATGGAAGCGGGAAAAACGGGATTTGTGTTTACAATATTCTCTATTGCACTGACAATGGGGTTGGGTTTGTGGATTGGTAAATTGCTAAAAGTGAATGCAGGTACTCGCACATTGGTATCGGGCGGTACGGCTATATGCGGAGGTAGTGCGATTGCAGCAATTGCACCTGTGATTAAAGCAAAAGACAACGATATGACCGTGGCACTTGGGACTATTTTTGCGTTGAATGCCATTGCGTTGTTTATATTTCCTCCACTTGGCAACCTATTGGGAATGAATGACACAGAATTTGGATATTGGTGCGCTATTGCAATACACGACACATCGTCGGTAGTAGGAGCTGCGGCAGAAAGGAGTGAATTGGCACTACAAATTGCAACTACTACGAAATTGATTAGAGCATTGTGGATTATTCCGTTAACATTGATTATATCTGTTTTCTACAACAAATACAACAAAGAGGAAGGAGGCAAGGGAAAAATTACAATTCCTTGGTTTATATTCCTTTATATAGTTGCGATGGTGATTGCGACATACATACCGCAAGGCGCTGAGTTGTATGAAAAAACAGTGAGAATTGCGAGATATGGCATGATTTACACCTTATTTTTGATTGGTTCGGGATTGTCATGGCAAAGTCTTAAACAAGTAGGTTTCCGCCCAATTTTGCTTGGTGTGATATTATGGGTGGTGATTTCGGTAGTATCAGCTATAACTATCTTATACATCGGATTCTAAACATATGATTTTCGCTCACAGAGAAAACACGGAATCCTCATACTAAAACAACATTAAACTAAAAAATAACATATTAAACAGTATAAAATTATGATTGAAACTAAATTATCACAGGCTGTGGTTGCTGCGGTGAAGTCGCTTTATGGCCTTGAAGTTGAAGAGAGTGCAGTGCAATTGCAAAAAACACGTAGTGAATTTGAAGGTGATATTACGTTGTTAACATTCCCTTTTGTGAAAGCAGCACGCAAAGCACCAGAACAAGTGAGTGCTGAGATTGGCGAATATTTGGTAGCCAACGAAGGCTTGGTGGTAAAATTCAATGTAGTGAAAGGGTTTTTGAATCTTTCTATCAATCAACAACATTGGGTGGCTACACTCAATAATATCAATGCAGATGCAGATTTTGGTTACACTCGTGCGGATGAAAATTCGCCATTGATGATGATTGAATATTCATCGCCAAACACAAACAAACCATTGCACCTTGGTCATATTCGTAACAACCTACTCGGCTACTCAATCTCTCGCATTCAAGAGGCTAATGGTTGGAAAATCGTAAAAACTAACATCGTAAACGACCGTGGTATCCACATCTGTAAATCGATGCTTGCATGGTTGAAATATGGTAATGGCGAAACTCCAGCTTCGAGCGGCATGAAAGGCGACCACCTCGTAGGAAAATACTATGTAGAATTCGACAAACACTATAAAGCCGAAGTTAAAGAACTTATGGCTCAAGGTATGGAAGAAGATGAAGCAAAACGCAAAGCTCCACTTATGATTGAGGCTCAAGCAATGTTGCTCAAATGGGAACAAAACGACCCAGAGGTGCGTGGTTTATGGAGAGAAATGAATGAGTGGGTATATGCTGGTTTTGATGAAACATACAAAAAAATGGGTGTAGATTTCGATAAAATCTACTATGAATCAGACACATATCTTGAAGGTAAATCAAAAGTAGAAGAAGGTCTTGAAAAAGGAATCTTCTATCGTCGTCCAGATAATTCGGTATGGGCAAACTTGACAGCTGATGGTTTGGATGAAAAACTTTTGCTCCGCACAGATGGCACATCGGTGTACATGACACAAGATATTGGTACTGCTAAATTGCGTTATCAAGACTACCCTATCAACAAAATGGTGTATGTTGTTGGTAATGAGCAAAACTACCACTTCCAAGTGTTGTCGCTCTTGCTCGATAAACTCGGTTTTGAATGGGGTAAAGAGTTGGTACACTTCTCATACGGTATGGTGGAATTGCCAGAAGGTAAGATGAAGAGTCGCGAGGGTACAGTAGTTGATGCAGACGACTTGATTGCAGAAATGGTGGCACAAGCACGCGAAACATCAGACGAATTGGGCAAATTGGATAATTGCTCAGAAGATGAAGTTAATGATATTTGCCGAATGGTGGGTCTTGGTGCGTTGAAATACTTTATTTTGAAAGTTGACCCACGCAAGAATATGACTTTCAACCCAAAAGAATCGATTGATTTCAACGGAAATACAGGTCCATTCATTCAATACACTAACGCACGTATCAAATCAGTGCTTCGCAAAGCAGCAGAACAAGGCGTAGAAGTAGTAGCAGCAAATGAAGGTATGGAAATCACAGAAAAAGAACGTACACTCATTCAAATGCTTACAAACTACCCTAACGTAGTGCGTCAAGCAGGAGAAGACTTCTCGCCTGCATTGATTGCTAACTATGTATATGACTTGGTAAAAGAGTACAACCAATTCTATCAAGCATCACCAATCCTCAAAGAAGAAAATGCAGAGGTGAAAAACTTGCGTCTTTTGCTTTCAGCAAATGTGGCTAAAGTTATCACTTCAGGTATGGGATTACTCGGTATTGAAATGCCAGAGAGAATGTAATTTTTCAATGTGGAGTGAGGAATGAGAAATGAGGAATTATGAAATTTAATAAATTCCAAATAAAAGCACAATGTATAAGGTTCGGCCTTGTATGTTGTGTTTTGTTTTTTTCGTTGTTGGGATGGGGACAAACGCAATGGGGACCAAATGCGCTGCCCGTGATAGATATGTCGTCGGGAGAAACTTCAGATGAATTGTCAATAGATGTATCGGGCAGTTATTTTAGAGGCTTTGACCAAAGCAACGCATTTACACCAAATCTGCACTTGAATATACCTCTGTTTTCGCGTTGGGTAAATTTGGAAACATGGTATTCAATAATGGATTTTTATTCAATGCACAATACGCAATGCACAATACACAATTTAGCAACGCCCTACCCCTTATCGCATTGGCACAACGTTGCAGGCGACATATATGTGAGTACGAATATTCAAGTTTTGCATCCTCATTGGTTTGGGAAACAAACAACCAACTATAAGCTCAAATATATACCATCGGCTGTGGCACGAATAGGCATTAAGACTGCATCAGGAGGAGATTTTGAAAACCGTCGTTTTATTGATGCACCAGGATATTTTCTTGATTTGACAGTTGCCGAGAAGATAAAATTCGAAAATAGATGGGCACGCACATTAAGTATTGCAGGCACAATAGGATTCTACTGCTGGCAAACAGGACGCGCAGAACAGAACGATGCTTATATGTACGGATTAAGAACGGAATTTGAAGCTAAACACCTTAAATTATTGGCCGAATGGGGAGGCTATACAGGTTGGCAAGAGAATGGAGATTGTCCGATGGTGATTAAAACAAAATTAGGAATACCATGTAGCTTTGGACTTGAGCCATACGTTGCATATCAATATGGCATTAGAGATTGGCAATATCACGAAATTAGGGTTGGATTGAAATATTCTATTAATATTATAAAATAGATTTTCATTATATTCACAACAAAAAAGAGACGCAAAACATTGCGTCTCTGCTATAAAAAAAGGAGTATAATACAAATTAAAGTTTAGCATTCAATGCTGAACCTGCTTTAAATTTCACAGATTTTTTAGCAGCAATAGTAATTTTAGCTCCAGTAGAAGGATTTACACCTTGACGTTCAGCTCTCTCAACAACCGAGAAATTACCAAAACCAAGAAGAGCAACAGTATCATTAGCTACAAGAGCTTCTTCGATTGCTTCTAACGCAGCATCAACAGCTTTTTTAGCGTCAATTTTAGTAAGATTTGCTTTAGCGGCAACAGCAGCCGCGAGTTCTGTTCTGTTCATTTTTCTTAAATTTAAGGATTATTACTAGTGTTTATAAAAAAGCATAACTTTACGGCACAAAAATATATTAAATTATTGATATATACAAGTTTTTAAGATTGTTTTTTCAAAAAAAGTTATAAAACAACAAAAAATATGTTATAAAACATATAAAATTGGCTTTTTTTTAGTAATTTTGCGCAATAAACGATAAAAATATGAGTTATAATAAAAGTTCATTTTTTGGCAATATACCGCCTGTAGTACTCAATTTAATGATTATCAACCTACTATTTTGGGTTGCCTCGCAAGTTTTACCAACGTCTTTTGGCATAGATTTAGTGAAATTATTGGGATTGCACTATTGGTTTTCAGACAAATTCAACCCAATACAGCTTGTAACATATATGTTCCTACATGACACTAGTAGCATAAGCCACTTATTCTGCAACATGTTTGGCGTATGGATGTTTGGACGCACATTGGAGCAAGTGTGGGGAGCAAAAAAATTCTTGTTTTTCTATTTATTTACAGGCGTAGGAGCAGGAATTATACAAGAATTGACATGGATGATTGACCTCCATGGCATTACAACTGCGATGAATATAGCCATTGCCGAAAATTCAGGCGAAGCATTGGTTCCATTTAGCAGTATGTTTACGGGAGGCAATATAGCTAATGCCACAGCAATGGATGTAATAAGATTGAAACAGCAGATATTTGCAGCACATGTAACAGTTGGGGCTTCAGGAGCTTTATTCGGTATATTATTAGCCTTTGGATGGTTATTCCCAGAAGCAAAAATGGGACTTTTGTTTGTACCAGTAATGATTCCCGCAAGAATATTTGTAGCCATATATGCTGCTTTTGAGTTGTTCTTCGGAGTTACAGGATTTGCATTTAACAACGTTGCCCACTTTGCTCACTTGGGAGGTATGCTATTTGGAGCTTTAATCCTATGGATTTGGCAAAAACAAGGAAAACTTTATTGATAATTAGAAATTATGAATATTAAGGAGATTTTTTTGAGAGGGACTTCGTTGATGCGATTGATTTACATCAACGTAGGGATGTTTGCATTAATAAAAGTAATTACACTATTTTTAATACTTTTCAAAATCAACACAGCATTAATTACGACCTACTTGGAGTTACCTTCGAATTTAACAACTTTGATATATCAACCATGGAGCGTCGTAACTTATATGTTTTTGCACGCTGATGTGATGCATATATTTTTTAATATGATTTCACTTTATTGGTTTGGACGAATTGCATTAGAACGCATTTCTCAAAAACAATTAGTGGCACTATATATATTAGGTGGATTGGCTGGAGCTGCAATGTATGTGTTGTCATATAATTTATTTCCTTATTTCTCGGTAGCAGTACAAAATAGTTACCTATTAGGTGCATCGGGGGCAGTAGTAGCAATCTGTGTAGCAGCAGCAACACTACAACCAAACTACCCTATTCGCTTAATGTTTATCGGCGAAGTGAAACTAATTTGGGTGGCAACAGGAATGGTGGCTATTAGCATATTTGGAATTACAGGCAATAATGCGGGTGGAGAATTTGCACATATAGGTGGGGCAATATTAGGCTACTTCTATGCTAAAGCATGGATGAAAGGGAAGGACTATTCACGAATTGTAACATCAGTAATAGATTGGTTTACAAACATATTTAAGCGCACGCCAAAAATAAAAGTTAAACAAGGAGGAAAACAAACAGCATCGAGAGTAAAAACCGATGCTGAATATAATAGAGAAAAAAGAGCAAACGAAGCTGCTATTGATGCTATTCTCGACAAAATCAAACAACGAGGATATGAAAGTCTAACAGCAGATGAAAAACGAGAATTATTTGATAGAAGTAAAAAGAATTAAGGGGATTTCTATAAATCGGCTTAAGAATAATAAAAGGAAATGTTACGTAGTTTTGTAAAATATATAATGGTTGTCGTAACCGGATTTATAGTTTTTTGCTATTTTCTTGGATTATTGGCAGGATGGGTGTCTCCAGAAAAAATGGCGTTACCTACTTATTTTGTTATGGCAATGCCATTGTGGATTTTGCTGATAATTGGATTACTAATATTTTGGTTATGCTGCAAAAAATGGATTCATGCATTAATAATCATTGCAATAATGGCTCTTACGTTCGGACAATGGCGCAATGTGATAACCATAAATAAACCCAATTTGACCACAGAAAAAGAGACCATAAAAATATTGACCTTTAATACCCACATCTTCAATAACCAAAATGATGATGGATTCAAAAAAATAGCACAATTCATAAAAGAAACAGATGCAGATATTGTTTGTTTACAAGAATTTGGGTACTTCCATAGATATGGAGCATCGAAACAAGAAATATTGAAATTTTTCGATTCAATATATCCTCACCGACATTTATGGTTTAAGAATCAACATAAATGGGGTGAAAATGGATTAGCAACATTCAGCCGATACCCAATAATAAAAAAGAAAAAAATAGAATACCAATCAGCCGATAATATAAGTATATACTCTGACATTATTGTTGATAATGACACCATTAGAATAATAAACAATCACTTAGAATCAAATAAATTAAATAAAGAAGATAGGCAATTTACATCTAAATTGGTGGAGGGCAACAATAATAAGCACGAAATATTGGATGCTGGAATGAAAATTGGGTTAAGATTGGTAGCTGGGGCAAAAAATAGAATACAACAAGCTAAAGCAGTGAGAAATACAATAGATGAAACTGATTATAAAACTATTGCTTTGGGGGATTTTAATGACGTTCCACTATCATATACATATAATATAATAGGTAAAAATTTGCAAGATGCATACGCATTAGGGGGAAATTGGGGGTATCATTGGACTTATAACAGAAACGCAATGATATTTGCAATAGACCATATATTAGTGGATAAAAAATTCGAAGTTGTAGATTGCAAAGTTCATAAAGAAATTAAAGTTTCGGACCACTACCCATTGAGTTGTACCATACAGATAAAAAAATAGGACAATAGATATGACCGAAAAAAAACATGAAACACGCTGTGGGACCATTCATTATTGGGTAGATAAACAAAGCACGTCACCTATATCAATAATTTTTCTTCCCGGATTGACAGCCGACCATAGATTATTTGAAAAACAAATTGAATTTTTCAAAGGAAAATACAATATACTTGTGTGGGATGCACCAGCTCATGCTGCGTCATGGCCATTTGATTTTTCATTCAACCTAAGCGATAAAGCAATATGGTTGGATGAAATTTTTATTAAAGAACAGATTGAGTACCCCGTTATAGTTGGTCAGTCGATGGGAGGATATGTAGGACAAATGTATTCTCAATTATTTCCTGAAAAACTTAAAGGGTTTATATCCATAGACTCGGCTCCATTACAAAGAAATTACGTAACAGCCATAGAAATTTGGTTATTAAAAAGAATGGAACCTATATACCGATATTACCCTTGGAAATGGTTAGTGAAATTAGGGACAAATGGGGTTGCGACTTCGGAATATGGAAGAAAACTGATGCGCGACATTATGATGACATATGATGGAAATCAGGATAGATATGCCAAAATAGCGGGACATGGATATAAAATGTTAGCAGAAGCAATGGAAATGAATCTTCCATACGAAATCAAATGCCCTGCTCTATTGATATGTGGAGAAAAGGACAGGGGCGGATCCTGCATTAGATACAACAAAGCTTGGCATAAACAAACGGGTATTCCTATCAGATGGATTAAAAATGGTGGGCATAATTGTAATACTGATGCACCAAATGCCGTCAATGAAGTGATAGAGAATTTTATACTTAATTTAAGGGAGATATATTAATACAAAAAAGAGGATTGCTTTATAGTATATTTATCCTATATTTATAGTATATTTATCCTATATTTATGGTATATTTATAGTATGTTGTAGTAAAAGAGAGGATGAGTTGTTGCGTATGTGGGAAAAAAGTATTATCTTTGCATGTAGAAATTTTGAATATTTAATTACTAATTAAAAATAACGTTATGTTGAAATCTATCTTATCAATCTCTGGTAAACCAGGTCTTTTTAAGCTTGTGTCAGGCGCAAAAAATATGATTATTGTTGAATCACTCGTAGATGGCAAACGTTTTCCATCGCATCAACGTGATAAAGTGATTTCGTTGGCTGATATTGCTATGTATACAGAAACAACGGAAGTGCCACTTCGCGAAGTGTTGGAAAAAGTGAAAGCATTGGAAAACGGTGCAGAAGCAAGTGTTGACCCTAAGGCAGAACCTGCTGTATTGCGCGAATGGTTTGCGAAAGTATTACCTGATTTTGACCGTGACCGTGTGTATCCAACTGACATTAAAAAACTTATACAATGGTATAACTTGTTAGTAAAATCAGGCAACGATGATTTTTCTGAAAAAGAAGAAACAACAGAAGAATAATTTATAATTGAAAATGTGGAATTTAAAATTTGAAATTTTGAATTTCACATTTTTGTTTTGAGTATATGAAAAAGATAGTTTTGGTGATTTTGGTGATTGCCGGATTGCTGGTGGGATGTTGGATTGTAGAACGATGGGATGTGTGGTTTGGAAAACATATTGAGCCAGAATTTAGATTGACGGAGAGTGTTGTTGGAGTGCAATTGACCATAGGGAATAGTCCTATGAATGAGCGCATTGTGTCATGGCGATCGCGTGGAGATTCGTTGCTTCTGAGAGATGGAATGGTGAGATTGATTTGGGCATCAGAAAAAGATACGATTTATCCGAAAGTGAATAAGAAATGGATTAAATCGGAAGGCGGAGAGGCTATATATTATTGGTGTTGCGTAAGCGTTAAAGAGGGAATATATAGCTATGCAATAGAGACTATTGACACTATAACACCTTATTATTCAACAAAAATAGATTATACGGACAGTTTGGACATAGTGGTTTTGGGAGATGTGCAAGATAAACGGTATGATGAGAAAACAGATTCGGCAGTAATGAAATTAAAAGAAAATTACGATGCTGACTTTATACTGCAATTGGGAGATTTGATTGATAGACCACATCAAGACAAGTGGGATTTATATTTTCAATCGTTTGAGTCGTTGCGTACGGAAGTGCCAATGATTTCGATTGTAGGCAATCATGATTACCATAAAGGAGTGAATAAATATCCAGATGAAAGATTTTTTTATACCTTCCCCTACTTTTTAGACGAAAGAGGTAATGCCCCTATAATTGGGTGTTGTGAATTGAATTTTGGCAAGACGATTCTCTATATTCTCGATTCGAATCAACCAATTTGGAGACAACGAGAACAACGAAAATGGCTAAAAGATAGATTTGAAAATGCACCAAAAGGAATAAAAAAAATAGTTGCAATGCATCATCCTCTCCGTTCGGCTCGCAGCAAGTTTAATAATTTAATTGTTCGATGGATGTATGAGGGGCTTATAAAAAAATATGAAATAGAACTTGTTTTAGCTGGGCATGAACACACATATTATATGCTAAATAAAGAAGAAACAGGTGGTTATAAGCAAATAATCACTAATTTTTCTTTGAAAAACTATAATGATGCAAAAGGGGAAAAAGCAAGAAAAGCGATAGAATTGAGAATTGAAAATTAGTAGCTTCACGGTTGATTACTGCACGCAAGAATTGAGATATGCAAATTAAGCCTTTAAAGAGTTAGAATTAGTGGTCTTAAAAGATATTTGCAAAATATGTTGAAAAACATATTAAAAAATTTGGTCATATCAAAAATAATTGCGAAATTTACACGCTCAAAAGATGAGTAGAATCTATGTCTAAAATCATAGGAAAATAAACCTTAAAAAATCTAACTATAAAACAAAAAAACATGGCAAGAGAAATTCAATTTAGCTTGGTTTACCGTGACATGTGGCAATCGTCAGGTAAATATGTGCCTCGCAAAGACCAATTGGCACAAATTGCACCAGTTATTATCGATATGGGCTGTTTCGCTCGCGTAGAAACAAACGGTGGTGCATCAGAACAAGTGAATTTATTATATGGTGAAAACCCTAACCTTGCAGTTCGTACGTTTACAAAACCTTTCAACGAAGCAGGTATTAAAACACACATGCTTGACCGCGGTTTGAACGCATTGCGTATGAACCCAGTGCCAGCAGACGTACGTGAATTGATGTACAAAGTGAAACACGCACAAGGTGTGGATATCACTCGTATTTTCTGCGGTTTGAACGATGTACGCAATATCGCCGCTTCTATTAAATGGGCAAAAGCTGCAGGTATGACAGCACAAGCAACAATGTGTATCACACACTCACAAGTGCATACTGCTGAATATTATATCAATATGGCTGAGAAACTTATTGCTGAAGGCGCACAAGAAATCTGCTTGAAAGACATGGCAGGTATCGGTCGTCCAACAGTACTTGGTCAAATTGTTAAATCTATCAAAACTAATCACCCTGAAATCGTAGTTCAATATCACGGTCATACAGGTCCTGGTTTCTCAGTAGCTTCTATGCTTGAAGTAGCAAAAGCAGGTGGTGATGTGTTTGACGTTGCAATGGAGCCACTTTCTTGGGGTATGGTTCACCCAGACGTTATCACTATCAGCGAAATGTTCAAAGCAGAAGGTTTCAAAGTGCCAGAAATCAACATGAAAGCTTATATGGAAGCTCGCCGCTTGACACAAAGCTTTATGGACGACTTCTTGGGTTACTTCATCGACCCACGTAACCGCTTTATGTCTTCATTGCTTGTTGGTTGCGGTCTTCCTGGTGGTATGATGGGATCATTGATGGCCGACCTTAAAGGCGTTCACGCTGCTATCAACTCTAACCTCAAAGCACAAGGTAAAGCAGAATTGAACGAAGACGAACTCCTTGTTCAACTCTTTGATGAAGTTAAATATATTTGGCCTAAACTTGGTAACCCACCTTTGGTTACTCCATTCTCTCAATATGTTAAAAACGTTGCATTGATGAACGTATTTGCAATGAGCCGCGGTGGAGAACGTTGGTCAATGATTGATGCTAACACTTGGGATATGATTCTTGGTAAAGCAGGTCAATTGCCTGGCAAACTTGATCCAGAAATCATTGAACTTGCTAAATCTAAAAATCTCGAATTCTTCACTGGCAACCCTCAAGATAACTACCCTAATGTATTGCCTCAGTACATCAAAGAGATGGAAGAACTTGGTTGGGATCGCGGTCAAGACGATGAAGAACTCTTCGAATTTGCAATGCACGACAAACAATATCGTGAATTCAAGTCAGGCGAAGCTAAGCGTCGTTTCAACAAAGAATTGGAAGAAAAAATTGCTGCTAAAATGCAAGGCTCGGCAGGTGCAAAAGTTGACGCTCAAAAACTTCTTCACCCTAATGCAGAACCACTTAAAGCACCTGTTGCAGGTCGCGTATTGTGGGAACTTTCAGCTCGCACAAACATTACTCCTGCTAAAAATAAGAAATTCAAACAAGGTGAATTCCTCTGCGGTCTTCAAACAAATCACGGCATCGAAGAAATTACAGCTCCATACGATGGCGTAATGATTGAAGCTAAAAAACAACAAGGTGATAATGTTGAACTTGGCGGTGCAATTGCAATGATTGAAAAACAATAAATAATTTTTGCTTATTAAAAAAATAATTGCTATCTTTGTAGTGTCTTACAAGATAGCAATTATTTTATTTATTAATATAAAAAACAAGTTTTTATGAAACTATTTTCTACTTTGATTCAACGTATCGCTGCTTTATTAGTAGTGATTACTATGACATTTAGCATCAATGCAGCAGATCGCACATTTGCTACGATTGCTGATATGAATGCAGCAACAGATTTAGCATCTGGAGATAAAGTAACTATCACAGGTGATGTCGTAATTGAGTATATTATGGAATCTTATTATGTACTCAAAGACAAATCAGGTACTGCAACCTGCGTGAATTATAACTATAACTTTAAAAAATTCCAAGAAGAACGTCTTGCTGGTTTAGAAGAATATCCTGAAACTCCACCAGTAAAACCAGGTGATGTGTTTAAGAAATATACAGCAAAATATGGGTTTGCTGCATATACTACTATGCCTCAATTAGAACCAACACTCGACATGGATATGCTTGAGTTTGTTGATTTTACCGCAGAATATATTAACGCAACCGACTATAAACCAACAACAACAAAGACTACAGTTCGCCAATTATTAGACAATCCAGATGACTATATTGGAAAAATTGTTTCTTTAGACGAAGCTAAAACAGTTTATGTAGAGAAAAAATTTGCCTCATATTTGGTTCAAGGAGAAGATACTTTAAAAAATTTCCGTATCTCAGGATTAGATCAATCGGTTTATCCAAACACTTTAATTATTACTCAAGCCCTATGCACAAGTAAATATGGCGGAGGTTGCCAATTGCAATTGACACAGAATGATTATATTTCAGAAGCTTTTACTGAAATTAAATCACTAAAAGCAACTGCTTTAACAGAAAATATTCCTTTAGACATAACAGCGCAAGTGTTGCATAAAGAGATTTATAATGGTAAAACTTATATTACTATTATGAATGGTTCAGGTAAATATCTAGTGAATTATTCTGCTATTCGTGTGCTTTTGAACACAGAAAATGACATTGATGAAACTTTAAAAATTGGAGATTATATTAATTTGAAAACCTCTACAGCTAAATTTTCTCCACAAGTAAAAGAAGGAAATAATTATATTCTTTCTTTATTAACTATCGATGAGCATGAAACTACTTTTATTTCAGAAGGAGAAGTGACATTTTTACCAATTTCGCCAGAAGAAATTTCAATGCTAAACTATTATGAATATTTACCTGCTACACTTAATGGTTACGTTACCTTATCAGGAAACCCAACAGCAGAACAAATAGCCCATAACATTGCACCTGCAACTTTTACATCTGTATATGGTGATAGTTTTCCTATATTATTAGATTTAACATATTTGCCTAAATCAGGAAGCAGTTTTATAATAACAGGAATTCTTGACATTCCATTATGGATGAAAAAATCTGATAAACCAGTTATCGTACCGCTTTCAGAAAAAGGCTTTATAGCAAATTCTTATAGTTTCAATAGCATAGCAGAAATGGTAACATTTGGAGCTCCAACTTCTTCAGTGATAAGTTATGGTCTCAATAATCCTGTTACTATCACAGGTGTAGACACAATTAGTGCAGTTGGGGATGAAGATCAAACTCAATATATTATTTTTGTTGCAGATGAAACTGGATCTTTACTTCTTAAAGGCACAACTTCTTACAATGTAGGAGACGCTATTACATCTATTACAGGATTCTATTCGGATGCTGTTAAATCATCTATTTCAAATGATGGAATTATCAATTTTGGAGTATCTAATTATTTGGAACTTGACAGCACAGGAGTTGAACTTGCCTCAACAGAAGCTATTAAAATTAAACCTATAGAAATTACTATAGCCCAATTACTTTCAACAGATGAGTATGCTTCAAAACTTGTTAAATTAACCAATTTCACATATAAAGCAATAGAAGAAGTTGTACAAGACGTAACAGTAACTCGCCACTTTATTTATCAAGGTACAGATTCAATAGCAGTTGATGCTTCATTTGAATTGCAAGAAGACAAATCGGAAATAGTTGGTAATTATTATCTCAATGGTTATTACACAAGCATAATTCCTACTATAGAAATCAAAGATATTGATGCCATTGAAAACATAACTTCAGATAACGCTTTATTTGTTACTAATAATGTTATTTATGCAGAAAATGCTGAAATCGAAGTTTATGATATAATGGGTCGTTTGATTATTGCTGGACATAATGCGGTTACTATTGAAAGTGCAAATCATAATATACTCATAGTAAAAACTAAGTATATTGATGGTCAAGTATATGTTACTAAAATAACTAATCGTTAATTATAATCAAATTAAAATATAAGACCTTAGACATTTAGTCTGAGGTCTTTTTTGAAATTGTTATGAAAAATTTAATGCCTGAAAAGTGGAGATACTTATTGGATGATGAATTTAATAAAGAATATTTTTTAGAATTGACTCAAAAAGTTGATGCTGCATATTCAAATTCAGTGGTCTATCCTACACGCAAAAATTTATTTCGAGCATTCGAATTATGCGCACCAGAAGATGTAAAAGTAGTTATTTTAGGGCAAGATCCTTATCATGAACCTGGACAAGCTCAAGGATTAGCTTTCTCTGTGCCAGACATCTGCCCAATGCCAGGTTCGCTCAATCATATTTTTCAAGAAATAGCCATGGAATTTCAAACCGAGCCTCTACCTGGGAATAATCTTGAACGTTGGGCTCGGCAAGGGGTATTGCTGCTAAATGCAACTCTCACTGTTGAAAAAGGCAAAGCTGGCAGCCACGAAATGTTTGGATGGCAACAATTTACAGACACAATAATTTCTTTATTAAGCGAAAAATATAGCAATATAGTTTTTATGTTATGGGGAAAAAGCGCAGCTTCAAAGGCTAAATTCATAGACGAAACAAAACATAAAATCTATATATCAACACATCCATCTGGACTATCATGGGGAAAAACTTCAAATTTCTCGAAAATGAAAGGTTGCGCATTAAGTATCGACAATAAAGGCAATTTGATTGAAAACGATATAAATTTCGTATATAAAGGATTTGGTCGTCTGCGTAATGATTCTTTTTGGGGATCAATGCAATTTAGAGCGGCAAATAATTATTTGCAATCTAATGGAAAAAATCCAATAGATTGGCGTTGATTTTGTATAAATATTTCAGATTTATTTATTATCTTTGTGGGTCGAATATAAAATAAATGTAATATTATGCAAATAGGGGATAAAATGCCTGATTTATTGGGTTTAGATCAAAATGGTAATCCCATCAAGGCTGAAAATTTAAAGGGTCAAAAAGTAGTATTATACTTTTATCCCAAAGATATGACATCTGGTTGTACTGCACAAGCTTGTAGTCTTCGTGATGGTTATGAGGAATTACGAGCTCAAGGTTATCGTGTAATAGGTGTAAGTGTTGATGATGCAAAACGTCATTTGAAATTTATTGAAAAGAACGAATTGCCTTTCGACCTTATTGCCGATACAGAGCATACTTTGGTTGAAACTTTTGGAGTTTGGGCAGAGAAGAAAATGTATGGGAAGACATATATGGGAACACTTCGCACTACTTTTATTTTTAACGAAGAAGGAGTTCTTGAGCGCATTATTTCGCCAAAAGAAATTAAAACTGCAAATCATGCAGAACAAATTTTAAATAAATAATCTAATTTTAATATATTATGGCAGAACAAATTGAAAAAAAATCACCTTCGGCTGATAAATTGAAGGCATTACAGCTTGCTATGGAAAAAATTGAAAAAGAACATGGCAAAGGGACAATCATGAAGATGGGTGAAGATAATATTGAAGAAATAGGAGTAATACCATCAGGCTCTATTGGTTTGAACTTAGCACTTGGAGTTGGAGGTTATCCTCGCGGTCGTATTATTGAAATATATGGTCCTGAATCGAGTGGTAAAACAACATTGGCAATTCACGCAATTGCAGAAGCCCAAAAAGCTGGAGGTATTGCAGCAATTATTGACGCTGAACATGCATTTGACCGCTTCTATGCAGAAAAACTCGGTGTGGATATTGACAATCTTCTTATATCTCAACCAGACAGCGGAGAACAAGCACTTGAAGTGGCTGACCAATTGATTCGCTCTTCAGCTATTGATATCATTGTTATCGACTCAGTAGCGGCACTTACACCAAAAGCAGAATTGGAAGGCGATATGGGCGATAATAAAGTTGGGTTGCAAGCACGATTGATGAGTCAAGCATTGCGTAAACTTACTGCAAGTATCAATAAAACTAATACTACTTGTATTTTTATTAACCAATTACGTGAAAAAATTGGGGTTATGTTTGGCTCGCCTGAAACTACAACAGGTGGTAATGCGTTGAAATTTTATGCTTCTGTACGTATTGATATTCGCAAATCATCTGCTATTAAAGAAGGCGACAATGTATTAGGCAATCAAACAAAAGTGAAAGTTGTTAAGAATAAAGTAGCACCACCTTTCCGCAAAGCAGAATTTGACATTATGTTCGGCGAAGGTATCTCATTGGCTGGTGAAATCATTGACCTCGGTGTAGAAGCAGGAATAATCAAGAAAGCAGGTGCATGGTTTAGCTATAACGACACAAAACTTGGACAAGGACGTGATGCTGCTAAAAAATTAGTACAAGATAATCCTGAATTACTTGAAGAACTTCAAGATAAGATTATGGAAGCACTTAAGAATTAGGAATGAGGAATGAAGGATGAGGAATGGATAGTAATTTTCAATTCTCAATTTTCACAGCTCACCTCTTAAATCTCAAAATACAATTTGAAATGAAAATATTATTTATCTGTTTAGGAAATATTTGCCGAAGTCCGATGGCAGAGACTATAATGAATAAATTGCTTGAAGAGCGTGGACTCTCCAAGCAATTTGTTATTGATTCGGCAGGATTAGAAGCCTACCATGAAGGAGAACGTGCAGACTCTCGTATGCGAGCGCATGCTATTCGCCATGGGTATAATATCACTCATATTTCACGCCCTATGCGCAAAGAAGATTGGGACGAATGGGATATGATAGTTTGCATGGATGCACAGAATCGTAGAGCATTAAGTAATCGCGCACCTTCGGCAGAACATTTTCAGAAAGTGACATTGGCAACTAATTATTGCGACAAACATTGTTTGGCAGATTGCGTGCCTGACCCTTATTATGGCGGCGAAGAAGGATTTGAATATGTGATTGATTTGTTAGAAGATGCTTGTAATGGTTTAATTGATTATATACAAAAAGGGGATTCTTGAAGAATCTCCTTTTGTTATATATTAATATTGAGTACGAGAGAAAATAGACGGGCACGGAGGCTTTGGATTGATTGAGCTTCGAGAGCACGATTTATATTGTCGATATCAGACGTAAGAGGCTCGTGGTGTGTGCCGGCACGCTTATCGAAAGAGACAAATTTATTATTAAATCCAATTGAGTATTTAGCCTCTAAAGAAAAACGAAGGTATTCTGTATAAAATGTACAGCCTATACCAAATTCAGTAAAATAATCGAGTTTTTTGAATAATATTGGATTTTCAGGGTCTTTGTCAATATTCCATTCTATATCCATACCGCCACCTGCGAGCATATATGGCCTGCAATCAGCTAAACGAACGGAATTATACCTTACATAGAGAGGAATTCTTACGATATTAGAAGGGACGTCTTTATAACCATGAATCGAATTTGATTGAAAGCGATTTGAAGAAATTGAACCCTCGTAGAAAGTTACATTATATTGTCCCATGTGGAATGCTGGAGCAAGACGTAGATTGAAATAATTATTTAAGCGCATTTCGCCGATAAGTCCGACAGTAAAACCCGGTATCCAAGTGCGTATTTCTGCACGTAAATTACTCTCTTGATTATCTTTTATGCCGAAATCCATCATGTTCATACCAACAAATGCACCATAGTGCCAACGTTTATAATCGACAGTTAGCTGATTTTGTGCATTTATATTTTGTATAGATGCAAATGTAAGTATTATGATTATTAGGCAGTAAATCTTTTTCATCGTTATTAAAACGAAATTATATAAAAATTATTGTATAAAATGTTTGCTATAACAAAAAATATGCGTAAATTTGCATTGCTAATTAGTACTAATAACAAATTAAAATTTTTAACAATGGCTTACGTAATTTCAGAAGATTGTATTGCTTGTGGTACTTGTATCGGCGAGTGCCCTGTTGAAGCTATCTCTGAGGGCGATATCTACAAAATCGACCCAGAAGTATGTACAGAATGTGGCACTTGTGCTTCAGTTTGTCCATCAGAAGCAATCAGCCTTGGCGAATAATTCGCTAACGAAACAAAATCTAAAACCGCTTGACTTATGTTAGGCGGTTTTTTTTAGACCTTTTAGGTGTATTATAAAAGTGGCTGACAATATACTGTCAGCCACTTTTTGTATGGTGATTGGATTATTTCACGATATCGAGAAGTTCTACTTCGAAAATAAGAGCTGAGTAAGGAGCTATAAGTTCGCCTGCACCACGTTCGCCATAAGCTAATTGGTAAGGGATGTAGAGGATGAATTTAGAGCCTACAGGCATGAGTTGAAGACCTTCTGTCCAACCTTTGATTACACCACCGAGTGGAAATTCGATTGGTTCGCCACGTTGCACTGAGCTATCGAATACAGTACCGTCGATGAGAGTACCGTGATAGTGTACTTTTACAGTGCTTTCGGCTGTTGGTTTTTCGCCTTCGCCCATAGTTATTACTTCGTATTGAAGACCGCTTTCAGTTACGAATACGCCTTCACGTTTTGCATTTTCAGCCAAGAATGCTTCACCTTCAGCTGAAAGTGCTTTATTTTTTTCAGCTTCTTTAGCTTCCATTGTTTTGTTGAGCCATTCAGTTGCTTCTTCAGCATTCATAAGAACGTTAGCTTCTTTTTTGAGGTTGTCGAGAAGGGCAACTTTGATGATGTTTAATTTCAATTCGATTGTTGAATCGTTGAAAAGATATTCGCTACGAGAGAATTGTTGATTCAAGTTAGAACCAATTTCAAGACCTTTAACGAAAAGTTCGTTGTCATTAGCATTTTTAAGACCTTTTTCGAACTCAGCTACGAAGGCTTTGATATCTTTTTTTGTAGTGTCGGCACCAAGGATGAATTTGCGAGCGCCGTTACCATTGATTATACCGAGAAGCATGTTGATAGTGTCAGCTTGCTCAGGAGTGAGGTTTGCTGGTTCGCCAGTTTGCATAGATGCACCCATGATGTTTTGGAAGTATTTCATTCCTTCTTCAGCATTTGTGAAACATTCTTCTCTGTTTAATTGAGCTTTGAATGAAGATATGATTAAATCTTTTTTTGCAGGGATTGTTGAATCATTGAATAAGAAACCTGTTTCGATTTCTTTGCTCATTGAGATACCCATTCTATAACCTTCGATAGCGATGCGCTCTGCAGAAGTTTGTTTTTTCAATGATTTTTCGATACCTTTACAGAATTCGTTAACTTTAGTGATATCAGCAGTGTCAGCCATTAAAACGTATTGACGAATGCCACCTGCATTTGCTGCTCCGAGAGCATAGTTGATAGAGTCGCTTTGAGTTTTTACGCTTACAGCGTTTTTGCCACAAGACATAAATACTGGCGCAGTTATTGCTACAGCCAATAGTAGTGCAAAGATTTTTTTCATTGTGTTTGTTTATTTTAATTATTTAACAATTTCGAGAAGTTCAACTTCGAAAATAAGAGCTGAGTAAGGAGCAATCATTTGTCCTGCGCCTTGTTCACCGTAAGCAAGGTTGTAAGGGATGTAGAGTTTCCATTTTGAGCCTACAGGCATGAGTTGGAGACCTTCGACCCAACCTTGAATTACTTGAGTTACGCCAAATGTAGCAGGTTCGCCACGACGTACTGAACTATCAAAAACTGTGCCATCGATCAATGTACCGTGATAGTGAACTTTAACTTTGTCGGTTGCAACTGGTTTTTGTCCGATTGCTTCGGTGATGATTTCGTATTGAAGACCGCTTGGGAGAGTTACGACGTTTGCACGTTTTGCGTTTTCTTCCAAGAATTTTTCGCCAGCTTCACGAACTTGAGCAAATTGAGCTTTTGCTTCTTCTTCGAGCTTAGTGAAAAATTTATTTAATAATTCTTGTGCTTCTTTGAGGTCAATTTCAGGTTGTTTGCCTTCGCACATTGCTTCCACACCTTTTGCAAAAGATTGATAGTCAAGACCTTTGATTTTGCTTTGAGCAAGATGTTGACCGAAACTTAGGCCAACTGCATAACTTGTTTTATCCATTGTATTTTAGTTTAAAATTTGACTTGCAAAGTTAGTTATTTTAATTCATAATTCATAGTTGGAAATTCATAATTTTTGTTAAAAAAAGGAATGGGAGAAATATCTTTGCAGGTAAAGTTATAGTATATTTATAGTATGTTTATAGTATATTTATCATATATTTATGGTATATTTATAGTATATTGAGAGTAAGGAGAGAATGTGGAATGAGGAATGTGGAATGAGGAATGTGGAATGAGGAATGAGAAATTAGGAGTTGAAAATTGCAAATTCGAAGGGGGTTGCGTAATTGAAATATTTTTTGTAACTTTGCGGTGTGAAAATGTGGAGAGATTTGACTGCTTGCAACCACAGAAAAAAATGCTAAAATGGAGTATGTCTGTGCGCTATATCTGCGCGATTTATTTCCTTTTGTTTTTTCGAAGTCAAATCCCCTAATATTAATTTTTAATCTTTAAATTTTTAATCTTTAAATTTTTAATTATTATGGGTTATTTATTTACATCTGAATCGGTTTCAGAAGGTCATCCAGATAAAGTGGCTGACCAAATTAGTGATGCTATTTTGGACGAATTTTTGGCGTTCGATCCTCAATCGAAAGTGGCATGTGAAACTTTTGTTACTACAGGACAAGTTGTGCTTGGTGGCGAAGTGAAAAGTAAGGCTTATGTAGATGTGCAAGATGTTGCACGTAAGGTGATTAATCGCATCGGTTACACAAAAAGCGAGTATATGTTTGAGGGTAATTCGTGCGGTGTGTTGTCGGCTATACACGAACAATCGGCTGATATCAATCGTGGCGTAGAGCGTGCTGAGGCTGAAAATCAAGGTGCAGGCGACCAAGGTATGATGTTTGGTTATGCTTGTAATGAGACTGATGATTATATGCCTTTGTCGTTGGCTTTGAGCCATATACTTTTGATTGAATTGGCTGCAATTCGTAAAGAGGGAAAAGAGATGACATATCTTCGTCCGGACTCAAAGAGTCAAGTAACTATCGAATACGACGACAATGGTTACCCTGAAAGAGTGCATACTATTGTGGTTTCGACTCAACACGATGAGTTTATTACAGCGAATGATTTTATCTCGCAAGAGGAGGCTGACAAAGCAATGGTGAAACTAATTCACGAAGATGTGGAGAAGATACTTTTGCCTCGCGTTTTGGAGAAATATCCTTACTTGGCAAAATATTTCAAAGGTGATATTATCCTACACGTAAATCCAACAGGCAAGTTTGTGATTGGTGGCCCTCACGGCGACACGGGTTTGACCGGTCGTAAAATTATCGTTGATACATACGGCGGTAAAGGTGCGCACGGAGGTGGTGCATTCTCGGGTAAAGACCCATCGAAAGTGGACCGCTCGGCAGCATACGCTGCACGTCATATAGCAAAAAACCTTGTGGCTGCAGGTGTTTCGGACGAAATATTGGTGCAAGTGGCATACGCTATTGGTGTGGCTGAGCCTGTGAGTTTATATATCAACACTTATGGCAAATCGAAAGTGGCTATGAGCGATGGCGAAATTGCTGAACGTGTGTTGAAAATATTTGACATGCGCCCATACGCTATTGAACAACGCTTGAAACTTCGTAATCCTATCTATGCAGAAACAGCATCATACGGACATATGGGTCGCACGCCTCGCACAGTGACAAAATGCTATGAAACTAGATATGAGCCATATCGCTGCTACGAAGTTGAATTGTTTACTTGGGAAAAATTAGACTTCGTTGAAAAAGTTAAAGCAGAATTTAACCTTTAATGACAACAAAATTTGCGCATAATAACATGAAATCCATTCTACCGACTGCGGTAGAATGGATTAATGTATTATCGACAATATATTTACTAAGCACGTTTATCCTACCATTTAATTATCAAAAAGTTGCACTATACGTGTATTTTGCAAGTTTGATAGTTGACATAGTAGTAAATCGCCGATACAAAGGCTTAAAGTGGCATAACACCAAATACGTTTTTGCCACAATGGCGTTTTTTTATGCCGCTATGTGGATATGGCATTTGTTTGAAGATTGCAATGCGCAAATATATTTTCATTCAACAGACACAAGGCTACCATTTTTGGTATTTGGACTTTTAGGATTGACCTGCGCAATCAACCCCAAAATAAAAATTTCGCATATAGCCTATACGATGTTGGTTACGTCGCTAATTGCAATAGGGTATTTAACCTACAAAGTAACTGAGCATCAACCAACAACGATAGAAGAAATAAGGACTATTTTGCCTGTAATAAGGCATAAAGCCTTGCATACGACACATATAGGACTGAACCAATACCTAAATTGCACAATAGCTATTTGCTTTGTATACATACACGAAAAGAGAAAAAAATGGAATGCTATTCTCCCTTTGCTCGGTATTCTAATTATTTATATATCACTATTGTTGAATGAAGGTAGGGCGGGATTCATAATAGCTAACATACTGATATGGCTATTTATAGGAATAACAATACACCAATACAAGCCGAAATTTTTAATCCCGAGCTTGATGATTGTTTCAATAGCCCTTTTGTGCATTGCAAGTCATCACAACCGACTAAATTTGAACGAATTGGTCAAAGAGCCGAGAATGTATGTATGGAAAACCTCGATTGATATAATCAAAGAAAAGCCGATATTGGGACATGGAGTGTGTCTAGGCAAAGAATTATTCATCGAACGAGTAACAAACAATAAAGACTTAGCTGAATTTTGGGAACATTGGTACTTATTAGACCCAGATTATAACAAAAACAGATTCCATTGCCACAATGCATTTTTGGAATCTGCTGTAGAATTTGGACTAATAGGAATAATTATAACTCTTTTAATGTTCCTATTACCTATTGTATTTACAAAAAACAAAAGACAATTATACCTGTCTTTCATCATCTTAATATTTGGAATACAAGCAATGGTAGAATCATTCACGGCTCATTATCAAATATTTCTTTTTTGCTGGTTGATATATTTTTTCATCAACACTAAATTGTCGGAAAGTGATTAGAAATACCATTAAGGCAAACAACCTGATTTTTCGCTTTATTGCGATTCATCAAAGCTTCATTCTCTTCTTGCTCGGTCCAATTCTCTTTATGATAAAGATGATATGCTATTGCTCGGTTACGAATACTAACAGGTTCGTAACCGTTTGCTTTTAAACGCCAATAAATATCAACGTCTTCTCCTATCGCAGGACGCACATAATCTTCATCAAATCCATTTATTGACATAATCGCCTCACGCGAAAAAGACATATTACACCCAGTAAGACTGCGAGTTGACCGCAACGAAAAAGAGAGAAAATAAGGAATAAAAAGCGCTTCATCGACATACTTACACCCTCTATTGAAAAACAACAATTGCCACATCAAAGCCGATAACTCTGAAACAGAAAGTGTATTGTCAAGCAACTGAGCAGATAGATTATTCGAGAGCTTAACTCGCTTGCCTAACAATATTTTATTAGGTTTGGCATAGCGAAGATGCATCTCAACAAACCTCCGATGCACTACACAATCACCATCAATAAAAATCAACCAATCATTGTTTGCTGCTAAAATTGCACGATTAAGAGCTCGATTTTTACGCCATCCTTCATCTGCTTGAGTCAAATGTTTATAAGAACAAAACCAATCATATCGCTCGACAAATAAACGCATAGAAGCATCTTCGCCGTCTTCAGAAATAATTACATCAAAATCTTTACAAGTTTGAACTCGCAAAGACTCAAGGATAAGACACAACGCCTTAACATTCTTATATACAGAGATAATTACTGTTGCTTTCATTGTTTTTGATGTTTACTCCAACGATATTTATGAATTAACTCAATACATTTATTTTCATCAAAGCCTCTTTCTTTAGCATATTCTTGCGCCATAATTTTCAATGCCGACGCCTCCACATTTAGACGCTCAAAACCTCGACAACCTTTGTCTATATCAACGTCACCAAATCTCATACGATTCAAATCGACCAATTCAAATTGCGGTTGTCCATCCACAACATCAAGCAAAATATTCCCACCTGAATAATCAAGAGGATAGATGCCCAAATTATGCATTTTAGCTGTCATCTTTCCTATATGCCGTAGATACAAATCTCTGTGCTCTAAACTCTCGTTATCAATCACATCATAAAAAGTATAACGACAACCACTTTTTTTAGATATGTAATAACTCTTAGAAAACAATAGACCGCACCGTTCGGTATAATAAGCAATTGGCGCAGGGGATTTTATTCCCAATGCATTTAGTCTTACTGCATATTCATAAGAACGTTGAGCCTTAGATTTACGAAAAACGCCATAAACTAAACGATTGATAAAATTCGGAATAGCAAAAGATTTTACAACCACATCTACATCACCCAATCTCATCTTCCTCAATTCATTACGACGATTATGAATTACCTCTCCTTCCTTATTACACCACCTTATAGGCAATGATTTTACCCAATACTCACAATCTTTACACTCATCAACCAACTGCACTTTTCTTGGATGAAAAATGCGATAAAAAGCATTTATCAATTTTGACAAACTGCGTCTGTGGCGTAATGGTCCACCTAATTCCCGTTCAAAAAATTCAGGATGCAATCTATTTAAAGTATCAATCACATCAGATTTCAAATGCCGATTACTAGCCCGTTTTGATGTTGCCCGTACTCGATAAAAAAACTCTATCTCAGGCAAACGCACCACCTTGCCCCCATCTTTTAATATCGCAATCCAAAAAGCCCAATCTTCTCTCGTCTTTATTTCGGCACAATACCCCCCTACTCGCTCCCAATCTGATTTACGAAACAATGCGCATGTATCTACTATATTCTTTCGCGCCAACAAATTTAACGAAAACGGTGGCAACTTCCATTCTCCACTCTTATCTCCAAAATACATTGCCCGCGGTGCAACTACTTTCACCTCTGCATCAGAAAGCATAACTGCCATAGCCCGAGAAATAAAAGTAGATGTAATCTTATTATCAGAGTCAACAGGCAAAATAAATTCACCTTTAGCCAAAGATATCGCATAATTACGTGCTACACAAGCCCCCGAATTCTGCTGTGAATAAACTCTTACCCGACTATCCCCTAAAGCATATTTTTGCAAAATCTCCAATGATTTATCTTGCGACCCATCATCAACGCAAATCACCTCTATATCAGCATAATCCGATGCTAATATAGATTCTAATGCTTCAGCAATATATTTTTCTGAATTATATACAGGTACAATTACAGATACAAGCATACATCAAATCTTATCAAATCCTTTTGTATATTTAATCCAATAATATTTCACTGGGTTAGTGTACTTTAACAACTTCCACGGACGGCTACTATGTGGTCTATGCAAAACCTTGTCCGACATCATAAGAATATTACGCAATCCCAATTCCACGCTCTTATGCGATATAAAAACATCATACCAATCTTTTGTTGAATCAAGACAACTGAAATCATATAACTTCAAAAACTCATTAGTCAACAAAGTACAACAAAAACTTATCCGTTTTTTTGTCGATTTATCTTCTTCTTTCCATTTTTTTGCAAATAGATAAGGAAAATTCACCTCTCCTTTTTCATCCACCGTGACAGACGCCACAAGCCCAACCCCCTCTTTTACAGTCTTATTCAATTTCACAAAGGTATCTCTATTAACAACAACATCTGATTCTACTATAACCAAATGTGCATCCGCTTCAAGCGCACGCTCTTGCGCTTTTTGCAGAATATATCTATAATTTGGAGAAGGCGACTCTATAAAATTTGACAAATGAACAACTTCAAAACTCAACTCACAAGCCAAAGCGTCCAATTTTTGGGCGGTTTCGCAGTCTGAAAAATCATCAAAAACAACATATTTCATTTGTTGCTCATCTATACTACTCATCACTGCACGAATAGTTTTTTCTGTCAACTCAATTGAATTTTTTACTGGTGTTATAACTAAAAGTTTTTTCATTTTTTAGATTTCCATATTATCCCTCGGCGAGAAATTGTAACCATTGCGCCAAAGGAATTACCAAATTGTGTTCCAAAATCGGCTCCAACCGACACCCCAAAACTAAGATTCCACGCCTGTGGCACCAGTCTCTGCACCGAACAATAAACCGAGTTATTATAACTTCTCATGGGCAAATCATATGTGCCAAAATTATCTGAATGACTATATCTCACCAAATAATTAAACCCATAAATATCACCTTTTAAGGCTATATGATGCGTAAATGCGCGATTATTTTCAGTCGTGATTGAACTTCCATAAATTGGCGAGGTAACAAACGGATTACCTATAGTACGCCCAAAGTGACTCCACCCTTGCAAATAAACGATGTTATTAAAATAATTATCTTTCCCTCCTAATATAATACCATCCAAATCATGCATAGGTCCTGCTTGGTCAGTAGTAGCAAAAAACTCATATGTCAACGAATGAATAAAATCCCACTTATTTTGTTTTATCGCCACTCCCCACAGTCCATCTGAAGCATTTTTTGCTCTCCACATCAATCGGATAGGCGGATCTTCCAACAACAATTGCCAATATGTATTCACACTCCAACCTCCACATTTCACTTCTAACCCTAACATTTGCGACACAATATGATTGCCCATTGCATTTATTTGGTCATTTGCCATCACTCCTCCCGACGAAGCCTTAAACGCTGTCCACCAATCTCTAAACGACGACCCTAATTCGCCATAAACGGGCGACTTCCCTCCCCATTGTGCTGCATGATGAAATTCATAATTAAGCGTAACCGGCAATCTCCCTCCAAAGCGCACTCCCACATATTTATGATGCAACATTGCTCTTTCCACACCGATTTTATCAACGAACCAACCCTGAGTAATGCCACCTTTTATTTCCATATAACCATACGTGAACGGAAAAGCTGTATATTTATCAATACCAATCGAAACTCGTGGCATCGAAGGCGCATTGCGCGAAAACAAAAAACCTCCAGCCGACAACTCATAATCTTGATTACCCATATCGAAAGGCTTAATCCCCGCAGTTATATCAAAACACCACAATCGTCCATGAGCATATAGCTTCATTATCTGAGCATCAAGCCCATACATATCACCTCCTCCCAACACATCTATTCCATAAGAATAATCCCACCACCGAGCCGAATGCACAGCCTCTTTATCTACGCCAATTCTCAAATAACTACTATATGGTGCTACCGAAACAGCTCCATCTCTATTAGTCGAAAACCAAAATGGAGCAAATTCTCCCGATGAGGCCAATCCCATAAATTCGCCAAAATAGACTAACGAATCCCGACCGCTATCAGCCGAATCCATTGGCAATGGCCACCATTCCCAAGCCCATACACAAGCAACATGGAACAATAACAGCGATAGAACAAATAACCTACAATTTCTCATCCCTAATTCCTCATTTTCTTATATATTTTCGTCACGAATGTCCCATCCTCTTTCTGTCCCAATCCCCAATACAAATCCCCCTCATATTCAAAAGCAATCATATTTTCAATTCCACACTCCATCCGCCCCAAAGTCTTCCATTCATCAATCCGAGTATCATAAAAAATTATCGTTTCATAAAAATGCTCTCGAGTCTCCGAACCGCCCCAACTCCGACCGCCCAACAAGTAAATACAATCCCCAATCGTAACCGAAGAAGCAAAAAAACGCGCAAACTTAGGCACTCTCGCACACTCCATCCAATCATTCCCTCGCCAATCATATCGCCACCAATACTGCTTCGAATCAAACGTAGAAACTCCACCACAATACAATCCTCCACCAACAACACCACCCAAAGCCCTATATCTCGCCCAAGGCTTAGTCGTTTCTGCATAAACCTCCCAACTATCTCCCTTTATATCATAACGATACACCACCCCGCTCGGTCCCTCGTTCGATCCATACAGCGTATACACATACCCCTCATCCCCCCACACGATAGGAGCAACCACATCCTTAGTCGGAAAATCTGCCAACCTTCTCCACTCTTTCGCGCCAAAATCATATTCCCACCAATCTCGCAAATAAGAATTCTCACCATAAACCCTACCACGAAAACCCAACCCCGCATACAATTTATCATCTACAACAATAGCCGCACCATTCACACGCGCCCCCATAGGCAAATCTCTCTCCTCGAAATTTGCCAAATCATTCATCGCCGCACGCCGCCACTTTGTCGAAGGCTTCTCCGCGCTACCTCCCTCTTCTCGCCCAAACAACACATACAACGTATCACCATACACCACACAATTCCCCGAAGCCAAAGTAAAATCCACATCCCAACTCTCCACCTCCAACAACTCCGCATCACCCACTTCATAACGCTCACAAGCCACACAAAAAACAAGCAAAAACAATATAAAATCTCTCAATCGCATAAACATAAAAATAACACACAAAGTTACAAAAAATATTTCAATTACTCAACCCCTTCGAATTTGCAATTTTCAATTCCTCATTCCCCATTCCTCATTCCTCATTCCCCATTCCCCATTCTCTCCTTACCCTCAATATACTATAAATATATAATAAATATACTATAAATATAGGATAAATATACTATAAACATACTATACAGCAATCCTCTCCCTGCCCATACCCAACCCACATACAACAAAAAAAAGGGATTGACCCTTTCGAGTCAATCCCATATAAATAAGGTGTATAAATTCTAAAAATTAGATAACGCCTTGTTCGAGCATAGCTTGAGCAACTTTCATGAAACCAGCGATGTTAGCACCTTTAACGTAGTCGATAGTACCGTCAGCTTGTTTACCGAATTTAACGCAAGCATTGTGGATGCTTTCCATGATGAAGTGAAGTTTAGCGTCAACTTCAGCTGGAGCCCAAGAAAGGTGAGCAGCATTTTGAGTCATTTCAAGACCAGAAGTAGCAACACCACCAGCGTTAACAGCTTTACCAGGAGCGAAGATTACGCCGCTAGTTTGGAATGCGTGGATAGCTTCAGGAGTACAACCCATGTTAGAAACTTCGCAGCAGTATTTAGTACCGTTAGCGATAAGTTCTTTAGCGTCGTCACCGTTCAACTCGTTTTGGAATGCGCAAGGAAGAGCGATATCACATTTAACCGACCAAGCTTTTTTACCAGCAGTAAATTTAGTAGCTTCTGGGAATTTAGTGTTCATATCTTCAACTTTGTTGCGGTTAGAAGCACGCATATCGAGCATATAGTCGATCATTTCTTTTGTGATACCACCAGGGATTTCGCAAACGCCGTCAGGACCAGAGATAGCAACAACTTTACCACCAAGTTCAGTAGCTTTAGTAGCTGCACCCCAAGCTACGTTACCGAAGCCAGAAAGAGCGATTGTTTTACCTTTGATGTCAGTACCAGCAGTAGCAAGAAGGTGTTCAGTGAAGTAAAGAGCACCGAAACCTGTAGCTTCAGGACGAAGGATAGAACCACCCCAAGTCATACCTTTACCAGTCAATACACCAGTGTTGTATTCACGAGCAAGTTTTTTGTACATACCGTACATATAACCGATTTCACGACCACCAACGCCAACGTCACCAGCAGGAACGTCAGTATCAGGACCGAGGTGTTGCCACAATTCAAGCATGAATGCTTGGCAGAAACGCATGATTTCAGCGTCAGATTTACCAACTGGGTTGAAGTCAGCACCACCTTTACCACCACCCATAGGGAGAGTAGTCAAAGCATTTTTGAAAGTTTGTTCGAAACCTAAGAATTTCAACATTGAAAGGTTTACAGCTGGGTGGAAACGAAGACCACCTTTGTAAGGGCCAATAGCACCGTTGAATTGTACACGGTAACCAATGTTAGATTGTACTTCACCGTTATCGTCAACCCATGTTACACGGAATGTGAACACGCGGTCTGGTTCTACCATACGTTCAACGATTTTTGCTTTTTCGAATTCAGGGTGTTGGTTATAAACTTCTTCGATAGATTCCAACACTTCTTGTACAGCTTGCAAGAATTCTTTTTCACCTGGATGTTTAGCCTCCAAGTCGGCCATAACTTTAGCTACATTCATAGTAATTAAATATTAAATTAAGTGAGAAAATGTATTCATATTTCACGGTGCAATATTACCACTTTTTTTTGAATTGAGCAAATATTTTGAGAAAAAAATTAAATATTACAATTTCGTAGTTTTTTGACATTATTTTATACATAAAATATCATAATGTAACAAATAAAACCAAAAAACATAAAAATTGACAACTTTTTATTTTTCTTTTGCTACAAATTGTAACTAAAACTAACTCATTTTTTTCTCATTTTTATTTTTTTTAATGAAAAAAAATTTTTATTCATTTTCTCTTGGCTGTATGAATTTATTTGGCTACCTTTGCAAATCTTTATAAGGTGTACAAATCTGTTAATAACTAATCATTAATCATTAATAACTAATCCCTATGGACACTATTAAATTTTCAGGCAAAACTCGCACTGAAAGCGACCTTATCGGTTCAAAAGAAATTCCAGTAGAAGCAATGTACGGCGTACAATCACTCCGTGGTTTTGAAAACTTCAAAATCTCTGGCAAATTGATGTACGAATACCCTACATTTATCAAAGGTATGGCTATCACTAAAAAAGGTGCTGCCATTGCCAACCACAAACAAGGTAAATTAACTGACGAACAATTCAAAGCTATTTGCCAAGCTTGCGACGAAATCTATGAAGGCCAACACCACGAATGGTTTGCATCTGACATGATTCAAGGTGGCGCAGGTACTACTGTCAACATGAATGCCAACGAAGTTATCGCTAACCGCGCTTTGGCTATCATGGGTCACCAATATGGCGAATATCAATATTGCTCACCAAACGACCATATCAACGCATCTCAATCAACTAACGATGCTTACCCTACTGCATTCCACTTTGGCCTTTACCTCAAAACTCCTGAACTCATCGAAGCTATGGAAAAATTCATCGCTTCTCTCGAGGCTAAAGCTGCTGAATTCAAAAATGTAGTTAAAATGGGTCGTACTCAATTGCAAGACGGCGTACCTATGACTCTTGGTCAAACATTCCAAGCCTTTGCAAATGGTATGAAAGAGCAAGTTAAATGCTTAAAAGCTACTGCCGAAGAATTGCTTTGCATCAACATGGGTGCTACTGCTATCGGTACAGGTATCTGCTCTGAACCAGGCTACAGCAAACTTTGCACTGAAGCTTTGCGCGAAATCACAGGTTGGAACGTTACTTTGGCTGAAGACCTCATCGAAGTTACTTCTGCTACTGACGTTTTGGTTGCTTATTCTTCTAACTTGAAACGCATTGCGTTGAAGAGCATCAAAATCTGTAACGACCTTCGTCTCATGGGTTCTGGTCCTCGTTGCGGTATCCACGAACTCCACTTGCCAGAAATGCAACCAGGTTCTTCTATCATGCCAGGCAAAGTCAACCCTGTTATCCCTGAAGTAATGAACCAACTTTGCTACAAAGTAATTGGTAACGACACAACTGTTATGTTGGCTTCTGAAAATGCTCAACTCGAATTGAACGTTATGGAACCTGTATTGGTTTACAGCTTGTTCGAATCTATCCAATTGCTCACTAACGGTTTCAACACTCTCCGCACTCTCTGCATCGATGGCATCGTTGCTGACGCTGAAAACTGCATGAACCAAGTACGCAACTCAATCGGTATCGTTACTGCTTTGAACCCAATCATTGGTTACAAAAACTCAACTAAAATCGCTAAAGAAGCTATGGCTACTGGCAAAGGCGTTTATGATCTCGTACTCGAACACGACATCTTGAGCAAAGAAGACCTCGACACTATCCTCGCTCCTGAAAACATGGTTGAACCAGTGAAATTGGACATCAAACCTAAAAAACAACTTTAATTCCAACATCAAGTAACTCTATTTCAGAGCTGCTAAAAAATAAAAGGCAACCACAACTCAATAGTTAGGTTGCCTTTTTCTTTATCAAATATTATTTTTTCCATTTCAAAAATATTCGCTACCAACTTTTCCACTCATTCTAAACTTTTTATGTAACTTTGTATCTAAAACCCAAACAACTATGATACGTACAAAACTACTCTTTGCTCTCCTCCTATTCAGCAGTATAACTATTGCCCAAACCGTCAATTTCACCCTCAACGAATGCATCGAATATGCATTCGGAAATAGTTATATAAGAAAAACTATGCTACTAAACGAGGAATCGCAATCCGAATCTCTCAAAGGAGCAAAAGCATCACTAACACCATCAGTCTCAGCTTCATTAGGCGAATCATTATCTCACCGAGGAACAGAAACTGATGTCAATTTTGGTGGTAATATAAACGTTGGTGCGAATATCACATTATATAATGGAGGCTCATTGCGTGGCTCAATAAAACAAAGCGAATTGCAACTCGAACAATCCAAAGCTCAAACTGCACAATACGACCAAAATCTAACCATACAAATTGTGCAACAGTTCATTACGATACTTGGTCAACGCGAATTGATTAAATATCAAGAGCAATTACTCAGCACTTCGCAACAACAAATGGAAGAGGGGAAACGCAAATTTGCCGTTGGTGCAATATTAGAGAGCGATTTTTTGTTATTGGAAGCACAACATGCTACAAATGAGACTAATCTACTTGACTCAAAAAGCTCTCTCTCAAATTCATTGCTCGCTCTTAAATGCCTACTTTCAATGGATCCACTAACCAATTTTGACATTATAGAACCTGAAGCAGAGGTAATTGAGTCTATGCGCATAGTCCCAACTCAAGAAGAGGCTATCGACGGTGCGCTAAAAAATATGCCTGACATGCAGTTGTCCGAAAATTCTCTCGCCATTGCTCAAACTTCACTAAAAATTGCTCGTTCTGGATATATACCATCTATTTCAGCCTCTGCATCGGTCGGCACTTCTCATTCTAATTTCAACAACTTCGGCAATCAAATAGTTGATAATCTGTCGCAAAACGTAGGCATATCAGTCTCAATCCCAATCTACGACCGCTCTCAAACACGTACACGCGTGCGTCAAGCAAAACTTGCCATCAACCAAGCCGAATTGGAGCATCAACAAACCGAACTCGACATACGTCAAACCATAGTACAAACATATTTAGACGTAATGACTTCGATTGCAAAATACGACTCAAATACTAAAAAATCAGAAGCTTGGCGCAAAACTTTCGATGCCTATAGCGCACAATTCCGCCTTGGAGCAATCACCACCGTCGAACTCCTCCAACAGCAAAACAGCTACATCTCTGCTCTCAACGACTACATCCAAGCTAAATACAATTTTATGCTTAAACGCGAAATTCTCAACATCTATATGGGCAACTAAAATCAGCCCTTTCAAATACACACTCTCAGTGTGTATCCACCAATTCAACATTCCTTTACTTTTAGCTACCTTCAAGCAAGGTTCATCATAGGATAACCATACCTTCAGAATACCCACTCTCAGTGTGTATCGACCATTAAATCGCAAATAAAAATACAACCAAATATGAAGAAAAAAGCAATCATCATCGCATCGCTAATCCTCGTTTTAGCCGTTTGCGCATTTCTCTTTTTACGCCCTTCTAAAAAAGAGATTATCTGGACAACGCAAGTCATTCAACCTGCCACTGTCGAACTTTCAATCACTGCAACGGGCTATGTCCAACCTGTCGATCAAGTCGAAATCGGTACTCAGGTGTCGGGCGAAATCGAACATATTTATGTCGACTACAACTCGAAAGTAACCAAGGGCCAACTTATTGCCGAGCTCGACAAATCCACTCTCAACGAGCGACTTACACAAACTCTCGCAAACGAAAAAAGCAGTCAAGCCGCTCTCACTCTTGCCGAACAAACCTACAATCGCACTAAAGAGCTTTACGACGCCAAAGCGGCTACTCTTAAAGAGTTCGAACAAGCTACAAGCCAACTTGTCCAAGCTCAATCGGCATACGAAAATGCCAAAACCAATGTGCGCGAAGCTCGCGTAAATCTCTCATACGCCGAAATATACTCGCCTATCGACGGGATTGTATTAGACCGACAAGTCGAAGAGGGTCAAACAGTTGCAGCCTCATTCTCTACTCCAACAATGTTCATCATTGCTAAGGACTTGAAAAATATGCAAGTAGAAGCCGACATCGACGAGGCTGATATAGGTCAAGTTGCTCTTGGCCAACGTGTAATATTCACCGTTGATGCCTATCCTACTCTTTCTTTCGAGGGAACTGTCGGACAAATCCGCCTCCAACCAACTGTTACTAACAATGTGGTTACTTATACCGTGATTATCAATGCTCAAAACCCTGACGAGAAGCTATTCCCGGGTATGACAGCTTCGGTTACAATCATCACTCAATCCGAAACTGCTCCAGTAGTACCTCTCGAGGCTATGAATTTCCAACCAACACACGAAATTTTCAAGTCGCTCGACCGTCCTGAATTACCAAAACCCGAAAAAGGCAAATTCCCTCCTCGTCCAGAAAATATGCCTACCCCAGGCGAAATGCCAAATTTCCCATCCGAATTTGGTGCAATGCCTCCAATGGGTTCTGCACCTGATATGAAAGGGCAAATGGTATGGGTAAAAAATGGCAATTCCATACAACCACGCCCTATCGAAACTGGCTTAAGCGATGGTGTGAACAGTATAATCCTTCGTGGATTGCAAGAAGGTGACACTGTGGTACTTTCTGCTACTACCGAAGTAAAAGAAACTAAAAAACGTCCAGGTTCTAATCCATTCTTACCAGGCCCTCCTCCAAGAAGATAACTCCTATTCTGAGTTTTTGTATAGTAGTTTTTTATAATAGATTAAAATGAGTATCATCAAAATAGAAGACATACGTCGAGATTTTGTAGTTGGTAGCGAAACAGTACACGCTTTAAGGGGCGTATCGTTCGATATCAACAAAGGTGAGTTTGTATCTATAATGGGCACAAGCGGTAGCGGTAAATCTACTATGCTCAACATATTAGGTTGTCTCGACAAACCAACATCGGGAGAATATTATATCGACGGAATAGCTGTAAGCAAACTCTCAAAAGACAAGCTTTCACACATCCGCAATCGCAAAATCGGCTTCGTATTCCAAAGCTACAACCTTCTACCTCGAACTACTGCGATAGAAAATGTAGAATTACCACTGCTCTACAACCACGAAATAGGCAAAAAAGAACGCCACGAGCGTGCTATCGAAGCCCTCAAACTTGTTGGTCTCGAAGATCGTATGATGCACATGCCAAACCAGTTGTCTGGTGGTCAACAACAACGTGTTGCTATTGCTCGCGCTCTTGTATCCGACCCAGTCATCATTCTTGCCGATGAGGCTACTGGCAACCTCGACACTCGCACGTCATACGAAATCATGTCGCTTTTCCAACAACTAAATGCTCAAGGCAAAACTATTGCTTTCGTAACTCACGAGCCTGATATTGCTCAATTCACAACGCGCACTATCATGCTTCGCGACGGAAAAATCATTAAGGACGAACCTGTTAACACATTATCTGCTCAGGAATTCTTATTGAATCTACCACTACAAAACGATTAAGACACAACGATTATGAATCTATACTCACTCTTAAATATTGCATATAAAGCATTGATGCGCAACAAAATGCGCGCAATGCTCACTATGTTAGGCATTGTCATAGGCATTGCTTCTGTAATAGCTATGATTTCTATCGGACAAAGCTCGCAACAAAACATCAACGAACAAATATCTGGATTGGGTACTAATCTCATTATGGTCATGCGCCAACAACATCGTCCTGGTGTCAATACTGGTAGCACTAATGTACAGTCCCTCAAATACAAAGACTGTATAGCCATACGCAATCAAGCAAAATATGTAAGCGACGTGAGTCCATATATCCAATCTAGTGGACAACTAATTCGTGGCTCAAACAACTGGCCTACAAGCATCGCTGGTGTAGATCCTTGCTATCTTAATATCAGAAAATACAAACTCGAACGAGGTACAAATTTCACTCAAGCTCAAATAAATTCATACGCAAAAGTTTGTCTAATAGGTACCACCATAGTCGAAAAGCTTTTCCCCGATGGCGAAAATCCAATTGGCAAAGAAATTCGCTTTGGCAAAATTCCATTCAAAGTAATAGGTATTCTTGAATCAAAAGGACAAAATCAAATGGGACAAGACCAAGACGACATAGTAATTGCTCCATATACAACCATCCAAAAACGTGTAGCCGCCATCGACTATATCCACATGATTTATGCCTCAGCTACATCCGAAAGCGTTGCCAATCAAGCTACTGACGAAATAGAAAGCATACTTCGCGCACAACACAACATCTTACCTGGCAAGGAAAACGATTTCGATGTGCGCACCCAATCCGAAATGCTTGAAATGATGAATTCGGTAACTGGATTCATATCTATACTTCTTGCTGCAATTGCCTCTATATCACTCGTGGTTGGTGGCATTGGCATCATGAACATCATGTATGTAACTGTAACTGAACGCACAAAAGAGATTGGCTTAAGAATGAGTATCGGGGCTCGCTCGCGCGACATCATGCGACAATTCCTTGCCGAAAGTATAATCCTTTCTCTTTTAGGTGGCGTTATCGGTATTTTATTCGGACTACTAATATCTTATGTCGTATCATTGGCTCTATCTTGGCCTTTCATTGTCAGCTCATCATCTATCATCTTATCGTTCGTAGTATGTGCCGCAACAGGTATTTTCTTTGGTTGGTATCCAGCAAAGAAAGCAGCCAACCTCGACCCTATTAATGCTCTCCGATACGAATAATCCCCAAAGTTATGCTAAATTACGAAAAACATCCTATCCTAATCGCTGCTATTTTAGCAATTATAATAGCACTCTTCAACCATATCTCTTTAATATTTTTCTTTGAATATGCCGAATTCATTTTTGAATTCGACTTCCCTGAACTTACACCCGATCAACTTCCTCAACCACCATTCGACTCCAAACAACTACCTCCTCCATTTCTCCCTCCATTCCAACATCACCACCATCCGCATATCTCATTTGCAATCAAACAAATACTATTTAACTTCCTACTTGCATTTGTTCTCTATATAATTAATTTTTACATATGCGCTAAAACCAAAATTTCAACTCAAAAACGTATAATTTACTCTATTTCCATCTCTATTATAGCCACAACTATTTTTTGCTTAGCTTCAATCCACACTGACATTTATCTACGCTCGCTACATGGACATCATCCCATTGGTCCTCGTATGATTGAATTAGTCCGTTCTTCTATCACTCGAGATAGTATTGTCGGTATAATCTCTACTTTTTCAGCCTTACTTATGTTTTATATACGCAAACAAGAGGTCATTCGAATTGAAAATGAAATGCTTGTAGCTGAAAATCTACGCTCTCAATACAATGCTCTCACTTCAAAACTCGACCCTCATTTCTTGTTCAATTCTTTAAACACTTTAAAAGCCTTAATCAAATCCAATTCCGAAAAAGCACAAGAATACACACAGCAACTATCAGATATTTTCAGATATACAATTAATCATAAGGATATTATATTGCTAAAAGAAGAGATAGATTTTTGCCAAGCCTACAGCAATATGATGCAAATTCGCTATGAAAATAGCCTCAACATTATATATAATGTAAATCCAGAATATTTAAACCTACAAATCCTACCTTTCAGCATACAAACATTAATCGAAAATGCTATCAAACACAACACAATATCTCTACGCAATCCTTTAACAATAGAAATAATTTGCGATAATACTGAATACATCATTGTTAAAAATAAAAAAAATCCTAAAAAAGAAATAGAACAAACTAATGGACTTGGTTTGAAAAATCTAAATGACCGATATAAATATAAAACTCAACAAGAGATAGAGATTGCCAATTCCGCAGATATTTTTTCTGTTAAAATACCTATAATAAAATAACAAATATATGAAATTATTAATCATCGAAGACGAAACCACAGCATTTAATTCTCTTAAAGAGCAATTAGTTGAACTATTACCAAACTCATCTATAGATGGTCCCATCCAATCTATTGATGAGGCCATCGAATATTTTGAGTCACACAAAATGCCCAATATCGTATTCTTAGATATACATCTTGCTGATGGTAGTGCTTTTAACATTTTTGACGCAGTAGATATTTCTTGTCCAATCATATTCACTACAGCCTATGACCAATATGCTCTACAAGCGTTCAAAGTAAATAGTATCGACTATCTACTCAAACCTATTGACACAAAACAACTACAACATGCTCTTGCTAAAATCCAAAATTTTTCTAAAAACAACATTAATCGCGAGCAAGTTCAACAACTCATTCATTCAATTCAACCTAAACCTATCTACAAGCAATGTCTTCTAGTCCCTCAAAAAGATAAATTAGTACTTGTAAACGCAAACGACATAGCTTTTGTCTATATTGACACTCAAGTAATCAAAATGATTACAACCCGTGGTGAAATATATTTCTTAAATGAGACTCTCGAAGACATCTTTAAACAACTTGATCCACAACAATTCTATCGAGCAAATCGCCAACAAATCATAAATCGTTCTATAATAAACGACATTAGCACATGGCTAGGCAACAAAGTGCTTGTTACTCCCAAAATTCCTATTCCCCAACGTATAACTATCAGTAAAGGAAGAGCCGCCGAATTCAAAAAATGGCTCGCGGGTATTGCATAATAGAAAAAAAATTTGTAATTTTGCACCCCAAATTAGTGTACATTAGTGGCTCTATGCCATTAGTGTGCTGTTTTTAGTATATATATTACTGAATAACAATAAATTAAATTAAACATAAACTAATTAAAAAACACTATGCAAAACAAAGGATTTGTTAGATTGCTTGCAGCTGCATTGATGTTGATCTGCCTCTTCTACCTCTCTTTTACGTTCGTAACTAACAATTACGACAAAAAAGCTAAGGCTTACGCTAATGGAGACGACCAAGAGTACTACAACTTCATGGACTCTGTAGGTGGCGAAAAAGTGTGGATGGGTTACACCCTCCGCGAATGTCGCGAAAAAGAAATCGGTCTTGGTCTCGACCTTAAAGGCGGTATGAACGTACAACTCGAAGTTTCTGTTGCTGATGTACTTCGTGCCCTTTCTGACTACAACACAAACGAAAACTTCAACAAAGCTATCGAACTTAGCCGTCAACGCCAAGCTCGTTCTGGCGAAAACTTCTTGAAAATCTTCCAAGAAGAGTTCGAAAAACTCGACGCTAACGCTCGCCTCGCTGGTATCTTCAGTACATACGACCTCAAAGACCGTATCTCAAGCTCTGCTACTAACGATGAGGTAATTAAAGTTCTTCAAGAAGAAGTTAATAGCGCTATCGACAACTCATTCAACGTACTCCGTTCTCGTATCGACCGTTTCGGTGTTGTTCAACCTAACATCCAACGTCTCGACGTTGAAGGTCGTATCCTCGTAGAACTCCCTGGCGTTAAAGAACCTGAACGTGTTCGTAAACTCCTCCAAGGTTCTGCTAACCTCGAGTTCTGGGAAACTTACAAATATGCTGAAGTTGCCCCTTACCTCGAACAAGCTAATGCTGTAATCCGCGACATGAACCGCGCTACAGAAGAAGCTAACGCTACTGTGGCAACTGAAGAAGTTAAAGCTGAAGAAGTTGTGGCTGAAGTAACTGAAACTACAGATTCAGTAGCTGACCTCGCTGCAGAACTTACTGCTGAAACTGAAACTACAGAAGCTGACCGCGAAGAAATGCGTCGCGAATATCCATTGTTCAGCATTCTTCAACCTATGCAAAACAATGGCCCTATCGTAGGTCTTGCTCTTGCTTCTGACACAGCTGACGTAAACAACATGCTTGCTATGAAACAAGTAGCTGAACTCTTCCCTCGCGAACTTCGTTTCGTATGGAGCGTAAAAGCTATGAATCCAGAAGCACAACAACCTGTATACGAACTCATCGCTATCAAAGTTACTAACCGCGATGGTCGCGCTCCTCTCGAAGGCGACGTAGTAACTGATGCTCGCGCTGACTTCGACCAATATTCTGCTGGTGCTACTGTAAGCATGAAAATGAATGCTGAAGGTGCTAAAACTTGGGCTCGCTTAACTAAAGAAAACATCGGTCGCGAAGTTGCTATCGTACTCGATGGTTATGCTTACTCATTCCCAACTGTTAACACAGAAATCACTGGTGGTAGCTCTCAAATCACTGGTAACTTCACTCCAGAAGAAGCAAAAGACTTAGCTAACGTTCTCAAATCTGGTAAAATGCCTGCTCCTGCTCGCATCATCCAAGAAGACGTTGTTGGTCCATCTCTCGGTGAAGAAGCTATCCAATCAGGTCTCCTTTCTTTCGTTATCGCATTCGCGCTCGTACTTCTCTACATGGTATTCTACTACGGTTTGATTCCTGGTCTTATTGCCGATGCTATGTTGCTCATCAACATCATATTCTTGTTCGGTATCCTCGCTTCATTCCGTGCTGTATTGACATTACCTGGTATCGCTGGTATCATCTTTACAATGGGTACTGCTGTCGATGCTAACGTGCTTATCTACGAACGTATCCGCGAAGAGCTCAAAGGTGGCAAAAACCTCAAAAAAGCTATCGCTGATGGTTATAGCAACGCATTCTCTGCTATTGCCGATGCCAACGTTACTACACTCATCACAGGTATCATCCTCGTTTATTTCGGTACAGGTCCTATCAAAGGTTTCGCTACTACATTGATTATCGGTATCATCACTTCATTCTTCACTGCTGTATTCTTGTCTCGTCTCGTTTACGACCGTCTTGCAAATAGCAACAAAGAATGGAAACTCGAATTTACTACCGCTATCACTAAAAACTGGTTCCAAAACCTTTCAATCAGCTTTATCGAAAAACGCAAAGTTGGTTACATCATCTCTGCTGTAGTTATCGCAGTTGCTATCCTTTCTCTCGGCATCCGTGGTTTGAAACAAGGTATCGACTTCTCTGGTGGTCGCAACTATATCGTACGTTTCGAACAACCAGTTAACACTGACGATGTTCGTGAAATCCTCAGCAACGTATTCGTTGACGCTCAAACAAGCGTTATCACTATGGGTGACAACAACCAAGTGCGTATCTCTACTAACTTCGGTAACGAGTCAATCGACGAAAACATCGATGCTCAAATCGAAAATATGCTCTATACAAGCCTCAAACCAATGATGAACGAAAACGTAACAGAAAGAATGTTCGTTGAACGTTACGTAGTTGAAAATGGCGAGTATCGTGCATCTACACTCAATGACAACACTACATTTGGTATCCAAAGCTCACAAAAAGTAGGTCCAACAGTTGCTGACGACATCAAAACATCAGCTATCTGGTCTATCCTCTTTGCTTTGATTGCTATTGCACTTTACATCTTGATTCGTTTCCGCAACATCGCATTCTCTGCAGGTGCTGTTGTAGCTCTCGTTCACGACGTATTGTTCATCTTGGGTATCTACTCAATCTTCTATACAATCATGCCATTCTCACTCGAAATCGACCAATCATTCATCGCTGCTATCTTGACCGTTATCGGTTACTCTATCAACGACACAGTGGTTGTATTCGACCGTATCCGTGAAAATGTAGGCTTGTATCCAAAACGTGCTATTAACGAATTGATGAATATGTCTATCAACTCAACATTGAGCCGTACATTCTCTACATCATTCTCTACAGCATTGCCATTGCTCGCAATGTTCATCTTCGGTGGTGAGACTATCCGTGGTTTCGTATTCGCAATTCTCCTCGGTGTAATCGTTGGTACTTACTCAACAATCTTCATCGCATCTCCACTTGCATACGATATCCAAGCAAAACAACAAGCTAAAAAAGCTTAATCACGCAAGTGATAAATAAAATATCAAAAAAAGGCGACCAACACACCGTGTTAGTCGCCTTTTTTATACACGCCCCCATCGCTCTACTACCCAACAGCAACCCTCAAGCAACCTGCAAGCAAGAAAACTGACACTTTTCTCCAAAACACTTGCTCATATAATTTATTTTCCTTACCTTTGCATAAAATACAAAAACACATACATAAGGCGTTTATACGACCTTAGTCTTTGATCATTAAGAATCTCGCAAATTCATAATCCAATCAAACGACTAAGCAATATAGATGGCTCGTGATATGTATGCTACACACTTCATATACATCGTTATATGAGGTGCTTGTTGGTATATACGTATCCACGTGGGCTTCTATGTTGCTTGTCTCTGATTGGATGGGCATGCGAGAGCCTTTAATGATGGAGACGAGTAACTAAAGCTCCACGTTTTTTTATGGCTCATATCGGACAACTCATCAGAGACGAACTCAAACAACAAGGGCGCACAGTCACATGGCTCGCCAAAGCCATCAATTGCGACCGCACCAACATCTATAACATCTTCGAGCGCGAAAGCATCGACACCAACCTACTAATCAGAATCAGCAAAGCCCTCAACCGAAACTTCTTCGAAACACTCACCCAAGAACTAAACTCAGACCCAAAAGCGTCAAAATAATTCAACAAATCTGTTGAATTATTTTGACGCTTTTTTCTATAATAATTAACATATATATACTAAATTTGCACAAAATAACATTAAAGCATTATGATCTATTTCTAAAAATAATTTTATCTCACATTATTTTTTTATAAAAAAAGAAAAAATATTAAGAAATAGCATATAGTCCCATGCTTTATATAACTAATTTAATTCTAAGTTAGGGACTAGACTAGATTATGATTTAGTTATGGCTAATTTATTAGACGAAAAAACAGGACCTATTAATGCAGCAGGTCAAGACATCAATGTAATTGACAAACAACTACCAGTAACGGTAGGTGTAGGTTCTAAAATTTTTGAAATTTGTTTGTGGATAGTACCAATCGCTATTGCTGTTCTTATTCCTTTGCTATCTAGCGAAAATTGGTTCATTGCTGCTTTCGGTATTGCACCAGGACTCATTTGGTTATACATGAAAATGAAGGCAAAAAATTACTTCCAACAGTTAGAGCAAAAATTACAAGCAGATGCTTCTACAATTGATAATTATATTGAACAACGAGTAGTTATACTTGAAAATCTTGCTTCTTTAATAAACCGTGCAATCGAACTTGATAAAGATGTGATGAAAAGTGTTGCTGGTCTTCGTAGTGGTATACAACAAGGTGAAGATCGAAATACAATGTCTTCACAAGTAGACACACTAGCAGGTCGTCTATTCCCTCAGGTAGAAGCTTATCCTGAATTAAAATCACATCAAGAAATTGCAGATGCAATACAACAAAACAGTTATCTACAACGCGAAATTACAGCTGCTCGTACTGTATATAATAATCGAGTTAACCAATGGAATCGAGATATATTCGATTGGCCTACTAAACAAATTGTTGCTGCAAAAGAACAATACACTACTCGTATCCCATTTATTACTTCAGCAGAGGTAAAACAACGCTCTAGAAGCAACTTTTTTTAATAACTAAACTTATATAAATTATGATTGAAGATATTTTAAGTCCAGTAGAGCAATTTCCAACCTATAAAGAAAAATTTCGTGAAGTTGCTGAGAAAACATTTGAAGAATTAACTTCTGCAGCAGGTATTGACCCAGAAGCCAATAGGATACTGTGCAGAGAGATTCAAGATCTTAAATCTAATAATGCAAAAACTACAACAACATTAAGATGGTGGACAATACTTTGTGTCTTTATGTATGTTGTAGCGGCTGTATGTATAATCATCTGTATCTCTAAAGGTTTTCAAAATGGCTTAGTTGTTCCGATATTATGCATTCTCGGAGCTATAGCAATGCTCGTATTGCTATTTTGGAAAATACATCCTATCATTAAAAAGTATAAATTAATTAAAAATGAGTTAGAAACACAAATTAAAAATAAAGAGCAAGAGGCATGGGACATGATGGCACCCCTTAACCAACTCTATGATTGGGATATATTCAATCGCATGATGACTCAAACTGTTCCCCGTCTTGAATTCGACCCTTATTTTACTAATCAACGTTTAGCAGACCTTATTAATAGTTATGGTTGGGATGAGAATTTTAACAAAGAGCGTTCAGTTATGTTCTCACATAGTGGTCTTATTAATGGCAATCCATTCGTTATTGCCCGTACACGCAAAATGGAATGGGGGACTAAAGAATACAAAGGTGAATTAACTGTAAAATGGACTACTGTAGAAACTGATTCTGATGGTAAAAAGCAGACTCGTCATCATAGCGAAACACTTCGCGCAAGTATACATAAACCATATCCAGAATATTTTGAAAAAACTCGCCTAATTTACGGCAACACAGCAGCACCAGACCTCAATTTTACTCGTGATATAAACGATGATAAATTAGAAGTTGGATCTCGCGCTTATAAACGAAAACTCAAAGATATTGAGAAATTTTCTCGTGATTTACAAAATGATTTTGCTATGGCAACTAACGAAGAGTTTGAAGTTTTATTTACAACAACTGATCGCAACAACAATCAACAATTCTTCTTACTTTTCACGCCTCTAGCTCAAGAAAATATGATCAATATCATTCGAGATAAAGAGCATGGTTACGGTGATGATTTCCAATTTATGAAACATCGTAAACTTAATACCCTAACTGCAGAACACATGCAAAATCTCCCACTTGATATGAATCCTCGTATATTCTGGAATAATAACTATGATGAAGCTAAATTAGTATTCCTGAAAACAACTTGCGAAAACTTTAGAGCTATCTATTTTGGATTTGCACCTCTGCTTAGTATTCCTATGTATCAACAAATACGCCCAACATCGGCAATCTATGGAACAGACATGCCTCGTCAAAGTTCTTATTGGGAACATGAAGCTATTGCTAATTTCTGGGGAGAAGACAAGTTTGCCGATGCATCTTGTGCAACACCTTGCATACTCAAAACTTCAGAAAGCCGCAAAAATGATGGAACTGTAGAAGTTCAAGTACGAGCATATGGTTATCGTGCAGAGCCTCGAGTAGAATATGTATCTAAATATTGTAGTAATGGTAAATATTATGATGTCCCAGTAGAATGGGATGAATATATTCCTGTAATGGGTACTGGCTCTTTTGATATGCAAGAAGACACAACCGATGAACGTCCTAACCTTGATCCTGTTACACGCATGCAAGAAACTAATCAAAAATTAAATGCGTTTGGAGAAAATAGTATATTCCGTCGTCATATTACATCCCGAATGAAATAATTTTCAAGTAGTGTTGAAAATCTAAAATTATGAAATGAACCCCAAAGTTTTTTAACTTTGGGGTTCATTTCATAAAATGCGTTATTATAATTTAACGCTTAAACACTTTATCAATTTTACAAAATTAACTTTAAATTTTCTAAATTATGGATGCAAAACTTATTGAAATTGCAAAACAGATTGTAGAAAACAATCAAGAAGCTATTGCTAAAGTAGAACTTGAAATTTGCAATATTGGTTACGAATTTTGTGCAAACTGTTCAGGTATTGTTGGAGGTTAAATTATACACTTTTAAGTAATATAAAATTATTATTAGTATATTTTAATCGATGAGGGTGTATCAAAATAATGACACACCCTCTTTTTATACTATAAAAACCCTCAACTTGGCGAACAAAAAAACCTCAACATGGTGAACAAAAAACCCTCAACTTGGCGAATAAAACTACAAAACATTTGTATATCTCATTTATTTTCACTATATTTGCACCAAAATTACAAACATATAAAAACATGCCTAAAATTTACAAAAAACGCATAGCAGATGAACTTCTATCAGAACTACTAGAAGCGGTCGGAGGTGTACTCATACAAGGTACAAAATGGTGTGGAAAAACCACTACTGCCGCCCATACTGCAAAAAGTAGTATTTACATGGATGACCCTGAAAACAAACAACAATATCAACATCTCGCTAATACAAATTGCAAACTACTACTTAAAGGAGAAACTCCTCGTCTGATTGACGAATGGCAAATCGCTCCTCAATTATGGGATGCTGCGCGATTTGAAATTGACCACAGGGAAGAAAATATAGGTCAATTTATATTCACAGGCTCTGCTGTACCTAAAGAAAAAGATCTAAAACTTATTTTTCATAGCGGAACAGGTCGATTTGCATGGCTAACTATGCGACCTATGAGTCTATGGGAATCAAAAGAAAGTTCTGGCGAAGTAAGCCTAAAAAAATTATTCAATGGAAATACTCCAGAAGGAATGTCTTCTATTTCTTTAGAACAACTGGCATATCTCTGCTGTCGAGGAGGATGGCCTGGAATATTAAAACTAAAAGAAAAAGCAGCTTTAAAAGTTCCATTTGCTTACATTGATGCAGTTGTCAATAGCGACATTTCTAAAATTGATGATGTAAAACGAAATGCTGATTTTATGCGACGCATCATTCGTAGTTTAGCTCGTCACCAAGGAGGTCAAATTTCAATTTCAACCATCTATTCTGACTTAATTCAAAATGCTCAACAAAGTATGAGCGAAGACACCATTGCCGATTATGTCAATGTCCTAAAAAAAATTTTTTTAGAAGAAGATATGCCCGCGTGGAATCCAAACTTACGTAGCAAAGCCGCAATAAGAACAAGTGACACGAGATATTTTGTTGATCCAAGTATAGCAACTGCGTCTTTAGGAATAGGTCCTGAAGATCTAATAAACGATATGAATTCCTTTGGATTCATATTTGAAACCCTCGCTGTTCGCGATTTACGAGTATATGCAGATGCTCTAAATGGAAAAATTTATCACTACCGCGACAGTAATAATCTCGAATGCGACGCAGTAATACACCTTAATGATGGCAATTATGGTCTAATTGAAATAAAAATTGGGGGTGATACTCTTATAGAAGCTGGAGCCAAAACGCTAAAATTATTAGCCAGCAAAATAGACACAACCAAAATGCCTAATCCATCTTTTCTAATGGTGCTAACTGGAATTGGTCAATATGCCTATCAGCGTGAAGATGATGTCTTAGTTGTGCCAATTGGATGCCTAAAACCATAAAAAACTGATAAATGCTCACTTATTTTGACCTATAGGTTAAATAATAAATTGATTTTATCAGATACAATAAAAAACAAAATCGACCAAACATAAATTTCCCAATTTGGTCGATTTTACTATTGTATAGCAATATATTAATAACGTCAGTTCGATATAAAAACGCCACATGGCATCTGTGTTATCCGCAGAGCGATTTTTGCATAACAAAAGAGCCAATCAAATAATGAATGAAGATAAATATCTAAGAAATCTGTGTTATCTGTGGGAGATAAACACATCGCGCGGCGATAAATATTCGTGGTATTTGTGAAATTTGTGGGCAATAACCACTCCACAAAAGTAATTTTCGTACCATCCGTGAGTCCCGCGTGAGAGATAAAAATTATATCGAACTCACATTAATACCAAATCATTCAGAACTCCTTTTATTATGCATCACCCAAACAACGTCCTAAACGCCTCTTCTACCTTATTTACGCCAATTATTTCTATTCCCCAATTACGTTTTGGCAATTGCTGACGATTAAATTCTGGGATTACTATTCGTTTAAAGCCTAATTTTGCAGCTTCTGCGACACGTTGTTCTATGCGATTTACGGGACGAATCTCTCCACTCAATCCCACCTCACCTGTCATACAAACACTTGGATCTATTGCTATATCAAGATTACTCGACAATACGGCCGCAATCACCGCTAAGTCAATAGCTGGGTCATTCACTCGCAAACCACCGGCTATATTAAGGAATACATCTTTTTGTGGAAGTTTAAATCCTGCTCGTTTCTCTAATACTGCCAACAACATATTCATACGGCGAATATCAAAGCCCGTAGCCGAACGTTGAGGCACTCCGTATGCCGAAGTACTAACAAGTGCTTGCACTTCAATCAAAAACGGACGCACACCCTCTATCATTGCCGATATTGCCACACCACTCAACCCCTCATTATTTTTGCTCAACAACAATTCACTTGGATTTGTAACCTCACGCAATCCGCTACCTTGCATCTCGTAAATAGCCAATTCATCTGTACTACCAAAGCGATTCTTATGCGCTCGCAATATACGGTACATATAATGTCTATCTCCCTCAAACTGAAGCACTGTATCAACTATATGCTCCAAAATTTTAGGGCCTGCAATACTTCCTTCTTTAGTGATATGCCCAATCATTAACACAGGAATACCGCTCTCTTTCGCAAATTTGAGCAATGCCCCTGAGCATTCTCGCACTTGGGTGATTGAACCTGCACTCTGTTCGGCGGTTTCTGTTACTATAGTTTGAATAGAATCGACAATAAGTAGGTCTGGCTCAACTGTTTTTACGTGCGAAAATATCTCTTCCAGACGAGTTTCACTTACTATATAACACTCACTCTCCATTTCTCCAACTCGCTCTGCCCTCATTTTCAGTTGATTCACACTCTCTTCTCCGCTGGCATAAAGTATCTTTTTGCCTTTCATCTTCAAGGCTACTTGCAGCACAAGAGTGGATTTCCCAATACCCGGCTCTCCTCCTATCAACACAAGACTTCCTTTAACCAATCCTCCCCCTAATACGCGATTCAACTCGCCATTCATAGTGTCAAGGCGAGGTTCTGCCTTTACATCAATCTCAGTGATTTTACGAGGTTTAACCGCGCCTCGCAACTCCTCATACCCATGCTGTATGCGCGACGCAGGCTCCGACTTTATGGTTTGCTCCACAAAGGTATTCCACTGACCGCAGGCAGGGCACTTACCATACGCCTTTGGATAGTCGGCACCACACGCTGTACATACATATACTTTCTTATCCTTCGCCATAGTATCTATTTCTTAGACAAAATGACATATTTAATGAATATAACTAAAAATCTGTCCTTATGTCATTCTGCCTAAACAAAAATCAATCAATAAGTTCAAAACCGCAATATGGCACCAATGCTTTAGGTATGCGAATGCCATCTGCTGTTTGATGATTTTCAAGCAATGCCGCCACTATACGAGGCAATGCCAATGCCGAACCATTCAATGTATGGCAAAGTTCGGTTTTGCCTTCAGCGGTTTTATAGCGACATTTCAAACGATTTGCTTGATAGCTTTCGAAGTTTGATACTGAGCTCACCTCCAACCATCGTTGTTGTGCTGCTGAATACACTTCAAAGTCGAATGTTATAGATGATGTGAAACTCATATCTCCACCGCAAAGACGAAGAATGCGATATGGCAATTCGAGTTTTTTAACCAAATTTTCTACGTGAGCAATCATTTCATCAAGGCTTTCGTATGAGTGTTCTGGTTTATCTATACGCACGATTTCCACTTTATTGAATTGGTGCAAACGGTTAAGTCCACGCACATCTTTACCATAAGACCCTGCTTCACGACGGAAACATGCTGAATATGCACACATTTTTTGTGGCAACTCTTTCTCGCTAAGGATTACATCACGGAAGATATTTGTTACAGGCACTTCTGCTGTTGGAATAAGATATAAATTATCAGCCGTAGCGTGATACATTTGACCCTCTTTGTCTGGCAATTGACCTGTACCATAACCACTTGCTTCGTTTACCACGTATGGTGGCTCTACTTCAAGATAACCAGCTTCGCGTGCTTCATCAAGGAAGAAATTGATCAATGCACGTTGAAGGCGAGCTCCTTTTCCTTTATATATAGGAAACCCTGCACCTGTTATTTTCACGCCCATTTCAAAGTCGATGAGGTCATATTTTTTAGCCAAATCCCAGTGTGGAAGTGGTTCAAAACCTTCAAATACAGGATTTTCTCCGCCTTCGCGTTCTACAACATTATCTTCTGCTGTGCGACCTTCTGGCACTGAGTCATTTGGCACGTTAGGAATTTGCAACAACAAATTGCGCACCTCATTTTCTGCCTCTTCCATTGCCGATTTCAATTCGGCACTTTTTTCTTTCAATTTAGCCACTTCAGCTTTAGCTACCTCTGCCTCAGCTTTTTTACCTTCTTTCATCAAACCACCAATGCTCTTTGCATATTGATTCATTTGCGCTTGCATTGCGTCTGATTCTTGTTGTGCTGCACGACGACGAGCATCTGCTGCTATTACGTTATCAATCATCTCTGCCGCAGCAGTAAAATGTTTTTTCTCCAAACGGCGAACCACATCCTCGCGGTTCTCCAAAATCATTTTTAAAGTAAGCATATTTTTAGTTAGGAGTTAAGAGTTTAGCGTTAGAAGTAGTTATAACCTCACCAACAACCAACTCATATATTAATTATTTGTTATCTATAATCTGTAATCTGTTATCTGTACTCTATGGAAGGTATTCTTCTTGAATATTCGTCATTGCGCCCCAAAGACTACTTGCTGCATTTGGGTTCAATTCTTCCATCCGACGCAATATCTCTCGCACTTGCGGACGATTACTCACCTTTTCGTGCGGACAATTTTTTATCTGTTTCCTATATTCATGTTCCGATGCAATCTCTTCTATTTCAGCCTCACGCACCAACGCCAACGGACGAATTATAGTCATCTCAAACTTTGCCATTTTCAACACTGGAGGCATCGTAGCATATGCCCCTTGGAATATCTGATTCATCAGCAGTGTTTCCAATATATCATCCTTATGATGTCCAAGAGCCAATTTCGTGCAACCAAACTCTTCTGCCGCTTTGAATAATGTTTTTCGCCTATTCCACGCACACAGAAAACATGGCCCACGCCCATCTTTTGTATCTTCATCAAAACGAGTAGTTTTATGCACAAACCTAACGCCCCTCGACTCACAAAACTCCCGCAAATACTCTATATCCGACTGATAAGGCACATTTTCCACACTCACATGGCACGCCATCACCTCAATTTTCGGCTTAAATATCCTTTGTCGAGCCGCCAACACCTCCACCAACGCCAACGAATCCTTCCCCCCCGACAATCCAATCATAACCCTATCCCCATCCACCAACATCTCATACTCTTTCATTGCCTTATTCGCCAACTTCAATACCTTATCCATACATTTTTCCTTTAATTTTATTTAACATGAGTCTGTCGACCGTTGACTGTCAACCATTGACCGTCGACCGTTGACCGTTGACTGTTGACTAAATTATCAATCCAACAAATCCGGTCTCAAACGCTCAGTTCTTTCCAAAGCCACCTCATGCTCCCATTCTGCTATCTTTCTCTCATTGCCACTCAACAATATCTCAGGCACCTTCATCCCCCTATAATCCGCAGGACGAGTATACACCGGCGGAGCCAACAAATTATCTTGAAACGAATCCGACAAAGCCGACTGCTCATCGCCAATAGCACCCGGAATCAATCTCACTATTGCATCCGAAATAATTGCCGCAGCCATCTCTCCTCCCGTCAACACATAATCCCCTATCGAAATCTCCTTCGTAATCAACGCCTCACGCACTCGATGATCAACCCCCTTATAATGACCACAAAGAATAATAATATTCTCCTTCATACTCAACTGATTTGCCATAGGCTGACAAAACTGCTCCCCATCAGGAGCCGTAAAAATCACCTCATCATACTCACGCTCTGATTTCAACTTCTCAATACAGCGAAATATCGGGTCGCACTGCAACACCATACCCGCTCCAAACCCAAAAGCATAATCATCCACTCTACGACGCACATCCGTAGAGTAATCACGCAAGTTATGAACAACAATTTCTACAAGGCCCTTTTCCTGCGCACGCTTCAATATCGAACACGTTAGCGGACCCTCCATCATCTCTGGCAATACAGTAATTATATCTATTCTCATCGTATTAATATAAGAAAATTTTCAACCTACAAAGTTACAAAAAAAATTCAAACCATTACAACAAAAAATCTTTTTTTTATCACACTCAATCACCTTCCCTATTATTTATCTAACTTCGGTTCTTTTTCAACTTAGTTGAAAGTATTATAAGAGCATCTCCTCTAAACTAAAAATAAACACTCAAAACTATAACAACCCGATATTCTCCCCCTGTTTTAGGGGGAGTACCCGAAGGGGGAGGGGGTTATGTAAAGCAACGAATGTATTTCTTTCAACTAAGTTGATGAAGAACCCTAACTTCTACCTACCTACAAAATACTATAAACATATAATAAATATACCACAAATATACTATAAATATAACTCGTTGGCGGAATTAATTTTTTCCTTTATGTCATTAAAATTAGAAAAAAAAGATTAAAAATAAAAACAAAAAAAGTTGTATATATCGTTGATTTTTAGTAACTTTATAGCGACCAAACAATAAAAAACTAAAAAT
>JAFYSF010000064.1 GCA_017559505.1 Paludibacteraceae bacterium | reverse complement strand
AGCAGGTTTCGACTGTGTCGAAATTCATGCTGGCCATGGCTATCTCATTTCGCAATTCCTCTCGCCTTATGTAAATAAACGTCGCGACAAATTCGGTGGTTCACTCGAAAATCGTATGCGTTTCATGCGCATGGTGCTTGCCGAAGTTATGCGTTGTGCTGGCAACGACATGGCTGTTGTCGTTAAACACAATATGTACGATGGTTTCAAGAGTGGTATCCAAATCCCTGAATCTATCCAAATTGCTAAAGAAATCGAATCATTTGGCGTTCATGGCATTGTCCTTTCAGCAGGTTTCGTAAGCAAAGCCCCAATGGCAGTTATGCGTGGTGCTATGCCTATCAAAACTTTGGCACACTACATGGATATGGCTAAATTCTGGTGGCTCAAAGCTGCGCTTCACCTTGTTGGTCGTGTTATGATTCCTACTGTGCCATTCCAAGAAGCATACTTCCTCGAAGATGCTAAGAAGTTCCGTGCCGAGCTCAAATGCCCTCTCATCTACGTAGGTGGTTTGGTTAGCCGAGCTAAGATTGATGAAGTACTCAACGAAGGCTTTGAATGTGTCCAAATGGCTCGTGCCTTGGTGCATGACACTGATTTTGTAAACAAACTTGCTGCATCTGACGAAACATATCGCAGCGGTTGCAAACACTCTAACTATTGCATCGGCCGTATGTACACCAAAGAGATGCGTTGCCACCATTGTGTCGACAACCTTCCTGAAAAAATCAAAAAAGAAATCGCCAAAGCCGAAGCAGAACTCTAATTTAATTAATAATTAACAATTAAAAATGAATAATTGAATGTTGTTAATTCTTAATTCTTAATTTTTAATTCTTAATTCTCAACTATAATGTACGCATTAGTAACAGGAGCAAGTTCGGGTATCGGACTTATGTATGCTCGCGAATTAGCGAGTCGTGGCTACGATTTAGTAATCGTTTCTAATCAAGAAAAAGAGATAAAACAAGCTGCCGAAGATATTATCAAAGATTTCTCTGTCAAAGTTCATCCTATCTTTATGGATTTGACTGATGATATGTCGGCTGACAAACTCTTGCAATACTGCAAAGACAATGGTATCGAAATCGAGGTATTGATTAACAATGCTGGTGTCTTTTTCTTCAATCCTATTATCAAAACAACACGCAAACGTGTCGACGTGATGCTCGACCTTCATGTCAAGACTGTGGCTCACATGTGCCAAGTCTTTGGTGCCGACATGGCTGAGCGCGGACATGGCTACATTCTCAATATGAGTTCTATGTCTGCTTGGATGACAATGCCAGGCATCAATGTCTACAACTCAACCAAATCGTTCATTCTCAACTTCTCACGCTCGTTGTGGTACGAACTCAAACCTCTTGGCGTTACCGTAACTGCCATCTGCCCAGGTGCAGTCGACACAGGTCTCTATGGTTTGAGCAACTATTGGCGTAAAATTGCTGTTGGCATCGGCGTGAGTATGCGTCCTGAAAAATTGGTTAAGAAAGCTCTCCGTGCAATGTTCCGTGGCAAAAAACAATGCATGCCAGGTCTTATCAATCATCTCTTCGTGCCTCTCATCAAGCACCTCCCTGATTGGTTCGTATTTGCTGTAATCAAACGCCTCGAAAGCTTCCAAAAATAGTAACAAAAGACATAATAACGGAAGAATAAAATCTTCTTGTTATTATGTTCTTTTTGTCTTTAGGGATAAGATAAAAATCATATTCTCCTGTCTTCCTGTCTAAAAAAACTTAAATATCATGAAAAAATTATTCACCCTTCTTGCAACCATTGCACTACTTTTCTCTGCATGTTGCAACACTCAAAAAACAACCGACACTATGTCATCGTTAAAGCAATCTGACATCGACGCTGCTATCAAAGCTATTTGGGCAAAAAACTCTCAAATAAACCCCGATTTAGTAGAGCGTGGAGTAAAATGCGTAGCAAAACTTTGGACTGCCGAAGATGGTTCAGCCGAAGAGTTTATCGCTTTCTGTGAAGCTAATTATCAATGCACAGAGGCTGAACGCCACCAACTTTTCCAAACTATCCAACGCAATGTCGAAGCTATATATGGCCGTTACAACCAAATCAGCATCGACCTCAAAATGCCACTACATGTTGTTGGCGATGCTCCATACACTGCTATAGACGAGCTATTTGGTGCTATCGACCCATTCGCACATTTCTCTGACGACATGTTTGCGTCAAAAATAGCCTTTGTGGTAGTGCTCAATTTCCCAAGCTATACTCTCAACGAGAAAAACGAATTAGGCAAAACTTGGACTCGCACCGAGTGGGCTTATGCTCGTCTTGGCGATTTGTTCGGCGCACGCATTCCTGGCGAGGCTAACCAACAATTTGCCGATTGCTCTACTACTGCCGACAACTATATCTCTAACTACAATATCATGATGGGTCGTTTGCGCAACGATGCTGGCGAGCAACTTTTTGCCGACAATATGGCTCTTATCACTCACTGGGGATTGCGCGACGAACTCAAATCTAATTATGCAAATGCCGATGGTCGTGGTTTCGAAAAACAACGCATGATCTATCAAATCATGACTCGCATCATCGACCAATCAATCCCTGCCTGCGTAATCTCTAATGCCGATTACACTTGGAATCCTTACTCTAACGAAGTAAAAGACCTTCAAGGCAATGTTGTTGACAACACTCGCGAAGCCGACGTGCGCTATCAAATGCTCTACAACATCTACAAATCTGCTGTTGCAATGGACAAATATTGTCCTGCCTATCCAACATATCTTCAACGTGCATTCGATCAACAAATGGAGGTAACCGACAAAGAGATCGAAGAAATGTTCGTAAAATTCATCTCATCACCTGAGGTTGCACAAGTGGCAGAACTCATCAAAGCTCGCCTTGGTCGCGAACTCGAACCATTCGACATTTGGTACGATGGATTCAAATCTCGCAGTGCTATCAGCGAAGACGAACTCTCTGCTAAAACTCGTTCTCTCTACCCTAATCCTGCTGCTCTCAAAGCCGACCTCCCAAACATCATGCAACGCCTCGGTTTCACTGCCGAAAAAGCTAACGAAGTATGTGCTAAAATCGAAGTTGACCCATCTCTTGGTGCTGGTCATGCTTGGGGCGCAATGGCTACTTACGATGTTTCTCGCCTTCGCACTCGCATCGCTGCCAATGGTATGGATTATAAAGGCTACAATATTGCAGTTCACGAATTTGGTCATAATGTTGAACAAACTATCACAGTCTACGATGTCGATAACTACATGATGTGTGGCGTGCCAAGCACAGCATTCACCGAAGCTCTCGCATTCGTATTCCAAAAACGCGACCTCGAACTCCTCGGCTACAAAAACACCAATCCACAAGCCACTGCATTGCAATCTCTCGATATCTTCTGGGGTTCATACGAAATTATGGGCGTATCACTCGTTGACATCTACACATGGCGCTGGCTATACGAAAATCCCGATGCAACTATGGCTCAACTCAAAGAAACTATCATTCGCAATGCACAAGAAATTTGGAATAAATACTACGCTCCTGTTCTTGGTCACGAAAATTCAACCATTTTGGCAGTCTATTCTCACATGATTGATAGCCCACTCTATTTGCCAAACTACCCATACGGACACATCGTCGAATCTCAACTCGAATACCAGTTCAGAGACAAAGTCGTAGGCGAAGAAGTATGTCGCATCTATCCAATCGGCAGACTCACACCAAACCTCTGGATGCAATATGCAGTTGGCCAATCAGTCTCAGTAGAACCACTCCTCAACGAAGTAGCCGAAGCAATCAAAGTATTGAACAACTAATTCAAAAAATATTTCAAAGACCACTCAAGAACTCCTATCCCCCATAGGAGTTCTTTTTTTTCTCATAAAACCCTTTCCCAAAATGCAACTGCAAAGTTACAACATTTCAAAACCTCGCTGACTGTTTCTGACTGTTTGTGATTGTTTCTGACTGTTTAATGTTGAAAAAAGATAGAAAATGCCAAAAATGCCATTAGCGCCATTGCGCCACACCTTAAAAAAAATGGCGCTAACTCCCCTCATTCCTCATTCCTAACTCCTCATTCTTCACTCTAAATACCCTCAAGCAACCTGCAAGCAAGAAAACCTCCACGTAAGTGAGGGCAGAGCCGAGCGTGCTTGAGTTATGCCGAGCGTGTGGAGGTTCACGATCCAAAGGGGAGTAAACAGTCGAAAACCGACACCCACTCACAATGTGTATTCCCCCAATCAAGCGAAGCGTTCCAGACTCTCCAAAATATCCAAAAATTCACCATTTTCTATCTTTTCCCGAAAAATCACACTCCAAATCACAATAAAAACCACCCTTAAAAGTGTAAAATATACACAAATATCAACATCCAACCTCTAAAAAAGACAAATTTATCACTCTAAAAATAAACATATTACAACACATTTGCGTAAAATCTACACAAAACATTTGGTAGATACAAAATAATACCATACCTTTGCATGTGTAAAAACTACACAAAATAAAATTCATTGTCGTATTAATCTAAAAAAATTATGGAAATTACTATTACCCGCTTTATCGAAGCTCAAAAAGAAGCTTATGCTGGCTATTTTCAAGCATTGAATGAAATTAATCAAGGGAAAAAAATAAGCCATTGGATATGGTATATTTTTCCACAAGTAAAAGGCTTAGGTCATAGCAGCATGGCTAATTATTACGGAATTATAAACAAAAAAGAAGCTAAACAATATTTAGCCCATGAAGTTCTTGGTGCGCGAATAAGAGAAATAACAAAAGCATTATTAGCCCACAAAGGGAAAAAAGCTTCAGATATATTAGGAAATATTGATGCAAAGAAGGTGCGATCATGTATGACAATGTTTGATTGCATTTCGCCAAATGATATTTTCGGACTTGCACTTGATTACTTTTATGAAGGTAAGCGATGTAAATTTACTCTTCGATTTATGCAAGAAGTATGATTTAACATTTTATAGATAAATAGTTATGACTCCAGATTATATTAAAACGCCAGAAGGCTATGCATATAAATATCCACGCGCTGCGATGACTGCTGATGCAGTGATTTTCGGATTTGATGGCTACGAATTGCAGGTGTTATTGATTCAACGAGGCATTGAGCCATATAAGGGTCGTTGGGCTTTTCCTGGTGGATTTATGCGTATGGACGAGACTATCGAGGAGTGTGCCGTACGAGAGTTGCACGAAGAAACAGGGCTACTCTCTCCTTATATGCAACAATTGGGTATCTTTTCGGATGTAGATCGCGACCCTCGAGGGAGAATTGTAACAACCGCTTTTTACGCATTAGTCAAAATGGAATCTGTCGTAGGTCAAGACGATGCAATGGATGCTCGATGGTTTCCGCTTAGTGCCGTACCTGCTTTAGCATTCGACCACGACCATATACTGCGTGTCGCATTAAAACGCTTACGCGAAGACCTCCATTTCCGACCTATAGGCTTTGAACTTTTACCCCAAAAATTCTCTATTCCACAACTGCAACGCCTCTACGAAGCCCTGCTCGAAATACATTTCGACCGTCGCAACTTCCAAAAAAAGATGCTCGCAACAGGCATCCTTATCGAGCTCGGAGAGAAAGACCCAACCGCACGCCATCGTGCTGGCACTCTCTACTCTTTCAACAAAGAGCAATACGACAAAATGAAACATGATGGAACCCTCCGACTTGAATTTTAATAAAACTAAAATAACAATTAAAACGAAGAATAATATGACAAATACACGTATTACTCCTGAATGGATTGCTGCGCTTAAGCCTAACGAGATTTTTGTTTTTGGCAGTAATTTGGCTGGTCGTCATGCTGGTGGTGCAGCACGTATTGCTACGGATAAATTTGGTGCTGAATGGGGCATTGGTGTAGGGCGCACGGGACAAACCTATGCTATCCCTACTATGCAAGGTGGAGTGGAGACAATTCGCCCATACGTTGACGATTTCATTAAATATGCGGCAGAGCATCCCGAACTCAACTTTTTGGTTACTCGCATAGGGTGTGGCATTGCAGGTTTCCGCGATGTAGATATTGCCCCCCTATTCGCTGAATGTATGTATATGCCTAATGTTTGGCTGCCTCATACTTTCTTAATTGCTTTGAGTAAATAATGAATAAAAAAATAGCCATCTCTCACGATAAGTGGAGATGGCTTTTTTTGTATTTTTGGGGTTATAGTATCACTAAAGAGAGTGCCATAAATATCATGCCTGCTACTACGCCGATGATTGAGAGGTGGTGATGACCGTAGCGTTCGGAGGTGGGGAGTAGTTCGTCGATAGAGATATAGACCATAATGCCTGCGGTGATGCCAAAGATTGCGGCTTCGATTGTGGTGTTCCAAAATGGCATGAGAATGATGAAACCGACTAATGCTCCGAGTGGTTCGGATAGTCCGGCAAGAAGGGAGTATAGGAGAGCTTTCCAGCGATTGCCTGTGGCTTGATGTATTGGAACGGCTACGGCTATGCCTTCGGGAATATTATGCAAGGCAATGGCAATGACTATTGGCAGAGCTACGTCTAATCCGTTGAGCGATACGGCAAAGGTGGCTAACCCTTCGGGGAAATTGTGGATGGCAATAGATAGGGCGAGCATAACGCCCATACGGTGAAATTTACGAGAGTCACGTAGATTGTGGGCATTGCTGACTTGCTCGACATAGTTCACCTCGTGGGGATTTTCGCCTTCTGGGATTAGGAAGTCGATGAGGGCAATGAGTCCCATCCCTCCGAAAAATGATAGGCATGTGGCTAACATTGCTTTGTCGCCATAGGTGGATGAGAAGCCCTTTAATGCTTCGGGGAATATGTCGGTAAATGATACGAATATCATTACGCCTGCCGAGAAGCCGAGGGCGATGGTGAGAAAGTGTACGTTGTCGCGCTTTGTGAAAAACGCAATGAGCCCACCTAATCCTGTGGAAAGTCCTGCAACTAAGGTGAGTAGAAAAGCTAATATGATGTTTTCGGTTGTCATAGTCTATAACATATTATCATGCAAAGATAATACAAATTATTTGATTTTAGGGTTATGAGAGGTTATTTTTTGCTCGCGGATTGCTTTATAGTATATTTATAGTATATTTATCCTATATTTATAGTATATTTATGGTATATTTATAGTATGTTGAAGATAAGGTGGAGTTAGGAATGAGGAATGGGGAATGAGGAATTGAAGTTGAGAAGAGTGGGATTAGTATTGAAAATGAATTTTATAAATTTGTTTTTTTGCTATTCTATTGTAAGAGTTGTAATTTTTTAGTAACTTTGCAGTCGTAAAACAATCATTAGTATAGTTATGTCGGATAAAAAGTTAGAAGAAATAGTGCCATTGTTGCAAGACGAGAAGACGCGTTCGAGGGCTTTCTCGCAGATGGTGAGGCTGACGCAGAGTCGGTTGTATTGGCATATTCGTAAGATGGTGTTGGTGCATGAGGATGCTGATGATGTGTTGCAAAATACTTATTTGAAGGCTTGGCGGTCGATGGAGTCGTTTCGTGGTGAGAGTGGGTTGTACACTTGGCTTTATAGGATTGCTACGAATGAGACGTTGACGTTTTTGGCTCAGCAGAGATTGAAGAATGTGGCTACGTCGATTGATTATGAGGAGTTGATGATTTCGAGAATGGAGGCTGATGCTTATTATGAGGGTGATGAGATGATGAAGAAATTTCAGAGAGCTGTGCTTTCGTTGCCTGAGAAACAGCGTTTGGTTTTTAATATGCGCTATTATGATGATATGAAATACGAGGAGATTGCGAAGGTGACTGGCACAAGTGAGGGGGCATTGAAGGCGTCGTATCATATCGCTGTGAAAAAAATTGAGCAATTTATTAAGGAGGAGGATTAAACTTTTTTAATAGTTGTTAGTCAATAGTTGTAGAAAGTGAATTGAATAATAGATTATGGAAATGGATATGAATGATAAGCGTTTGCCGTTTGAAGTGCCTGAAAATTATTTTGAGGACTTTGCTGCTCGTATGGATGCACGTTTGGCAGAAGAGATGCAAAATGTTCAGCCTGTGGCAGAGACAAAGGGTAAGAGGATTGATTTTCGCCGTTTGGCTACATTGGTGGCATCATCGGCGGCGGTATTTGCTGGATTGTTTGTGGCTGGCGTGGGGTTGATAAATATGCAACAACGCGTTGATAGCCAAGCTGCTGAAATTATCGCTCAAGAAACTTATATTGATGAGATGTTTGAGATGATGGATATATATCATCTTGAGTTGGCTTTGGCAGATGCTGAAGTGGGTTTTGAGGATTAAGAAATAGATAATAATTATTGTTATGAAGAAAATAATTTTACTTTTAGTGTTGGCTATGTCGTTGCCAATGATGGCACAAGAGAAATGCGATAAGCCTAAGCATGAGCATCATAAGAGTAGAGCGGAATGGTTTGCTCAAATGCGTGAAAAGAAATTGGTGTTTCTTGTTGATGCAATGAATTTGACTGAAACAGAAAAAGCTGCGTTTACTGTATTGTTTGAAAAGAATGAAACTGAAACCAGTGAATGTTACCGTGAAATGCGCGTTGCAAAGAAATTTAAGAGCGAAGAACCAACGGAAGAGGAGTATAAAAATGCTGTGAAAGTGGTGAGAATTCAGACGTTGAAGATTGCTCAATTGCGTGCAGATTACCTCGAAGAGCTTGAAAAAATAATGCCAGCAGAGAAAATCTATAAGCTATACAAGGCAGAAGAAGCTTATAAGAAGCTGTTAATTAGCGATATGAGCAGAAACAAGCGAGTAGAGAAAAAATAATTGCGAAAATATTTGGTAGTTTCAATAAAATGTAGTACCTTTGCACTCGCAAAAGCAAGGTTCCTTGGCCGAGTGGCTAGGCACCGGTCTGCAAAACCGTCTACAGCAGTTCGAATCTGCTAGGAACCTCAGAAAAAAGACTGATTCAACATATTGAGTCAGTCTTTTTTTGAATTTCTTCGCTCACGAATTACCCTCTGGTGTATTATATATATTTATAAAAAAATAGGCACAATGTTTTGTGCCTATTTTCATATAATTACTTTTTGTGTTTGATTGTCGATTTGTATGATATACATGCCTTTAGGGAGATTGTTTATATTTATTGGGCTATTTGCTGTTTTTTTATAAACAACTTGTCCGTTGATGTTATAAATAGATATTTTGCTGCGTTTTTCTAATTCGATGCGTATCCCGTTTGGAGTATTGTAGATTGGCAGTGCTGACGTTGAAAGAGTTGTTGATATTGAAGTTGGGTTTTGCGGTTCGTCAGTTTCTATTTTTGCCCCTGAGTAGATATTGCCATAGCGGTCAACTATTTTCACATTCCAAATTTTACCTTCGTAGAGGTCGTTGTATTTTAATGTGTTAAATTCAGTAGAATACGTGATACCTAATAAATTTTCGGGCACGCAACCTTTGCTTTGTGACAACTCTTTGTCGTAGCAATAGATAGCAAAGCGATAATTCTCTTTAGAGCAATCCCATGTAAGAGTATGTTGATTTTTGTCAAGAGAGAGATTTGTCAAATCTGGCGCAGATGGAGCACGACGCCAAGAGATTGATGGCCAAAGAGCAATATGATGGAAATGATGCTCTGGAAGATAGGTAAAATACCCTTCATCGCTACTATTGAAGTAGGTGTTTTTGCCATCGCGATTTTGCCAATAGGAATTGTTGTAGAATATCATACCTGTTGCTTTATTGTCTTCACGATTGACATTTACTTGATTGGTGATGTCAGCAGGGGGATTGAAACGACCGCCACTATTTTCGGCTACATCATTACTTGTGAAAAGTGGGCGACTGTATTTTTTAGCTAAATCACTCCACCAATTACATAGTGTTTCGTAGTCTTGTCCCGAACTATATTTTGGACTTGTCGAGAGAGATGGCCAATAGAGTTGAGGTGATATATAGTCGATATAGCCACGTTTGAGCCAAGCTGCAGCATCGCAATAGAGAGCAGAATAGGCGTCTTGTCCGCTTATACCTGAAGCAGGAGTGATTTTATCGGAAGATGTGTAGCTTTCATTGTAAACATAACGAGTTTTGGTGCTATAAATACCAAAAGGACCTATACCGAAACGAAGATATGGCTTATGAGCTTTTACGCTATCAAGTACAGATTTTATGAGTATATTTACATTCTCACGACGCCAATCGTTTATGTCTAAATTGTAAGGATTATTAGCAGTGGTTTGTTGTGTTTCGTTTGCTGCATAAGCATTGTCGGGCATTGATTTATAGAAGTAGTCATCGAAAATAATGCCATCAATGTCATATTTTGTAATAATTTCGGTGATAACATCGAGAGTGAGTTTGCGAACATCGGGATTGCCTGGGTCGAGGAAAGCTGTAGAACCAGAGCCTATACGCCAAGAGTCTTTTACTTGAGGGGCATTAATAGAATATTCGCCAATACGGTAAGGATTGATCCAAGCATGAAGTTCGATACCACGTTTATGAGCTTCTTCTATGGCAAAAGCAAGTGGATCGTAGCCAGGATTAGTGCCACGAGTGCCTGTGAGTGAACTCATCCATGGTTCGTAAGATGACTCATAGAGAGCATCGCCATGAGAGCGCACTTGAAGCATTATGGCATTGAGATTGCCTTGTTTTGCACGTTCGATAATAGTTATCAACTCGGCTTTTTGAGCTGCTATTTGAGTAGCATTGCCCTCTTTTGAGATTTTTGTTGTAGGCCAGTCGATATTCCACACAGTAGCAACCCAAGAGGCACGGAATTCTTTTTCTTGGGCGTTTAGATTGATACACAATGCAAAATTTATAATGCACAATAGTGAGAATAATAATCTTTTCATAATATTTAGTTTAGTTCGTCAAGTTCGAGCCAACGGAGTTCTTTTTCATCAAGTAGATCGGTTACTTCTTGGAATCGTTGAGACTTTTGTAGTAATTCGTCGTTTGAAAGAGAGCCAGAGGCAAGAGCCGATTCTAATTCAGATTTTTCTTTTTCGAGTGATTCTATATCTTTAGTTAGCTGTTCGTATTCACGCTTTTCGTTGAAAGAGAGCTTGCGCTTTTGGTTGGTGGTTGTAACTTGTTGTACCCCTTTTGTACTCGCTTCGCTCGTTAGGACACGGCGCGCCGTATCCCTACTTTCGCGCTCTTCCTCATCTTTGAGCTCTTTCCATTGGCGGTAGTCAGTATAATTGCCAGGGAAATCCTTGATTTTACAATCTCCTTGAAATACGAGCATGTGGTCAACGACCTTATCCATGAAGAAACGGTCGTGACTGACAACAATGACACAGCCTTTGAAACTAATTAGGTAGTCCTCAAGCACGTTGAGTGTTGCAATATCAAGGTCGTTAGTAGGCTCATCAAGAATAATGAAGTTAGGACTACGCATCAACACAGTGCATAGATACAAGCGACGACGTTCTCCACCTGATAGTTTGGCTATGTAGTCGTGTTGTTTTTCAGGAGGAAATAAGAAGTGAGTGAGAAATTGAGTAGCAGTCATTTTACGACCGCCACCAAGGTCGACTTCTTCAGCTATTTGGCGCACAGCATCAATCACCTTCATGCCATCGTTGAACTGTATGCCAGATTGACTATAATAGGCAAACTTTACAGTCTCGCCAATATCGAAACGACCACTATCGGGAGCAACTTCGCCAAGAAGCATCTTAAGGAAGGTGGATTTACCCGTACCATTTTTACCCACAATGCCGAGTTTTTCGTATCGAGAGAAGTTGTAATAGAAATTATCAAGGATTTTGTAGTCGCCAAAAGCCTTGCTTATATATTGTGCTTCGAATATTTTAGAACCAAGATATGCTGATTTTACACCAAGAGAGACCTGTTTTTCAACAATACGCTGTTTGGCACGTTGCTCAATTTCGTAGAAAGCATCGATTCGAGAACGTGACTTATGGCCACGCGCTTGAGGTTGGCGGCGCATCCAATCGAGTTCAGTGCGATAGAGATTTTGAGCACGAGCAGTTTCGGCATTGAAATTTGCTATACGAGCTTCTCGCTTTTCAAGATAATAGCTATAATTGCCTTTATAATGGAAAAGCTGATGTTGGTCTATTTCAAGAATATCGGTGCAGACATTATCAAGGAAATAGCGGTCGTGAGTGACCATAAGAATGGTCATTTTTGAGTGATTGAGAAACTCTTCAAGCCATTCGACCATTTCGAGATCGAGGTGGTTGGTAGGCTCATCAAGGAGGATTAAGTCAGGCTCAGTAATAAGCACATTGGCAAGAGCAAGACGCTTTTGTTGACCACCAGATAATTGTTCTACAGGCCGCTCAAGATTATGTATATTAAGCTTACCAAGAATTTGCTTGATACGCACTTCATAATCCCATGCATTGAGGCGATCCATATCAGCCATAGCCAATTGGAGTTGAGAGTTGAGAATTGAGAGTTGAGAGGGTTCAACTCCTTTTGCCTCACTTGTTGAGAGTTTTGATATAAGATTTTCGTAAAGGGCAATGGCTTTAACTACGTCGTTGTCAGAAGCAAAGCAGGCTTGACTTACTGTCATCCCTGGTTGAAAATCGGGATCTTGAGTAAGACAACCAACACGAATATCGCGACGATAGGTAATAGTGCCACTATCTTGAGATTCGCGACCAGTAAGCAGATTAAGTAAAGTAGTTTTGCCTGTGCCATTTTGGGCAATGAGAGCTACTCGCTGCCCTTGGTCAATACCAAAACTGATATTTTCGAATAGTAGGCGGTCGCCAAATGATTTGGTGAGATTTTCTACTTGTAAATAAACCATTATTCAAGTTGAAAGTTGAGAGTTGAGAGTTGAAAGTTGAAAGTTAATTGAACTTTCGACTCTAAATTTCAAATTTTTTAGAATTTTCCTAATATAAGTTTGATGAGGTCGTTGCCGTTGGCAAAGATAAGTAGGGCAAGGAGTAGGAACATACCTACGTTAGATGCTACTTCCATGAATTTGTCGCTTGGTTTGCGACCAGTGAGCATTTCGTAGATGAGCATAAGGAAATAGCCACCATCGAGCACTGGGATAGGTAGGAAGTTCATAAATGCCAATGCAATAGAGATAAATGCAGTGAAGCTCCAAAATATGCTCCAATCCCAAGTAGCAGGGAACATATTGCCAATAGCCACAAATCCACCAACAGACTGAGCACCAGCCTTGGTGAATACAAGACGGAATTGTTTGATGTAACTAACTAAACCTTCCCAACCTTTGATAATACCAGCAGGGAAAGATTCGAAGAAACCATATTCGATTTGTTTCGATTTGAAATATGGAGTAGGATTCTTGATTTGTACACCCATTTTGCCATCTTCAGTCAAAGCGATAGAAGCGTGCATGAGTGAGTCGGCACGCATAAAATCAAGCGTAATAGTTTCGCCTTTGTATTTATCTAATTCAGCAACAATGTCGCTATAGGCAGGAAAAGAGGCACCATTGATACCGACGATGCTATCATTTGGCTGAATATTGGCAGCTTCGGCAGGTGTGTTAGGTGCAATAGTTTCTACAACAAAAGGAAAGCGTAGAGATGTTAATTTTGCATCGTTAGCTGCCACGATTTGTTCACCAAAGTCTTTTGGAAGTATGATATTTACCTCCTCGCCATTACGAAGAACTACTACATTACATTTACCCTCGATTACTATTTTGTTGACAATATCGCGTTCAAGCTCAATAGTTTCACCATTGACAGTGAGTATGCGGTCGCCATTTTGGAAACCATTGTTGAGAGCAGTTTGGCAATAGTCATAACCAAGGTAAGCTTCTTGCGTAGGGACATAGCTTTCGCCCCAAGCATAGAGCATCATAGCATAGATGATAGCAGCAGTGATGAAATTCATGAGTACACCACCGGCGATGATGAACATACGTTGCCAAGCTGGACGAGAGCGGAATTCCCAAGGTTTTACTTCGGCAGAGAGCATAGAAGCATCGGTAGTTTCGTCAGCCATGCCATCGATAGTACAATAGCCTCCGAGTGGAACCCAACCTATACCCCACTCTGTAGTTTCGGGATATTTGCGCCAATCGCCATCTTCGAGTTCGCTGAGAGGTGCTGGTTCCATGACAGGACGACCTTTCTTATCGGTGCGAGGAACACCAAATTCGTCAACAGATTGGCGAGTGTGATCAGGTAAGTTTTTAGCAAAGAAGCGGAATTGCCATTTGCCATTGATTTTTTTTGCTCTGAATATAGAGAAATTTGGGTTGAAGAATAGATAGAATTTATTGACACGAACTTTGAATATACGAGCAAATCCAAAGTGTCCAAGTTCGTGAACAAAGACGAGAATTGAGAGTGATAATACTAATTGAAGGGCTTTAATTAAGACTGTTTCCATTTTTTATGATTTTTTAGACATGAAGACTTTTTTATTAGACATGAAGACATGAGAACATGATTTTCTTATCGCAAAAATTACTCCTTTCAGTCGTGATTTTTGCTCCGCTCGGCAACTGAAATAAATTTCGTTGCTTTCGCTTATAACAAAAACTCTGAAGTGAGGATGCGAGCTTCGCGGTCGCAGGCTACGTAGTCTTCGTAGGTAGGTTGAGAGATGAATGCCATACGAGACATGACTTGCTCGATGACATTACTCATTTCGAGGAACCCGATTTGGTCGTTGAGATAGGCTGCAACAACTACTTCGTTGGCAGCATTGAGTACGCAAGGCATATTGCCACCTTTGTTTAGAGCCTCGAATGCAAGAGCGAGATTGCGGAAACGAGTGGTGTCGGGTTGTTCGAAAGTAAGGCTGGTGCATTTGGCGAAGTCGAGACGCTCGAATGATGCTTGCACGCGCGTAGGATAAGTTAGAGCGTATTGGATAGGCAAACGCATGTCGGGTAGCCCCATTTGTGCTTTGATGCTACTATCGCGGAATTGCACCATCGAGTGAATGATAGATTGAGGATGGATGACCACGTCGATTTGGTCGGGACGGAGCCCGAAGAGCCATTTAGCCTCAATGACTTCGAAACCTTTGTTCATGAGAGTGGCAGAGTCGATAGTGATTTTTGCACCCATTTGCCAAGTAGGATGTTTGAGAGCATCGGCAGCTTTGACATGGCGGAGCTGTTCGAGCGAATAGTTGCGGAATGGTCCGCCAGAGGCAGTGAGTATGATTTTTTCGACCTCGTCGTCGTGCTCGCCTACAAGACATTGGAAGATTGCTCCATGTTCAGAATCGACAGGGAGGATGGCTGCATGATATTCTTGCACGAGGCGAGTAATGAGGTCGCCAGCAACGACAAGAGTTTCTTTGTTGGCAAGGGCTATGCGTTTGCCAGCTTTGACAGCAGCGATTGTTGGGGCAAGACCAGAATAGCCTACCATTGCAGTAACGACTGTGGTTACGGCATCCATTGCTGCGACTTGGGCTATAGCATCGCGACCTGCGAATACTTTGATAGGAAGATCGGCGAGAGCTTCTTTGAGAGCAGAGTAATGGGCTTCGTTGCCTACGACTACAACTTCGGGATTGAATTCTCGCGCTTGGGCTATAAGTTTGTCTATACTGTTGTTGGCAGTGATGGCATAGACATCGAAGAGGTCAGGATTTTCGCGAACTACGTCGAGGGTTTGAGTGCCTATGGAGCCTGTTGAGCCAAGTATAGCTAAAGATTGTTTCATTTTGTTTGTTTTTTTTGATTACTGAATCGTCAAATACACATTGTGAGTGGGTGTTGGTTTATGACTGTTTTCTTGCTTGAAGGTTGCTTGCACCTTGCTTGAGGGTAAGAAACGAGAATACACAATGAGAATGTGTATTTGAGATTTTGGGTTTTAGAATACGATTTGGTCTTCGGGGTTGATTGCTACTCCGTTGTGCCATAGTTCGTATTGTATTTGAGAGTCTTGTTTTTTGTTGTCTTTAGAGCCTGCAAATGCGATGGCTTCGCCTACTTTTACCTCAGAGCCAATGTTGCAGAGTTTTTCGCCTAATTGATGGAATATAGATACGTAGCCATTGTCGTGATGGATGATGATAGTGTATCCATCGGTAGGGTGATAGTTGGCGAGTATGACATGTCCGTCCTGAGGGGCAAGAACTGGTGTGTTTGCTGGACAGATGATTGTTATAGCATTGTTGTTAGTCGTAAAATGTTGTGTTATAGAGCCTACTGCTGGAGCAATGAATACGACTGCCTCTTCTTTTAGCGATACAGTATTGTCGTATACCACATTGAAGGCGTTTTCGTCTTCGTATTGTTTGATGAATTCGCTTTCGGCAGAGCCGGCAATCAGAGGGAGATTATTCCATTTTTCGATATCAGTAGAGTCGAGCGTTGGAATGGAATCGAATTGGATGTTGTCGGCAATTATGTTTTTGATTATGAGCAGTTGACGCTGGTTGTTTTGCGTTATAGTTTCGAGAGAGTCAACGCGTTGAGCCTCGATGAGTACATCTTCGCGAACAGATACGTCGGCATACCCCGGAAGCATGTGTTTTATAGGAGTGACGAAGATGATGACAGAGAGCAATGTGAAAGATATGAGAGTGAATAGACCAAGAGCTAACGTGAAGGATAGCTTAGAGGTCTTAATACGAAAAACCTCCTCAAGCGTAGATTCGTTGAGGAGAATTAAGTTGTATTTGAATTTTGATTTTTTTCTTGCGGTCATTTAATGCGACTATAGGTTATGTATTGATATTCGAGTTGTGAGTTCTCGTCGAATAGGATTTCGGATTGCTCTTTTATTTCCCATTTGGTTGGGTCGATTGCAGGGAAATAGGTATCAATACCGTCGAAAGATTTGTGGATGTGAGTTACAATTAATTCGTCGGCGATATCGATAGTTTGCTGATAGATGCGAGCACCACCCATGATGAAGGCTTGCTCCTCGTGGGCAATCATATTGTGAGCCTCCTCGATAGAGCGAGCTATTTCGCAACCATCGGTTTCGGGCATATTGGTTGATATTACAATGTTGCGACGCCCCTTGAGAGGTTTGAAAGGGAGAGATAACCATGTGTTGCGACCCATAATTACGGTGTAACCCATAGTTATGGCTTTGAAACGGCGGAGGTCATCGCTTAGATGCCAAGGCATAGTGTTGTCTTTGCCGATGCCATTATTTTGGTCGATTGCTACTATTATTGAAAGCATAATTTTAATTAGGAATGAGGAGTTAGAAATAAGGAATGAGGAATGACTTAGTCTCTTCTGCCAAGGAAAATCATGATGTAGTAGAGAAGAGTTGCAAGAGAACTGAGGGCTGCTACTACATAGGTGTAAGCTGCAGAGCGGAGAGCTGATTCAGCCATACCAGTAGTGCGGTCGTTTGTAATACCTGCAGTGAGAAGCCATTTGACAGCACGTTGACTTGCGTTGATTTCTACTGGAAGAGTAATAAAACTGAATAGTGTAGTCATTGCAAATAGCACGATTCCGAAAAGCATGAGACTTGGAAAACTTTCGATAAGCAACATACCAGCAAGAATAATCCACATAACCCATTGAGAAGCAAAACTTACAACAGGCACAAGAGCAGAACGCATTTGCAATGGAGCATAAGCATGAGCATGTTGCAAAGCATGACCACACTCGTGAGCAGCAACAGCGGCTGCAGCAATTGAACATGAATTATAGACACTTTCGCTGAGATTTACAACTTTAGTTTGAGGGTTGTAGTGGTCAGTGAGATGGCCTGGAGTATGAGTAACTTGTACGTCAGTTATACCATTGTCGCGTAACATTTTGCGTGCAACATCGGCACCAGTCATCCCATAAGGAAGAGGTACTTGAGAGTATTTTTTGAATTTAGATTGTAGCGATGACTGAACAACCCAACTTGCTATGGCAGTGCCGATAAAAATAATCCAATATAATGACATTTTATTTAGTTATTAGTGATTAGTGAATAGTTATTAGTGAAATCGAGATACAAAGTTACAGAAAATAAGGGTTCGTTGTTGTTTTTGTAATGAATTATTAACAATTACGGCTTATTTTTAACTTTAATTATCTTCCACCTGGTTTTGCTACGAGAGTAGATTTATCGGCAGTGTAGAGAGAAGTGCCGACCATAGTGTAGTATTTATTTTTCTTTTTAAGCGTAATTTTTGTGAGAGATTTACAACCATCGAATGCACCTTCGCCAATTTCAGATAAGAATTCGTGGATAGATATTGCAGTAAGGCCAGAATTCATAAATGCACCATCACCAATAGTTTCGACAGTTTCAGGGATGATAATTTTCTTTAATCCAAGACATCCACGGAAAGCATAGTCACCAATGCGAGTAACCTTTTCAGGCAATTCGATTTTTTTCAATCCAGCACAACCAGAGAATAGATAGTCAGGCAAAGTGTTGATTTTTGCACTGATGCTTGCTTCTGTCAAATTGTTGCAGCCTTCGAATGGGCCATAATTTTTGCCATTGATAGTGCTATGAGCGTTAGGACATTCGGTAGCATCGAAATAGACAAGTGAGAGTTCTGGGCAATTGCCAAAAGCGAGACCTCCGAGAGATGTAATGCTTCTTGATATTGCTACTTCTGAGAGATATTGGCAGTTGTAGAAAATGCCCTCAGGGAGAGAAGTTACTTTTTTACCAATAATTACTGTGAAGATATCATTATCACCAATGAATGGATATAGCACGCTGTCGCCTTCGATTGTAGATGCAGATGTGCAATTGATAGCATTAAAGTCGATTGTCGCCAACAATTCGCATTCGCCAAATGAAGCACCACCAAGAGTTTCCAAAGTTTCTGGGAGATAGATAGAACGGAGCGAGCGAGCTTCGTAGAAGGCGAATTTACCAATAGTTTTCAATACTTTATTGAATGTAGCCTCTTCGATGTCGTGGCATTGGTAGAACATATAATCAGAAATAGTTTCAACTTTTGGGCCAAGAATCACTTTACGGAGACTTGTATTGTGGAATACAGGGATAATAAAGAGTTGAGAGTCAATAGCAGCGAGTTGCTCGTTTGCATACTTTTCTGGATTTGCTAATTCTGCCAACAATGGTGAATTATCTTGTTTGAGGGCATTATCAGAGTATTCCACGATAGCTTTACAATCGATAGCATTGAAATATACTTCGCGTAAGTTGCCACAATCCTCAAAAGCACCACCTTCGATAGTTTTAAGTTGCTCAGGGAGAGTGATTTTTTTGATATTAGCACAACCTTTGAATGCGTATTTACCAATATTTTCGACAGTTGATGGCAAAACAAAATCATTCAAACGGACGCAATCGGTAAATGCGAAATTAGGAATAGATTTTACGTTGTTGCCAACAGTGAGATTCACAACAGAGCAACCATTGAAAGCCAAAGTTTCTTCGCAACGTTCTGAATTGTAATTGATTGTTGTCAAGTTGATACAGCCCGCAAAAGTATTATTACCAATAGTTTTTACTTTGCGAGGGATATTGACAGTATTGAGACTTGAACAACCGAAGAATAGATAGTCAGGCAAAGTTTCGACATCAGCACCAAAAGTTACATTTTTTATTGATTTAGAATTGTGGAATGCTGAGAGAGGTTGACCATTTTCGATTTTAGATGCACCTGTGCAACGAGTAGCATTGAAGATAACATCGACAAGCGCATTACAATCAGCAAAAGCTAAACCACCGATAGAAGTAACTCCCTCAGGGATAGTTACAGATTGCAATGCTTTACAACCGAAGAATGCTTTGTAGCCAATATGACGCACTGAAGCAGGAATAGTGAAAGTTTTCAAATTAGGGCAATTAGAGAACGCATAATCAGGAATAACTTCTACTTTGTTGCCAAAATTCACAGCACTTAAAGCATTATTTTCGAATGCAGGCATAGGTACGTTGTTTTCCATAGTTACCATATTCACGCAATTTAGAGCGTTGAATGTGATAGTGTTGAGAGATTTACAGTTGGCAAAAGCACGACCGCCAATTGATGTAACGCCTTCAGGAATAGTGATATTATTTAGTGATGTACATCCATAAAATGCAGATTGTCCGATAGTTTCGATGTTATCGCCAAAAACGACATCAGTGATACCTTTGCAACCCCAGAAAATATAGTTAGGGATATTATTAACCATAGGACCAAATTCTACGCGAGTAATAGCTGGGTTGTTGAATGCAGGAGTAACATTGTCGCCCAAAATAGTGTGAGCAACAGTGCAATTGCGAGCATTGAACACTACGGTTGTGAGGTTAGGGCAATTTTGGAATGCAGCACCACCGATTGCTGTGATATTTTCAGGAATAGTTACTGAAGTGAGTGTTTTACAACCATAAAATGCATAATCAGGAATAGTAGTGGCTAATGGACCAAACTCTACAGTAGTGATTGGAGCACCAACAAATGCAGGGCGATTGTTGTCAGAACTCATGCGGATGCATTTGATTGCATTGATAGTGATTTTGCTGATAGCCTTACAATCCATAAATGCTGCACCACCAATTTGTTGCACGTTTTCAGGGATAGTTACTTCAGTCAAACCTGTACAACCCCAGAACAAATATTCAGGAATGATGACAACGTCGCCACCGAAATTTACGGTAGTGATTGATTTACAATCTTCGAAAGCTGAATATACCGATTTGCCTTTGACATCGGCAGCCGAAGCACAGTTGTTGGCATTGTAATTGACAGTGCGAAGGTTGTCGCAACCTTTGAATGCATGACCACCAATTTTAGTAACAGTCTTAGGAATAGATATTTCTGTTAAATCTTTGCAATCTTTGAATGTTTCTTTTGCTATAGTTGCGACATCGTAGGTTACGCCTTCGAATGTTACGTTTTCGGGAATGTTTACAACTCCTCTGTAGGCATCACCTTCAGATGCTACAAGGGTAGCCAATTTAGTTTCGTTGTTTAATTCATAGAAAAGGTTAACTCCCTCATTGTTAGGGATAACATTAGCTGCGAAGCTCATTGTCGATAGCAATAAGCCAACCGCAAAGAAAATAGATTTTAAAGATTTCATAGTATGATAATAGTAAGATTAAACTTCAGACCACAAAGATACAAAAAAAAGTTGAAATAAAAAAGAGAGTTCAATATAATTTTACTCTCACGGAATGCACAGAACACACGGAATTTTATTACTTATCTCCCACAGATAACACAGATTTTTTCGCTTCGCTCAAGATTCTTGCTACGCTCGGCAATTTAAGTAAACTTAATTGCCCTCGCTTATCGCAAGAATTTATAGATTTTTTCTTCTTTATTATTCGATTCGCTCTTTTGCTATGCAAAAATCGCTCTGCAGATGACACGGATAACCATTCGGCATCTTACATCGAACTGACGTTAAACTACATTGGTTACTTTCGGTGTTGATATCGAATTAACATTAGGGGACTTCTATAAATTTTTACCTCGGATCAAGACTTATGCTTCCCCGTTTTATTATTTTTATTTTCGGATTGCCCTGAATCTCCAGATAGCCCGGAATATGCAGAATTTTTATATTGAGCCAAAAGAAGGGATTATGCGCAGATAAGGTTATAGTATATTTATAGTATATTTATAGTATATTTATAGTATATTTATAGTATATTTATAGTATATTTATAGTATATT
>JAFYSF010000063.1 GCA_017559505.1 Paludibacteraceae bacterium | reverse complement strand
TGTTGTAAAACATGTTCTTGAAAAGCCAATAAAATAGGGGGTATGTAAAATTTTTGTAAAAAAAGTACTGAAAATCATTGTCATTTCAGAAAAAAGTCGTAACTTTGCATGCCCAAAAGTGGGAAAAGAAGATAAAAGTTTAAATATTAAAAATCAAAAAGAAATGCCTACAATTCAACAATTAGTTAGAAAAGGAAGGGTAAGTCTCGAAGACAAAAGTAAATCACCAGCGTTGGATTCATGTCCACAACGCCGTGGTGTTTGCGTTCGTGTTTATACTACTACGCCTAAAAAGCCTAACTCGGCTATGCGTAAAGTTGCACGTGTTCGTTTAACTAACACAAAAGAGGTGAATGCCTACATCCCAGGTGAAGGTCACAACTTGCAAGAGCACTCAATTGTGCTTGTTCGCGGTGGTCGTGTAAAAGACCTTCCAGGTGTACGTTACCACATTGTTCGTGGTACATTGGATACTGCAGGTGTAGCAGGTCGTACACAACGTCGTTCTAAATATGGTGCTAAACGTCCTAAACCAGGTCAAGCAGCTCCAGCTAAGAAAAAATAATCGACACAACCCTCTTTTTTAAACTTTCTTTTTCTAAAAGACGTAAAGTCTTAAACTAAACGATTTAATTAACAAGGTTTTTGATATTTGGTATAGATGAAGGTTGAGTAAAACTCGTAGCGACGAGTTTGAAGACATAAAAAACAACCAAAGACAAAAACAAAAAGTTTTTAACTAACAATGAGAAAAGCAACTCCTAAAAAACGTGTGGTTCTTCCAGACCCAGTTTTTAACGAAGTTAAGGTGACTAAATTTGTAAATCACCTCATGTATGACGGCAAAAAATCTATTGCTTTCGACATATTTTACGGTGCTCTCGAAATCGTAAAAACTAAACTTCCAAACGAAGAAAAATCTTCTCTCGAAATTTGGAAAAAAGCTCTTGAAAATGTAACTCCACAAGTAGAGGTTAAATCTCGTCGTATTGGTGGTGCTACTTTCCAAGTTCCAACAGAAATCCGCCCAGATCGTAAAGAGTCTATCTCAATGAAAAACCTTATCCTTTACGCTCGTAAACGTGCAGGTCGTTCTATGGCTGATAAACTTGCTGCTGAAATCGTTGATGGTTTCAACAACCAAGGTGGTGCTTTCAAACGTAAAGAAGAAATTCACCGTATGGCTGAAGCTAACCGTGCTTTTGCACACTTCCGTTTCTAATTCTTAATTTTGTAAGAAAATGGCAAAACACGATTTATCACTCACTCGTAATATCGGTATCATGGCTCACATCGATGCCGGTAAAACTACCACTTCAGAACGTATTCTTTTCTATACTGGTCTTACTCACAAAATCGGTGAAACACACGATGGTTCGGCTACTATGGACTGGATGGCTCAAGAGCAAGAACGTGGTATTACTATTACTTCAGCGGCTACAACAACTCGCTGGAACTATGCAAACAAACAATATCGTATCAACTTGATTGACACTCCGGGCCACGTTGACTTTACTGTAGAGGTAGAACGTTCACTCCGTATCCTCGATGGTGCTGTGGCTACATTCTGTGCTGTTGGTGGTGTTGAGCCTCAATCAGAAACAGTATGGCGTCAAGCTGACAAATATAATGTGCCACGTATCGGTTACGTTAACAAAATGGACCGTTCAGGTGCTAACTTCTTCGACGTTGTAACTCAAATCAAAGAAGTTCTTGGTGCAAACCCTTGCCCAATTCAAATTCCAATCGGTGCTGAAGAAACTTTCAAAGGTGTAGTTGACCTTATCCGTATGAAAGCTATCTACTGGCACGATGAATCAATGGGTGCTGACTACTCAGTAGAAGAAATCCCAGCAGACCTCCTCGCAGAAGCTGAAGAATGGAGAGATAAAATGCTCGAAACTATCGCTTCTTTCGATGATGCTTTGATGGAAAAATATTTCGAAGATCCTGCAACTATCACAGAAGATGAAATTCGCGCTGCAGTGCGTAAAGCTACTCTCGCAATGGAAATCAACCCAATCATCTGCGGTTCTTCATTCAAAAACAAAGGTGTTCAACCACTTCTCGATGCAGTTTGTCAATACCTTCCATCTCCACTCGATAACCCAGTTATCACAGGTAATGACCCACGCGATCCAGAAAAAGAACTTACTCGTAAACCAGATGAAAGCGAACCATTGACAGCTCTTGCGTTCAAAATCGCTACTGACCCATATGTAGGTCGTCTCTGCTTCTTCAGAGTATATTCTGGTAAACTCGAAGCTGGTTCTTACGTATTCAACGCTCGCTCAGGTAAAAAAGAACGTATCTCACGTCTTTTCCAAATGCACTCTAACAAACAAAATCCTGTTGAAGAAGTGTCTGCTGGTGATATCGGAGCAGGTGTAGGTTTCAAAGATATTCGTACAGGTGATACACTTTGCGACGAAAACCAACAAATCGTACTTGAGTCTATCGACTTCCCAGATCCAGTGATCGGTATTGCAGTTGAGCCTAAATCTCAAGCTGACCTCGATAAACTTGGTATTGGTCTTGGTAAACTCGCTGAAGAAGACCCTACATTTACTGTTAAAACTGACGAACAAACAGGTCAAACAGTTATCTCAGGTATGGGTGAGCTTCACCTTGAAATTATTATCGACCGTCTCAAACGTGAATTCAAAGTAGAATGTAACCAAGGTCGTCCACAAGTATCTTACAAAGAGGCAATCACTCAAACAGTTGACCTCCGCGAAGTTTACAAAAAACAATCTGGTGGTCGTGGTAAATTCGCTGATATCATCGTTAAAGTTGGTCCAGTTGATGAAGGTTTCGAAGGTTCACTTCAATTCGTTGACGAAGTTAAAGGTGGTAACGTCCCAAAAGAATATATCCCATCAGTACAAAAAGGTTTCCAAGCAGCTATGAAAAATGGTGTTCTTGCTGGTTTCCCACTCGATACTCTTAAAGTAGTTCTTGTTGATGGTTCATTCCACCCAGTTGACTCTGACCAATTGTCATTCGAACTTTGTGCTCAATTCGCATTCAAAAATGCTTGCGCTAAAGCACGTCCAGTTCTTATGGAACCAATCATGAAACTTGAAGTTGTTACTCCAGAAGAATCTATGGGTGACGTTATCGGTGACTTGAACAAACGCCGTGGTCAAGTTGAAGGTATGGAATCAAGCCGTACAGGTGCACGTATCGTTAAAGCGAAAGTGCCACTTTCTGAACTCTTCGGTTATGTTACTGCTCTCCGTACTATTACTTCAGGTCGTGCTACTTCATCAATGGAATTCTCTCACTATGCAGAAGTTTCTTCTTCTATCGCTAAACCAGTAGTTGAAGCTGCACAAGGTAGAGTAGACCTCCTCTAATAAAAAATATTGTAGTGGGTTAGCGAATGACTCTTAGCCCACTACACTTTATACTTTTTCTTTATTAATAATTTAATTTTTATAACCAAAAAGACATGAGTCAAAAAATTCGTATCAAACTTAAATCTTACGATCACAATCTTGTTGACAAATCAGCAGAAAAAATCGTTCGTACAGTGAAAGCTACAGGTGCTGTAGTTTCTGGTCCAATTCCATTGCCAACTCACAAACGTATCTTTACTGTTAACCGTTCTACTTTCGTTAACAAAAAATCACGTGAACAATTCGAACTTTCATCTTACAAACGTCTTATCGATATCTATAGCTCAACTGCAAAAACTGTTGATGCTCTTATGAAACTTGAATTGCCTTCAGGTGTTGAAGTTGAAATCAAAGTTTGATAACTATTTAAGCATTTAGCTTTTCACAAAATATCGGGGATGTATCCCCAAATCAAAAATTTTTAATTTTTCGGGTCCAAGCTCATTATGCTTTACCCAGAGCCAATTTTGAGCCTATAGGTCCTTATTTATCAATCATTATTTAATTCTAACAAAAATGCCAGGATTAATTGGAAAAAAAATCGGAATGACTTCCGTATTCGTTGCAGATGGCCGTAACTTGCCATGTACTGTAATCGAAGTAGGTCCTTGCGTGGTTACTCAAATCAAAACTGTAGAAAAAGACGGCTATGCTGCTCTTCAACTCGGTTTCGAAGACAAAACAGAGAAACACACTAACAAGGCAGAAATGGGGCACTTTGCTGCATCGGGCACTACCCCTAAACGTAACCTCGTAGAATTCTCAGGATTCGAAGGTGAATTCAAATTGGGCGATGCAATTACAGTGGATCTCTTCACAGAAGAAGATTTCGTAAACGTAATTGGTACTTCTAAAGGTAAAGGTTTCCAAGGTGTTGTAAAACGTCACGGTTTCGGTGGTGTGGGTCAAACAACTCACGGTCAACATAACCGTCTTCGTGCTCCGGGTTCTCTTGGTGCATCATCTTACCCTTCAAGAGTATTTAAAGGTATGCGTATGGCTGGTCGTACAGGTGGCGATCGCGTTACTATGCAAAACCTTCAAGTGATTAAAGTTATGCCAGAACACAACCTTCTTCTCGTGAAAGGTTCAGTGCCAGGCGCAAAAGGTTCAATCGTATTAATTGAGAAATAATGGAACTTAGTGTATATAATATCAAAGGAGAAGACACCGGAAGAAAAGTTACATTAAACGATTCTATTTTCGGTATTGAGCCAAATGATCACGCTATTTATTTGGATGTTAAACAATATTTGGCAAATCAACGTCAAGGTACTCACAAATCAAAAGAACGTTCTGAGATTTCTGGTTCAACTAAAAAACTCGGTCGTCAAAAAGGTGGTGGCGGCGCTCGTCGTGGTGATATCAACTCTCCAGTACTCGTTGGTGGTGCTCGCGTTTTTGGTCCTAAACCACGTAACTATAGCTTCAAACTTAACAAAAAATTGAAACAACTTGCTCGTAAATCTGCTCTTGCTTATAAAGCAGCTCAAGGTGAGATTGTTATTGTGGATAATATACAGTTTGATGCACCAAAAACAAAAGATTTCGTACAAATGACAAATAATTTGAAGATTAATGATAAAAAATCGTTAGTTATTTTGCCAGAAGCAAATAAATTCGTATATTTGTCAGCTCGAAATTTACAAAAGACTAATGTAATAACAGTTTCAGAATTAAATACTTACACAATTCTTAATTGTAATGCTGTAGTATTGACTGAAGCAACTCTTGCCGGAATTGATCAACATTTTAATGCATAAGGAGTAAAACTATGGGAATTATTATTAAACCAATCGTCACTGAAAAGATGACGCAAATAAGCGAAAAATTCAATCGTGTTGGCTTCCAAGTTGCTCACTCTGCTAACAAAATTGAAATCAAAAAAGCGGTAGAAGAAATGTATAACGTGACAGTTGTTGATGTTAACACTTCAAACTACCATGGTAAGAAAAAAAGCCGCTATACTAAAGCTGGCATCATCAATGGTATGACTGCTACTTATAAAAAAGCAATCGTAACATTGAAAGAAGGAGATACAATTGATTTTTATAGCAACATTTAATAAATAGAAATGGCTGTACGTAAATTGAACCCAACTACACCGGGTCAAAGACATAAGATTATTGGAGCATTCGACTCAATTACTGCGAGTACTCCAGAAAAATCTCTTGTTGGAGGTTTCTCTAAAACAGGTGGTCGTAATAACACCGGTAAAATGACAATGCGCTACATTGGTGGCGGTCACAAGAGAAAATACAGAGTAATTGATTTCAAACGTAGCAAAGATACTATTCCAGCTACAGTGAAGACTATCGAGTACGATCCAAACCGTTCTGCTCGCATCGCTCTTCTCTTCTATGCTGATGGTGAAAAAAGCTACATTCTTGCACCTAATGGATTGCAAGTTGGTCAAGTTGTTCTTTCAGGCGAAAACGTTGCTCCTGAAGTTGGTAACTCACTTCCACTTCAAAATATTCCACTTGGTACTATCGTTCACAACATTGAACTTCGTCCAGGTCAAGGAGCTGCTCTCGTTCGTTCTGCAGGTACTTTCGCTCAAATCACTTCTCGTGAAGACAAGTATGTAATCGTGAAATTGCCTTCAGGCGAAACTCGTAAAATTCTCGGCACTTGCCGTGCTACAGTTGGTACTGTTGGTAATGGAGACCACGCTCTCGAAAGATCAGGTAAAGCTGGTCGCACTCGCTGGTTAGGTCGTCGTCCTCGCGTTCGTGGCGTTGCTATGAACCCAGTAGATCACCCAATGGGTGGTGGTGAAGGTCGTCAATCAGGTGGTCACCCACGTTCTCGTAAAGGCTTGTTGGCTAAGGGTAAGAAAACACGTCACCCTAAAAAACAAACTAGCCAATACATAATTGAAAGAAAGAAAAAATAATCCCTAAAAGAACAGTAAATTAATATGAGTCGTTCATTAAAAAAAGGACCATACATCAACTTGAAACTTGAGAAAAAAGTGCTTGACATGAATGAAAGCGGCAAAAAAGTCGTTGTTAAAACATGGGCTCGTGCTTCTATGATTTCTCCTGATTTCGTAGGTCATACAATTGCAGTTCATAACGGTAATAAATTCATCCCTGTGTATGTCACAGAAAATATGGTAGGTCACAAACTTGGTGAATTTTCTCCTACTCGTACATTCCGTGGTCACGGTGGTAAGAAAAAATAATTATTACCCGTTAAAGTAAATTTTGTAAAATAAAAAAACAGAAATAAAATGGGTGCAAGAAAAAGATTATCTGCCGAAAATAGAAAGGAAGCCCTCAAATCTCTTTATTTCGCTAAATTAAATAACGTTCCTACCTCTCCACGTAAAATGCGTCTCGTAGCTGATATGATTCGCGGTATGGAAGTGAACAAAGCACTTAGCGTACTTAAATTCTCTACAAAAGAGGCTTCTAATAAAATGGAAAAATTGCTTCGCTCTGCTATTGCTAACTGGGAACAAAAAACAGGTGAAAAAGCAGAAAACAGCAATTTATATGTGAGCACAGTTTATGTAGACTCTGCTCGTATGCTCAAAAGATTGCGTACCGCTCCTCAAGGTCGCGGATATCGTATTCGCAAACGTTCTAACCACGTGACGTTGTTTGTTGATACTAAAAATAATAACGAAAATCAAGACTAATCAAGATGGGACAAAAAACTAATCCAATTAGCAACCGCCTCGGTATTATTCGCGGTTGGGATTCTAACTGGTACGGTGGTGATAACTACGGTGATACACTTCTCGAAGATAGCAAGATTCGTAAATATCTTAACGCCCGTCTTGCAAAAGCCAGTCTTTCAAGAATCATTATTGAACGTACACTTAAACTTGTTACTATCACAGTCTGCACTGCTCGCCCTGGTTTAATTATCGGTAAGGGTGGACAAGAAGTTGACAAGTTGAAAGAAGAACTGAAGAAAATTACTGATAAAGATGTTCAAATCAATATCTTTGAAGTAAAACGCCCTGACCTAGATGCTGTTATCGTAGCTAACAACATCGCTCGCCAAGTCGAAGGCAAAATCGCTTACCGCCGTGCTGTTAAGATGGCTATCGCTTCTACAATGCGCATGGGTGCTGAAGGTATCAAAGTGCAAGTTTCTGGCCGTTTGAACGGTGCTGAAATGGCACGCTCAGAAATGTATAAAGAAGGTCGTACTCCTCTTCATACTTTCCGTGCTGATATCGACTACTGCCACGCAGAAGCTTTGACAAAAGTAGGTCTTATCGGTATTAAAGTTTGGATCTGTCGCGGAGAAGTGTATGGTAAACGTGATCTCGCTCCACAATTTACCAACGCAAAAGAAAACAACCGTGGTGGAAACGACAATAAAGGTCGTAAGAACTTCAGAAATAAAAAGAAATAATAGAAACGAATTTGAATTTTACAAATTATGTTACAACCTAAAAAGACAAAATTCAGAAGACAGCAAAAAGGGCGCATGAAAGGTAACGCCCAAAGAGGTAATCAGCTGGCATTCGGTTCTTTCGGTATCAAATCGTTACAGTCTAAATGGATCACAGGTCGTCAAATTGAAGCTGCCCGTATCGCTGTAACTCGTTATATGCAACGTCAAGGTCAAATTTGGATCCGCATCTTCCCAGATAAACCTATTACTAAAAAACCAGCCGAAGTGCGTATGGGTAAAGGTAAAGGTTCTCCAGAAGGTTTCGTAGCTCCAGTGACTCCCGGAAGAATGATCATTGAGGTAGAAGGTGTTCCATTCGATATCGCAAAAGAAGCTTTGCGTCTCGCAGCACAAAAACTACCTGTTACTACTAAGTTCGTCGTTCGTCGCGACTATGATGCAACTCAAAACGTATAATAAGAAAATAGGATATGAAAACAAGAGAAATTAAAGAACTTACAACTGCGGAAATTCAAGACCGCCTCGTAGCTGAAAAAGAGAACCTTACTCGTATGACTCTTAATCACGCTATTTCTCCACTTGACAATCCTGCTCTTATTAGAGAAACTCGCCGCACAATCGCTCGATTGGCAACAGAATTACGTCAACGTGAACTTAACCAACAATAATAGTTTATCCATATGGAAAGAAATTTAAGAAAAGAACGTATTGGTGTTGTTTTCAGCAATAAAATGGATAAATCCATTACTGTTGCTGTGAAATGGAAAGAAAAACACCCTATCTATGGTAAATTCGTTAACAAAACGAAGAAATTCCATGCTCACGACGAAAAAAATGAATGCAATATTGGTGATACAGTACGCATCATGGAAACTCGCCCATTGAGCAAAACAAAAAGATGGAGATTAGTAGAAATCATCGAAAGAGCTAAGTAATTATGATACAACAAGAATCTAGACTTAAAGTAGCCGATAACTCTGGCGCAAAAGAAGTGCTCTGTATCCGCGTTCTTGGCGGTACTGGCAAGCGTTATGCTACCGTTGGCGATATCATCGTTGTTGCAGTGAAAAGTGCAATCCCTTCTGGTGATGTGAAAAAAGGTGCTGTATCTAAAGCGGTTGTAGTTCGTACTAAAAAAGAGATTCGTCGTACAGATGGCTCTTACATCCGTTTTGATGATAACGCTTGTGTATTGCTTAACAATGCCGGCGAAATTCGCGGTAGCCGTATCTTTGGTCCTGTAGCTCGCGAATTAAGAGCTACTAATATGAAAATTATTTCACTTGCACCTGAGGTGCTTTAATAACTTTCAAAATAGTTAAGCAATGAGTAAATTACACATAAAAAAAGGCGATATCGTTTTCGTTAACGCTGGTGATGACAAAGGAAAAACAGGTCGCGTACTTGAAGTAATTGTCGATAAAAATCGCGCTATCGTTGAAGGTATCAATATGGTCTCTAAGAGCACCAAGCCTAACGCTAAAAATCCACAAGGTGGTATTGTGAAACAAGAAGCTGCTATTCATATCTCTAACCTTAACGTAGTTGACCCTAAAACAGGTGCAGCAACTCGTATTGGTCGCAGAAAAAATGAAGCAGGTAAATTAGTTCGCTTCGCTAAAAAATCAGGGGAGGAAATCAAGTAATGAATACACAAAGCCTAAAACAAGATTATCAAGAACGTATCGTTCCTGCTTTAACCAAAGAATTTGGTTATACAACAATCATGCAAGTGCCACGTCTCGAAAAGATCGTGCTTAACCAAGGCTTGGGTATTGCTGTTGCTGATAAAAAAATTATCGAAACAGCTATTGCTGAGATGACTGCTATCACTGGTCAAAAAGCCGTACAAACAGTATCTAAAAAAGATATTTCGAACTTCAAATTGCGTAAAAAAATGCCTATTGGTGTTCGTGTTACTCTTCGTGATAGAAAAATGTACGAATTCCTTGAACGTCTTGTTCGCGTGGCTCTCCCACGTATCCGTGACTTCAAAGGTATTGAAAGCAAACTTGATGGCCGTGGTAACTATACTCTTGGTATCACTGAGCAAATTATTTTCCCAGAGATTAACATTGATAGCATCAATAAAATCTTGGGTATGAATATCACTTTCGTAACAACAGCTAAAACAGATGAAGAAGGTTATGCTCTTCTTCGTGAATTTGGCTTACCATTTAAGAAAAACTAATTAACAGTATTATAAAATGGCAAAAGAATCAATGAAAGCCCGCGAGGTAAAGCGCGCTAAAATGGTCGCTAAATATGCTGAGAAACGTAAACAAATGCTCGAAGCTGGTGACTACGAAGGTCTTCAAACTTTACCTAAAAACGCTTGCTATGTTCGCCTTCACAACCGTTGCAAAATCACCGGTCGTCCAAAAGGTTATATGCGTCAATTTGGTATTTCTCGTATCCAATTCCGCGAAATGGCAGCTGCTGGTCTTATCCCAGGCGTTAAAAAAGCTAGTTGGTAAATCTTATCTATATAATGTCTCGTGCCATAGAAAAATGGCGCGGGACTTTATCAACTCTCTATCATTAGCAAAACATTTTTGCATTATTAACTAAATATTGTCTCGAATGGCGAGATCAATTTAATTAAATTTTTTATGACAGATCCAATTGCAGATTATCTAACCAGATTGCGTAATGCTATTAAAGCAAACCACCGCGTTGTGGAGGTTCCCGCATCTAATCTCAAAAAGGAAATCACTAAAGTTCTTTTTGAAAAAGGTTACATCTTAAACTACAAATTTGTAGAAGAAGGTCCTCAAGGCTCTATCAAAATTGCTTTGAAGTATGACCCAGTTAACAAAGTTAACGCTATTAAGAAACTTATTAGAGTTTCTACTCCAGGTTTGCGTAAATACACTGGCTACAAAGAAATGCCTCGCGTTTTGAATGGCCTTGGTATCGCTATTCTCTCAACTTCTAAAGGTGTTATGACTGATAAAGAAGCTGTAGCAGAAAAAATCGGTGGTGAAGTTTTATGTTACATCTATTAATTATTAAGGAGGTTTAGAAATGTCAAGAATCGGAAAACTACCAGTTAATATCCCTGCTGGCGTTACTATCTCTATTGATAATGGTGTAGTAACAGTAAAAGGCCCTAAAGGCGAACTTAAACAAGAAATTAACCCAAACATCACTGTTGAAATCGAAGGTAATGTTTGTAATGTAACTCGTCCTAACGATGAAAAAGAAAACCGCGCTATGCACGGTCTTTATCGTTCACTCATCAATAACATGGTTATCGGTGTTTCTGAAGGTTACAAAAAAACTCTCGAATTAGTCGGTGTTGGTTATCGTGCTTCTAACAACGGTCAAGTACTCGAATTGTCTCTTGGTTACACTCACGCTATCTATCTTGGTTTAGCTCCTGAGATCAAAGTTCAAACAGTTTCTGAACGTAACCAAAACCCACTTATTGTTCTCGAAAGTTGTGATAAACAACTTCTCGGTCAAGTATGTGCTAAAATTCGTTCATTCCGTAAACCAGAACCTTACAAAGGTAAAGGTGTTAAATTCCAAGGCGAAGTTGTTCGTCGTAAAGCTGGTAAAACCGCAGGTAAATAATTTACGTAAATTCCTGAAATATTATGATCGGAAAATTAGAAAGAAGACTCAAGATAAAAGCGCATATCCGTCACAAAGTATCGGGTACTGCCGAAAAACCACGTTTGACTGTATTCCGCAGCAACGCGCAAATCTATGCTCAAGTTATCGACGACGTAGCTGGCAAAACTCTTGCTTCAGCAAACTCACTTGGCATCAAAGAAAAAATGACAAAATGCGAACAAGCTGCCAAAGTTGGTGAACTTATCGCTAAAAAAGCTCAAGAAGCTGGTATTACTACTGTTGTATTTGACCGTAATGGTTTCTTGTATCACGGACGTGTTAAACAATTAGCAGATGCGGCTCGCAATGCTGGTCTTAAATTTTAATGAACTATGGCAGAAAATAATAAAGTTAAAGCAACAAATGATGTTGAACTCGTTGATCGCTTAGTTGCAATCAACCGTGTAACTAAAGTTACAAAAGGTGGTCGTGCTTTCAGTTTCGCTGCTATCGTTGTAGTTGGTAATGGTAATGGCCTCGTTGGTTGGGGTCTTGGTAAAGCCGGTGAGGTTTCTGCTGCTATTGCTAAAGGTGTTGAAGCTGCTAAGAAAAACCTTATTAAAGTTCCTGTTTACAAAGGTACTATCCCTCACGAACAAGTTGCTCGCTTCGGTGGTGCTGAGGTGTTTATTCACCCTGCATCTCACGGTACTGGGGTTAAAGCTGGTGGTGCGATGCGTGCTGTTCTTGAAAGTGTTGGTGTTACTGACGTGCTTGCAAAATCTAAAGGTTCGTCTAACCCTCACAACCTTGTAAAAGCTACTTTTGCTGCTCTTGCAGAACTTCGTGATGCTTACACTGTAGCTCAAAATCGTGGTGTAAACTTAGATAAAGTGTTTAAAGGATAAATCTTAATGTATTATGGCAACTATTAAAATTCAACAAGTTAAAAGTAGAATCAATTGTCCTAAAGTGCAAAAACTTACTCTTGATGCGCTCGGACTTCACAAAATGAATGCCGTAGTAGAACACGAAGATACTCCTTCTATTCGCGGTATGGTAGAAAAAGTAAAACACTTGGTTAAAGTTATTGACTAATTAAAAGTAAAAAATCGTTATGAATTTAACTAATATCACTCCTGCTGTTGGTTCAACTCACAACAGCAAACGTATTGGTCGCGGTCAAGGTTCTGGTAAAGGTGGTACTTCTACTCGTGGTCATAAGGGTGCTAAATCTCGTTCAGGTTACTCTCGTAAAATCGGTTTTGAAGGTGGTCAAATGCCTCTTCAACGTCGTTTGCCTAAATTCGGTTTCAATAGCCCTAACCGCGTTGAGTATAAAGCTATCAACCTTTCTACTCTTCAAGAACTCGCTGAACAAAAAAATCTTACTAGAATTGACATCAATGCTTTGTTAGAAGCTGGTTTTATCACTAAAAAACATTTGGTGAAAATTCTTGGTAATGGTGAACTTAAAAATAAAATCGAAGTTGAAGCACACGCTTTCTCTAAATCAGCTGAGGCTGCTATCCTCGCTGTTGGCGGTAGCGTAGTTAAATTGTAATTACAATGAAATTTATAGAGACAATAAAAAATATCTGGAAAATCGAAGAACTCCGTAACAAATTAGGTATGACTATTTTGTTTATCCTTATTTATCGTTTCGGTTCGTTCATCGTTCTTCCTGGTATCAATCCAGAAGCATTGACTGCTCTTAAACAACAAACAAGCAGCGGTCTTATGTCCCTCCTTGATATGTTTTCAGGTGGCGCATTTTCAAATGCTTCTATCTTTGCTTTGGGTATTATGCCTTATATCTCTGCTTCTATCGTTGTGCAATTGCTTACTATTGCAATTCCTTATTTTCAAAAAATGCAACGTGAAGGTGAGAGTGGACGTAATAAAATCAATAGAATAACTCGTTATCTTACTGTAGCTATTCTTTTGTTCCAAGGCCCTTCTTATCTCGTTAACCTTAAAGTGCAAATGTTGCACGCTGGTTCTGTGATGCCTGAAGGTTTGTGGTTCTCTATCTCTTCTACTTTGATCTTGTGTGCCGGCTCAATGTTTGTTATGTGGCTCGGCGAACGTATGACTGACAGAGGTATTGGTAACGGTATTTCAATGCTTATTATGATTGGTATCATTGCTCGTTTCCCTGCTGCTATTATGCAAGAGTTTATCTCTCGTACTACTGATGCTGCTGGTGGTCTTGTGATGTTCTTGGCTGAAATCGTTATCCTCCTTGTTGTTATTGCATTCTCTATATTGCTTGTTCAAGGAACTCGTAGAGTGCCTGTTCAATATGCAAAACGTATGGTTGGTAATAAACAATATGGTGGTGTTCGCCAATATATTCCTTTGAAAGTTAATGCTGCAGGTGTTATGCCTATCATCTTTGCTCAAGCTATTATGATGGTGCCTATCATGTTTGCTGGTTTTAATACTGACGGTGTGTCTGGTTTTATGCAAGCTTTCATGAATAATACAGGTTTTTGGTATAACTTTGTATTTGCTATTTTGATTATTGTATTTACTTATTTTTATACAGCTATTACAGTTAACCCAACTCAAATGGCTGAGCAAATGAAACTCAATAATGGTTTTATTCCTGGCGTTAAACCAGGTAAGAAAACAGCAGAGTACCTTGATGTAATTATGTCTCGTATTACTCTTCCTGGTTCTTTCTTCTTGGCTCTTGTTGCTATTATGCCTGCTTTTGCACGTGTTTTTGGAATTACCAATGAGTTTGCTCAATTCTATGGAGGTACTTCTCTTCTCATCCTTGTGGGTGTGGTTCTTGATACTCTCCAACAAATTGAAAGTTATTTGTTGAACCACCGTTATGACGGCCTTATGGAATCAGGTCGCATTAAAGGTCGTTCGGGTTCTATGGCTGCCTACTAATAAGATGATATTTCTTAAGACAGAAGAGGAAATAGAATTGCTCAGAGAGAGCAATTTGCTAGTATGTAAAACCTTGGCTGAATTAGCTAAAGTTATTCAGCCAGGGGTTACAACTGCTCAACTTGATAAACTTGCTGAGGAGTTTATTCGTGACAATGGGGCAATACCTGCTTTTAAAGGATATTGTGGTTTTCCAGCTTCACTTTGTACTTCAGTTAATGACCAAGTTGTTCATGGTATTCCTTCGGATAAGGTAATACTTAAGGATGGCGATATAGTTTCGGTTGATTGTGGTACTTTCAAAAATGGTTTTGTTGGCGATTCTGCTTATACTTTTGCCGTTGGAGAAATTTCAGATGAAGTGAAATTGCTTTTGGAAACAACAAAAGAGTCTCTATTTAAAGGTATAGAACAAGCTGTCGAAGGTCGACGTTTGGGTGATCTTGGATATGCTATTCAAAATCATTGTGAAATGAGAGGGTATTCTGTTGTTCGCGAATTTGTGGGACATGGAGTAGGACGCAAGATGCATGAAGCTCCTGAAGTTCCTAATTATGGTAGTCGTGGTAGAGGACCAATGTTGAAAACAGGTATGACTCTATGCATTGAACCTATGATTAATCTAGGCAAGCGTGATATCATTGTTGAACGTGATGGTTGGACTACACGTACTCGTGACGGAAAGCCATCTGCTCATTTTGAAAATGCGGTTGCAGTTGCAAAAGGTAAAGCTGATATTCTTTCTGACTTCACTATTATAGAATCTGTATTAAATCAACGATAATCATTTATGGCTAAACAAGGCGTTATTGAACAAGACGGAGTAGTTGTGGAAGCATTGTCTAACGCAATGTTCCGTGTAGAACTTGAAAATGGACACGAAATTACTGCTAGTATCTCTGGAAAAATGCGTATGCATTATATTCGTATTCTTCCTGGCGATAAAGTGAAAGTAGAGATGTCTCCTTATGACCTAACAAAAGGTCGTATATCGTTCAGATATAAATAAAACACTAAATAAAATTTTACTATGAAAGTAAGAGCTTCAATTAAAAAACGCACTGATGACTGCAAAATTGTTCGCAGAAAAGGTCGTTTGTATGTTATTAACAAAAAAAACCCTAAATTCAAACTTCGTCAGGGTTAATTTAAATTTTAGTTTATGGCAATAAGAATCGTCGGAGTAGATTTACCCCAAAACAAACGCGGGGAAGTTGGATTGACTTATATCTACGGAATAGGTCGCAGTAGAGCTCGTCAAATTTTGACAGAAGCTGGTGTCGATTTCGATACTAAAGTTCAAGATTGGACTGATGACCAAGCTGCAAAAATTCGTGAAATCATTGGTGCTAACTTCAAAGTAGAGGGTGACCTCCGCTCAGAAGTGCAATTGAACATCAAACGTTTGATGGATATCGGTTGTTACCGTGGTGTACGTCACCGTATTGGTCTTCCACTTCGTGGACAAAGTACTAAAAATAATGCACGTACTCGCAAAGGTAAAAAGAAAACTGTTGCTAACAAGAAAAAAGCAACTAAGTAATTAACTGCTTAAAAAACCAATGTTAAAATGGCAAAGAAAACAGTAACAACCAAAAAAAGAGTCGTTAAAGTTGACGGTGTTGGTCAATTGCACGTGCACTCTTCATTTAATAATATCATTGTAACAATAGCTAATGGCGAGGGTCAAGTTATCTCTTGGTCATCAGCTGGTAAAATGGGCTTCCGTGGTTCTAAAAAGAACACTCCTTACGCAGCTCAAATGGCAGCTCAAGATTGCGCTAAAGTAGCTTACGATCTTGGTTTGCGTAAAGTAAAAGCTTATGTTAAAGGACCAGGTAACGGTCGTGAATCTGCTATTCGTACAGTACACGGTGCAGGTATTGAAGTAACTGAAATCGTTGACGTTACTCCACTTCCACACAACGGTTGTCGTCCTGCTAAACGTCGTAGAGTATAAACCTTTAAAAATTTAAGTAAAAAATGGCAAGATATACTGGACCTAAATCAAGAATCGCTCGTAAATTTGGCGAGCCTATCTTTGGACCTGACAAAGCTCAAGCAAGAAGAAACTATGCTCCTGGACAACACGGTAATTCTCGTAAACGTAAAACTTCAGAGTATGGTACTCAATTGAGAGAAAAACAAAAAGCTAAATATACTTATGGAGTGCTTGAAAAACAATTCTCTAACTTGTTTAAAAAAGCTCAATCTAAAAAAGGTATTACAGGTGAAATTCTTCTCCAACTTCTTGAAGCTCGTCTTGATAACGTAGTTTATCGTTTGGGTATGGCACCTACTCGTGCTGCTGCTCGTCAACTTGTTTCTCACAAACACATTACAGTAGATGGTAAAGTTGTTAATATTCCATCTTACTCATTGAAACAAGGTCAAGTTGTTGCAGTTCGTGAACGCGATAAATCTATGCTCGTTATTAACGAAAGCTTGAATGGTTTCAACCATAGCAAATATCCTTGGTTGGAATGGAATGAAGCTAACATGGCTGGTACATATCTTCACACTCCAGAACGTGCAGATATTCCAGAAAATATCAAAGAACAATTAATCGTTGAGTTGTACTCTAAATAATAAATGAATTATGGCAATATTAGCATTTCAAAAACCAGATAAGGTAATCATGTTGGAAGCGAACGATTTTTATGGTAAATTCGAATTTCGTCCGTTGGAACCAGGTTTTGGTATTACAATAGGTAATGCTTTGCGCCGTATTCTTCTTTCTTCACTCGAAGGTTTCGCTATTTCATGCATTAAAATTGATGGTGTTGAACATGAGTTCGCTACTATCCCTGGAGTTATCGACGATGTAACAAATATCATCCTCAACCTCAAACAAGTGCGTCTTAAACGCCTTGTTGAGGATGCTGAGGGCGAAGTATTTACTATCAACGTTAGCGGTCGCGAGGAATTGCGCGCAGGTGATTTCAATGATGTGATGTCAAACTTCGAAGTTTTGAATCCTGAATTGGTTATCTGTCGTATGGATACTTCTGCTTCTTTCAACATGGAGTTGACTATTATAAAAGGTCGTGGTTATCTTCCTGCTGACGAGAATAAGATGGTTACCCCTGAAATTGGAATTATTCCAATTGACGCTATTTTTACTCCTATTCGTAACGTGAAATATGATCCACAACCTTATCGTGTGGAACAAAAGACCGACTACGAGAACTTAGTTTTAGAGATTACAACTGATGGTTCTATCCATCCAAAAGAAGCTTTGAAAGAGGCTGCTCGTATTTTGATTCACCACTTTATGTTGTTTAGTGATGAGCGTATAGCTCTTGAAATAAATGATGGAAAAGGTGATGATGAATTCAATGAGGAAGTTCTTCATATGCGTCAATTATTCAAAACTAAATTAGCTGATCTCGATTTGTCTGTTCGTGCTCTTAACTGCTTGAAAGCTGCAGATATTGAAACACTTGGGCAATTGTGTAGTATTCAACGTTCGGAACTTCTTAAATTCCGTAATTTTGGTAAAAAATCTCTCACAGAGTTGGATGCTAAATTAGTTTCTTTGAATCTTTCTTTCGGAATGGATTTGACAAAATATAAATTAGATAAAGAATAATCAAGATGAGACATAATAAAAAATTCAATCATTTGGGTCGTACTGCATCTCACCGTGATGCTATGTTGTCAAATATGGCAACTTCGCTCATCATGCACAAACGCATTTCTACGACTACAGCTAAAGCAAAAGCTCTCAAACGCTATATTGAGCCTCTTTTGACTAAAGCTAAATTGGACACTACTCACTCTCGTCGTGTTGTGTTCAAAGAGTTGCAAAGCAAAGAAGCGGTTACAGAATTGTTCCGTGAAATAGCTCAAAAAATTGCTAATCGTCCTGGTGGTTATACTCGTATTCTTCGTACAGGTTTCCGTCAAGGTGATGCTGCTGAAATGTGTATCATTGAGCTTGTTGATTATAATGAAAACATGCTTAAAGAAAAAGCAGCTAAAAAAGCAGGTCGTACTCGTCGTAGCAAAAAAGCTTCAGCTGAAGCTCCTGCTGCTGAAGCACAAACTGCAGAATAATTTAGCTTTCGCGTTAAATTGTTATATTAAAATAGCCTACTTAATTAAAGTGGGCTATTTTTTTTATTTAGATAGTGTAATATGGAAGATTTTTATTAACTTTGCATTCCATTGGTATTTGTTCCTTATATTGTTCAATGTTGAATTTATTGTAATTTTTTATAGATAAGATTATGCTTGTAAAAACATATGCAGCTGCAGTGCAAGGTATTAGTGCGATCGAAGTAACTATTGAGGTTAATGTGTCGCAAGGTATCCGATTTTTAATGGTTGGGTTGCCTGATAACGCTGTTAAAGAGAGTCATGAGCGTATATATTCGGCATTACAGTATAATGGAATTGCTATACCTCGTAGGCAAGTAGTTATAAATATGGCTCCAGCAGATATTCGTAAGGAGGGGTCGGCTTATGATTTACCATTGGCTATAGGTATGTTAGCTGCAAATGAGACAATAAAATCTGATTTGGTAGGTAAATATATGATGATGGGCGAATTGTCGCTTGATGGGACTCTTAAGCCGGTTAAAGGTGTATTACCTATTGCTATTTTGGCTCGTGAAAAGGGTTATAAAGGTTTTATTTTGCCTGCAGTGAATGCACAAGAGGCTGCTGTAGTTAATAATCTAGATATTATTGCCGCAGATACGATTATTGACGTTGTACAGTTTCTTAACGGCGAAAAAGAAATTGAACCTCTTGTTTTTGATACACGTGCTGAGTTTTTTGCAAGTGTTGATAAATTTGATGTAGATTTTGATGAAGTAAAAGGTCAAGAATCTGTTAAACGAGCTATGGAGGTAGCAGCAGCAGGAGGGCATAATATTCTGATGATAGGACCTCCTGGTGCAGGTAAGAGTATGATGAGTAAACGATTTGCTACTATTTTACCTCCACTTACGTTGTATGAAGCACTTGAAACAACTAAAATACATTCTGTTGCCGGTAAATTAGATGGTAATTTTGGTTTAATTACACGTCGTCCATTCCGTAATCCTCATCATACAATTAGTGATACGGCTCTTGTTGGTGGTGGTACGTACCCTCAGCCAGGAGAGATTTCTTTAGCTCATAATGGAGTATTGTTTCTAGATGAATTACCTGAATTTAAGCGAGCTGTACTTGAGGTTTTGCGTCAACCATTAGAAGATCGTAAAATTACAGTTTCTCGTACCAAAATGACTGTTGAATATCCTGCAAGTTTTATGCTTGTTGCATCAATGAATCCTTGTCCTTGTGGTTATTATAATGATCCAAACCATGAATGCACGTGTGCTCCTGGCGTAGTACAGCGTTATCTTAGTCGCATTTCTGGTCCGCTTCTCGATCGTATTGATATGCATATTGAAATAGTACCTGTGCCATTTGCTCAATTGGCAGATGCTAAACCATCTGAGAACAGTGCGGCGATACGAGCTCGTGTTATTGCTGCTCGTAATATTCAAACAAATCGTTTTGCTACGGAAGATGGCGTTTATTGCAATGCACAAATGGGTTCTAAACTTATTCGTAAATATTGCCAATTGGATGCAAAAGGTCAAGATTTGCTTAATAAGGCAATGACTAAGCATAATTTATCGGCTCGTGCTTATGACCGAATTCTTAAAATGTCACGTACAATAGCTGACCTTGACAATTCGGTTGAAATTCAATTTTCGCATGTAGCCGAAGCAATCAATTATCGTAATTTAGACAAAGAATCTTGGGCTCTAAAATAATTAATCTAAATGTTCGTTAAAGACATAATTATTAACTTTTAATTTTCAAATTGTATGGAAGATTTTATTGAGATAATATTTTATGTTGTAATTTTGGTTTTGTCTGGAATTGGGTCGTTACTAAAAAATAAAAAGAAACAACAAAAAACTCAATCTCCGGCAACTATATTTTCTGATAATACAACTGAGAATCAAAGAGAAAAGAAGCAAGAGGTTGATGATGTTTTCAAAAAGCAAGTCGAATCAACTACTTCTACATTTACTTCTGATGTTTTAGATGAAACTGATTTTGAGCGAATGTTTCGTGAAGTTGCCGAGATGGCTGAAGTAAAACAACGCGAGAAAGAAACGTTCGAAAGGCAGCAGCATGAGGAAGAATTGCGTCAAAAAGCGATAGCCGAACAAAATAAAAAAGCAGAGCTACTTCGTGCTGAAAAAGCGAAAGAATCTGCAAAAAAACAGCAGAAAGTTCAAAATAATAATTTTGATATTGATGAGGAAGAGGCTACTTTACCTTTTGCTTTAAATTTTTCTGATGCAAGTGAAGTAAGACGGGCTTTTATTTCATCTGAAATACTTAATAGGAAGTATTAACATTGTGTGTTTGTGATATTGTGACGATGTATTGAGTTAAAGTTTTATTGTTGTACCCTTAAAATTTGCTCAGGTCAGAAATAGTTACTACCTTTGCATTACCTAAACGAGGGGTATAAGAAATATGGGAGATCCAACCTATGATATGGTTGGGTTTCTCTCTTTATTAGTGTTTAATGAGTAATAATTGACGAGTAGATCCTATTTTTGATAAGAATTTTTACTTATTTAAGCGCTGATTATAAATGTTAATAACTAATCATTAATAACTAATAACTATTATTAAATTATGGCTGTAACTTACATGACCGAAGAAGGTTACAAGAAATTGATTGATCAAATTAAACAATTAGAATCTGTTGAACGTCCACGTATTTCTGCGCAAATTGCCGAAGCGCGTGATAAAGGTGATTTGAGTGAAAATGCTGAATATGATGCAGCAAAAGAGGCTCAAGGTTTGCTTGAAATGAAAATCGCGCAACTCAAAGATACACTCGCAAATGCTCGTATTCTCGATGAATCTATGGTGTCGGCTGACTCTGTTCAAATACTTTCAAAAGTACGAGTAAAAGATCAAAAGTCAGGTCGCGAAATGAATTATATGTTGGTGTCTGAAAATGAAGCTAATATTCGCGAAGGCAAATTGGCAGTTACTACGCCTATTGCAAAAGCTTTGATGGGTAAAAAAGTTGGCGACGTTGCCGAAGCTAAAGTCCCTGCAGGTACTCTTATGCTTGAAATCCTTGAAATATCAATTTAATTTGTTATGACTATTTTTACAAAAATTATTAATGGCGAAATCCCTTGCTACAAAGTAGCTGAAAACGATCGCTATTTCGCATTTCTCGATATTGCCCCAATGACAAAAGGGCATACACTTGTTATCCCAAAATTCGAAGCAGACAAAGAAGCTGATTATATTTTTGATATGGATGATGAAATGTATGCTGGCTTGATGATGTTTGCTAAACAAGTGGCTAAAGCTATTGAGGCTGCAGTTCCATGTAAACGTGTAGGTGTTGCTGTTATGGGAATGGAGGTTCCGCATGTGCATGTACACTTAATTCCTATGAATGCCGAAAAAGATATGGTTATTTCTAATCCAAAACTCAAATTAGAGGCATCTGAAATGGCAGAAATTGCAGCTGCTATAGCATCTAAAATGTAATTATTATACTGTATACCAGTATTTTGATAAAAAATAATAAAATTTTCATTAAAATATTTGGTAGTTTCGTTAAAAATGCGTAACTTTGCACTCGCTTTTTAAGGGAACAAAGTATGGCGGGATAGCTCAGTTGGTTAGAGCGTCGGATTCATAACCCGGAGGTCTCGAGTTCAATTCTCGATCCCGCTACAAAAAGGTTGATTATCATTTGGTAATCAACCTTTTTTGTTTTTATAGTCAATCTATAAGTTATGTGTAAAGTTTTTTATAGATAATGTAAATTTTTTTTACACCTCGCGGTATGTGAAAAATATTGATATTTCTGTTAATCAGATTGTTAATCCTTTTGGCACGCATATTGGGTAGTATATTGTAAAATAATAGTTATTATGAAGCAATATATTATCCAATTTTTTTTATGTGTATGTCCATTTATTTTGAATGGGCAAACTATTATGTCTTTACGCGATTGTATGCAATATGCTATCAATCATTCTGCGCAAATAGAAATTCAGCAAACTCATATTGATGATGCACGTTTATCTCGACGTGATGCTATTCTTAAAACATTTACGCCCTCTATTTCTAGTGGCAGTTACGCCTATCTCAATTTTGGGCGTAGTGTCGATCCCGAAACTAACACTTATATGTCTGTAACATCGTTTAACAATGGTTATTCTGTTTCTGGTAATATAGTGTTATTCAATGGCTTTTCAGCTGTTAATAATATTCGTATAGCAAAAACGGCTATCAATATGGGGCTTACTCGCGCCGAACAGTTACAAGATAAAATCTGCTTGGCTATTATTGAGGCATATTGCAATGTGTTGTATTATAAGAAAATGCAAGAAGCCTTACATTCTCAAGTTCTCACAGCACAAGCAAATCTCAATTTAGTCAAAAAGCAAGAGATTTTGGGTCAAAAGAGTTATGCCGATGTCATTCAGTTGGAGGCTAATCTTGCTGATAGAGAATATCAATTGATTTTGGTAGATAATCAATATCGTGATGCTATGCTCACACTCAAGGATTTAATGCTTTTCCCTCTCGACCAAGAATTTGATATCCTTGCCGAAGTCCCATTGTTTTCTGATTCTTCTTCCGAGCTAACCTATCTGTGTCATCCATCGCTTTTGTTGGCTGAGTGGCAAATGAAAAATGCAAAACTCGATTTGCTGACGGCTCGTTGGCGTTTTGCTCCATCTTTGTCTTTAAGCGGAGGCTGGTCAACAAGTTATTATACTTATCCCGGAATGGCTGATTATGTTGCTAAGCCATTTTTCGATCAGTTGACTAATAATGGCGGTGAGTATATCCAATTTTCGTTGTCTGTGCCTATTTATGATGGTTTATCGCGTTATTCTAATATATCACGCAAAAAGAATGCTTTTCGTCGTGCAAAGGCTGAATATCAGCAAACAAGGCACGATGTCGAGACTGAGATTATGCGTGCTACACAAGATTGCGAGGGTGCAAAATCTGCTCTTCTTCAAGCCGATAAGTATATGCTTGTTCAAGCTAAGGCTTATGAATTGAGTGTCAAAAAGTTTGAACAAGGAATTTTGTCTCCTACCGAATTGCGCACTGCTTCCGACAATTATTTGCAATCTCAAGCCGAGCAACTAAATTCTCAACTCAAATATTTCATAAAACATTCTGTTGTAAATTATTATAAAGGAAATCACTATATAAATCAATTCTAAAATCATGGATAAAATTATCGAAAAAAAACAAGGCATAGCCCGTGCTTTCACGCTCAAAGCTCTTCCTTATTGGGGTGGTATTTTGTTAATTATCAGTCTTTTGTTTCTTCTTTTGCGTGGCAATAAGTCTGTTTTACGTGTCAATCCTGATACTCTTACTATTTCTGAGGTCATTTATGGCGAATTTAATGATTACATTCGTCTAAACGGACAAGTTCAGCCCATGACAACTATCCAGATTTCGCCTCTCGAGGGTGGAGTGGTGCAAGAAATTATTGCCGAGGAGGGTGCGCAAGTCAAAGCTGGCGATCGTCTTTTGGTCTTAAGCAATGATAATCTCGACCTGCAAATTCTTAATTCTGAAGCTGAATTGGCTGAAAAAGAAAATATTTTGCGCAATACGCTCATCTCTATGGAGCAACAAAAACTCTCTCTCGAACAAGAGCGATTACAACTTTCTACTGAGGTACAACGCACTCGTCGCACCTACGAAGCGCAATTGGCGTTGTTTGTCGACAGTCTAATTGCTCGTGAGGAGTATCTACGTGCCGAAGAAGATTATCAGCTTGCCTCTAATCGTTTACAATTGGTGAATGAGCGGGCGCAGCAAGATAGCCTTTATCGTAGTGTGGAAATAGAGCAGATGCAAGAGAGCTTGCATAATATGCGATTGAATATGCAGATGATACGTCGCCGTAAAGAGAATTTGACAATTAAGGCACCAATTGATGGTGAGCTTGGATTGTTGGATGTAGTGCTTGGGCAGTCGGTGTCGCAGGGCGTGAAGATAGGACAGATAAATTCATTGGGCAGTTATAAGATTGAGGCGCAGATAGATGAGCATTATATCGACCGTGTAGTGGCTGGGTTAGAGGCTACATTTGAGCGACGAGATGAGGCTTATAGTGCTGTTATTCGTAAAGTGTATCCAGAGGTTAGAAATGGTAAGTTTAAGGCAGATTTGAAGTTTGTAGGCGAGCAGCCTGCCAATGTGCGTAGTGGTCAGACTTACTATTTGAATTTGCAACTTGGTCAGCCAGAGCAGGCTGTGTTAGTGCCACGAGGGGCATTTTTTCAAACTACAGGCGGACGATGGATTTATGTGTTGGATGCAGATGGCGAGGGCGCAACACGCCGTGAGATACGCATTTCGCGCCAGAATCCGCAGTATTACGAGGTGTTAGAGGGCTTGTCGGTCGGCGAGAAGGTGATAGTTTCGGGGTATGAGAAATTTGGGGATAATGAGAGGTTGAAGTTTTAGGAGTATGTAAATAAGTTTTACAATGTAAAGGATTGAGGTGTAAAGAAATTTTACAAGTTGCTTAATAGGCAGATTGTTAAATTGTAGATAGTTAATGAGTTGAGGTTTTGGTATGGGTTTGGCATGATAAAAGAGTAATTAGTAAAGAGTAATTAGTAATTATAGTTATATGAAATCGTTTTTGAATTTTATCGGGAAGAATAAGCTCTACACTTTTATTGAGGTGGTGGGGATGGCTGTGGCTTTGGCGTTTGTGATTTTTATTGCGACGTTTGTTTCTACGCAGTTGATGCGAGATAGTGAAATCAAGGGTCGGGGGATTTATGTTAGTCGCTCGGAGAGGATGTTTATTGGGTGCGGTACGTTGAAGGAGCAGTTGGAGGGACGTTTTGCCGAGGTAGAGGATATTTGTAGGTTGTTTGATAATCAGATATTTGGTGGGGTTGAGATGAGTGTGCGCTATGATAATGTCAGTGAGCGGGCAGATGCTTTGATTGTGGATGAGAACTTTTTTGAGATGTTGCCTTATCCGCTATTAGAGGGTTCGGCAGAGTCGGTGCTTGCCTCGACTCAGTCGGTGGTTGTGAGTGAGAAGTTTGCAAATGTGTTGTCGCCAAACGGAAGTGCGGTAGGTAAGACGATTGATATTTCGGTAGAGGGCAATACGGCAATGCTTACAGTAGCGGGTGTATTTAAGGAGTTGGAAAATAGCATAATTCGTTCGCCTAAGATTATTTATCGTATTGACCAACTCCAGCAACTGACTGACAGAATTATTAAAAATGGCTCAGGGGCTGTGGCTACATTCTTTAAACTTGTGCCTAATGCTGATGTTGAGACACTTGGCGAGAAGATGGAGGCGGTAGTCAAAGAGCAGGATTTGATTTATATGTATGGTGTTTATGAGGATTTTTATTTGGTCCCGTTTGAAGATATTCAGTATTCGGATGTTTTTGCACCTCTGCCGTTTGTGAATTTAGTGAATAGGGATTTTGTGTCGTTGTTTTTTGCGGCAGGTTTGTTGTTGCTTGTGTTTGCAGTGTTGAACTATATTTCGCTCACAGTGGCTCAGATTGGGTTTCGTGCCCGTGAGATGGCAACTCGCAGGTTGGTGGGAGCTCAGCAGTGGCAGATTGTGTTGAAATATATTCTTGAGTCGTTTTTGTTGACTATCGTGTCGTTTGGATTGGCATTGCTTTTGGCTCATTTGGTGGCACCATATTTCAGCGAATTGATTGGGCAAGAGGTTGTTCCGTTTAAGCATATTAGTTGGGTGGCAGTGGTAGCGATGATGGGGTTGATAGTGGTGCTGTCGGTGTTGTCGGGCGTAGTGCCTGCGCTGATGGTGTTGAAATACAAGCCTATAGATGTGGTGAAAGGGTCGTTTGAGAAGGATAGTCGTATGGTGATGGGTAGGATGTTGATTATAGTGCAGAATGTGGTGGCAATAATTACGCTTGCGGTGGCGGTAGTGATGTTTGTGCAATTGCATTATATGCAGTCGAAGCCGATGGGCTATGAGCGTCAGAATAGGGTGAGAATAAGTGGGGCGAATAAAGCAGCAGACTATTATGTAGAGGAATTGAAGCAGTTGGCGTGTGTTGAGAAGGTGGGTTGGTTGCAGTTTGAGCCGATGAGTAATGGTATATCGGCTATGTCGCTTGTGTTTGGCGGACAGGAGTTTAAGTTTGATATGTACTATGGCGACCAAGAGGCGTTTGAGATTCTTGGCTTTGAGGTTATCAGACAGAATGCTGACCCTACGCCATTGTCGGTGTGGTTGCCAGAGTCGTTGTTGTTGCCGTTAGGAGTGGATTATGATTGTACGATGCTTACGCCAGATGATGATTACGGATTGCCTGTTTGTGGTGTTATTAAAGATTTTCAGAAGGGATTGCCTGGGATAGGAGATTTGCCGAGTTATGCTGTTGTGCCATGGATTACGAGTATGGATGGGCAAGAGGATTTTCATTTGTTGAGGCAGTTGGTAGTGCAGGTGTCGGGCGATGAGAATGAGGCGGTAAGGCAGATTGCTGAGTTTTATAGTGAGCGTAATAGCGACAAAGAGATAGCGGTAAATACTTATAACTATTTGGTTTCGAATGTTTATGCAAAACAGACTAATAATGCGAAGTTGATTTCGTTGTTTACGTTGCTGACGCTACTGTTGTCGTCGTTGGCGATGATTGCGATGAGTACTTACTATGTGAAACAGCATACGCGTAATGTGGCGATACACAAGGTGATGGGTTGTGCGAATGGAGTGATTTATGTGCGTATGGTGAAGACGTTTATGTGGTCGATAGTGATTGCGGCGATGGTGGCGATGCCATGTGCGTGGTTGGTGGCAGAACGATGGTTGGAGGGGTATGAGTATAGGATTGATAATTCGGTGTGGTACTATTTGCTGACTGCGTTGGTGGTTATGTTTGTTGGTGTGATTGCGATTTCGTGGCAGGCGGTTAGGTTGATGCGGACTAATCCGGTGGAGGCGTTGAGATAGGGAATGGGGAACAGGGAATAAGGAATAAGGAGCAGGGAGTAGGTTTTTGTGGAGGTAGGATTATAGTATGTTTATAGTATATTTATCCTATATTTATCCTATATTTATCCTATATTTATAGTATATTTATCATATGTTGTAGTATGCTGGAAAATTGAGAGTTGAGAATTGAAAGTTGAGAGAACCCCCTCCGCTACGCTCGTCCCCCTAAGACAGGGGGACAATATGACGGGTGGTTATTGCTTGGGAGTGTTTTTATGATGAAATGGGGAGAATGGGTTGTTTTTAATTTGATATGTTTTTAATTTATTGGATATGAATAATTTGAATTATTGTTTTAGGTATTTGATGAGGAATCGGGGGAACTCGGTGACTCGGTTGGTGTCGTTGGCTTTGGGGCTGATTGTTGCGTTGTTGATTTGTTCGTACGTGGGGTTGAACTTGTCGTACGGTAGGTTTTTCCCTGATAGAGATAGGGTGTTTCAGGTGTATGAGACGACTCCGCAGTTTGGGATTGTGGGGTCGTTGATAGAGCCGTTTGCGCCGACATTGGCTGAGAATATTCCTCATTTTGAGGCTACGACTAACTATATCGATGTTATGCTACAAGTGAAGTTGGGCGAGGGGTTTGTGGATAGTAGGATGCTGTGCGTGAGCGATGCGTTCTTCGATGTGTTGGACTTTGGGGTAGTGAGTGG
>JAFYSF010000062.1 GCA_017559505.1 Paludibacteraceae bacterium | reverse complement strand
TAAAACGATTAATATACCTAAAGAACCTAAAGATATTGAAATAGAAAAGCTAAATTTTGGTTCATTGAATGTTTGGTGTAAAGGTGTTTCAAAAACTTTAACATTAAAATCATTTGCAGAAGAAGATTGGATGAATGATGTCGATTGGTATGTTGAATTACCAGAGCGTGCGCCTTATTCCGACAGAGGAAGTTCTATATCTGTTACTCCAACAGCAACAGGCACGGCAACAATTATTGCTACATATTATAATGATTGTGGTGAGTCTAAGTCAGATACTGCAACATATCAAATAGTTCAAATATTAGGAACTTCTTTTGCTAATCCAGTATCAGGAAGTGTAGAAATAAGTGTTGTGAATGGTGATGCACAAGATGAGTCATGTATGCGTACAATGTCTATAAATAATCAGCCAACTCCATATATGGGTGCTTATAGAGTAGAATTGTGGCATGATGTTTATGGCAAAGTGCGAGAAATGGATGTTGCAGAAAACAACCCTACGATAACAATGAATTTGGATGGTTTGAATAGTGGGGTATATGTTTTGCGATTGATTGTAGATGACCAAATAGTAGAAGCATCGCAGTTAATTGTGCGATAGTTGATAATAGTGCTTTTTATATATAAAATGGGGCTGTGTTAAAATTTAGCTTTAACACAGCCTCGTTTTTTTGTAAAATTAACGTTAGTTAGACATAAAATTCCGTGTGTTCCGTGTGTCCGTGAGAGAAAAATTATATCGAACTCATGTTAAAATTAAAGCTTCCAGCCGAAAGGGTTGCAAAAGCGAAAAAAAAGTTGTATATTTGCAAGTTAAATATGAGATTGGAAATGTTGAATGTTAAATGTGATAAAATATTGAATGATATGATGTTATATAGAAGATTGAATTTGGCTTTATTGGGCGTTTTGATGGGATTTGTGGTTGTGATGGCGCAACCTAAAAGCTCGAAAGTGAATACGTTGGCGGATGCTATGGCTACGCCAGAGGTGCATAATATTACTTTTTCGTTTGCGCAATTTACGGATGTGCATATTTCGCAATCGAACGAAAATAACACTATTGACTTGCAACGTGCGGTGGAAGATGTTAATACACAGGAGCATATTGCGTTTGTGTTGGTGTCGGGCGATATTGCCGAAACGGGCGATTATAAGTCGCTCGTGGTGGCAAAGAGGGAGTTGGACAAGTTGAATTGTCCCTACTATATCGTGCCGGGCAACCATGACACGAAGTGGAGCGAGTCGGGGGCTACGGATTTTAAGCGCATATTTGGCGATAATCGTTTCCGTTTGCAATTCAATGGCTTCTTGTTTTTGGGTATAAATACAGGTCCGATTATCAAGATGGGCGACGGACATGTGTCGCCACAAGATGTGATTTGGGTGGAGCGTCAGTTGAAGAATGTGGGCAAACGTATGCCTGTGTTTATCGTAACGCACTATCCGTTGCAAGCTGGCGATGTGGACAACTGGTGGATGTTGACTGATGTGGTGCGTAAGTATAATACGCAAGCATTCTTAGGCGGTCATTATCATACGAATAAGGTGCTTAGTTATGATGGAATAACAGGTGTATTGACACGTTCGACATTGCGAGCAAAGGCAGAGAAGGGTGGTTATACGGTGTATGATATGACCGAAGATAGTTTGGTGGTGAGCGAGAAGCTGATTGGCGAGGCGCAAGTGCGTTGGACGGCTTTGCCTATCGAGAAAAAGATGTACGTAGAGGGCGACCAAAAGGCATTTCCTCGTGCGGATTATTCAGTGAACGCTCAATATAAAAACGTGAAGGATGTGTGGGTGAAAGAGATGGGGTATGGCATATATGGCACGCCTGCAGTGGATGAGGCGAATATGTATTTTGGTGATGACAAGGGTGTATTCCGTTGTGTGTCATTGGATAAAGGTAAAACTGTGTGGGAATATCAAACAGCCGAGCGTATTGCCTCAACGCCTATGATTTCGGGCGACAGAGTGGTGTTTGGCTCGTGCGACAGAAACATATATTGCTTGAATAAGACGACTGGTGCATTGGTGTGGAAACATCGCACGCAAAATGCAGTGGTGGGTTCGCCGATGATTGCCGATGGAGTGGTTTATATCGGTGCGAGTGATGGCAAATTCCGTGCTTTGCTATTGGAAACGGGAGAGTTGGTGTGGTCGTTTGACGAATTAGGCAACTATCAAGAGTCGCGCCCAATGGTGGCTGACGGAAAAGTGATATTTGGCGCGTGGGATAGTTATTTGTATGCTTTGAATGTGGATAATGGTTCGCTTGCTTGGAAGTGGAACAATGGCAATAGTCGTCCGCATTTTTCGCCAGCGGCAGTATGGCCTGTGGTGGCTGAGGGCAAGGTGTGGATTACGGCTCCCGACCGTTATATGACGGCTGTGAATGTGGCTGATGGCACTACGGCTTGGCGCACAAAAGAGAAAGAACACAAAGTGCGCGAAACGGTAGGCGTGTCGGCAGACAATAAAATCATATTTTCTCGTTGTATGAATGATAGCGTGTTGGCTGTGGCGGCTGACGATTATAGATTGTTGTGGAAAGTGGATGCAAAATTCGGCTACGACCACAATCCGTCTATGCTCATTGAGCGCAATGGCGAGATTGTTTTTGCTACTAAAAACGGAGAAATCAACTGCTTGCGTTCGTCGGACGGAACAATTGTGTGGAAACACAAAATAGGTAATTCGATAATAAACACTATGGTGCCGGTGGGTGAGAGAGATTGGGTGTTGACAACAACGGATGGCGTTGTGGCAAGAATCAGTGTTAGATAACAGACTACAGATAACAGAGTACAGATAACAAATAAATGAGGAAACAGATATATTACATATTATTGTGTTTGGTGTTGGTGCTTACGGGATGTAGCACTGCGGCAAGATTGAAGAAGGCTGACCGTAAGTACGAAAATGGTGAGTATTTTGCTGCAAGTGAGATATATCGCAAGAATAATAGCAAAATATCGACAAGCAAACAACGCAAATTGAAAGCTGCGGTAAACTTTAAGCTTGCTGAGTGTTATTATAATACGAATAACTATGCCAAGGCGGCAAACACCTACACATCGGCAATACGCTATAGATGCAACGACTCGATAGCATATCTGCATTTGGCTAAAAGTCAGTTGGTTATTGGTAAATTGAAAGATGCAAGACGCAATTTTGAGATATATCTTGACTCGTATCCCGATTCGTATGAAGCGCAACAAGGTATTTTGTCGGTAGATAGCGCAAAGGCATTGGCTGCGAAATTCACACGTTATCAAGTAACTTTGGCTAAGGAGTTTAATTCGCGCAAGAACTCCGATTTTTCGCCCGTGTTTATGGGTGCGGATGCTGAGTCGATTGTATTCACATCGAATCGTACGAAATCGAAAAATAAGAAGATAAACAATCCGATTACGGGTGTACCAAACAACGATATTTACACAGCACGCAAGAACAATTCAGGCAAATGGGAAGAGGTGGAATTGCTGGAAGGTGCTGTGAATAGTGAAGAAGATGAGGGTGTTGTGTCGTTTTCGGCAGATGGCAAGACGATGTATTTCTCTCGTTGTTTGGGCAATATGCCTGCAGGTCAGATATATCAGTCGAGCCGTTCGGGTGGCGAGTGGACCGAGCCTACGCTCATCCAACTGTTTGCCGACACTACGATTACGGTTGGGCATCCGGCTATTTCGCCTGATGGCAGTAAAATGTATTTTGTGAGCGATGCCGAAGGTGGTTTTGGTGGTAAAGACATCTGGGTGGCAGTGAACGAAGGAGGCAAATGGACTGTACTCGAAAATCTTGGTTCGGCAATAAATACTTCTGGCAATGAGATGTTTCCTTGTGTGCGCCAAGATGGTGCGTTGTTCTTCTCTTCCGACGGACACGAAGGTTTCGGTGGATTGGATATCTACATGGCTGTGCAAGATTCGACTGGCGCATGGGTGGTAGAAAATATGTATTCGCCAATCAATTCATCGGGCGATGATTTTGGTATCACATTCAATAGCGATAACAGTATGGGCTATTTCTCATCAAATCGCGGACAGCGCAAGCCTATCGACAAGATATATTCTTTCGAGTTGCCAGCATTGGTCTATGCCATAGAGGGTAGGGTGTTTGACGACAAGGGTGATGCGCTTGGCGAGACAACAATCCGTCTTGTAGGCGATAATGGCGAAAATGTGAAGATGCGCACGAAGAAAGATGGAACATATCGTATCAATCTGACATTGAACACCAAATACGTAATGTTGGCATCGCATCGAGGTTATTTGAATGCATCTCACCAGTTTAATACCAACGATTTGATTGATAGCAAATTGTTTGAGAATGACTTTACGCTCACTTCGTTGTCGCGTCCGGTGAAGATGGATAATGTGTTCTACGAGTTCGGTAAGTGGACATTGACTGCCGATTCGGAGGCTGGTTTGCAAGGGTTGATTAAGATTCTGACTGATAATCCAAATATTGCTATCGAACTCTCGGCGCATACCGATATGGTGGGCAATGATGCAAACAATAAGGAATTGTCGCAAAAACGTGCGCAATCGGTGGTCGATTATCTCATCAAGGCTGGTATCGACAAAGGGCGTTTGACACCAAAAGGCTATGGCGAAACTAAACCTGTGCTTGTGAGCGAAGAGTTGGCAGAGCAGTATAAGCTATTCTTGAAAAAAGGCGATGTTCTTACTCCCGAATTTATCGAAGGATTGACTGCCGAACAACAAGAAATCTGCAATCAAATCAATCGTCGTACTGAATTTAAAGTTATAAAAACTACATATAATTTGTATTAATTTTCATTATGAAACAATATTTAGACCTATTGCGTAGAGTGAAAGCCGAAGGCGTTTTCAAAGGCGACCGTACAGGCACAGGCACTACAAGTATATTCGGGCATCAAATGCGTTTTGATTTGTCGGAAGGTTTCCCATTGTTGACAACCAAAAAGTTGCATACAAAGTCGATAATCCACGAATTATTATGGTTCTTGAAGGGCGATACTAACGTGAAATATCTCCAAGAGAATGGCGTGCGTATTTGGAACGAATGGGCTGATGAGAATGGCGACCTCGGTCATATCTATGGCTACCAATGGCGTTCATGGCCTGATTATAAAGGTGGAAATATCGACCAAATCAGCGAAGTTATCGACCAAATTAAGAACAACCCTAATTCGCGTCGCTTGATAGTCAGCGCATGGAATGTGGCAGATATCGACAATATGAATTTGCCTCCATGCCACACATTCTTCCAATTCTATGTAGCCGATGGCAAATTGTCGTTACAGTTGTATCAACGCAGTGCCGATATCTTCCTTGGTGTGCCATTCAATATTGCATCCTATGCCTTGTTGTTGCACATGGTGGCGCAGGTTACGGGTCTTGAGCCAGGCACATTCGTGCATACACTTGGAGATGCTCATATCTATTCAAACCACGAGGAGCAAATCGAATTGCAACTCACTCGCGAGCCACGCAAGTTGCCACGTTTGAAAATGAATCCCGACGTGAAGAATATCTTCGATTTTAAATATGAAGACTTTGAAATAGTTGACTATGACCCACACCCACATATTGCTGGTGTAGTGGCGGTGTAAGTTCTGTTAAGCATAAAAAAATTGAGGGTAACCACGATTGGTTACCCTCTTTTTTATTTTAGATTAGAAAATTTTTTTAGATTAGAAAAAAGTATTAAAATGGTAGATCATCGTCCATGCCTGTAGGAGCACCGATGAAAGGTTGAGCAACAGGTTCGGCTGCTGGTTGTTCTACTGGTTGAGGAGCAGGTTGAGCGAATGTTTGCGCTGCAGGAGCCGAGTATTGATTTGCACCATATTGTTGTTGATTTTGCACAGGTTGTTGACCTTCTTGAGTTTGAGGACGAGTCAAAATCTGCATATCTTCAGCATAAATTTCTGTGATGTAACGGCGATTTCCCATCTTGTCTTCGTAAGTACGCGATTTGATTTTACCTTCGATATAAACGCGAGCACCTTTACGAACATATTTTTCAGCTACTTCTGCAAGTCCGCGCCAAACTACGATTGTGTGCCATTCTGTGCGGTCAGGCACTTGTGTGCCGTTTGACATTGTGTAACCACGCTCTGTTGTTGCTAAAGGGAAATTAGCCACTCTTACATTGTTCTCCAAGTAACGTACATCAGGGTCTTTTCCTACGTTACCAATTAAAATTACTTTGTTTACTGACATAGTGTATAAAATTAGAATTGAAAAGTTTGCCAAAGTAACATCTTTTTTTTCAAATTACCAAATTTTTGAGCAAAAAAATGAAAAAATATATGTAAATCGTTGATTTTACGTTTGTTAAATTGCGAAAAACTATTTTTTTGAAAAAAAAGACAAAAAATAGTGCCTAATGTTTTGTCAATCAAAAAAAAAGTTGTAATTTTGCAGTCCGATTGCGGTTGTGAAAAATATCGTAAACGAATATAAATCAAAAATATAATTGTATTACTTAAAAATTTTACAAAAATGACTAAAGCAGACATTGTAAATGAGATTTCAAAAAACACAGGTATTGCAAAAGATGATGTGTTGAAAACAGTTGAGGCTTTCATGGATTGTGTAAAAGACTCATTGGCAAAAAACGAAAATGTTTATTTGAGAGGCTTCGGTAGCTTCATCGTTAAAGAACGTGCAGAAAAAACAGCTCGTAACATTTCTAAAAACGTTACTATCAAAATCCCTGCACACAATATTCCTGCATTCAAACCTTCAAAAGAATTTACTGCTAAAGTAAAATAATTTTGACTCAATTAACTAAGGAATTTTTTTATTAACAATTTAAAAAACATATAAGCTATGCCAAGCGGAAAAAAACGTAAAAGACATAAAATGTCAACACACAAACGTAAAAAAAGACTAAGAAAAGACCGTCATAAAAAGAAAAAATAATCTTTACGGTTAGTCTTATGAATTATAAAAACAAATTTAGAGAAACTTGGCACTCCAATGCCGGTGCTTTAGATTTGTTTTTTTTTTATTTTTTTAGTAGTTGTGTCTGGCGTATTTAGATTTTCTATAATCTCCGGAATATTCAACTTAAAAGTATTATGCAAAAAGAATTAGTAATAAATGCACAGAATGACCAAATCGCAATAGCTCTTCTCGAGGACAAAAGCTTGGTCGAACTCCACAAAGATTCATTGCAACACTCGTTCGTAGTGGGCAATATCTATCTTGGCAGGGTCAAGAAACTCATGCCCGGACTCAATGCTGCATTTATCGACATCGGTTCTGAAAAAGAGGCATTTATCCATTATCACGACCTAGGTCAGCAATTCCTTACATTCAACAACTACGTGCGTCAAGTGCTCGACGACCGTAAGCACGAGCCTAAAGTAAAACGCATGCCCGACCTCCCAAAAGACGGTCAAATAAAAGATGTCCTCCAACAAGGGCAATTCATAATGGTGCAGATTGTCAAAGAGCCAATCAACACCAAAGGACCACGTCTTACGGGCGAAATCAGCATAGCAGGGCGCAATATGGTCTTGTTGCCATTAGGCGATAAAGTCTCAGTATCACAAAAAATCAAATCTAACGAAGAGCGTGTGCGCCTTCGCAAGCTTGTTCAAAGCATCAAATCCCCATCATTTGGCGTGATTATTCGCACCGTAGCCGAAGAAAAACGCGTAGCCGAACTCGACAACGAGCTAAAAATGATGGAAAAACGTTGGAACAAGGTCGTAAACGAATTGCGCCGTGCCAAAGGCATCTCCTTGCTCATGGAGGAGAGTAGTCGCACCGTATCCATCTTGCGCGACCTATTCACGCCCGAATTCGAGGCAATCCATGTCAATTCGCTTTCAGCCTACGACGAAGTCGTTTCCTATGTCGAAATGATTGCCCCCGAACTACGCAACATCGTGAAACTCTACGATGGCGAATTGCCAATATTCGACAATTTTGCCATCACCAAACAGATAAAATCACTCTTCGGGCGCACCGTATCCTTCAAGCGAGGAGCCTATCTCATCATGGATAAAGCCGAAGCAATGCACGTCATCGACGTCAATAGCGGCACGCGCACCAAAGCCAGCCAAACGCAAGAAGAGAACGCATTAGAAGTAAATATGGCAGCCGCTGCCGAAATTGCGCGCCAACTTCGCCTTCGCGATATGGGCGGCATCATCGTCATCGACTTCATCGACATGAACGAAGGCGTCAATCGCAACCAACTCTTCGAACACATGCAGCAGCTCATGAGTGCCGACCGTGCTCGACACAACATACTTCCGCTCAGTAAGTTCGGACTAATGCAAATCACCCGTCAGCGTGTTCGACCAGCGCTCGAAGTCGATACAACCGAAACCTGTCCAACCTGCTTTGGCACAGGCAAAGCCAAACCCTCAATCCTCTTCACCGACCAATTAGAAGAGAAGTTTGAGCTAATCAAAGAGGTCTACAACACATCGCGCTTCACCATCCATTTGCATCCCTACGTAGCAGCATATATCAAGAGCGGCTTTCCATCACAACTCTTGCGCTGGAAGATGAAATACGGTTTTGGCGTACGCATTTTGCCAGTTCAAGATTTAGGTTTCTTGCAGTACCGATTTGTCGATAAAAACGGCGATGAACTCGATTTAAATAGCACACAAGCAATGCTTGATGAATAACGGAAACTTCTATAATTATCTTTTTTCTATTGAAAATTTTATTTACAAGGTAATTTATAGAAGCCCTCTATAAAAGACGGAATCAATGATTTCGTCTTTTTTTTGTGCTATCATCTCTTACCATACCTCTCCATACCCCCCAAGATAGTGAACCGTACCTGCTCCTTACCTATTCTTGACCTCATTTATTGCGAAATATAGTGGATTTTCGAAGTTCGAAGAGTTCGAAATAGGGTGTTTTTTTAGTCTAATTGGGCTAATTAGTCAAATTAGAGATGGTTTTGTTTTGGTTTAATGGGTTGATTTATAGAGGTTAATGCTTTTTGATTTATTGAATTTAGCAAGAAATAGAGGGTTGCAAAGTTCGCAAAGTTGAGATAATGGGTTGATTTTGTTGTAGTTATGCGAAAAGCTCGTTTGTTTTGTTTTGGGTGTAAAAATGAGTGTTATTTTTGATAATCAATGGTTTAGTTGAACTTTGCAACTTTGCAGTTGCAAAGTTAGTGTGTCTTATCCTAAAATAAGTAGACAGATTTAATCACAATTAAAAAAGTCTACATTATGGTAAGAAAGACAAAATTCAATCGTGAAATGCGAGTTCGTATTGTTAAAGAATACGAAGAGAGCAATTTAACAGG
>JAFYSF010000061.1 GCA_017559505.1 Paludibacteraceae bacterium | reverse complement strand
GCAGGAGCAGTAGCTGGATAGATTTCGGCAAATTTCTCAGTATTTACCTTATATAAGTGGTTGAGGTCGAACGCCTCGCCATTTACAACCAATTCGGCGCGCTCGATGGTTTGTCCTACTAATTCTACGTTAGCTATGTCTAATCTTTCCGCCGACGTAAAAAGAATAGAACCATAATTATAGTTAAATAAATCATTTTCTGGGAGATTGATGTTTGCACCTACATTAGAACCAAATGCCATTTTTGTTACAGCCTCGGCAACACCACCCATACCTATTGTATAAGCAGCAGATACTTTGCCCTCTTCTACTAATGCGTGGAATGCGTCGAAGTTGGCTTTCAACATGTCTGTGTCAGGCATATAGTTTGCTTTTGGTGTATGGCGAAGGATGTAGATGTTCTCTCCTGCTGATTTGAAGTCGGTAGAAACTACTTTATTTGCATCAACCATAGTAATACCGAATGCGATGAGTGTTGGTGGCACATTGATATTTTGGAATGTACCGCTCATTGAGTCTTTACCACCGATTGAAGGCAATTTGAGTTCATATTGCATCTTGAGTGCACCGAGCAATGCCGAGAGTGGTTTGCCCCAAGATGTTGTGCTCGACATGCGTTCGAAATACTCTTGATATGAGAAACGCATTGTGTCGTATTTACCACCTGCTGCCACAACTTTAGCACATGCTTCTACTACTGCGTATGCTGCACCGTGGTAAGGACTCCAAGCTGATACAAATGGGTTGAAACCATATGCCATCATACTTGCATCGTTGGTGAAGCCATCAACTGGAAGTTTTTGTACACCCACTTGTGTTTCTGAGCGTTGGTATCTACCACCGAATGGCATCAACACTGTCGAACGACCGATAGTGGCATCGAATGTTTCGATAAGACCTTTTTGTGTCAATACGTTATCGTCTTGGAGGTTATTCTCGAAACGTTCACGAAGGGTTGCTCCCGCAATTTTGCGTTCGAATGGATTGCGTTCTGCTACTGCACCGATATTAGCATTAGCGAAGTGTGCTGCACCAGCCGAATCGATAAATTCACGAGAGAGGTCGACGATAGTTTCACCACGATAGAACATACGCATACGTGCACGGTCAGTGACATCTGCCACATGCACCACTTCGATGTTCTCTTCGGCGCAATATTTCATGAACTCATCTTTATCTTTCGCTTCAACTACTACAGATACACGTTCTTGCGATTCTGAGATAGCCAATTCGGTAGCGTTCAAGCCACTATATTTTGTTTTCACTCTGTCGAGATAGATATCAAGACCATCGGTCAACTCGCCAATAGCCACTGACACACCACCTGCTCCAAAGTCATTAGATTTCTTAATCAAACGAGTAACCTCAGGGCGACGGAACAAACGTTCCAATTTACGTTCTTCAGGGGCATTACCTTTTTGCACTTCCGACGAGCAAGTTTCGATAGACATCACATTATGCTCTTTAGAAGAACCGGTAGCACCACCTACACCATCGCGACCTGTGCGACCACCAAACATCAACACGATATCGCCAGGAGCTGGAGATTCGCGACGCACTGCATCGGCACGCACTGCACCTGCCACAGCACCTACTTCAAGGCGTTTAGCCACATAGTCAGGGTGATAGATTTCGCGCAAGTGAGTTGTTGCAAGACCAATTTGGTTACCATAGCTTGAATAACCAGCCGCTGCTTTTGTAGATATAATGCGTTGTGGCAATTTACCCTCCTTAGTCTCACTTACAGGAGCATAGATATTACCCGCACCTGTTACACGCATTGCTTGATATACGTATGCACGACCTGATAATGGGTCACGAATAGCACCACCAAGACATGTAGATGCACCACCAAATGGTTCGATTTCTGTTGGGTGGTTGTGAGTTTCGTTTTTGAATTGGAGCAACCAGCGTTGGTCTTCACCATCCACATTTACATTCACGAAGATTGAGCAAGCATTGTTTTCTTCGCTTTGCTCCATATCGTTGAGATAGCCATGTTTTTTGAGATAGCGCGCACCGATTGTAGCCATATCCATGAGGCAACGATCTTTGTGTTCACGACCCAATTCACGGCGCATATTTTCGTAAAGAGCAAGGCTCTCTTCGAGTTCTGATTTAATAAACGATTCGTCAATAGTAATCTCTTCGAGAACAGTAGTAAAAGTAGTGTGACGACAGTGATCCGACCAATATGTATCGAGAATCATCAATTCTGTGCGATATGGGTCACGACCTTCTTTGTAGAAATACTCAACTACGCAACGCAAGTCATCGGCATTCATAGCCAAACCATTCTCTTTGCAGAATGGCAAGAGGTCAGCTTCTTGCATATTGCGGAAGCCTTTCAACACTTCAACTGGCTCGATTTCAGTATTCTCATTGATACCAAGCACCGACATATCTTTTTCGCGACACTCTACTGCATTGATTGTATATTTGCGGATACGTGCAAGAGTAGCTTCATCCAATTGTTCGTTAAACAACAAAAGACGAGCGCAACGAATACGCACCTCAGCCGATGGGTCAACCAATTTCACACAATCCACAGCACTTGCTGCGCGTTGATCGAATTGACCTGGCAAACTTTCGATTGCAATATATGAGCGACCATCGAGGTCGAGTGCATCAAACACAGAGTCAGTTACTACCTCGCCAAACACGCCATAACGAGTTTTGTCGAGCAATTCAGGTGTGAAGTCAAACAAATCATAGACATTCACAAGGCGCATATCATTAAGCGTAAGCCCAAGATTTGCATTCAACTCGCGTTGCAAACTTTCTGCTTCAACACGAAATCCTGATTTCTTTTCTACAAAAATTCTGTAATCCATAATTATATTTTTCTCAGACATGAAGACATGATAACATGAATTTTAGTTTTAACGCTAATTTGCGTTTATAAAAATTATTTCTTGTATTCCTGTCTTCTTGTCTTAAATTTTAATTAGTCTTAAAGTCAAATTTAACATTTCGAAGCTCTTCGTTGGCTTTAACTATTTTAGATTTAAGAGTTTCTTTATAATCTACGAGTTCTGATTTAAGTCGAGCATCGCCCACAGCCAACATTTGCACCGCCAACAATCCTGCATTCATAGCAGCATCCACACCCACAGTAGCCACAGGAATACCCGGAGGCATTTGCACAATAGCAAGCAACGCATCCATACCCATCAACGTAGCCGAAATAGGCACACCAATCACAGGCACTGTAGTAGATGCAGCAATCACACCAGGCAAATGCGCTGCCATACCAGCCGCTGCAATAATCACCTCGATGCCACGACCAGCAGCACCTTTCGCAAACTCCTCTACTTCAACAGGAGTGCGGTGAGCCGACAAAGCATGAATTTCAAACGGAATCTTAAAGTCATTTAGCACTTTAGCTGCCTTTTCCATCACCGGAAGGTCGCTCGTGCTACCCATAATAATACTTACTCGTGCAGTCATATATTTTTTAGTTATTAGTATTTTGTCATTGCCAATTAGCAAACCAACGAATATAATCCAAATTAACGTACAAAGATAGAAAAATTATCCGACACAACAAACAAAATTAACAAATAAATCAAATATTTTTTTTGTTAAAATTCACAATCTCCCAAATCACTCACTCTCAAAGGATGTTAAAGAGATCAGAATGTTAAAACTACACCTAAATAACCCAAAAACAACCCACAAAGCATATTTGGCAATAATTACTAAAAATTTCACAAATTTATAACACCAATATAATTTTTAATCCGTATCTTTGCAGTCGAAATAAAAAATAAGAATATTATGAGAAAAATAAAAATTCTTTTGGCGGTAATTATGGCAATCACATGTTGTGGGGCAATCTATGCAAAAGATTCGGTCGAAGTATCGACCAAAGAATATGCAAAAACGGAGGCAGAAACAGAGCCTAAAGGTAAAGCTATTATTGCAGTATTCACCAATTTCAACACAACATTCGACGATGGAATATCAAAATGTGCTTTTGGTTTAGACCGCTCATATATAGGCTATCAATATTCATTGGGCAATGGGCTGGAACTAAAAGCGGTATTAGATGTTGGCAAGCCAGATGAAATCAATGACTATCATTATGTTGCGTATATAAAAAATGCACAAATAACTTGGAAGCACAAAGGCTTGACCCTGTCGGGAGGTATGATTTCGACCACACAATTCAACATGCAAGAGAAATTTTGGGGCTATCGCTATATCTACAAATCGTTCCAAGACCAATATAAATTTGGCAGTAGCGCAGATTTAGGCTTGTCGGTAGCCTATAAATTCACCGATTGGTTTTCGGCTGATGCGATTATGACAAATGGAGAGGGCTACAAAAAGATACAGGGCGATATGGGCTTTCAATACGGATTAGGATTGACATTCGTGCCAGTGAAAGGATTGTCGGTGCGATTGTATGGCGGGTTGAACGATGCGACCAAAGACGAAACTCCCAACGTGTATAATTATGCCGCATTCGTAGGTTATAAATGCGACAGATTTTCACTTGCTGGGGAATTTGCAATGATGCAAAACTCAAAAAACGTGTTAAACGACGACAAGGTAGGTTGCTCGGTATATGGCACTATCAAAGCACATAAAATAGTGGATATATATGCACGATACGATTGGTTGACCTCGCTCAATCACGAATATACCGACAAAGACGAAATGGCAGTAATAGCCGGTCTGCAAGTGAAATTGGGCAAATACGTGAAAATAGCCCCTAACTTCAGAATGACTATCCCATCGGCAACCGAAGCAAACAACAAATATATGGCATACGTAAGTTGCTATTTCGGACTATAAAATCAAAAATCCACATACCTCAAAACTGCGACAACTCGTCGCAGTTTTTTTTTATCCTACACCCATACTACTACGAAAGATATACGAATTTTTGCGATAAGCGAGAGCAAAGCCAAGCTTGCTTGAGCTATGCCGAGTGAAGCAAAAATCACGACCAAAGGGAGTAAAGATATACGAAGGATATACGAAACATATACGAAGGATAACTATTACTCCCTGCTCCCTGCTCCTTGCTCCCTGCTCCTTGCTCCCTATTCCTTGCTCCCTATTCCCTGCTCCCTATTCCTTACTTTTAGCTACCTTCTTCATAGGATAACCATAGGTGCGAGCTATATAGAAACTGAGTCAAAATGCCTTTTTGGGTACCACTAAAATGGCAGTCTTCTTGCTTGAAGGTTGCTTGAAGGTATCTAGAGGGTAAGGCAAATATAAGTGGATTGACCACATTTTTGCACAAAAAAAGAGCCGAACGTGATGTGTTCGGCTCTTTTTGAGGTTATTATAGTTTGAAGTTCAACCCGAAGAAGTAAGTGCGTGGGAGCGATGGACCATAGATATAGCCTGCGTCGCGGTCGATACCTTGGTCGATATCACGTTGGAATGAGTTGAAAATATTTTTCACCCCTGCATTGATTTCCAACGAGTAGAGACGATAGAGAGGTATTTCGTAGGCAAGTTTGATGCCCATATCGAAGAATGTTGGCGAAACTACCTCCTCGTCTTCAGCCACATAGCCCGCAAAGTGTTGTATGAGCATTGGACCTGTGAGCTTACCGTTGAGGTTGATTGTAAACTTGCGAATTGGCTCGTAAGTTGCCATGAAATAGCCATAGTGGTCGGGAGTGCGGAACATGCGTTTTTGCGGTGCGATGTTCTCGTTTTCGCTCCAAGTAACCGCCTCGATATAACGGCTTTGTTGGTAAGTATAGCCAAGTTGGAAGATGAATTTTGACTTATATGCCACTTTGCCCTCAAGGTTCATACCATAGACGCGAGCACCCTTTTCGTTGGTGCGAAGAAGTAGCAGATTGCCCAATGCGTCATGACCATTTTCTATCAAAGAGAATACGTCGTTGAGTTGAGTAAAGAACCCTTCGAGCGTAACATTCGACTCCCACGAACCAAAACGACGAGCCCAGTCGGCTGATGCGCTGACCGAGTGCGACATCTCGGGACGGAGATTTGGGTCGAGCTGAATGAGCGAAACCTCGCCACCTACTGCACCTACGTGGAGGTCTTCGTCGTAGGTTTGCGGAGCACGATAGCCACTTGCGTATGTTGCACGAAGCACAATCTCCTTGATTGGAGTGTAGCGCACATTAGCACGAGGCGAGAAGATTGGGCGTTTGAGCATTGAGTGCTTTTCGCCACGAAGACCGATGAGGAACGAAACGTCCTTGTTTTTCCACTCGTTTTGCACATAACCACCATAGAGGTGAACATTTTGGCGAAGGTCGCGACCGTAACCCATAATCACATCACGAAGACGATTGTAAGAATACTCTACCCCAGCCGAGAGGTCGGCAGGCATGAAGAGGCAGTTATACATGTGGAAACGATATTGACCACCTACAACAGCCGCAATATCATCGCTCGCACCATAGGCATTGAGGTCCTGCGCAGTGCCAAAATAAGAGTTACGACCAATGTGTTGCAACGATGAATAGGCAGTGGCATAGTGGCGTTCGTCAGGCGAATAATAGTCCCAACGGAGATTGCCAGCATCGATATTGTGGCGCAAACTTTCGGCAATATCAGCCTCATGCTCAGGGCGGTCGAGCATATTACCACCGCGACGAGCCTCAGTTACATGGTGATATTCGAGAGTGAGTTTTGAATAATCCGAAGTTTTGAAATAAGAACGGAAACCGAGTGTAGAACTATTGAGTCGTGGAATTTCAGAAAAACCATCGTCATCGTGGTCATATGCCTCACGCTGACGAAGCACACCGAAGAGAAATACCCCGATTTTAGAGTCGGAAGTGACGAATGAGCCATTGAGATTAGTATTATTATCCCAAGCCTTGCCCCCAACGATTTGCGAATTTTGCGAGATATTGAGCGAATTACGCACTGGCTCTTTGGTAATGATATTCACCACCCCACCGATAGCATTCGAACCATAGAGAGCAGAACCGCCACCACGCATCACTTCGACACGGTCGACCATACCAGCAGGCACTTGTTCGAGACCATAGACCGATGCAAGCGAAGAGAAAATAGGACGGCTATCCATCATGAGCTGAGTATATTGCCCCTCAAGACCATTGATGCGAAGTTGAGGCACACCACAATTTTGGCACGACATTTCGACACGCACACCAGTTTGGAAATCAAGCACATCAGACATTGTGTTAGATGCAGTAGATTCTATCAAAAGTGGCGAGATGACATTGACAATAGTAGTAGCCTCACGCTTTTTAGTCTCGTATTTGTTGGCAGTAACCACCACTTGGTCAATGAGCAACGACTCTTCTTCGAGAGCAATATTGATTTCGCTCGTCATGCCTTCATGGAGCAAAAGCGATGCTTCGATAGGAGTATAGCCTACCATCGAGAAGATGAAAGTGGTTTCGCCAGGAGGAAGATTAGTAAGGAAAAAGTGACCTGATGCATCAGACACCGTACCGATAGAGGTATTTGCCAATTGGATAGTTACGAACGGAAGGTGCTCGCCTGTAGCGGCATCGAGAACGTGCCCTACGAGGTTAGCATCTGATTTATTGGTATTTGCAAAAAGAGAAAACGAAAGGAATAGAATTGTTAAAGTGTATAGTAAATGTTTCATATTGAAAATTAACAACTTAATTATTAAATAATACACGCAAAAGATAGACTCTATATGGTATAGAATCTATGTAATTCACAACACACGGTAAATTGTGTATTGTGCATTATAAATTGTGAATTCAATATGAAGCAGGGGGAGCACGCAAAGACGTTTGCGTGAGATGATATTGCTCAACTACGAGCGAAACAAGAGTGTTTACTTCAGAAATTTGCGCAAAATACGGCTTTAAACTGATATTTTCAGCCGGAATAAGAGCCTTGAACGAAGTAAAATTCTTAATCAAAATTATCTCAGCGCCCGAGTGGGTGTGAGAAGTAGACTTATAAGGGTGGGCGTGAGTAATAACCTTTGAATCAACAACGTGCGTGTGCAAACAGAGCGAGAGGCAAGCAAAATAGCTCACCATTAGCACTGCTAAAAATGCACCTACGATATGTTTGATTCGGTTGTTTTGCATACGCCTAAATTTCGGACTGCAAAGATACGAAAAAAAATTGAAAATCCATAATTTTATCACTTCGCTAAAAGACCTTCGGTTCATAATTACTCCCGTTGGTTTCTATCTGACTTCAATAATAAAAAAGTCAGTAACCACGAAAAACATGATTACTGACTATTATCTATTGACCGTCAACTGTTGACTGTCGACTATAAACTATTAAGAATCTCTTTTACTTTGTCAGATATTGCACGACCTTCGGCTTTACCTGCAAGTTGTTTGCTTGCTACACCCATCACCTTGCCCATATCTTTTGGTGATGTTGCACCTACTTGCTCAATAATTGCTTTAACAGCTACTGTAAGTTCGGCATCAGACATCATTTGAGGAAGATATTTATTATAAACCTCTACTTGTGCAAGATACTCATCAGCGAGGTCTTGACGACCTTGAGAAGCAAATACTTCAGCAGTATCTTTGCCTTGTTTAGCCATTTTTTGAATAACTTTGATAGCTACAGCATCAGTGAGTTCGCCAGCTGCTTCTTTAGATGTTTTAGCCTCGAGAAGTTCTTTTTTAATACCACGAAGGGCTTCGAGTTCTACTTTATTACGTGCGAGCATCGCTTTTTTGATGTCTTCGCTAATTTGTTCGAATAGAGCCATATTTTAAGTTAAAAATTGAAAGTTATTAATTATTAATTCTTCATCTACGATTGATTGCTGGTTCGATTTCCATACGACGTAGCATTTCGTCATCATCGTCGAATTGGTCGAGCGAGATAGTTACTTTAGATTCTTCTTCTAAAGCTGTCCCATAAAGTTTTTGGCGAAATTCATCCATCAAATCAACAGTTTTAGGTTGCCAAGTATTTTTTTGCGATACATCATTTAATACTAAAGATTTTTCTTGGTCGCAATCATCAGTATCTGACAAAGCTGCTGCAGCTTCACGTTCGAGGCGTAATTCTTCACGCAAATCTTCTGGCACAACACTCATTTCTGAACCAGTAGCAAGAAGTGTCACTTTAACCTTTTCAGCCAATTCATCGTCGAAAGTAACACCCCAAATAACTTCAATGTCGTCACCCATCTGAGCCATAAAATCATTAATTTCTCCCACTTCACTCATCACAATAGGATGTGTTTTAGAACAATAGAAGTTGAGAAGAATTTTCTTAGACTTGTGAATATCGTTATTGTTGAGCAATGGCGAATTAAGAGCATCATTAATAGCTGCACTTACACGACCTTCGCCCTCTCCATAACCAGAGTTCATAATAGCTACACCTCCGTTGCGCATAATAGTGCAAACATCGGCAAAGTCGACATTGATATGACCATCAATAGTAATAATTTCGACAATACCACGCGCAGCACTTGTAAGAACATTATCGGCATGATCAAATGCATTAGAAAGTTCCAAGTTAGGATATACAGAGCAAAGACGTTCGTTGTGAATTACAAGTAACGCATCGACATTGTCACTCATAGCTGCAACCCCTTTGAGTGCCTGACGAATCTTACGCTTACCTTCAAAAACAAAAGGGATAGTAACAATTCCCACAGTAAGAATACCTAATTCGCGAGCTATAGAAGCCACAAAAGGTGCAGCTCCAGTGCCCGTACCACCACCCATACCTGCAGTAATAAACACCATTTTAGTGCCATCATTGAGCATTGCTGTAATTTCTTCACGAGCAGCTTCGGCAGCAGCAAGAGCCACAGAAGGTTTATTGCCAGCTCCAAGACCTTCTCCTATCAATATTTTAGTAGGCACAGGAGAATGATTAAGTGCTTGTTGGTCAGTATTACACACAACAAATGACACCTCGTCGATACCTTGATTAAACATGTGATTAACAGCATTGCCACCACCACCACCAACGCCGACTACTTTGATTATTGAATTTGTTTTATCTGCCATGATATATTGTTTTGTTAAATCGCAAGTCATAGTTATTAGATTTTTTTTTTAATCTTCGATTGTTGCTCCTTCTGGGCCATCAAACAAAGATACTTGTTTTACTCGGGCCCACCAACTATCCTTTTTATTACCATCTTTTTTCTTTGGTCCGATAGGTTTATCATTTTCATCTCCTTTATCAACTTCTTGTTCTTGCACTTTTTCAACAACTGAAACTTCGGTTGCATTAGCAATAAGACCCACAAGAAGAGGATACTCGATATTAACATCTGGGAATCCACCAGAGACAATATGATCTAAAGAGGCTGTGCGTACCTCCATATCGGTTTCAGCAGCAATAAAGTCATTGAAATCAGCCATACGAGTAGTAGCTCCTGATACAACGATACCATTTTTAATTTGAGCTGCAAAACCTGAACGTTCGACCTCTTTCATACACAAACCTACAATCTCAGCAAGACGAGCTTCAATGACCTTTGCCACCTCTTCGAATTGTATTTTACGTGGTTCGGCACCAGGTTTGACATGCAATGATAATTGACGACCTTTAGCTTTGTCGACAATAGGCGTACCTTTTTGTCTTTTTATCAAATCAGCATCATTCAAAGTAAGAGAAAGTACAGTAGAAAGGTCGTTAGTGATATGTTTACCACCAAAAGGCACTACAGCCAAATGACGCAAATAGTTATCTTGATAAACTGTAACAGTAGTAGTGGCTGCGCCAAAGTTGAAGTGAACAACACCATTGATGCGATCGTCGTCAGTAAGCACCGCATCAGCCATAGCAAGAGGAGCTAAAGCATCTGAGTAGACATCTGCAATAGTAATACGGTCGATACATTTATCGAGATTTTCGCGAATATCAGTTCGTCCCAACACCATCAAATAGTTAGCTCGTACCTCGCGACAAACAATGCCCATAGGATTGCGCACATAGTCGCCATCGATAAGATACTCTTCGTTCGTAATATTGTAGACTCTACGATCGGTATCGAGCGTTTCGATTAACTCTTTGCGCAAAGCATTAAGTTCGGCAGCACCAATTTCGGTAGCCGTTGTAAACGGACGCAACACAGTGTCACGAATCGAACGCAACGAACGACCATTAATAGCTGTATAGAAATTTTTGATTTCGAACTTCTTACCCAATTTATGCTCCAAATGATTTTCCATTTGTTTCAACAATTTGGAAATGGCAGAAGCAATTTCTGATGGTTTGCGCACGATGCCATTTTGGATACTATCAATAGGAGTTTCTTCCTTTTCGATAGCAACGATATTGAATGTACCGTCGGCTTGACGCTCGGCGGCCATCATGGTTATGAGGGAATTACCTAAATCTACTGATACAAACATATTTTTCTTATTATTATTTTTTTCGTTTAGTACACACTACTTGATCTTTGAATTCGAGATTTATCACCGAATACTTATCCCAAGAGTGATATTTTGGCAATACTTTTAAGAATTTATCCAACTTTTCTAACTTAGATTCATATCTTTCCAACGAACCCATCTTAACTACAAAATCACCAACTCGTGGCACTAATTCTACCTTATTATTTGAATAAACATATATTTGAGTGAATGCTGAACGCCAACGACTTTTAGATTGCAAATATACAACAAAATCGTATAAGTTGGTGCTTGCAAACTCAAAATTTACATTTCCTGTAACAACAGGCACATATGCCGAGAATTTTATTGATGTTGACATACGCTTTCGCTCATTATCTATATAATAACTTCTACCCGCTTCCATCACACGAAACACTGGTATTCGTTGCGAAACCGACACATTAACATCGCCATTAGTTGCAAAATAACATTTCACACTTTTAACCATATTAAGTTTCATCAAACTCTCCTCCATCTCAGTCAAATCTATATCCGAATGCAATTTACCCACTGGATATACACCCGAATTTTGCAACTGCACACGAACATCATTGTCTGAAACAAACTTAAAGTCGTCGTAATCACTAACAATAAGATGTATATTCTCGCATTTTTTTGTGTCATTAGATGGCACAACAAACGCAAGCACACTCCATAAACCGACAACAATTAATGTAACAAAAAGAGTAAATAATATTTTTTGCAACAAATTCATAAATTATAAATTCTCAACAATTTTTGGAATATATGTATCTATATCTCCTGCACCAACTGTCAACAACACATCAAAATCAAGCGATTTAAGCGTATCAATCAATTCTGCTTTTGTTGTCAATCGCTTAACTGGCGAGGTAACATTATCTAAAATCAACTGCGATGTTACACCCTCAATAGGCAATTCGCGAGCTGGATATATCTCAACCAACACTACTTGCTCGGCAAATGACAATGCTGATGCAAATTCACGATAGAAATCACGTGTACGGGTATAAAGATGCGGTTGAAAAACGACCACTATTTTCTTGTCTTCATACAACGCATTCACCGATTTAAGACTTGCCTCCAATTCCATTGGATGATGAGCGTAATCGTCAATAACGACCAATTCATCTGTTTTAAGATGGAAATCAAATCTACGACGAATACCTGCAAACGAAGCCATCGATGCTCGCAACTCGTCAGGAGTAACACCATTGAGATATGCCACCGCCATTGCAGCCACTGCATTTTCCACATTAATCATCACAGGCACACCCAATTCAACATCGTTCACACGCTCCTCTGGTGTCACAAAATCAAACACCAATCGTCCACCGCCCAAACGTATATTATCCGCATAAAAATCAGCCTTTTCTGTACCTGAATAACTATAAATAGTAACTTTGTCTGATACTCGTGGCTCAAGTTGAATACCTTTTTTCACAAACAAAACACCACCATCCACTATCAACGACGTAAAATGCGCAAAGCTCTCAAGATAAGCCTCGTGAGTACCATAAATATCAAGATGGTCAGCATCTGTCGATGTAATCACGGCCATATATGGCGACAAATGATGGAACGAACGGTCAAATTCATCTGCCTCAATTACCACCAAATCGCTCTTATCCGAAAGCAACAAATTGCTTGTATAATTTTTTGATATTCCCCCAAGAAAAGCATTACAATCCACATGACTTTGCTTCAAAATATGCGCAGTCATCGTAGACGTAGTGGTTTTTCCATGCGTACCAGCAATACACAATCCTCGCTCAAGACGTGTGATTTCGCCGAGAATTGCAGCACGCTTCATCATCTTGAAACCATTATCAACAAAATATCTATATTGATTATTATCAGCAGGTATAGCAGGCGTATAAACCACCAGCATATCTTCCACATTGCGATATTGTTCTGCAATCTCTACCACCTCATCCACATAATTCACCGCAATGCCTTCAGCCTCCAACTCACGAGTCAACACAGTCGATGTTCTATCATAACCCGCCACATCAAAACCCTTAGCCTTGAAATAACGAGCAATAGCACTCATACCAATACCACCTATACCCAAAAAATAATATTTCATACCAAATAATTAAAATTTATAATTAAATATCTTTCTTAGCCTCCAAGATAGTCAACCTTACCCTCTCCATACCTTCAAGCAACCTTCACCGAAGAAGACTGACATCTATAGAAGACCCCTTATGCTAATTTCAAAATCTCATCTACTATCTTTTCTGCCGAATTAGGATAAGCCAATTTAAGCACATTCTCCGACAAAGATTGCAATTTCTCAGCAGACGATATAGTTTTCAATGCAGTATCTACCATAATATCAACCGCTTCAACATCGCGCACCAATATAGCCGCACCTTTATCTGACAAAGCTCGTGCATTATGCGTCTGATGGTCTTCTGCCACATTTGGCGAAGGCACAAGAATAGACGGTTTGCCCAACAACGAAAGTTCTGATATCGAACTTGCCCCCGCACGCGAAACCACCAAATCAGCCACTGCATAAGCATAATCCATACGAGAGAGGAAGTCTGTTACCTTTATCTCATCGCAACGATATGGCTCATAAGCCTTCAACGCATCTTGATAATATATTTTACCTGTTTGCCAAATAACCTGTATTCCCGACTCTTTAAGTCGTTCAAGACCCGCTATCATGGCTTGATTTATAGTTCTAGCACCAAGACTACCACCCATAACCATCAACGTAGGTTTGTTTGGATTTAAGCCAAAATACTCATAAGCCTCTTTTTTATCTATTTTGGCCAACAAGTTTTGACGCACAGGGTTACCTGTCAATATTATCTTATCTGCAGGGAAGAAACGCTCCATACCTGTGTAGGCAACACAAATCTTCTCAGCCCCCTTTGCAAGCATCTTATTCGTAACACCAGCAAAACTATTTTGCTCTTGCAACACAACCGGAATACCCATTTGTTGAGCCACTTTGAGCGCAGCCCCACTTGCATATCCACCAACACCAACAGCAACATCAGGTTTGAAATCCTTTATTATTCCACGTACCTTAGCCATCGAACGCAACAAATTCCACACCACTTTCACGTTACGAAAAATATTCTTTCTATCAAGCCCTTCAACCTTCAAACCTACAATATTATAGCCCGCAGCAGGCACACGCTCCATCTCCATACGCCCTTCGGCACCTACAAACAGAATCTCACAATTAGGGTCTTGACGACGAAGCTCATTTGCAATACTTACAGCTGGGAATATATGGCCACCTGTGCCACCTCCACTTATTAAATACTTTTTCATATTAAATATCTTTTACCTCTTCCACCATTTCAGTTTCAAGAGAATTAGTTTGTTCTACGTTTGTTTCTGCCGTATCAGCCACAACTGCAGTTGCATTCATCATCTCTTTTTGCAATTTTTGAAGCTGAATATGTCGAGTAACACTAATAATCAATCCAAAATATACGCAATTAACCAATACAGATGTACCACCACGACTAATCAAAGGCAAAGGTTGTCCCGTTACAGGACCTAAATGCACCGACACACCTATGTGTATAAATGCTTGCAAGACAATCAACATCGTAACTCCAATTACCAATATAGCACAAAACAAAGAGTCCGACTGCTGGGCTACCCTACCCGCCCTAAACAATAGCCAAAGATACAACAATATGACAAACAAACCCATCCAAACACTCAACTCCTCAACTATAATTGCAAAAATAAAGTCAGAAAAAGCCTCAGGCAAATAGTTGCGTTCCATACTTGTGCCTGGCCCATGAGGAATAAATCCTCCCCTTGCAATAGCCATTTGCGCGTGGTTTTCTTGAAAATTACTGCCATCCGCTTTAATCTTAAATTTACTTACAGTCTTATCTCTTGCTTCAAAAAAATTCTCAATACGAGCCGTCCAAGTGTATGCACGCTTAAAAACTTTCACAGCTGGATTATCATATTCACGATAAACCTCTTCAGGAATAACCCATGCAATAAACAAAATCAACATCACTGCACCAACAACAGCACCACACACAGTAGCCAATTTCTTCCAATTTATCTCCCCAATCCACATCATTGTCATCGTAATCACAAACAAAATAGCCGCAGTAGAAAAGTTTTCAGTAAAAATCATTCCGCACGTAAGCACGACAGCACCAATAACATACCAAAAATACTTATTCTGTTTCTCTACATTCTGCAACCGCTCTACTTGGTCGGCAATGACTATTATCAACGACAACTTTGCCACCTCCGATGGCTGAAACTGAAAACCTCCAATCTCAATCCAACGCGCTGCTCCAGCCTGCTCTGTACCAAAAAACATTGTTAAAATCAATAATCCCCACGAAAAAACTAACCCAGCATAACCAAGCAGCCTTATATACTTAAAGTCAATCATCTGCACAATCATCATTCCCATAAATCCTATGGCAAAAAACATAAGATGACGCAAGATTGTATAGTGTACAGAACCCGTAAGATGCACCAAATAGCTCGACGCACTAAACATCTCGACCATCGAGATACCAAACAACAAAGCAAATATAATCCACACTACTCTGTCGCCTTGCAATGTTTTTGCTAAAAATTTATTCATAATATTACTCTCTTCGTTCTTATTGACAGTTTAATAGTCAATGGTTTGTTATTATAATTGTTTTACTGCTTGTTTGAATTGCTCACCACGGTCTTCGTAGTTTTTGAATAAATCGAAACTTGCACAGCATGGCGACAACAACACAGTATCGCCTTTTTGAGCAACCTCGTATGCAGCTTTCACTGCGTCAGCCAAATTATTAGTATCAACTATTTTACAGTTGGTATTCAACCCAAAATATTCATTGAGTTTTGTATTATCCAATCCCATGAAGATGAGGGTATGCACTTTTTCGCGCACTAAATCAGCTATTTCGCTATAGTCATTACCTTTGTCAGTACCACCAAGAATGAGAACAACAGGAGTTTTCATACTTTGCAAAGCATACCAACAAGAATTGACGTTTGTAGCTTTTGAATCGTTGATATAACGAACGCCACGAATAGTTGCAACATACTCCAAACGGTGTTCCACGCCTTGGAAAGTTGCAAGCGAACGACGAATAGTTTCATTCTTCACGCCCATTATATTTGCTGCTACTGCAGCTGCCATTGAGTTATACATATTGTGTGTACCTTTTATAGTTATGTCGTTTATATTTACTTTTAGTGGTTCATTTTCAAAATCTATAATTAACTCTTCCCCTTCAATCCAAGCTTTATTGCCTTCAATGTACTCGATTGTAAATGGGGCTTGACTTGCAGATATTTCGCGTTTTGCTAACTCAGCTTTAACTACTGGGTCTTCACTCCAATAAACAAAAGTTTGCTCCTTAGTCATATTTTGCAATATGCGAAATTTAGAGTCAACATAGTTTTGGAATTTATATTCGTAGCGGTCGAGATGATCAGGTGTGATATTAAGCAAAATAGCTACATCAGCACGGAAATCATACATACCATCGAGTTGGAAACTTGAAAGCTCAATTACATAATAGTCAAACTCTTGTTCAGCCACTTGCCATGCAAAACTACGGCCTACGTTGCCTGCCAATCCTACATTATATCCAGCCTCGCAAAGAATGTGATAAGTGAGCATAGTAGTTGTTGTCTTACCATTGCTACCTGTAATACAAATAGTTTTAGCATTAGTATATCTACCAGCAAACTCAATTTCACTAACAATAGGAGTGTTTTGTGCTCTTAAAGCCTTGATAATTGAAGCTTTTTCAGGAATACCTGGCGATTTTATAACTTCATCAGCATTAAGTATCAAGGACTCTGTATGTTGCAACTCCTCGTATTTAATACCTCTACGCTCTAACTCTTCTTTATATTTTGGTTTGATTGCCGACATATCCGACACAAACACATCAAATCCTTTTGCTTGTGCAAGGATGGCACTACCTACGCCACTTTCGCCTGCACCGAGTACTACTATTCTCATTATCGTATTTTTAAGGTTATTATTGTCAAAACTGCAAGCAAGATGCCTACGAGCCAAAAGCGCACTGTGATTTTAGACTCAGGAAGCGGTTTGAGTGGATATTGCCAAAGAGCATCAATGCCTGAATTGCCAGCCTTTTGGAAGTGGTGATGCAATGGTGACATTTTGAATATACGACGTCCAACTCCTGTTTTCTTTTTAGTATATTTAAAATAAGATGTTTGCATTATAACAGATAGGTTCTCAACTAAAAATATACCACTAAGAATTGGAATAAGTAACTCTTTGTGGATTGCGATGGCAAATACGGCAATAATACCACCAAGGGCCAATGAGCCTGTATCGCCCATGAATACTTGAGCTGGATAGCTATTAAACCAAAGGAATCCAATAGTTGCACCGATGAAAGCTGCTGCAAATATCACTAATTCACCTGCGCCTGGGATGTACATTATATTGAGATAACCTGCATAATTAACGTTACTTGACACGTAGGCTAATATACCTAATGCGACACCTTGAATAGCTGATGTACCAGTGGCAAGTCCGTCGAGACCATCAGTAAGATTGGCTCCATTAGATACTGCGGTAACTACAAAAATAGTTAGAAACACAAAGAATATCCAGCCCAACATTTGTTTATGCTCACCGGCCCAAGTGAATAGGTCTGCATAGTCGAGGTTATTATTTTTGAAAAATGGGATAGTTGTCTTGGTTGATTTAATCTCTTGACTGCTGTATTCTACTACTTCAGTATAGGTTTCGCGGTCGAATTGAGTAGAAACATTCTCACGAATAACTGCATCTGGACTGAGATATAGGGTAAGACCTACGATAAGACCGATACCTACTTGACCTACAATTTTGAATTTGCCGTGCAAACCATCTTTGTTTTTACGGAAGACTTTGATATAGTCGTCAGCAAAGCCTAATGCGCCCAACCAAATGGTAGTGACGAGCATAAGTATCATATAGACATTGTGGAGAACACCAAAACAGAGGTTTGCAACCAAAATAGAGAGGAGAATGATGATGCCACCCATTGTAGGTGTGCCTTTTTTGCTCATTTGTCCTTCGAGGTCGAGGTCGCGAATGGTTTCTCCAATTTGGAGTTGTTGGAGTTTGTCGATAATCTTTTTGCCTACGAGTGTAGAGAATATCAACGCTGTGATGAAGGCTAATCCTGCACGGAAGGAGATGAAATTGAACATACCTGCGCCAGGAAAATCGAATGTTTTGTCGAGATAGTTGAATAGGTAGTAAAACATAAATTATATAAATTATGAGTTATTTTTTTCGGTTGAATACACACTGTGAGTGTGTGTCAGTCTTCTTGCTTGAAGGTTGCTTGAGAGTTAAGGTGAGATTTTGATGGTTGATACACACTGTGAGTGTGTATCGGTTTAGTTGGCAGCGGCGAGTTCTTCGCGGTCGTCGAAATGGTGTTTTACATCACCAATGATTTGATAATTCTCGTGACCCTTGCCTGCCACAAGGACTACATCGCCCGCTTGAGCCAATTGGCATGCTGTGCGGATGGCTTGACGGCGGTCAGAGATGACCAATACGTTGCGCATTTCGTTTTGTGTCAATTCGGCTATCATGTCGTCGAGGATGGCTTGTGGATCTTCATGACGAGGATTGTCGCTTGTAAATATGACTTTGTCACTGCCCTTGATTGCCTCACGCGCCATCATTGGACGTTTGCCTTTGTCGCGATTGCCACCACAGCCTACGACTGTAATCAACTGACCTGCACCATTGCGAATGTCGTTGATTGTGTCTATCACGTTGGTCAAGGCGTCTGGTGTGTGGGCGTAATCGACTATTGCAGTGAAACCTTTTGACATTTTCATAGCCTCGAAGCGACCAGATACGGCTTTAGACATTGATAATATGCGTAATACCTCTTCGGCATCGGCACCTAATGAGACTGCTGCACCATAGACAGCCAAGAGATTGTAGGCATTGAAACGTCCGACAAACGGCATAAACACCTCGCGATTGCAGACATTGAGCAACATACCATCGAAAGAGGCCTCTAATATACGAGCTGTGAAGTCAGCCAAACTGCGCACGCTATATGTTTTTTTGTCGGCACGTGTGTTTTGCAACATGACCATACCATTTTTATCATCGGCATTAACTATTGCAAATGAGCCTTTTGGCAATTCGTCGAAGAAGCGTTTTTTAGCACGAAGATAATTGTCGAAAGTCTTGTGATAGTCGATATGGTCGCGAGTGAGATTTGTGAATATACCTCCTGCGAAACGCAAGCCTGCGATGCGACGTTGGTCGACTGAGTGAGAACTTACTTCCATAAATGCATATTGGCATCCTGCTTCAACCATTTGAGCCAACAAGGCATTCAATGCTACTGCATCGGGAGTTGTATGAGTTGATTCTATCGCGCAGTCGTCTACATAGTTACATACTGTAGATAGCAATCCGACTTTGTAACCTAACGCACGATGAAGTTGATATAACAATGTGGCAATAGTGGTTTTGCCATTAGTACCCGTAACACCAACAAGGGTTAATTGTTCGGATGGACGGCCATAGAAATTGCTTGCCATACGACCCAAAGCTTCGGCACTATCTTTCACCTTTATATATATGACATCAGATTGAGTTTTAGGCATTTCCTCACAAACGATAACCGACGCACCTGCCTCGATTGCTTTGTCTATATAATCATGGCCATCGACAGCCGTGCCGCGTGTAGCCACAAACATACTGCCTGGTACCACCTTGCGTGAGTCAAACTCAATACTTTTAACTTCGATATCGGCAGAAACAGCCTCTACCAATTCTACATTCTTTAATATTTCAGAGAGTTGCATATATATAATGTAATTATTTAAGTGTTAATGTAATAGTCGAACCTTTTACTATATTTTGTCCGTTCGGAATAGATTGACCCACCACTCGTCCCTTGCCGTAGAGTTGCACATGCATACCGCTACTTTCTAATAGATAAACCGCATCGGCAGCACCCATACCCACAACATTTGGCACTAAATTATTCAACACCGGACGTGAACTGGCTATCAGACCTGCATATTCGGTAGATTTCGTCATCGCAATCCAATCGGAGGCATCTCTATCATACTTCAAATTCAATTCTTTCATCGCATCTTCAACCTCTCTGCGAGCTCCTGCCTTCACCATCGGCAAGTTATAGGGTTGTATCGAATCGCCCTTCCAACGCTCTAAATCTGTCACATCTGTCTCTATCTCTTGCGAATAGATGCGTTCTGCCACTTTTTTGAATACATCACCACACATAAAGGCTGCTGCTGGTGGCATTTCTGGCTCTTTCACCACAACTATACACGAATACATTGGTTTGTCGGCTGGGAAATATCCACAAAAACTCACTTGATGCTTTGTTACTGCGCCTTTGCCATAATTCAACTGCGCCGTCCCGGTCTTACCTGCAATAGGGAATAAATCCGATGCAATAGTTTTAGCAGTACCATATTCAACTACACCCTCCAACATGCCTTGCACCTTTTTCAATGTCGAGGTCTTACAAATACTTGATTTCACAACTTGAGGAGAATTGCGCTCTATCACATGCCCATCACGACGAATCTCTTTCACAAGATATGGACGCATCATTTTTCCGCCATTGGCTATTGCATTATAGAAATTCAAGGTATAAATTGGTGGCACTTGCACCACATAACCTATCGACATCCAAGGTAATGCCACTCTACTCCAAGACTTACTTTTCGGAGTCGCTATTCGAGGCTCTGCTGTTCCTGGCACCCCAATATCAATTCTCTCTGCAAATCCTGTGGCTGTCACCGCATCTATAAATTTCATCGGGTCTTTCTTATAATTCTCATCTATAATTCTACTCACACCCACATTACTTGATTGAGCCAATATTCCAGCTACCGACAAAGAATCATATCCGCCTTTTCGCCAGTTGTGGTCGGTCATTTTAGCATTATGGAACATCCACACACCATGATTCAAATCAACCACATCTGCCGTATCGCATACACCATGATCTAACGCCACCATCAAACTCATAGTCTTAAACGTAGAACCAGGCTCCGACAAGTCAGCCACCGCCATATTCCATCCTTCAAAATAACTACCATCACTCGCACGTTGCAAATTCACCATCGATTTTATCGCCCCTGTCTTCACCTCCATCAACACCAAACACGCATTCTTTGCCTTTATCACATCCAATTTCTCTCTCAACACCGTCTCGCATATATCTTGCATCTCAATATCTATCGTTGTATGAATATCACTTCCTCGTTTCGATGCCTTTTCCTCAACAAACACCCATCTACCATTACCAACCAAATGACCTTTTGCCCTACCTTTTTCTCCTGCCAACAACGAGTCGTATCTCAATTCCAAGCCATATTGACCATGACCACTACTTGCAAACACATCTCCCAATGTTCGATTTGCCAACGACCCAAAAAGATTTTCTCTATTGAAACTCTCCTCTGCAAAAAGTCCACTTTTATATCTTCCCAATCTAAACAACGGAAATTGCTTAATCTCCATCAAATCAATATACGACACCGACTTAGGATACAACACCAATCGTGTTTTTTTCTGCAAAAACGCCTCATCAATCATCGCTCTATATTCTCTTGCACTCTTATCTCCAAATTTTCTCGACAAACAAATCGACAACGAATCTATATTATCTTGATAACATTTTCTCCCTTTTTCCGTCTTATAAAAACCCACTCTCGTATCCATCAACAAACGATAATAAGGTATAGTTGCCGTAATCAACTGTCCATCCGCATCATACAAATTCCCGCGTTCCGGCACAAGAACTTTATCTTTCTTTTGCAAGCTCTTCACCTGCGCCATCCAATCATCTCTCTCAATAGTAACAATACAAAGCATACGCAACCCTGCCGCAACAAATGCCGCAACAATCACAAGATACACTATCGTGAATCGATTTACTATAGACCTTCTTAATGCCATATTTTTATTAAATATCAAATTTTAATCTTCTATTATAATAATCGGTTTTGCCGACTCTTCCAAATCCACCCCCATTGCATCCAATCTCTCTATTATCATCGCGCGTCGCCCTGCCAATCTCACGTCCTTCGACAACGTCAACGACCTATATTTCAAATCTACCACCTCATTTCTCAATTTCTCCACCGCACGCAACTCCTTTTCATACAAAAATCTATTGTTCACATAAATCAACGACAACAAGAACAACAACCCCACATACAAAAACTGCTTCTGAACCGTCTCTTTCAAGAACACATCTCCAGCGATAAACTCCTTAATCCGAGTCACTACACTCACATTATCGCCATCCGAATCCACAATCGTAGGCTTTTTAGGTTCACTTTGCTGATCCTTTTTAAACTTAAACAAATTCATAACTTTCAATAAAAAAAAATAACAACTAAAAAAAACTACAACCCAAAAGGTCAGCGACTAAACATTTTATTTTCAATTTTCAATTTTCAATTTTC
>JAFYSF010000060.1 GCA_017559505.1 Paludibacteraceae bacterium | reverse complement strand
GTTGTTTATGATGTCAAAGATACAAAATTTGAATGGAACTCACAACTCTCCTTTTGGAATTGCGAATTGTCCAAAGTTGTTTATGATGTCAAAGATACAAAATTTGAATGGAACTCACAACACGACGTGCTAAATCTTGTTTCTCAAACTCGTTGTTTATGATGTCAAAGATACAAAATTTGAATGGAACTCACAACTATGGCGACATTATCAACGACCCAGACGTAGTTGTTTATGATGTCAAAGATACAAAATTTGAATGGAACTCACAACTGTACATATACCGCACAAGAGGCGCAACAGTTGTTTATGATGTCAAAGATACAAAATTTGAATGGAACTCACAACCGTTGTGTGTCGCTTCTTTGAGCAAATCAAGTTGTTTATGATGTCAAAGATACAAAATTTGAATGGAACTCACAACGGGACAATACCAAACACAGTATGGCACAAAGTTGTTTATGATGTCAAAGATACAAAATTTGAATGGAACTCACAACTGTATTTCTATATGAGTGGAGTATTGGTTGGTTGTTTATGATGTCAAGGACACAAAAATTGTCAGCAATTCACAACACGTTACCTACTACATACTCTGAAGTGTAGGTTGTTTATGATTAAAAAACACAAAAAATAAAATACAAATAACAAATGATAAAACAAAGATGTCAAATTATAACGATTCTATAAATTTTGAGACATCATCTACTCTTATAAAAGGACCTTTAGCTGCTTCTAAAACCTTTTTTACGAATTCTGGGTTATAAGGGGAATCTTTTGTATATAATCTAGTTTTCTTACAATTTATTTTTCTTTTTAGTTTAGGAGATATTGTTTTCATACATATTATTTCTTTTTATTAAAACTAAAACAATTCCAATTGTTGTACTGGTGGATTGAGTGATTCTTGTTTTGAAGCAACAAATAGTTCCATTTGTCCGAATTGCTTATCAGTAATACAAAGAATCCCCACATAACCAAATTCTGGCAGATTACGTTTCACTCGTTTTATGTGAACTTCGGCATTCTCTACACTCGGACAATGACGAATATAAATCGAAAACTGAAACATATTGAATCCATCGGAAACCAATTGTTTTCGAAATTCAGATGCCGCCTTACGTTCTTTTCGTGTTTCGGTCGGCAAATCAAAAAACACCATAACCCACATAACACGATATTCACTAAAACGATTATTCATATTTACATAGTTGGATAGACTATTTTACGGGCCTCGCCTGCATAGCATTTCTGTAACGAACTTGTGGTCAACCCTACTGCCACCATCAACGGACTGCGCTTACCATTTATCGTTACATCAAGAGTTGGCACAGTTAGCAATTCAGCTTTATGTTCACGCTCAAGAGTTTCAATAGATCCATATTTATCATAAAGTTTCATAACCAACTTATCCACAAATGGACGATATGGCTCCATCACATCATCAGCCAAACAGTAAGCATTATATTTATTGCGATGGTGCATACCCCATGTAGGCAACAATCCACTACCCACCAAAGCTCGAGCCACCACAGCACGCAATATTGCATAACCATAATTGAGCATATTATTTGGAGCAATCCCCTCTCTATCTCGAACAAAATTCTCTATCATCGGGAAAGCCTCTTTCCAATAGAATGCAGCAGCACGAGCCTCAAGATTCATAGCATCGCCACTACGCACATCGCCTGCCCACCGTTGCATATTAGTAACATTCACGCCACGCACATCACGCAATACTGCGGCTTGATTCTCTATTTTAGCCACAATAGTTTGTTGCCAAAGTTGCTTTTGCAGAGGTTGCGAAGCTTGTAACTGATAGCGAAAACGCTCGGTTTGCGTGGTGTTACCACATAACGGGAGCATTAGTCCCACAGGCAAACGTTGATGGTCGCAAGTGATTAACGCACAATTATTTTCAAGCAAAGCTTCCATCAGTCCTTGTGTGATAGTTATCTGCTGATGGTCAAGCACCACCACCCCAATATCCTCTACAGGTATAGTAGCATGAGCCTCCTTACGAAATGATTCAGGCAAAGTATCATTCTTCTCCACCTCAGGCAAGCGCAAAACCAATTGCCCTTGCTTCAGACTAAGGTACGATGGATTACCGAAATATAATGTGCGTTTAATCATAATCAGTATTCTCCTACACTTACAATTTGACCTATATGATTTACTCGAACTTTTACAACATTCATCAAATCATTAACAAAAGTTATTCGTTTCCATGTTATATCACGCAACTCTTTTATATCTTCTACCGTTGTTTCTTGATGATGTCTATATACATAATATTTTGTAGCCAACTTTTGCACTCTATACAAATTCTGACTTATCAACTCATTATTCATCGGATTCATCAAATCAATTTCTGAAGGGTCAAATATACAAACACGTTCTTCTTCGCCAGCATCGTTGATGCGAGTTTCGTAGCGAGGGAATACGAAATATTCATTTTGCTTCATTGTAAATAAGAATTGCCATCCCTCATCAGTATTATAGTGCTTATCAACAATAGGCAACCCTTGCATAACACGTTGTGTCGCCTCATAAACACTAACTACTTTTTCTTGCAAATTGCCATCAGCATCACGGTAGATAGCTACATGGTGATTACTGCCTGTTGACACAAAATCGGCACTTTGTTTTTTACCTTCAGCATCAAGCACTAATTTTCCATCTTTATCATGTTTATCGTGCAAAGCTACAGCATTACTTACACCATAAATTGCTACTCGCTTAATCTTAATACCCTTTTCTTTGTTCAAATAAATTGGATTTTCTTCAAGGTTAGCAAATGCTTTTTTAGCATCTCCACTAAACTCATCAAGGCGTTGTTGGAGTATAGCTCGCACACCCGCATCAACCACCTTATCAAGTTTAAGATCTGGTGTGATATCTTTGCGAATTGTATATCTTTCTGTCAATTTAACACACTTCACTTTATCTACAAGTTTTTCAGTTTGATGAGTGTTAAGGTAAATAGGATTCTTTTCAAGCGAATTTTTACCTGTAAATGCCTTTTTAGCATCGCCTCCAAATTCACAAAGACGAGCAAGTAGAGCCTCACGTTCACGAGCATTAGCCACAAGTCGAATCTGTTCAAGAGTCATCGTTGCACCAACTTTAACAAATGATGTTTCATACTCTTGCGAACGACCATAAACTGTTTCTTTATGTAACATACCACGAGGTGTAAGTTCTACTTTCTTATTCACACCACCTTTAGTTTTCGTAGTATTCACATTGCGAGTAACAACCTTATTTTTAGCTTTAATTGATACTAAAATGTCACTAAGATGGCGACGAGCTTCTGCTCTGAATTCTCCTAACGGCATTGGAGGATTAAATAACAAATGACCATCTGATGTACGATGCAACTCTTTTTGCTCAATACCATAGACAGAACTAGATTTATCACTACGAGCATTAAGATTATTGAGATATTGAATAAAACTTGGTTTAGTAAATGCAATAGTGAGCGCATCCATAGCATGATGACGGTGGTCATTACGCTTAGTCCAATCTTTGATGCGAGGCAAACGCTTCCCTTCTCGATTAACTTCAAAATATGTAAGCCCTTGACGGTGGTATTTATCCCAATTAAGTTCTTGCAATACATTTATCAACTGCCAATCCTCACGAAGTCGGTCGGTGATAGAGCCTGTAGTAGACACTACAAACGGCACTAATTCGAGCAATAATTCACGTGATTTTTTAGCAATATATTGAGTATCTCCGAGGTCGCGATTGATAAAATCTTTTGGTATATCAGTTTCAGATGTCAAAAGGTTACGTTTCTTAGATTTAGATATAGTCAATGTATCAATAGCTTTTTGATACCTATCTATACCCTCTTCACCATATTTTTCACGAACATAATCGTAGGCGGTTTTATTTCCTTTTTCGATGTTAATATCACGAGCCTCAAGAGTTTTGTTAGCAAACGAATCATTAAATAATTTTGATTGTGGAATAATATGCTCAATATCAAATTCTTTAGAGAATAATTTTTCACGAGGAATATATGTATCTGAATAAAGAGTATGATATCCACGAGGCTCTAATTCCTTATAAAGTTTATAACGAATTATATCTGTACGACTTACGTATGATAATCCAAATTCTGTTTGTAATATCTTGCGTATATCCTCATGCTCTTTTGTTGTTTTGTTGATAGCATCAGTCATTTGAGCTCGCTCTTCAGCACTTTTCTTAAGGTCACGCGCCAACTCAATACGTATCTCATCAGGCTTGCCATAGGCATCAATCACACCATTAACCACATGAATCATTTGGTTGATAATTTTCTCTACAACAGGATTGCGTAGACTGTTTTTTGCCAATATATTCAATCGGTCTTTATACTCTTTATTGTCGAGTTCTTCTTTTGTAAGACTTTGTTTTGAATGAGTTTTATATTCGAGCGCACAAGCCTCATCGTAGCGAAGTCCTTGACGAAGATGAGGCAATAATCGACACATTGCTTTAGTACTTAAACTACCATAATCTGATTGGAATGTAGTTTGTGCTAATACTTTAGCATACTCTTCATCTAAACCAGTGAGAGTTACGAGTTTCTCAACCAATTTACCATCACCAGTCACAGTAGAATCTCCCTCAAACGAATAAAGAAGATGCCAAAGTTTAAAAATAGATTGTTGTTCAAATTCTTTGATGTCAAGTTCTGTATTATACTTCAATAAATCAGAATTCATACCCAACACCCCACAAACCACATCATTAATTATTTCTTTTATTCTCTCTGCACTCAAACTTGCTAATTTATATTCACCATGCCCCGAAAGTTCAACAATCTTGAATAATTGAGTGTAGATAGCTGCCATTGTGCGATTACCCTCAATAGATGGAAAATTGAGATCAAGTTCTTTGTAATTTTCAAATAAAAGTTTCAAAACATCCTCTTTTTTCAACTCTCCACGATAAGTAAGCTCTTCGAGTAGTTGCAATTTTTCTTCTTCATATAAAGGTCGAGAAACAGACACATGACGAGGATTTTCGATATCAAAATTAAACTCTGGAGTCTCTTTAGATTTCTTTTTAGAACGAATACCTTTAAGGCGGACTTCAAGATTATTGAGAGTTTGCCAAATCTTAAACTCTTGGAATATAAACGACGAACGAGGAGCAACGCGACGACCAATAGTTTTTGTTTTAATTTTACCATCAATATTGAGTTCTACTTGTTGCGATTCAAACTCGCAAAAACTAATAAGTCCTTTTTGCGATTTGAGCGAACGTTGATAAAATATTACAACATCACGTATTTCTCGTTTCAATTCAGGTGTCAATTCCTTATGATATTGTGCTTGACATTCCCATATTTGCTCAAACTCATCAAAGTAGTCCTGACGATAGAATACTTGATTTTTAAGACTATAATTAGGATCGGCATCAAGGCGAACCATAAGATATTGCCCCACTGTTTGACGATTGAAAAACAACTCTTTACTTCGATCGCCAATAGCTCCAAGATAACCACTTGAGCCTGCTATTGCGCCATTGATTTCTGTTAATACAAACGCAACCTCACCAACTTCTAATTGTTCTGATACTGCTTTTGAACGCCATGTAAGAGCTTGTAGTTTTTTATCTTTCTCTTTATTTTCTGCTAAATAAATTTGATGTTGACTTAAAAACAATTTTGAAGTTACCACTTTAGCCTTACCATCAAGAAGTTTATAAAATTCATCAGTCAACACCTCTGGGTAGAATTGTTTTTGATAGTTCCATACAGCATCAAATTCATCACGCAAATCCGAACGATAGAACGCAGGAGCCGATTTTTTGCCACTTTGATATAATAGCAACATCAATTGTCCCGGTGTAAGTTTTTCATCATAAAGACGTTTAGCAATAGCCATACCATCGATAAGCTCACCTTCATCGGCTGATTTTGCTTTGCGAGAACTTTTATAACCACGCTTTTTATTGATAGCCAATAACACTCGAGCCAATTGATTAAGTTCTATACGTTCAACTGCAGCCTTAGCACGCAAACGCCAAGTTTCAAATGTTGTTTTATTACCATTTTCCGACAAAATATCTTCGTCAGTTATAAAATTATTTTCTTTAAGAATCTCTATTAAATTTTCACGACGAAGTTTAAATCTTTGCAAATTACGACGCATCGAACGCTTAAGTGTGCGATCAGCAGTAGTTGTAATTGGTTTACCTTTTTCGAAATTTGTTTGCTCATCTACCGTCAACGGATTAACACGAACCCCTAACTTAACAATAGACGATTTTTCGTCAGCACGTTCGGCTTCGTTCACTAAAGCCCAACCAATACTACCAATTCCAAGGTCAAGTCCAAGAATCTTTTTCATGATATTATATTTTTATTTTATTTATTTTCAGTTAATTATTGATTTTATTGATTTTTTTATCAAAAATTGTTTGGTAATTTCAATAAAAGTATCTATCTTTGCACCATAAAATTTGATGGAACTCACAATAAGGATTATTCCGTTGTGAAAACATTTAAAGCGGGGCTTTCTGGTCTCGCTTTTTTATACCCACAAATGTAGTAAAATTTTCTGTGTCTGTGAAATTTATTTTTATGTTTGATAGCATGTTTTTGTAATATTTTTTCGGATGCAAAGTTACAACCTCATTTTGACAAATTCTGTCAAATAAAAAATATTTTCATTTTTTTTTCTGTTTTTTTCACTACCCTTCAGCAAGGTGCAAGCAAACTGCTCCTTAGAAAACAGCCATCTTCACACCCCTCACTTGCAAAGTCAAGCTCGCTTGAACTATGCCGAAGCGCAGCCCAACTTCACGAGAAAAAAGGGAAAAAATAAAGAACTTTGCAACTTGCAAAGTTGCAAAGTTACCTAACATCCTAATTATCTTATCATTACTAAAACTACGAATTTTCAACAAATAACGATATTACACTAATAATCAGCCGTTTAATCCTACTTTGCAACTTTGCAAGTTGCAAAGTCCGTATTTCTTTCCTAAAATAATAGACGGAATTTTCAATTATTTTCCTAAATAAATAGACATCAATTAGATACAAAAATTTAGGGAGAGATATAATTTGTTTTATTTGTGCTATTTGTGGGCAAAAATAGTTACATTAGGCTAAAAATCTATGCCAATTCCGAACTATATTTTGAGGCAAACACAAAAAAAAGATGCAACCAAATTATGATTGCATCTTTTTTGTGTGGTGCCACCAGGAATCGAACCGGGGACACAAGGATTTTC
>JAFYSF010000059.1 GCA_017559505.1 Paludibacteraceae bacterium | reverse complement strand
GTATCCTATTAGTATTATTAAAACATCTAATATGGATTTGGAAGAGGTTGTTGAGATATTCGAGCGAATCAATCAAGGAGGCAAAAGATTATCACTATTTGACTTAGTAGCAGCGTCTGTTTGGGCAAGTGATTTTGATTTACGAGATAATATCAAGATCTTTAACAAAGAGGATAAAGTCAAGATATTCGGCGAAATAGATAATGAAGTGTTCACTCAATCTTTGTCGTTAAATGCTTTTGGAGATTGTACGAATAAAGTACAATTGCGACTGAGGTCAGACGATTGCAAACAGATATGGGATAAGACATTGAATTCTATTAGATTAGCTATAGACTATGTTAAAAAATCTTATGGCGTATTAAGATGGGATTTCATACCATATAGCGCTTATATTCCTATTATCCAATACTACATATACAAGAATAATGGCAAGAAAATAAGCGCTGAACACAAGCCATACATAGATAATTGGTTTTGGACATCAACATTTAGTCAGCATTATTCGAGTTCTACACTGACAAAGATGAAGGAGGATGCGGTATGGGTTGATAAATTGTTGAATGGAACATACGAGGAGAATACACATAATATATCTCTTACGGTCAAGGACCTCGCTAAAATTAAGATGAATAATGCGTCTGTGATCAAGAATGGTGTTTTGTGTATAATGGCATTGAATAGCCCGGTAGATTTTAGCAACGGAGAATCTGTATCATTGGACAATACAAACATATCTCGTTCTAACGCAAAAGAGAATCACCACTTCTTCCCATTCTCTTTGCAGCGTGAATTTAGGACAAATAACGATGGTATTAACCTTTTGTTGAACTTTGCTTTTATATCAAAGTCTTTAAATGGTGAAATTCTAAATAAAAAACCATCTGTATATCTACAAGAGTATGCAAGTAAGAACAAAAACATCACAGAAAATCTTGGAACTCATTTTATAAATGATGTGGCATACCAATATGCACTGCAGGATAAGTACGAGGACTTCATTCAAGAGCGAGGTAAAGAGATTCTAAAAAAAATACAATGTTACACAAATAGTGAAAGTAATCCAATAGAAGAAGTTGATGCTGCTATTGATGCAAGCGGCAACCCTACATTTGTTATCCCAAAAAGACGTGCAACTTTTTCAATTAATGGAGAAGGTGTATATTCTCTAGGCCGAACAGTCTTAGAAGTTATTAAAAGATATGTTGTGGAACATCCAGAAATTACTTCTACGGGACTTCGTGAGATATTTCCCAATAGTATTCGAAACACAAACATTGATTACAGAGGATGCTTTACCACAATTGAAGATGCGTTAGAAGGTAAAGATAAGCGCCATTTTGTTGATGACGATGATGTAATCCACTTAAAGGATTGTAATATAGCCATTTCTACAGAATGGGGCGCAGGCCCAATTTATTCTAAGTTCTGTGAATGTGCTAAAAATTTGGGATATGTGATAGAAAAGATAATGTAGTCGTTATAATGCTCGCCTATACCTACATATCTTCCGGTAAGTTCAAACTTATCGACAAGCCAAAGCCTGAGTTACAAGATCCGCGTGATGCCATTGTGCACATTACTCTTGGCAGTATTTGCACCAGCGACCTACATATCAAGCATGGCAATGTGCTGCGTGCGGTGCCAGGCATTACGGTCGGTCACGAAATGGTTGGCGTCGTTGAGGCTGTCGGCGCCGAGGTTCACAATGTCAAGGTTGGTGATCGTGTGACCGTCAATGTGGAGACCTTCTGCGGCGAGTGTTTCTTCTGCCAAAACGGCTTCGTGAACAACTGCACCGACCCCAATGGCGGCTGGGCACTCGGCTGTCGCATCGATGGCGGGCAGGCGGAGTATGTGCGTGTACCGTATGCCGACCAGGGCCTCAACCGCATTCCCGACAGCGTGAGCGACGAGCAGGCGTTGTTGGTGGGCGATGTGTTAGCGACGGGATTTTGGGCGGCACGCATTTCGGAGATTAAGCCCGACGATACGGTGCTGATTATCGGTGCGGGGCCAACGGGAATCTGTACACTGCTATGTGTGATACTGAAGCAGCCGAAGCACATCATCGTTTGCGAAAAATCGCCCGAAAGAGCCCGTTTCGTGCACGAACATTATCCGAGCGTAGAAATTGTCACTCCGGAGGATTGTCTCGATGTAGTACGCCAAAAATGCGAACGTGGAGGTGCTGATGTTGTATTGGAGGTTGCGGGTGCGGATGACACCTTCCGCCTTGCTTGGGAGTGCGCTCGACCAAATGCAATAGTGACGGTTGTGGCGCTCTATGATAAGCCACAAACACTACCACTTCCCGACATGTATGGAAAGAATCTGACCTTCAAAACGGGAGGTGTTGATGGTTGTGATTGCGAGGAGATTTTGCGCTTAATTGAAGCTGGCAAGATTGATACGACACCACTTATCACTCATCGTTATAAACTTTCGGATATCGAGGCTGCGTACCACCTTTTCGAAAATAAGTTAGACGGCGTGATAAAGGTTGCTATTGAGCCATAAAGATATAATATGGAGATAACCGAAAGATTACATACAACTTCTCGTGAGCAGTGGCGAGAGTGGCTGGTTGAAAACCACGCCACAAAGCGTGAGATTTGGATTTCGACAACCAAGAGCGACGATGGTTTGCAATACCTCGACTCTGTGGAGGAAGCGTTATGTTTTGGTTGGATAGATTCTACTATCAAGGCGGGCGAGGGCGTTATGTGGCGTCGTTTTTCGCCTCGACGCACGAATAGTCCGTGGACCGAGCTCAACAAAGAACGATGCCGACGACTCGAGCGCTTGGGGTTGATGACCGATGCGGGCTGTGCGGTGTTGCCGAATATGGATTTTGAGATTGACAACGACATTCTCACAGCACTGCAAAGCGACGAAACTGTATGGCAGAACTTCCAATCTCTGCCAGCGCTCTATATTCGTGTGCGCATTGACAATATCCAAAATATCCGCAAACGTAACCAAGAGGCTTTTCACCGCCGCCTTCAGAAATTCATCGACAACACTCGCAACGGCATTATGTATGGCGAGTGGCACGACGACGGACGACTGCTCTAATGAAGCCTCACTTATTACACCAATATTGGTTTATTCCTGCATCAAAACCTCAACTGTGTCAATTTAATATTTAAATGGCTAATAAACATGAAATCATTGAACATTTCGAAATTGACAGAGGAATAATTAATAATTATATACCAAAACAACTTCTCGCAAATCATTCGGATTTTATATATTGCTATATTTTGTCAAAGTGCAAAAATAGGAAGGAAG
>JAFYSF010000007.1 GCA_017559505.1 Paludibacteraceae bacterium | reverse complement strand
TTCCCGAATGAATTATTCCAGCAACTGTTCCCGAATGAGTTGTAGCGGAAGTAGTTCCCGAATGAATTGCCGTTACAACCGTTCCCGAATGAGTTCTCGAAGCAACTGTTCCCGAACGAGTTATAGTTACAATCGTTCCCGAATGAATTGTTATCACAACTGTTCCCGAATGAATTATTCCAGCAACTGTTCCCGAATGAGTTGTAGCGGAAGTAGTTCCCGAATGAATTGCCGTTACAACCGTTCCCGAATGAATTGTTATCACAACTGTTCCCGAATGAGTTGCCGTCACAACTGTTCCCGAATGAATTATTCCAGCAACTGTTCCCGAATGTATTGAACCAACATTCATTACCAAAAACATTTTCCATTGTCGCATTAACAAAAGTATTTCCCCTACACATCACACCAAAAACATTACCCATTTGAATGATATTCATCATATCTTCAATACTATTACAAGTTGCAACAAACACATTATTATTCAAGTCCATTGCAAACGAAGAAGCATTGATATTAGGTCGCATGCGATTTTCTGCACATAAATGATATATACCCATGCCTGCAGAAGTTAAATCAACACCCATAGAGTTGTCCTCTACAGTTCCATCGGCTGCTATAACCGAGAATGTATAGAGAAATTTATTATCGTTCGGATCAATAGCATATCCTTCTGGAAGTGCTGGTAATTCATCCATCGCTTGACCTACATGTTTGCCATAAAAAGCACATTCATCTTCACTTGGATCTTCTTTAGTGGCAATAATCAAAGAACGTTTGAATTGCACATTCTTGAAGTCATAACAACATAGGTTATTATACTCATCTTCCATTTCCCAAATAACACCTTTGCCAGGTGCTTGGTTCTCGTGCACAATTTCCGTAATAGGAAAATTATCAACCATTTCTCCCATGCCTTCAATCACAAGAATATTATGAATAAATGCTTCACCTGGCTGTAGTTCTAAATGAGCGATATATAGAGTCAGTTGCATACCAGCAAATGTACTTGTAAACTTATAAGGACATCCATCGTAAGTAGTATCATTTGTAGATACAGGAGTCAATTCAATCAAACCAATTTCGGGCAATGTAACAGTCCACTTCTCGCCACCATCACTCGCCCATGCGAATTTTGCACTGTCATTATCCAATGAATATTTGAGTTTCCATGCTGTCAAATTTGCGTGCGCAAAATACCCCTCTGTATCACGTGCAGAGCGTACAGCCTTGGCATCTTCTGACAATTGATTGACATCTGTGGCCAATACAAGAATATCAAATGGGTGTTTTGCGCTTCGTGCATTAGCATTGTTATAAACGGTGGTTTCGTAGTCTGTTATACGATACCATGTGCCAGGCGACAACGCACTATTATCTCTGAGTTGTTTCAACTCAGCATAGGTGATGTGAGTGATTCCTTTTATGCTGTCACCGATCCTTTCCCCTAATTGCTTAACTTTTTCCCACAGTTCATTGATTGCACCAACAATAGTTTTAGCGGTTGTCAATAATGCATTATCTGTTTTATTTTGTTTGCCTGTTATGTCTTGATGTTCGGTCAAATACTGAGCGTGTTCATGGACAAGTGGAGAATATACCTCATCGTGGTTGTGATTTTCCACCGCATAATTGCCTGCTGGTTGTTTGGCATCAAGAGCTTTTTTTACAACCTTATTTTGTAGTGGATTTTCGGACGTATCACTTAATTCGGCATCTACTTCAATCTTGAAATTATCAACATCTGTAATGTCTTTCAATGTATGTTTATGGTTGGCATCGGCTTTAGTATTCACTACTTGAATACTTGCTTTATCATTGAGGACTTGCGCAAGATTTTGAATTGCGTTCAATGGTAATATGTCATCTTTATGCCAAAACGAATCAAAAACATTTGAAAATTGTGATTCGGTTGGATACATACCCTTTTTGAACCAGGATTTAATTTGTGATAGCGTTACTTTCATATTACTTGACTTTTATGATATAGTTTAACACAATAAATGGTGGGCGGTTCTCGTGTGCCACAGTCGTACCATTGGCATCACCACCACGAGCATACAAACTAAATGTGTGTTTATGATTAGGTTCCTCTGTTGTGGTATAAGTCTCTGCATTGAAATTATCTTTACCACGAGTAATACGAGAATCATTTTTTCCTCCTTGAGGATCACTATATGTTTTGAAGGTTATATCATGAGTATGCTTGCCTGCCTCTGATGTAGTTATAGTTTTATTTGAAACACTACTGCTTGAATCGTGGTTATGTTTAGGAATATTATTCATAGCAAGAGCAACAGTATTTGCACCACCTGTTGCACCTAAAGAGCTATAATTATTAGCCCCTTTACCAGCAACAAACACACCTTGCATGTTTGGCAATTTGAACGAAGTTCCGCTACCACCATACGTAGTACCTAACACCTTGTACAACTCAGAATATTCACTAACATTTAGCGAAGAACCATCACAAAGGTGATACCCATTTGGAAGTGTGTCAGACGGCCACATTTGTATTGACCCGATAGGAGCAGGCGTAAGTCCTGCTATTTGCTCTTTGAGCGCATTAACCTCTTCCAGCAATGCACGATTGGTTTTGTCTGTGAGTTCGACAAAATCGCTCCAACTAAAATTTTCTTCACCCAATCCTGGCATCAATGAACGTTCACTATATGCTGATGAATAAGGTTCAGCATTGGCTATAACTGAAATATTTTGTTTGTTCAAATACATACCACCAGAGACTGAACCGCCCACAAAGAACAACACTTCTCCTTCTGGAAAATCAATCGTCTTAACAAATACATATCCTTCCGAGCGTGAAGTCTTGGCTGAATTGAGTGTACAACCATGCAAAATGACTTTATCACCTGCAATGTTGCCAAGAATCTCGACCATTTGTCTGTTGTCCTGAATATACTTCAGGGTTTCGCAGTCAAGCGGAAAATTGTTCTGCGACTGCGTTGTGTAGTTTCCGTTGATTTTTTTCATATCATGCGTATGTTATAGTGTAACGTTTTGAAGCGAGTTTGTATTGATCCAAGACCGCACACATGCGAGTCTCATCAATAACACCACGTAAAGCTATTGGGCAAATTACCACAAAATCATATCCATCAGCACCACCAAAACCTCGTCTGCTGACTATGGCAGCAATTCCTGATGAACGTTTTGAAATCATTAGTGGCTTGTTTTGGTCTTGTTCCCATACCACCAATTCTCGTTGTGGGTCGAGGTCTTCAATTTTTATTCTACGCTGTGTAGAATCAAATAAATCATTAAGAACAGCACGTAAATAGCATACTTGCCCATTGTGGTGTAAGCGGTAGTTTGTATCAGTTCGGTAACTATCAAACAACTTCGCCAGTCTGCTAATGGGAGACACTAACAGATACTGAAATGCCATGTGCAACTGATTTCTCAGTTTAATAGGCGTGATGTATAGTGCCAATTTTTTGTAGTCTATATCGTATCGTGTCATAATGTGTGTGGCTTCATATTCAACAACAATTGTTTGGCTTCCATATATCCAGCTACAGGGACAACATGTGCGTCAATAGCTGAATATGTACCATTTGCAGAGCTTGCAGACTCACTACTTTTAAGTTCTGCTATACGAACACCATCAACAGCTTGCAATGTGTCAATTAGAGCCATATTAGAAAACTCACCATTGAACGGTAGATTTTCTATATAGTCCTTAATAGCTTGTTCGCAATCATATAGCACCGTATTTGGGTCTTTCATAGGATTGTAGTATATATCCACTTCACACTTGAAATAATCGGGTGCTATGTTGACTAACGAGAATAAGACACCTGCATCTTTGATTTCTTGAATATATGCCTGCAATTGTGTTTCTTCTGCGCTGGTAATAGGCGCACGCTTGCCGTTGGTTTCACCTGCCACCTTAATAGTCAAACGACTCGTATCGGTTGCTTCAGTAACTGCAGCATGTTTGACCACTCGTGCTATATTTATGCTATCTTCATCCATTCCTGTTGTATCGTATTGATCTGTATCAGGAATGAGTGCTTTATCTTTCATAAAGAGCAGCACCTTATCACGGTACCATTTAGCCCTATGAGGTAGCATTGCATCAATTTCGGCATCCACCTCTATTTTGTATTGGTCCCAAAGTAGTTCTAACACATGAGCGCAATATGCAATGACATACAACAATAGTCGCCAAATAGCTGTAGCACTATTAGAACTGAGCACATCAAGTGCTTTCATTTGTTGCTTCTCCTGAAGTAAGGAGTCGAAGATTGTTTGAGTAGAGCGAGCCATATTATGATACAATAAAATCTATTTCTATTCCCATGTATTCTATACCACCAAAAGGATTGAGTGCTTCCTGTTGGCTGGTGGTTGCCGTTGCAGGAAGAATGTTTTTTTCACGATATACCTCCAGTACATCCATATCGACATGTGTTCCTTGAGGTATTTCAAGTATTGAACCAGGTGTAAGTTGCTCCGTTAAGCAGAGACCATTAGATAGCGCAATAGGCAGTGCTTGGTCAGCATTGCCTGTAGTTTGAAGTGCTATATCTACGATTGATTGTCCTACCTTTATTTCCATTCTGCTTCAACATTAAGTGTGGTACCATTGATTTGCACTCTATCGACATTCATACCGTCTTGTGAGAATTGCTCTCGAATTTCACGGCTGAGCTCGTACATATCGAATGTTTCCAAATAGAGAGGTACTCCAACTCCCATTGTTGGATGTTGTTTCCACTCGCCTTTGTTGGTTTGCAATAGAAGAGTTTGAGCTTGCTTGAGGTTATGAGCAACCACAAAATCCCCATTCTCTACCATTGGTTCAAATGTATCATTCAAATGTATATCTTTCATCGTTTGAATAGCGTTTGATTAGTGTTTGAGGGAGTCATCCACAAAATCATTCAAATTGGGTTGAGGTGTTTGTGGATTGAATGATATTGCCAAGTTCGCACCATTACCAACCACTGGAGAAGATAGTAGTAATCCCATTAACATTTGCAAATCTGAATAGACCTTAGCCATCCATTCTACCATTTTATCAGCTTTCACCGAGCCAATGGTTCCACCATTAAAAACAAATCCCTCTTTATCCATCTCAAAAGTTTTGCCCTCAATACTTAGCTCAATAGATTCCACTTCAGAAGCATGAATGAGCATAAAGCTATCAGTTGCTTCTATCTGTACGCATAATGCTTGAGAACCAATCTTTGGAATAATAAACACACCTGTATTGCCTTTGGTGATGGACTGGAGGCGCACTCCATAAATCATCACACCGTCATTGTCTATGTCGCACGTACGGTCAGACTGGTTCACACCCTTCACCTCTGCCAATACGGTGACGGGGTTCCGTTTGAATGCCTCCCCCAGTTTATCACGTATATCTTGTTCAGTTGCCATAATGACGAATTTTAATTGTTCTGCGTCCACCTTGCTCATCAAAAGAACCATCAATCTCTTCTGCGAAATATGTTCCTGCACGCTCTGGAAAACGAGCGCCATCAAGTTCTATTTTGTCGCATTTGAACACATGTGGTTCTAAAAAACATTCTATATTGCCAGCGTAACCAGAATAATCAGACTCACCTTGTAGTTCGGTTGCTACCTTTCGCAAGTATTGAGCTGGTAATCCACTACGCGCTTTTATTTCCTTGACATTGCTGTATTTCTTGGATTCGCTTTTGGTCTTTTTAACTGTACCTGCAGCATCCTTTTCTACAACATTGATTTGAACACTTTCCGATTGCTGAATAGTCAAAGCATTTGCGTTGATCACATTCCAACCAACACGCAAACGCACAGAACCAGTAGAACGTTCGGGGTCTGCATAAATGAATTTTGAAACACCAGCATACAGATATTTTCCATCAAAAAACACCTTACAACACAACTCTTTTTGAACCCATTCAAGCACCTTAAAAGCAGTTGCATTTTTGAACCAAACATTAGTCAGAGGAACATCGTCAATGCGTGGGGACAAAAGAATATCAGTGCCTTGAATTAAGTCGGTCAAAATTTGCTTTAGTGTTGTTTTTTGATATGATTTACTGAAGTACTTTTCTCGTAGTTGATTTGCATAACCTTCACACTCCAGAACCAAATTTTCGGTGTAGTTGATTCTATGTACAAATCCCTCAAATACGAGGGTATTCCTATTGTCATAGCCCAACGATACACGAACAAAATCACCTTTAGCAAAAGGAATACTATTCACTCGTTTCACTTTCGTTCCGCTGACAGAGGACATCACACCATCTTGTTGCACTGTTTTAGCTCCCTCTTTGCGCATATATGGCGATAGAGGTAGAACAATACTACAAGTATCAATAAAGTTTCCTGAGCTTGTTCGCCAGGACACCTTATTGGCTTTGATATTGGTATATGTACCAACCTGTATGTCGGAAGTCATGTGAAACATATTACTGAATGATTAGTGAATTGATATAGTCGCTTTCGCAAGTGAGTTGGAAAGGTCGCATGCGTAATGATTTGCCTTCAACTTCAGGAAACTCCAAATCTGTTATACATACATATCTGGTTGTGTCAAGAAACATATCACTCAACGCATTTTTAAGTAGGACATGGTTGGTGCTTTCAAAGAGCTGGCGAAGATTGTATATATCGTCATCAGGAAATGCTTTCCCTTGTGGGGCGATAAGAACGCCCTTAATGGTAAACACATAATCACCCACTTGAAACATTTCCTTAACCGTACCTATTCTCTCGCTGACGGCTGTACGAACGATTGTTTTTGAACCTTGCACACGAATTGTTGCACAAGGACAAGACACCGATATTTCCCCAGCTTTCAAAGTAATTGGCAAGAAAACATCACGTCCTTGCAACGACTCTTTCAAAGCCGAATCAAACCGAGTAGAACTCCATACAGGTTCAATCTTCTCAGGTATGTGATAAGGCTTTTGAAAATAGGTATTGTATATCTCTTCAAGATTGGTTACTACTTGCAACATATTACGCTGTGGTTGCACCTTGCACCAGTACACGGCTCAAGCATTCAAGGACTGCCTCCTGAATTTGAGCGGTTGACTCGCTTAGGTTGGTTGTACTAAATTGGATATTATCAAAGAACTTTTGAACATTGATAGTAATTTGTTTTGGTCCAGCACTTGCTACAGCTGCTGAAGTCGCTTTCCCTGATTGCGCATTGGCTTTTGTGTTTTTAGCTATCTCTGCGAGCTTGTCGGTCGTTTTGGTTGTCGCAATTGGATTGGCTGCAGTAGGCACAACAGGCGCATTTGCACTCTTTTTATGAGTTCCACCTGGCATAGGTGAACCCTTAATCCAACGATATGCTTTTTCTATACCGTTGAGCAATGGCATCACAACATTGTCCCAAACCCATTTGAGACCATCGACCAAATAGCCAACACAATCGTATATTTTGCCAACCCAGAAGCCAATAGAAGAGAAAACATCTTTCAGCAATTCAGATTGACTTACAAACGAAACGAAATCACCGATAATTCCAGTTGCAACGTTCCAAATCTTTATCGCATAAGGATAGATGTGTTCGGCAATGACTATTCGAATAGGCTCTAAAAAGTCAGATAAACCATCAAGACTTTCACGTAATCTGGAAGTCATATCCTGAAGAGGACTAACAAATTGCATAATGATAGGCTTGAGGTTTTGCGCTTTTACTATTAGAGCATTGAATAATCCCACTGCTTTTTGCACCCCTGCACCAAGCGGTTCTGTGAGTTTTTCAATAAGCGGTAATAGCTTTGTTCCTAATTCCAAACCCATACGTGTTAGAGGTTGAAACGCATTGCCTATCTTAATTTTCACCTCGTCCCATGCCCCTGCAAGCTGTGCTTTCATACCAGCATCAGTCTGCGCAATAGTGGCAAGCATATTGTTATACCGACCACCTTCACTGGTTGCATCTTTGAATGCCTGTTGCACCATCTCAAACGATATATTGCCTTTGCTCATTTCATCTTTGAGTGTAGCGATTGACTTACCAGTTCGCTTCGACATCTGTTCAAGTGGATTGAAACCTGCATTGATAAGTTGCAATAAATCCTGACCTTGAAGTTTACCAGCAGAACGCACTTGTGAAAATGCCAATGTGAGAGAATTGAGTTTTTCTGCATCACCCATTGAGACATCTCCAAGCATGCGCATATTCTCAAGTATCTCTGTGTCCTTGAATCCAAAACCAAGCATGGTTTGTGCGTTCTTGAATACTTCAGCACCGAGAACCGTATCCTTTTGCAAGTTCACAAGTTGCTGCGTTAGCTTACCGCCAGCTTCTTTGCTTCCTGTAAGCACATCAAACGACACCTGCAACTGCTGTCTGTCTAATGATGCTTGCATAGTAGAACCAATTGCAGAACCTACACTTTTAGCAACATTCATGACACCTTGTGCAGCACCTATGATGTTATTGAGATTAAAAGCACCTGCAACCATTTTGGAGAACAACGATGATGCTTTACCTGCTTTATTGGCATGATTGGTAACATTATCAAAGGAGTTGGCAATAGAACCAAGCGGTCCTGTTGCCATATCCTTAATCTTCATTGCATATTCTACAAATTGACTCATAATCCTTTGAAAGTGCCTCGTGAATACATTTTAATTGCGATACCTGTACGGTATGCAAGAGTATCAATCTCCCAAGTTTCGGCTTGTGGTCCGTAGTACATAAGGGCAAAACAAAGCATTTCTTCAAAATCATCTGTTTGTCCCTTATGTGCCTGTTCTACCACTTGCCAGAAGTGCTTTTTTTTAATTCGATAAGATTCTGCATCTCGACCATTGCGCTCATGAAGTAGTCTTCATCATTTCTGATTTCTTCATCACCTCCGAGCCATAATTGGTCTAATAACAATCTTGTTGCTTGCTCTGGTCCAGCTTTTGGATCAATGACCATACGTGTATAATCAGAGAGTGCTTTTGCCGAAAGCGGAGCTAATACAGCAACTTTATCCTCAATTACGATGATATTGAGTTTACGCCCATTAAATTGCGCTTTGAGTTGCTCCAATTTCTCTTTGGAGAATTTCTCTTCTGCGATTTGGGCTACTGTTTTAATGGTTGTTTTGTTCATAATGAAATAGTGGATTTTTTGATGTCCAAACAAATGAATGGGAGTTGACATTCACGCTTTTTATCGCCTTGAGACAACGCATCAGTTGTCTCTGTAAACGACACTCCACGCGCTGAAATAAATGTGATAGGGTCAGCTGGTGTTTTCTTCAAAGAAACATCGATAGCGATTGCCTCATGTGGCACATGCAATAGATTGTCATAACCAGACAATGCTGCTGCTTGTTCGAGTTTATCCAACTCAAAACCCCACAATGTGATACTGCCCGAACACTTTTCGGGACCTTCTTGAATATCAATCGCAGTTTGACCAGCACCATATAGAGCCTCTTTCTCAACTTCTTTTTTGAGTTCCCATGCGGTGATACCTGTAATTGTACGACCGAAAAGTTTTACTTGTGCGTGTTGCCAAGCATACTCGCTTGAGCGGATGTGCATATTTGCCATAACAAATCAAAATTTTTGAATGATTAAAGTGATGCCGCCAATCCAAGTGAGACTTCAATCCATGTGGCATAACCCAATGGAAGCACTTTGACCTGAATGTTTACGGTAGAAGTATTGATTACATCTTGCTTAACAGGAACAACCACCTCGCAATCGCTGATTTGCTCACCCATATAGGTACGCAATGCTTGGTCAAGTGTGGTTTCAATATGTTTTGCATCGGCTGGTTCAATGCTGCCATCGCTTGTCATTTTCACACTCTCCTCAATGAATGGCAAATATGCCTGTGCTGCGATACGTTGCGCACGGTCTATGATACGACCATGTACGAGGATTCGGAAGTCATCATTTGCACAAGTGTTGTCACGACCGAAATAGTAACCTGCTGCACCAGGACGAGTCATGAAAGTCAAGAACCCTGCATCGTGCAATGTTTCTAATCCAGCAAACTCCTCAAGTGGAGTAGCCCCGATATACATTTGTGTTGCGGTGAGCGCACCATTACTACCTGCACCTAATTTTACATGACTACCATATTTGGCAGCACGAGCCAAAGCTAAACCTACAGAAGCATGACCATCAGAATTAGTTCCACCCAATACAACACAAGCAAAGCCATTAGTTGCGGTGTTTGGATCAAAATCATTATCAGCTGTTTCATTAGCTATAATACCCTCAATTAGGAATCGCACAGGTGTATTGGCTTTTTGGAGTGCTTCTCCAGTTGCCTTCGCTATCGTAACAGCAGCTTTAACATCTTTGTCTAAAAATGCAGTACCTGCATTATATCCAGAACTTGCTTCGCGAGCAACGGCAATCATAGTAATATCACCACCAGCGGCACGAATGAGTTTCATAACACCATTTGCTTCTGTGGATTTTAGAGCTATCTCCATCGTAGTGCTCGAATCTGTTCCCATTACATAAAGCAACTTGGTGCCGCCCAATTCTGTATAATACTCGTCCAACAAAGCATGCGCAAAAGGTTCTGCTTGTTGGGTGATTCCTGCTTTTTCTGCGTCAGCCAAACTATATACTTTCAACACCTTTGCCACGAGCGATGAGGTTTTGACTGTTACAATCAAACCAGGCACGCAATCGGTAGCACTGATTTCTTTTAGTAGGTTGCCGTTCGTTACATTGACATTTACTCCAGGAAATGGCATAGTCTTATTGTTATTTTACGAAGGTGAGCAGAGCATCCTTCAAGGTTTCTTTTTTCATATCTTCAGCCACGATTCCAAATTCTGCTACTTTGGATTTCAATTGGCTATATGTCATTGCCCCAATCTCTTCTACAGTGAGTGAATGAGACGTATTTTGATTCTCTGTATTTAAGGACTCAATATTGTTTCGTCTGATTGCTTTCACTGCACCAGTTCCGTAACTCATGGCAGCTGATTCAGACAAAAACAACGTGTCGCCTGCGATGTAAACCACATCCGCATTAGTATAGCGTGAAAAATGGTTTTTTACTTTCTGATATAAGTTTTGCATACTCTGTAGATGATAAAGATTAGTATTACTATTGTTACTATTGTGACGACGATTTTACCAAGTACAAGACAAAAAGTCTCCCATTTTGACAATGGTATTGGTATGGGTACCTCAATCGTCTTTTTCTCTTCTCGCAATTCTCTAATTGTACGGTCTCGTACTTCTATTTCTGCCACCAATGAATCTTCTTTGCATTGGAAGTCTAAGATAATGCCATCATTGGTGGGTATTGCTTGAAAAGAGGTTTGTATGCGTGAACCATTAACAGAGTCTAATGCTGTAATGAGTAGTTGATTATTCTCATCACACTGCGCCAATGCTCGAATAAGAGCAGAGTCAGGCTCTGCAACTTTATATTCGGATATGCGTGGCTCTTCTGTTATTTCTCGTGTAACATTGATGTCAGAAGTGATTATTGGCTTTGGAGTACTACACCCCAAAAACAATAGTACTATTAGGATCCAATAAATACATTTCATTGTGGGTCTTGTTTTAAGTCTTCAACAACTCCCATTTTAAGGAGTCGAAGTTCGCGAATACAGCCAACGAGGTCTATGCCTACTGCAAGTGCTCCAATTGACAACAATAGTCCTGCACCAACGAGAACAGAGTTATGGATTTCTCCCATAGGTGGAGCAAAGAAGCCACACATCATGAGTATAAATCCAAGCACCAAGCAAACGTAAAAACGGATTTCACGTCGGTTGTCTTTTCTTGTTTGTTCTGTGTTCATGATTATAGTGTTTGTTTCCATTGTTCAACATCGAAGCATGGGCAAGCCTTGTTAGCATAGTGCTTGTGTCCGTGTATATTTTCCAAAGGAATATGATAGAGTTGCTGAAGTTGCTGCACAAGTTGTTTCAGTGCGGCATTTTGCGCCTCTGTCCTGGTGTCTTTTGGTGTCTTCCCATTTTTCGACAATCCACCAATATAGCACACCCCAATGCTGAAACGGTTGTGATTTGTACAGTGCGCTCCAGCGAGCTCTATCGGTCTTCCTTGTTGAATTGTGCCGTCAAGAAGAATGACAAAATGATAACCTATATCTCTCCAGCCATTCCCCTTTGGTTTGGGTGCAGTATGCCAACGGCGTATATCTTCAGCAGTAACAGCACGACCTTCAGGTGTAGCTGAACAGTGGATAAGTATTTCATCAATTCTTCTCATACGACAGCATTATATACAATTAGGCAACTGTTCCCTCTACAATGGCAGCAACGCCAGCCCAGTCTGCACGACGACAGCGACCACCTGCCTTCACAAGAGCACTGAATACATCACCATAATACAATGGGTTTGCAAGGTCTTGGAATGGGAGAATATCGCCAAGAGCTTTTCCTACACAATCTTTTTGCCATGCAATACCACCAATACAATCAGTAGCATTGAGTGCTGTGCCTGGTGCAATAGGTACACCTGCAGATGTGAAGCACGCCACGCTACTACGTTCGATGATATTAAAACCACACAACTTGCCAACAACACCTTCAGCCAAGTTTGCTGTACCTTGATATGCTGCCATTTGATTGTCAGACAAAGACTCAATGAGTTCTTGATACATATTGCTTTCAAGCATCAAGTAACGGTCTTTTTTACTTACATTAGCTTTGTTGAACTTCAAAGCAATGGCTTGCACATCTTTGTATGTGAGTTTTTTGCGATTACCTGTTTGGCCATCTTCAATGGTTGCACGACTTGCGCCTGATGTGAATACTACATTTTTTGCAGGAATCACATCTGAAGTTTTGCCATCGGTTTTGTAGCCAGTAAGCCAACTATGAATCATATCATCACCAACTGCCTCCATCAAGGTTTCTACGTGGTCATTAAGAACGGAATCTTGCTTGTCAAAGCTGACTTCGTTCTCTTCATGCCAAGAGACATGTGTAGGGTCGGTTGAAAAGACATTCAAAGCATAGGTTACAAACGAATCTTCACGTTTGACTGCGGTTGCTGGGAATGTTTTACGGTTTTTCACTGTCGTAGGTGACGCCCCTGATTGTGGAATGTGAACAACAGAGCCACCAAGAACTTTGGTAGATTCATCTACTGCGAACGCCAAGAATGGGTTCATTCTACGCAATTTTTCGATGATGTAGTCAGCGAAAATTTGCACTGGAATTTTGGAAATTGTATTTGACATAGTTCAAAAAAAATGAATTGGTTTAACTTCTTTTTTATTCTCCGATATATTCCTTGCGGAGTTTCTCATAATGATCTGGGAATTTACTTTTCACCATTTCAAGTTTATTCTCATCATACAACTCTTTGTACGATTTGCCTGCAATATCTTGTGGCAATTCTACTTGAAGTTGGCTTGTAATAGTTGTCTGTACTGGCATTGTAGCCACAAGTGCATTCAGACCAGCAGAATTGCCCTTATAGTCAGCTTTCAATTTATCTGCCATTGCGGGGTTCATTTTGTGATCATCCAATGCTTTTGAAATAATAGTTTGGATTTTTTCCTCTTCTACTGATTCCTTTAGCGACTTCATTTGACCTCGGAGGTCCTCAAGTTCCTGTTCAGCGGCTTCGCATCGTTGTGCTTTTGCTACTAAATCACGAATGACCTCTGCAACTTGCTCTGGAGAACTGTCAGCAGCAAGATTTTGAAGCCCTGCGTCAAGCAGAACTTCTACTTCAATCGTTGTTTTGTTCATAAAATTTGAAATTAAATTTGCGGAAAGGTCGTGGAGAACAGAATCATCCTCCGCGAATAATTGTGCCACAGCATTATAATTGCCTGGTATGTCAACAATAGAACACTCGCGAGGAAACCATTTTGTGACGGTAGGACCAGTTTGTCCTTCCAACTTCATATTTGGTTCATCGCTCCACTCCAAAGCTACAATATGCCCCACTGACGCTGCTGCATAAAAACCATCTTGAATCTGATTAACCAACTCAGGAAATTGCTCATCATTCACAACTGGCTTTCCATAGAGAGCTCCATTGCGCACGACAAGATCCTCCCACTTCACTGCGACACCTCGTTCACGGTCGTGCATGAGATAGCCAATAGCTGGCTTAAAACGTTCAAGTTGCAATCCAGTAGTCAACAGACGATAACCATAGCAGTTTACAGAATCATCCGAAAGCAAAAACTCTTTTTCAATTTTCGTCATTTGAATATTGTTTGAATGTTGTTTGGGTGTGCTTTTATTTTATCTTTTCTACGCGAGAACGACGCTGATCAGCTCGCTTGTTGTTGCGTACACGTACATACAAGTGTACATCCTTAATGAATACAAAACGCCAAAAGTTTCTCCACCAAAGTACGCCATCCAAGCGTCTTTTTTCGTTCCAATGGTGATGTTTGAAAAAATCTTTTTCCTTTGCAAAAAATAGATACCAATTGCCATCACCGACACCCAATTGAACCCCATCTTCTTTGCGAAATTCGTTTGTAAGCATGACTGTTTTTTTACTGCGTGAAACTTAAATCGGGTGCAAAATTACAACCTTTTAGTAGCCACTCCTAATAGTACTGCCAATCTGACCGTGATATTTGAAAAAAGACTACTTAAGCAGTAATTTTGCACCCGATTTTAATTTTTCAAGCGCATGGAAAAGAACGACAACAAACGACAAATCGCCCGAACTTTGTTTGTTCAAGGCGGTATGACTCAAAAAGAAATTGCCTCAAAATTAGAGGTAACAGAACAGACTATCTCTCGGTGGGCGAAAAAAGACCATTGGGACGAACTAAAGAAAAATGTGATGTCAGGTAAGCAAGAGATTTTGCGAAGCCTATACACCGAACTTCAAAAACTACAAACTATCATTGAAGAGAACGGTGGTGTTGCTGATTCTAAACAGGCAGACATCCGTCGCAAATTGATTACTGATATTCGTCAGCTTGAAACTCGCTACTCAGTCAGTCAAACAGTGCAAATTGGTATGGACTTTTGCGAGTTCCTCAAGGAAATTGATTTTGATTTAGCTGGCAAAATCAGCCGATATTTTCAATCATTTATTGACGAACAAATTGAGAAACAGAAATGGCAAAAAGAATAGGAATAGCCAATGATAGGGAATACCTTGAGTTGTTTCGTCAATATTGCGATAATTTCAAGAACTCTACACCTATCAATACTCAAGAAACATCGGCGCAACGATTGCGCCGTGTGGCAATGCTCGAAGCCAATCCAGAAGAGTGGTTTAAGTATTACTTTCCAAACTATTGTAGTTCAGAACCTGCAAAGTTTCACAAAACAGCTACAAAACGTCTGCTATCACATCCCGAATGGTTTGAGATTCGTGCTTGGTCGCGTGAGTTGGCAAAGACTGCACGCGCTATGATGGAGAGTTGTTATTTGGCTCTTACAGGTAAAAACAGAAACTTCCTTGTTGTTTCCAATAGTCACGACAATGCAGTGCTTCTATTAGCTCCATTCAAAGCATTTTTTGAATCAAATCAACGTGTAACTCAGGATTACGGCGCACAAATGAATATTGGTTCATGGACTGCTGACAAATTCGTGTGTAAGAATGGTTGTTCATTCCGAGCTCTTGGTTGGGGTGAATCTCCTCGTGGCACACGTAATGCCGAAAAACGTCCCGACTTTATCCTCATTGACGACTTCGATACCGACGAGGAATGCCGTAATGAGGACATAATGAAAAAGAAAATCGCATGGATGGAACAAGCCCTAATCCCTACACGTTCTATCTCAAATCCCACTCGTATTCTTATCAATGGCAACATCATCAGCGACAACTGTATGGTCAAAATCATTGGCGAGAGTGATATTTGCGACAAATTCGATATCATAAATATTCGTGATAAAAACGGAAAATCTTCCTGGCCCGAAAAGAATAGCGAGGAAGACATCGACCGTGTGCTTTCCACCATTAGCTATGCTTCTGCTCAAAAGGAATATTTCAACAATCCTATGGACGGTGGAACTGTATTCAAGGAACTTAAAGAGGGTAAAATACCATCTTTGCGCCAATGTATGAGTATCATCTATGCCGACCCTGCTACGTCAAATAAAGACCGTACAAGTGGCTCATACAAGGCAATAGGTTGCATCTTGTATAAAGACCGAACATTTTACATTGCACGTGCAAAGGTGGATACTATGAGTACCACTCATTTTGTTGAGGCTCTCTATGATATGTACGACTGGGCTCGCTATCATGGTGCTGAGAATATACAAGTACACATTGAGAACAATAGTCTCCAAGATCCATTCTACGAACAAGCTATGTTGCCTGTCATATACGAGGTTGGAAAGGCTCGCAATGTATTCCTTCCTATAATTCCAGATACTCGTAAAAAAGGCGAAAAATACACGCGTATCGAGGGACTTTTGGAACCTATACATCGTGCTGGTTTTCTCGTGTTCAATGAAGCGGAACACGACGACCCTGATATGAAGACACTCCGCACGCAGTTCATAAACTTTTCGCCAAAGCAAAAGCGCATCGACGGTCCCGATATGGTGGAAGGTGGTGTGTATATTCTCAAACAGAGAGTAGCAACAGAAGCCAGTCAAGGAATAATTCAAATCAAACGCCAAAATTCTAAAAAGATATGATAATCACTATTCAAGAACTTCAACAAACTGAACTCTATCCTGAGGTGATAGATGCCATTTCTCGCTCTTCTGAAGATGCGGTAAACTTGCAAATTATGGCAGCTGAATCATTTTGTAAATCCTATTTATTCAAATATGATTTATTGGCTGCTTTTGGCAATGAAACCACACCTCCGAGCGTGGATTCTCCAATGCTTAAGAAGATTGTCAAAACCATTGCTGCATATTACCTGCTACGTATGGCAAACCCTAACTTCAATCTTGAGTTATATCAAATCGAATATGAAGCCGTTGTGAAATTGCTTGAGGATATCAGAGACGGCAATAACAATATTACTGAACTTCCATATAAAACCGACAATCCCGCTACTCCAGAGATTGAAGGGGAATTGAATACCTCATGGAGTTCTAATCCTAAACGCAAAAATCATTTCTAACTATGGCACACAAGAAAAACAAACCAGGTGTAAATAAGGAGACGCCAAAAGTGGACAATCTTATTGTTACGGAGATTGTCAATGTGGCGCATAACCGAAACCGTAAAGATGTAGGCACTTTGAAGACCGCCATTGAGCGAGCTGAGTCTGTTACTGTTCCAAATAGGTATCGTCTGTATGACCTCTATCATGATGTTGTAACTATCGACGGACACTTGTCTGGATTGCTTGACAAACGCACAAAATCAGTTACCAACAAGGGGCTCACATTCCACGATAAAAGCGGTAAAAAGGTAGATGAGTTAGACACTTTAATCAACTCACCTCAGTTTGAGCGTTTTGTGGAAATCTGTATGGAGACACTCTATTGGGGTACGTCTGCAATAGAGTTTATTATTGGTCAAGATTTCCGTTTCGAGGAGATAGACCGCCGACATATTCGCCCTGAAACGCAAGAGATTGCTACTAATATGTTTGATAGCAATGGTATCTCTATTGAGAACTTGCCACAAGTGATGATGTTAGGTAAAAAGAATGACCTTGGTAAGTTATTACAATGCTCCATGTATGCGCTCTATAAACGCAGTGGATTTGGTGATTTTGCTCAATATGTAGAAATCTTTGGTCAGCCTGTGCGCGTAGTCAAATATGACGCATACGACACTGAGACACAAAAGAAACTACGTCAAACTCTTGAAGAGTCAGGTTCGTCATTAACTATCATGATTCCTAAGCAAGCCGAATTTGAAATGCTCGACGGAAAAACAAGCAACGGTAATGGTGAACTACAAAAATCTCTAATCGAAGTTTGTAACCAAGAGATGTCTATTGCAATACTTGGCAACTCTGAAACAACTACCTCAAGCAATTCGTCTGGCTATGCACAAGCTGCCGTTCATCAATCTCAACAATTAGAAATCACTCAATCAGATTTGCGCTACATCTGCAATATCTTGAACAGCGAACAATTCTTGAATGTATTAGCCTCTTATGGCTACAATGTGCTGGGTGGAGCTTTCTGCTTTGATGAGGAGATTGACCTTCAGAAGTTGAAATCTCGACTTGATATTGACATCCAACTTGCCAACAAAGTGCCTATTGCTGACGATTATTGGTACGAGACTTATGGCATACCAAAGCCCGACAACTACGACCAACTCAAGCAGGAACAAGAGGAACAAGAGGAACGCCGTCAGGCTGTGTTAGAGAGCATCAAACAGAACGGAAAGGAGAATGACAAGGAAGAGGACAAAAACGAGCGCAAAGAGGAGAAAAACGCCACTAAAAAGCAAAGTAAACTCTTTGACCAGTTAGCGGATTTTTTCGGATTCGCCCCTTAGTCGGGGGCGACGATATAGATACCGAATATGGAATTAACGACCTGCCTCCATTGGTCGAAGGTGATGTTAGTTTGAGTGTAGAGGGTATTGCTCGTGCGTTGGTGAATATATACAAAGGAAATGTTGATATTGATCACGAAGTAGAAGAGAATCTATTTCAAGAGACACGTCAAATCTTCAACGAGGCAATCACAGAGGGCTATGCTAATGCTACAGAAAAGGACATACCTTTGCCTAATGACACCTTTAATAACTCATTCCAAAATAGTGCGGATGTGTTTTCTGCTTTTCGCGTACACCGCATGCAACAAGATATAGCAGCACAAATGATAGGCGATGACGGACAACTAAAACCATTTTCGAAGTTTGTCAAAGATGTGTCGCCCTATATTGAGCACCGCAATCGTGCCTGGTTACGTACTGAATACAATACCGCCATACTTCGAGCTCAAAACGCTGCCGAATGGAAAATGTTTGAAGCGGAAAAAGATGTTTATCCGAACCTTGAATGGATAGAATCTACCTCTCCTAATCCTGGTGCAGACCACAGAGTATTTTGGGGAACAGTACGACCAGTGGATGACCCATTTTGGAACGAACACAAACCTGGCGACCGCTGGAACTGCAAATGTGAGCTTCAGCAAAGCGATAGCAATGTAACAGCTACACCTACAAGCGACGGCAAGTCAGACCCTGCACGAGGTTTAGAGAGTAACCCAGCCAAGAGTGAAGAACTATTCTCTGACAAACACCCATACTATCCAAAGAGCTGCTTGTCGTGTCCGTTCGCTGGCAATAAACTCATGGCACTTGCTATGGATTTGGCAGGGCGAAAGAATTGTAATAGATGTGGAAAGGTTAGTAAGAGTGTTGCAAATGCAAAAAAGAAAGCTGAAGCAAATCATATTTCGGCAAAAAAAGCTGAAATAATGAGTATTGTGCGAGCTCGTAAATTGGCGGAAAAAAGACCTGGAGGTATCAGAACAGTTAAAGCTCTAAAAACGGGGAAAATGCTTGATAGTAAGAAATGGTTCAAATCTCTGTACTGGCATGAAATTAACGCTGGAGAAGTAGAAGCTATGATTTCATTCTTCACTAAACCGTCAAAAGTAAAGTTCGTAAGAATCAGTCCGCTTGGGGAGGGAAAAGATATGTCTAATCCAAAGGATATTGCAAACATTGAAAAAAAACGAGGACGTGGTGTAGAACATTACAATGTTTATGAATTTAACACTTCTAATGGTATGTATCTTTTGAAGACCGAAGTAAGAAGAAGAGGTTTTGAAATACCATACTTTATATGTAAAAAAGAATAGAATCATTGAGCCCTGCGAGTACCATACTCCAAAAACACTCAAATCTTCTATTCTTTTCTGACCGCAAAAGTACTACAAATTTTTCAAACGACAAAATTTTTATCAAAAAAAATGCACAAATGACCCCAGAACAGTTCAAAAAACTGCTTAAAACAAAGCAAAGGCAGATAAATCAGGCGTATAATCGGACTTTGCCTGTCAAAGTTGGCACTGAAGCTGTGAAGTTCGTTCGGGAGAATTTTCGCCAAGAGGGTTTTGTTGATTCAAAGCTGGAGAAATGGAAACCTGCCAAACGCAAATCAGACCCAAAACATCCAGATAGGGCATACGGCACATTGCTCTCAAGGCGTAACCACTTGTACAAATCTGTAAACAAACGCGCCTCGCCAGGCAAAGCAGTTGTATATACCTATGTGCCATACGCAGCAGCTCACAACGAAGGAACTAATAATGCAGGTCGTGGTCGTAAGACACGCATACCGAAACGACAATTCATTGGCGAATCAAAGGTGTTGAACGAACGCGCAAGGGGTGTTATTACCCAAGAACTCAAAAAGATTTTGAACGATTAACAAACTCCATTCAAACACTATTCAAATATGATTCATTCTGTATTCTCTAAACTTCTACTTGACTTGATGAACCAAGTTGATAGTACACTAAAAGAGGTTCGCATGGTGGACCGATATTTAGGACAAGACCAAACTAATGTTCGCCCTGCGATTTTGTGTCCTGCTGTGTTGATCGATATTGAGAGCGAACAGTACCAAGATATGGGTTGCGGTTCGCAGTATGTAGAGCCCGCTACAATCACCGTTCGCCTCTTGGTGGATAATTACTCGTCTTCAAGTTCAAAAGCCCCTCAGAACGCACGAGAACAGTCCATGAAAGACTTTGAACTGGAGAAGAGATTGGTGGACTGCATACATGGATGGACTCCTGATGATGGCTATTGCACATCGCTGGTGAGAACAGAAGCCAGTAGCGAGAATCGCAACGACATTGGTCTGCGTATTCGCACTATCACATTCACCACTTCGTTTGAGGACATCGACCTATAACAAACAACCCCCGACTACATGCGGTCGGGGGTTGTTTCATTCTTGAGCTTCTGTGTATTCGTATTCTTTGGGCTTTATGGATTGAACTCTATCTTGGATCCATTCATTTGTGCGTTGTAATCCTATTCCTGTCAAGAAGCAAATAGTTACAATCACGAAAAACAACAGACGGAATAGAACGCTAATTCCCCAAAGTAACCACCAACCAGTGGTGGCAAAGAATAAAGCTATTTTTGATTTGTACTGTTTCATTTTTTTAGAAATTCAGTTGTGTCAAATAATGTAGGTTCGTTATCAGTGGTGTTCGGTGTGTTTTCAATAAGACTCAACATGCGAAAAAAGGTTCGTTCGCTTATACCCAACACTGGTCTTATCTTGTTACGATAGACCCACAATTTGCACCTGTCTTGCCGACCTGGTTCATAGTGCTCATTGAGTATTCTTTGAATTATTTGCGCTTTTTTTGCTGTTGACTTGTACATATCAGAAGTTTTTAGTACCTTTGCACCCAGTTTCGTTGTGGGCTCGTGTATCTTCTGATATGCGAGTCTTTTTTTATTATATAGAACCGTGATATGGCTCTATTTTGGTAACAATTTCACGAATCTTACGCACGCGACCTGAACCTTCGCAAGTCTCACAGCGTTCTCCTGTTGTAGGGTCAATGCCGCGCCCTTTACAGCCACGGCATAACTCTATCATTTCTACTCTTATTGGTACTTCCTTTTTCATAACTTTACCATTCACAATCGGTCATATTAGTACTTACTGTTAGCCACTCGTTTTGTTCTCCCTTGATTTCCACCTTAACAAATTGTTTGCTCTTGGTAGGACTGTATGCGTCACTGATAATACGCATGCCTTCAATGAAAGTCTCGTTCTTGCTATCGTTCGCCATGCGTTGTAAGCGTAGCACGTTCTGCGCTTTGAGTTGTCCGCCTTTGCCTCGTTCGCTGAGTAGTACCTTAACCATATCAGCCAGTGTTTGACCGTTCTCGTCGGTGGCAAGACTGGAGATGTACTCTTCAACCATTTTCACACCTTCAGTGTAAGTGTCGAGGTAGTTGTCGTTAGTGTGGTAGCCGATAGTGACGCGCTTGGTGCCTTCTTGGTTGGTAAAGGTGTTGGTTACGCGGTCGCTCTTGAGCCACTTTTGACCATTGTACAGCTCGTTCTTGAGTTCAATCACGGTGTCAAAATCACTGAAGATTTGCTTCTTGGCAATGGTCATCTTGATGTTCAATGCACCAACGCTTTCTACTGCTTTTTCGATGGTCTCGTCCACCAATTTTTTGTAGTGAGCTTCTTGCTCTTCTTTTGCTCGTTTTGCAAACTCTTTTTCTTTGCTCTTAAATGCCTCGCGAGCCAATTGCTCCTTCTCTTCTGGAGACAATTTGTCAAAATTAAATTCTGCCATTGTTGTGTTGTTTTATAGGGTTATTATTTAGCTTGAGGTGCGCTCATATTGCGAGCAGTTCTCATGTCTTTTGTTTGTATTAGAAACGCATTGTACAGACTATTAAGGCGTGCCAATGTGATTTTATTGAAACTGGTTCCTCCTGTTGCTCGTTCTGCAATGCCTTTCAGATAGTCGGTATCCTCTCGTGTGCCTTTGAGGTGTGCCCAGTCTTTTAGTATTCTCAGTAGTCGCTTGCGTGCTGCGTCGCGTGGGTCGTCTTTTTGGAGCGAATCACACAACTCCTTCAGCTGTTCTGCGCTCAGTTCTGTACTACTGGTTACTCCGTATTGCGAGAGGAGTATTGACTTTGTGGCACTATCAATTCCCAAACTATTCAATAGGGAGTGCCATCGCTTGATAAGGTGCTTCTTGTCGTCCATAATAATTATTTTTCGATCATGGTTACTGTTTTTTGTCTCTCTTCGTCTGTCATAAGGTGATATTCGGGCCATATATCAAACACCGCTCTACCTGAATATCGACTGGTAATGTGATTGTAAAAGTCATCTACATACATTTTGATATCGCTCTTGTAACGCAAACTATTTGCTAATGCTCCCAGTGGTTGGCGACCTGCTGCGTGGCTGACAAACACGAAGAGCTTGCGTGGATTGTTATCAATCATTTCAGATAAGTCCGCTTTAGTTACTCCGTCAAGGAACTGCACCGAGTCAATGATGATCACACGAGGACAACGTTTTTTGACTAAATTCTTTTTGACATCATCAAGTTGCAATTTATCCCACAAACTGAACATCCCAATATTTTCAGCAACAATTCCCGAATCAATGATTGCTCGCTTAAATGTAGCACTCAAGCCCTCTTCCAATGAGTTATATGCTACTTTTACGCCCTTACTCATGAGGTACTTGGTTAGTTGGAGCAAGAAGCGCGTTTTGCCTTGACCAGATGCCCCCCAAATCGTCCAACACCCTTTGAGCTCAGGGTCGCCCATTGCTTCTTTCCACTTGCCATCAAAGCCTATGCTCTTTGGCTCATAGCAAAGAATATCGTTCACACTCAATGCTCGTTTTTTCATATCAATTTAGTTTCTTAGCGTCAATAATACGATGTACACGACGTAAGTCATATAATGCGTTTTTCCCTTTTGCTTTTCCCTCGTAGGCACTACCAATTAGCACCTCGTTAATGTCGTCTGCCGAAGTAATTCCATTTGCCTCACATATCATTGTTACGTCTCTACTGGTGATTGAGGGTAATGCAATGAACTTACGACCAAGACGGCTAATTATTTCGTTGAAACCTGTGTGTCCCAAATTCACACCACGACGAATGTGCATCTCTAAGTGGTCAGTCGCACAAAGTACTATTCCACATTTGCCTTCAAGGTCGTTGTAGAGGGTAATGAAGAGTTGAAGCACGGTGTCGCTCAATTTGTCTGCTTCATCAAGTATAAGCAATGGCTTACTATCTCGCCATCGTAAGGTATTGATAATTTCGTCCACTAATATAGTTACACGCTTGCCGTCTGTGCGGTTGCCTATAGCACGACCAATCTCAATCAAAAAGTCTTTTTTTGTCCAATACGACTTACAACTGATATGATACGCTTCTGCATGGCTCTTAACATAGTTCTTTGAGGTGAATGTTTTACCACTGCCTGCGTCAGATGTTACCGCCATCACAAATGCGTTCTCTTGCGCATCGCTCAAAATCTTATTGAAGTTTTTCCATACTTTTGTTTCAATAGCTTGCCAACTGCTGGCTTCATAGCCTATAGCGTCTGCAACTTTAGTGAACATTGCATCACTCACCAATGCCCAATCATTATTTAGAATAGCACTCACTGTTGCTGGCGCAATACCAATGGCAGCAGCTGCACGATTTTGACTATTGAACTTTTGGCAATACTCACGCAATTCTTGCGCTATGTCTTCTCTGTTAATGTTGCTAATCATAATTTGAACGGTTTTTGAATGTTATTTGATTATTATTTTAATACATGTTTCTAATATCCTCTTCTGTTTCGACTACTGGCTGTGGTATCACATCTTGTACTGCTGGTAGTCCTCGTTCGGCTGCATATCTCGGTAATTTGTGTTGCCCTTGAGAGTCTGTAATTAGGAACTTGCTCAAGTCTTCCAGTTCGCGATCTTGTAATATCTGCATCGCTCCCTCTTGGTGTGCTCCCAAAGCATTACTGATACGCTCGCTCTCTTTTTTGCGGAAATTCAACACCTCTGCAAGTTTTTCGTAGTCGCCTGGTTGGCGGTCTGCTAATGCCATTGGTTGAATATACTTGGTTTGTAATAAAAATTGCTCTGTACCTTCCGCGTTCGTTGCCAACACGCTACTCATGTCTTGTGGGTCATATTTGATGTGCCAATCAGTATAACACAAATCACGGAATCGTTCGTCAAAGCAGTCATATTGTATGCGTTCACCATCTATCTTCATTACGATACCTTGTGCTCCAAGTCGATAAGTATCGCGTCGTGTATCTCCAAAAAGTCCCAAATATTTCATCATTGGCAATTCCACTTTGCGCTCTTCTGGTAGTGCTTTGTACTTCTCTGTAAATGCAGCTAAATGGTCTTTGCGATATTGAGATATAAGCATCTCTATTTGATATATCAACTCTTCAAGTGTTGGAAAGTTCTTTTTGTTTGCCATTGTTATTTCAATATTTGGCTGACTCTTAGCTTTCACTCCATGACCTGACCAGTTGAACATCTTTTTGCAATATTTGTCGTTAAACTCGCGGAACCATGGTTCGATGTCCTTTGATTTGGCATTACCAACTCCTGCTGGTGTTACTGCTTGCACTGCTAAACCATTATATACATCTCGCATTGCACTGATAGCGAAATTATCGCACTGTATTTGGTTAGGTCGTAACATTCTGCCGAACAACTCTTGTGTGTGACGTATAGCATTACGCAAAGCGCGAGTAATAAGTTCTGCATTCTCTGTTTCGTCTATTGCATAGCCAATTGGATAGCGTGTGCTTGGGTCAAGTACCACTTCCACCGTTACACGGTTGTGATAGGTTGTGCGATTATTGACGGTCTTCTGATAATATAACTCACAATCCCAACCATCCAACACCCACATCAATAGTGGTGCACTTGGTCGCTCTCGTTGTATGGTCATGGCGTGTACATTGTTGTGTGCGTTGCGACCTTTTCGGCGTGCGGTAATCATATATTCGTTTTTCTTACGCCAGTCTGCTACTGCACTTGCCGTGATTGCTTTCCATCCTTTTGCCTCTGCTACTATATTATAGAAGTCTGCACACTCTTTGTTTGAGAAGTTGCGGTGTTCTGCTATAATCATCACCATCATATCCACCTGTTCTGCAGTCAACACTTTTGCTGCGTTGGTGCTTCCTGTTTTGAAATTCTTATGCACTAACGCCTCCAAACCACCACGTTCATACTCCTCATAACGTTGTTTTAGTTTGCGCTCGTTTTCTGGTAGGTTCACCTTCCATTCACTGCGATCAAGCTCCGACACTAAGCGAACTATTGTAGTCCATGGCAACGATATGTCGTTGCGTTTATATGCCTCTCGCATCTCACGAATACCACTCAACACTATTGCATTAGCTGTATATTCTATACGCTTGTCTAATGGCAAGAACGAACCTTTGGCGGTCTTATAGCTGTCGTAGTATGCACCTACACTGGCGTTTGGTCGCACGAACTCTGACAATGATACCGTATTGCGTGCGCTTTCGTATGGGCTTGCGTTTAGTGCTTCTTGTATCTTGTTTTTCAACTCCTCATCCAAACTGCCAAAGTCGATATATGCCTCTTTGCCCCTACATGCCTTTTGCAACTGAACAATAGTACCACGCACAATACGTGCACGAATAGCATCTTGGCTTATAATTTTATTATCATTAAGCCATTTCACCTTAATGCCTACACGCGATTGGAGTATTAGTGTTGGATTGTTGTTTTCCATTTCTTTACTGATTTTTCTTTTGCGCCCAGGTGAGGAGTCGAACCTCACACCGTTCCCATGCTTTTACTTTTCACGCTACCTTTACGCTATACTGGGCTCCACACTATTAGTTGAATTTATTTAGTTCGTCAAACATATCTTGACACTCTTCTATCTTCTTTTGAAATGCCTCTGTCGTCATGCCATCAATGTCAAAAGTGCTTTTCAGACTGCCATTCACCAATATACCAGCAATCCCTTGTTCAAAGTCAACCGACAACTCCAACAGTAGCCCCTCGCGTTTCATTCCGCAATCGCCCCATTTCAATGTCATGCTATGACCAAATGTGTGGTTGTGTTCGCACACATAATCCAGTTTTTTTAGATAATTTGCTTCCATACGTTTAGATATTTATAGGGTTAAATTTCTATTTTTCTTCGTCTTCATTAAGGTATCTAAATAGTAATTTGTTGTATAAGTGTTGCGCATCTAAAAAATTTTCAACCATTCCCGTTTTTATGAGAATATGACATGCTGCATTATTTAGTGCGGTAAAAAATTCGGTAGCATTTTCGTTTGTTACCTCTATGTGATAATTACTTTCACTTTCATTACTGAGTAAGTCACTAAGGTGCGCTAATATTTGCGTAGTCATTTGATTTACTTCTCTTTTAAAATTCTTTTTCATAATCCTTAAATTTTATTTTGATAATATTAAATTAGTTACCATATATCTGTCGCTCTCTCATTAAAGCGGTTTTCAAATTCTTTGAATACTGCTATGTTGATTCTCATAACCAATACATACATATTGTTCTTGAAACGGTCTCCTCCAGTATGGGCAACCACTCGCCTCATCTTCTGGTACGCTTCAACCGAGAGGTCAAGCATTCTGTCAAGCTCTTCGTCGCTTAGGTTTTTCAAATCATTTGCTTCCATTGCCGTTTTCTATTGTTGCTATTAAAACCTTATCACTACCTTCTACCTTGTATGCGTTGCAACCTTTCACATACAACTCACCAGGATAGTTATCTATATATTCACAAAACTCATCTTGGGTTTTGCATAGTTTTACATTTTCCATTTGTTCTTTTTCATACTCAGCCAACCAAACTAACATGTAAAAAATAGCGTCTATCAATTCTTCGGAATTTGTTCTTGAAAAACTGTGCCACTTGCCCCAATCTATATCCCACTTCAAATGCCAATGACCATATTCTACATCAATAAAACCTACACTTGAACAGTAAGATATTAACAAACCATCCCCGTTAGATAATTTCTTGGGAAGTAATTTTAATAAGCTCAAAAAAGAACCGTCAGTCTCATACCCTAAGTTTTGCAACTCAAGCAAACACTCTTGTGATATTTGTTCTTTCATAAGTATTCTGTTTTTATTAAGTTATTATATCTCTATTTCCACTGCCCCAAAATCTCGTTTCGCAATAAACCGAATTTTTTCAGCGTCTTTTGAATCATGGCAATAATGCAACGCATTGTACACGTTTCGAGGATCTGTGTTAAAAATTTTGGCGATTTTCGCCTTGTCTCCTCTGTTTTTTAATACTAATCTCTTGTTCATATCATTAAATTTTACTACCTTTGTGCGCCTTTTCCTATTTAGAAATGCGATGCAAAGGTAGAGAAAATTTTCGGAATAACAAAATATTTTGGAGAAAAAAATCGTAATAAAGTGTATTTTATGGCAAAAATTATCGAAAGAGTAGCAAAAATCATTGAAATCGAAGGTATTTCCGTCAATTCAATGGAGAATTTAATCGGTGCGAGTAAAGGTGTTTTAGGTAAAGCTATTGCCAAAAATACAGACATACAAGCAAAGTGGGTATCTGTAATTGCCGAGAAATTTCCACAGTATTCTGCAGATTGGCTTCTAACTGGCCAAGGAGAAATGTTGCGCAATAATATTTCAAAAGAACAAAATACAACAGAGGACTCCTTAAAAAATCAGTGTGAAACCGCCAGCGAAACCACTCCTATTGTTGCTATTCAACCAGTGCAACATGGTGGAATTCCGTTAATACCTACCGACGCAATGGCAGGTTTTGCTAATGGTGACGATGCTACGATTTTTGAGTATGATTGTGATCGCTATGTTGTACCAATGTTTCGCGATGCTGATTTTCTCATCCCTGTCAAAGGTTCGTCTATGATTCCAAAATACAATTCTGGCGACCTTGTTGCATGCAAACGCCTACATATTTCAGATTTATTTTTCCAGTGGAATCATGTATATGTATTAGATACCGACCAAGGTGCACTAATTAAGCGTGTACAACGCGCTGATGACGACGAACACATACTGTGTGTGTCGGATAATATAAAATACGAGCCATTCAAATTGCACCGAAGTCAAATACATGCCATTGCGATAGTAGTTGGTGTGATTCGTTTAGAGTGAAAATTTTCTCCAATATATAAATAGGGTGTAGCTATTTTCTGACTACACCCTATATTTTACCTTAAAAAATACCCGCTATATCATTTTTTTTGTGTTTTTCGCTTAAAATTGCCGTAAATAACTAATATTGTTTAGTTTATAAAAATTTTACTTGCAAAAAAAGGTACATAAGGGGTGTTATTCGTGATATTTTGGGCAAATTATTCGTGCTTTTTTCGTTACGTTCGGGTATTCATAAGCCATATAGAGGGTACAAAGGGGGTGTTTTATCATACCCCTTTTTTCCAAATTTTGTCACTCCATTTGTCACTCCATTCGTCACTCCAATGCGATTTTCTTACAAAACGAAAAGTACGGTTTTATGTACCTTTCGTTTTACGGTTTTATCCCTAAAAATCCACCTATTTAGGCATATTTTCCACCTATTTTCTCTACCTACATAACATCATTTTCGTGACCTCACGAAAATGCTCTTCTTGCATGCGCATACGCGTGTGCAATAATCATTCGCACCCCAGCACCCATGTTGAGCATATAGCTCACAAACCTCATGTATGGACATAAAAAAAGCGGATAAACATCCGCTAATTTATTGTTTTTGCCCATTTTAGAGCAATTTCCTTACCTCTGTAAGCATTTCCCTATTTAATTATTTTGTGGCTTCTGGTGGCTTGTTTTATACCCTTGTGCCGTATGTCCATTAGACGATTGGTTGATGCTCTATCAAGGTCGTTTTTGATGCTCTTTTGTAAGCATTTCAACCCGATTTTCGACCCCTATTCACCTTGCGCTCGAATGGTGTTCAAAAGGTATTAACATCTGTCACTCCATTCGTACAAATAAATTAACACGAAATTAACACAAAATGAACGCCAACCGCACTTTTCGTTTTTCGCTCCATACTTACATAACTAACTGATATTATAACCCTTACACCATTTCACCCCTCACCTCAACACTGTACCTTTCGTTTTATGGGCGGTAATTTGCCTATTATACAAGAGATAATAATGAGTAATAGGATTGGTGCTGTTGCAGTATTGTTGAGTAAGATGCTGAATGTGGATAGTTTGCGAGCTTTGAAAATGTTTTACGAAAGCAAAACTTGTGAACATTTGCACGATAAATCCACAGGGCTTTATTTATATGGAGATTTGTATGTTGCTGACGAGTTTATACTCGAAATGCAAAATAGACAATAAATAAGAGCTTTAACGACCGCTTGTTCTTTTAGTAGAGGATAGGCGGTTGTTTTTTTGGAAAATATGTCTATTTATTTAGGAAAATAATTAAAAAACTGTCTACTATTTTTAGGAAAAGACAGTCTACTATTTTAGGAAAGAAATACGGACTTTGCAACTTGCAAAGTTGCAAAGTTGGATTAAATTGTTGATTATTAGTGCGATGTCTTTATTTGTTGAAAAATCTTAGTTTTGGTAATAGTAAGATAATTAGGATGTTAGGTGACTTTGCAACTTTGCAAGTTGCAAAGTTGGTTTTGAAGGGTAAAAAACGTTGTAGACTTTGCAAATGAGAGGTGTGAAGTTGGCAGTTTTCTAAGGAGCAGTTTGCTTGCACCTTGCTGAAGGGTAGTGAAAAAATAGGTATTTGCGAACTCTTCGAAGTTTGCGAAGTTCAAATTAGAATATTTATTCTTTAAAATCTAAGTATCATTCGTTTAAGGGTAATTTGTAAGTGTACAATTTCGAAGAGTTCGAAGAGTTCGCAATTTACATTTTTAATTGTGGCTATAAATTTTCACAAGCCTTTTATGTATTTGGAGGATTGAGATTTTTTGTGTAATTCTGTGTTTTTTTTGTTTTTTTGAGAAAATAGTGTTATAATATCGGCAAAATTATAATTATTTATGTTACAAGATATGAAAAAAAATGATGTAAATAGGTCTTTAGATCTTCAAAAATAGGCGATTTCATCGAGAATTTTAATTTTTGACAGTCATTAAAAAAATGTGTTATATAATTTAGGTGATATTGTTTTTAGTAATTTAAACATAACATCTAAATTATTATGAAAAAAATTGAATCAGGTAAATTTAGAGATGTAAAATCTATTTGTCAGCAATCAGAGGAGTATTATAATGATGAAATTGATGTGTTGAAAGAGGAAATTTTGATTAGGATAGAAAAGTTGCGCACTTGTGGAGTTGAGGATGAGGTTATAAAGGCGTTGTTTGATTATAAGCCTCAATTGAGTAGATTATGCATCACAAGCGATTATCGCATACTTTTGCCTGACTATGACCTTGAAATTAAGATGCCACCACTGTATAAAGCACTCTATTTGTTGTATCTGAAGCATGAAGAGGGTATTATGTTCAAATATCTTGTCGATTATCGCGATGAGTTGTTGGGGATATATAATCATATAACTCATTTTGATGATTCAGAGCGCATTGAGCAAAGCATAGATATGTTGGTAAATCCTATGTGCAATTCAGTCAACGAAAAATGCTCACGCATTCGTGGTGCTTTTGTTTCGTGCCTCAATGACGATATAGTCAAGAACTATTACATAACAGGCGGTCGATGCGAATCCAAACGTATTACGTTAGACCGTACGCTTGTTAGTTTTGAATAAAATTTATAAAATAGATAATAATGATTAACAAAAACCAAAAGCCATTAAGCGAAATAATGATGTGTGATGGCACACAGACAGCGCAAGAATGGCTAATGACACAACCAGAAGTATGGAGAGAAATAGAGATAGAAGCGATATACGAATGTTTGAGATTGGGTATGGAATTGCACAAGATGAATATTCAGAGTACAGCGAGAAGATTAGACGCGAAACGGAATCCGAAAGGTTGGTGAATATAGCCAAGAAAAACGGATTGTTTCTTCCGCTTAAAGATATTCGACAGATAGGCATGAAGCATGGTTATCGTTCGGGTGAAAGTGTTGTTTATCTCAATCCCGAAAATAATAGGGTATATAAAATTAAGGACCCTTATGCCAAATTGGCTATTAAACGAGGTGTGATGCCCGAAGATGCTATATATGAACATCTTGTGCATAATTATTTATTTCCAGAAGTAAAATATACCTTTGAAGGTATTAGTGAGGAGATGGGGGATGTGCGTATCGTACTTTCGCAGGAGTATATTGAGTCGGTCGTACAACCTACTCGCGAACAAGTTGTCACTGCGTTGGCTCAACGTGGATTGGTACCAGAGGATGACTATTCGTTTGGAAATGAGTATGTGTCGGTAACCGATGTAGAGGGAGATAATACTTTGATAGGTGCTGATGGAAAGTTGTATTTTATAGATCCAATTATTCGTTTTAAAAAAACACTAAAAGAGATTTTGGAGTTTATTGGATAAAAATAAAGAAATCATTTTGAAGTTGATTTTATAACTTTTAATGCATGGTTATATTTATTGAGAGTTTCTTCAAATTTTTTCATAGTTTCATGTGTTACGAAAATAGAAGTTAATGAAGTACAATCGTCAAAAATACGATCTCCAATTTCAATTACACTATTAGGTATTGTTATTGTTGTTAATGATTGACAATTATAAAATGCCAAATGTGAAATTGTTTTTATATTATTTGATATAATAATAGATTTTAGTTTCTTACAATTTATAAATGCTCCAAATTCTATTTTAGTTACATTATTGGGTATTTTAATTGAAGATAGATTTGTACAATCACAAAAAGCATATTGTTCAATAGAATTTAGGTTATCTGGCAGTTTTACTGATTTTAAAGATTCACAGTTACAAAAAGAGCCATGTTCAATTATTTTTAAATTAAGAGGTAATGTAATTAATGATAGTGATTTACAATTAAAAAATGCGAGTTTTTGTGTTTCGATTACACTATTAGGTATGATAATGGATGTTAATGATTCGCATCCCTCAAATGTATATTCTTCTATTTCTTGTACACCATCTGGTATATTAATAGATATTAAAGATTTACATCCTCTGAATGCTTCTGAACCAATCTTAGTTATGTTATTAGGAATTGTGATTGATTTTATATGTTCACATCCACAAAATGCTCTATCTGCAATTTGTGTTATACTATCAGGTATTTGGATTGATGTTTTAGCAGAAGGACAATAGATGAGAGTGGTTAAATTTTTATCGTATAGCACGCCATCAATTGATTTGTAAAATTTATTATTTTCATCAACTTCTATTGCTCTGAGAGATTCACATTCGCTAAAAACATAATTATTTTCAATTTCATTTATGCTTTTAGATACAAATATTGTGTTCAAATATTTACATTTACGGAATGTATATTCATTAACGACTGTTATACTATCAGAAAGCTTAATTGATTTTAATGATTTGCAGTCATAAAAAGCCCACGGAGCGATTTCTTTAACTCCATTAGGAATAGTGATTGAAGTTAGAAATTCACATCTACAAAAAGCATACTCTCCAATTTTTGTAACAGAAGGAGCTATTTCAATTTGAGTTAGACTACAATGTTCAAATGCAGAATCGCCTATTGATTTTATTCCATTTTCTATAATAACTTTTTTGATTTTGTTTGTATTAGAAAAAGGAGATTGGTTTATATAATCATAATCAAACATATCAGAATTACCTAATATAATAAGAGTTCCATCTTCGAACAAATTATATTGAGCGTTATCTCCACATGTGCCACAAGCACAAATTTTTATGTTATCTTTCATAGTTGAGTATATTTGTTTATAAAACAAAGTTACAACTATTTTTTATATTGAGCAAATTTCTGCAAGCCTTGTAGAGATTTGGAGGATTTGAGGATTTGTGGTAACTTTGCACTCGAAAAGGACACTAGCTATCGAGTCCTGGAAGAAAGACATTGTCGTATCGTGTACATTGTTAAGTGTTTAACGAATTGATGATAGACGTTTTTACTAACGACAAATTATTAAGAGTATTTTTTGTTGCAACTTTGCAACGGCTTTTGGATGTTGCTGCTGCTTTTGAGCAGTATTAGAACCTTCATCTAAAAGCCATCGGCAGCTGCACTTGCGAGTGTGAGAGATAGGCATCTCTCCTTGATGATTTGTTGTAGAGTCTTCAAATAATGCAGACCTTTGAGCCAAGTTTGTTAGAAAAGCTTATTTAGGAGACTCGTTTTTTTTGGTACTTTGATTTTCGGCTACATGTTTTGCTATCATGTTAAGGTTGTTAATTAAAGTACCTTTTTTACAAATAAAAATATGTTTGACAGAGGTTGTCAAATTGAAGTTGTAACTTTGCAGCATGATTTTGATATTTTATTTTACTTTTGTGGAAATTTGCAAATATCCTTGGAATTGATTAAATTTGCAGAGTCTTACTGATGTATTTTAAATTTTCGGAGTTATTTGGAAAATGTGTTATATCATTTAGGCCGATATATTTATTGTTTAACTTTTAAATTTTTCTTTTATGTTTGAAGTTGGAACAAAGGTTATAAAAGTAACTACAGATAAAAAGGGTACAATTGTTGGTGTAATGCCTCCTGCAAGAGGTAGAGGTCAGTTGTATAGTGTAATTTTTGAAGATGGGATAACATCTAATGAATTCGAAGTCAACTTGCGTAAAGATTTTAATATTTCAGATCCTTTTGAACGTTGTAGTAATGCTATTTTTGATAGTTATGCAGATTATGCAAAAAAGAATACAACTTTTAAAATATTACATTCAAATAATTCAACGATATCGTCTTTAAAAGCATCAAAAACACTATTTAGAGCATATCAGTTTAAGCCACTTTTGAAATTTTTAAATTCGCCTAATAGACGATTGTTAGTAGCAGATGAAGTGGGTTTAGGTAAAACAATAGAAGCAGGTCATATAATGCTTGAATTAAAAGCAAGAAATGAATTAAATAATGTTTTAATTATTTGTCCTAAATCTTTACAAGAAAAATGGAAAGCTGAGTTGTATGAGAAATTTGGATTGTCTTTTAAAGTAATAGAAAAGACAAATGATTTAATTTCTGAATTTTCAGAAAATAATGGTCCAATTAGATGTATTATAAATTATGAAAAAATTAGAAAGTTAAAGGATAAAGAAGGCTTAAAAAGACAAAACTTTATTGATTTTTTAGAAGAACAACCTCAATCTTTTGGTTTGGTTTTATGTGATGAGGCTCATAAAATGAGAAATAGTTCCACTCAAACATATAAAGGCGCTGAAGTTATAATGAGTCTGGCTGAATCTGTATTGTTTTTGACAGCTACACCGATTATGATTAGTGAGGAAAATTTGTATAATTTGCTACATTTATTAGATAATACAAGATATTTTAATTATCAAATTTTCAAGAACAGAATGGAAGAAAATCGTCCTTTTGTTAGGGCAATTTCTTATCTAAATAATAATATTGGATTAAAAAATATAAAAGATGAGTTGTTGTCTTCAGAAATTTTAACTTCATTCTCTATTGATGAAAAGGTCGTTTTTGAAAAACAAATATTTATTGGTGAATTGTATAAGGATGATCCTATTTTTAAGGAAATATTAGAACTATTGAATGGAGAAGATAATTTTGCAGTTAGAGCAAGATTGCAGTATTTGTTTTCTACTATGAGTGTTATGAATACCGTTTTCTCTAGAACAAGAAAGAGAGAAGTGACAACTGATATGTCGCAAGCGGTTCGTAGTCCGCATCTTTGTCAAGTTGATTTGTATGAAGAGGAACGTGATAATTTTAATTATGTCATAGAACAATATGAAGATGATAATTCATATGAAACGGAATGGGGTGAAGAAAAATTAACTCAAGGAGGAGCATTAGGTCTAGTTCAAAAGAAGAGACAGGTAGCAAGTAGTGTTTGGGCTTATATGAGTGAAGAATTTAAACTAGACAAAGGAATTGATGTCTTTGAGTCAGAAAAAGATGCTAAGTTTGAAAAATTATTAGAAATTATCAATGAAGTTTTTAAAAATGATAAAAAGAAATTAGTTGTATTTGCTCTATTTAGAAAAACACTGAAATATTTATCAATTCGATTAAAAAAAGCAGGTTATAATGCTGAAATTATTCATGGTCAAGTAAAAGATAGGGCAGATGTTTTGAATAGATTTAAACATGATGATAATATTCATATTTTGTTATCTTCTGAAGTTGGTAGTGAAGGTTTAGATATGCAATTTTGTAGTTCTATGGTGAATTATGATTTACCATGGAATCCGATGGTTGTTGAACAACGTATTGGACGTATTGATCGTTTTGGTCAAACATCTCCCGTTGTCAATATTTATAACATTGTTGTGGCTGATTCAATACAAGAAGAAATTTATGTTAGACTTTTGAATAGGATAGGTATATTCCGAGGTACAATAGGTGATATGGAGGCTATTTTAGATGCAAAAGTAGAAATTGAAGGTAGACGTGATTGTACAATACAAGACTTGTATAATCAAATGGAAAAAGAGTTCTTTACTAAATCGTTGACTCCAGAAGAAAAAGAACGAAAAATTCAAGAAGTAGAACGAGCAATAGAAAATGAAAGGTTAAATTTAGAGCGTATACAACAAGGATTAGATAATACGTTGACCAATGATTCTTATTTTAGAGACGAAATTAATAAAATATTATATAATAATGCTTATGTAACAGAACAAGAGTTACGTAATTATTTGGAATCTTTGATAGATAAAAAATTAACAACATGCAAATTAATTGAAAAAAGTAGAGGGATTTTTGAATTTTGTATACCTCCTTCAGATAGAACTGTATTGAATAATTTTTTGACTCAATATTGTGGTTTTGATGAAGAATCACGAATGTTAACTAAGCAATTTAAAAATAGATTAGGTGAAAAATTATCTTTTAAGTTAACATTTAACCAAGAAATGGCGTATGATGATACATCATTACACTATTTAAATATTTATCATCCTTTAATTCAGACTTGTTTGAATTATTTTAAAGAAAGTGATGATTCTGCAAAAACAACTTTTTCTTATGCTTTATCTTCAGATTCAGAGTTGACATCTGGGAGTAGATATTATTTGGGTCTTTATGAGTTGACTTTACAAAAGAAAGTTCATGGTGTAAAAAAATATACGACAATGTTATTGCCAATTGTATTTAATTTACAATCAAATGAAATAGAAAAGAATCAAAAAATTATTGATAGACTTTTTAGTCGTTCTCAAATTGAAGGTAGAGAAAAAAGTTTAACATCTAATGATATAGGCGTAGATTCTATAAATTATATGCGTTATGATTTTGCTGAATTTATTAATGTTGAAATCTCAAAAAGGTTAAAAGAAGAAGAAATGCAAATAGAAAGTGAACGTATGCGAAATGCACAACAAACAATAGAGTATTATGATACGCGTATAAAAAGCCAAGAAAAATATCTACAAGAAAAGAAAAGAGAATTGGATTATTGTTATAAAGAAGAAGAAAAGAAAAAAATTGAAAAAGCAATACAATTATTTGAAAGTCAAATAAAAAGACTTGAACTTGATAAGGAAGAATATTTATATGCTATAAATGAAGATAAAGAACTAAAAATAGAAGATAAATTATTGTCTATAAATTTAGTGTTAATTGAAGATATTTAATGTTATGATTACAGTTGGATTAGATTTTGGTACACATCAGACAAAGGTGTGTGTAGAGCAAACGGATGGTATTGAATTAAAATATGAATTTTTAAAATTTAAAGATACTAAAGGGGTAGAACAATATGTTTTACCAAGTATTATTTGTGTAAATAAAGATTCAACATTGAGTTATGGTTATATTTTAAAGCCAAAAGAAAAATCAAAGTTGTCACGAGTTTATAATTCTTGGACAAAAATAATAAAAACAAATAAAAAACAAGAAAATAACAACCAACTTGAAATTATTAGATATTTTAAACAAGCCGCTTTTACTCAAAATAATCAATTATCTCAACAAGATGGTATTTTTTATTCTATATGGTATATTGCTTATGTTTTGTTTTTATTAAAGTCAAAGTATGGTAATGATTTTAGTATACAAATGGGTGTACCTACAGATGGTAAACATTTAAATGATCAAAAGAAATTAGCAACACGTATTTTATTGAGTGCTTATGATTTAGTTGAAAATAAACTGAATAATGATAAGGATAAATTTTTATCAATGACTTTGTTTGAGTTAAAAGGAATAACTAACTTTTTGGAATATGATGAAGGTAAGAAATATGAATATGGTATATTAGTTTTTCCAGAAGCTTATGCTTGTTTGATGCCACTAACAACATCGAATAGAATTTCTAATGGTATGTCATTAATGATTGATATTGGAGGTGGTACTACAGATATATCTTTTTTTACTATTAGAAATGATAAACCACAAGTTTATGATTTTTATTCAATTAATAAAGGTCTTAATTTTTTAGTGGATACAGAAAATCTAGATAAAAATAGACTAGATTCCAATTTGTCTTTGTCTACGCAGATCATGGATGATAGAAAAAATGATTTTAAAAATGAAATAATTAAATTATTAGAAAACTTGATAGGTAGATTGCAAAAAGAGTTTAGAATACAATCTCGATTGCAAATGGTTAAATTATTTGATGCATTAGAGTCAAGACCTATTGTTTATACAGGGGGTGGTAGTACTTTTAAAACGCTAAGAATGGATTATGAACATTTTTCTGATGTTAAGCATATATCAACTGCTGATTGGAAACAGAAAAATGTTGTGGATATTGATAAAATAAAAGAGAAAGGATTATCTCCTATACTTTCAACTGCGTATGGTTTATCTATAAGTGTTGTAGATGATAATATTGAAACTTTTCCATTTGAGGATATTTTTGTAGGTCTTCGTCAAACATTGGATCATGATATGATTAATCAAGGAGGACAAGCCAATGATGGATTTGATTATGGTCTTTTTGAGGGATAATTAAATGGTTATTTCCTATTTTATGAAATACAATTTTACGATGAAGAATACTAAACTATGGCAAACGAACACGGAAAAACGGATGAACTACTTGCAGGGGCAAGAGCCGTCATCGCGAGAGGATATGATTGCGGAGATACGAAAGGCGGAAGGGGTGTACAATGCGATGAAGTTGGCACAGTTGATGCCGACCGAGAAAGACAAGAAGCTGATGTGGAAGCGTGGGCAAGAGGGATAGGGGCATGGTGGGACGATCTACTGATGGAACTTGAGCAACTGTATGGTGAACGGATTGCGAATGGGTCGGAGACATTTGTTTTCTATCGAAATTCACAAACGGTGATTAAGGCGCGAGATATTTATGGATATGATTCGTTGGACGAGGCGTTGGAGTCGATTGAGTTGCATAACGAACTATTCCCTGCGACAGCGATGCATGTGGTGGGTTTTGGTCGGAGCGATGGCGATTTTAATATTGTTTTTGAACAAAGATATGTGAAAAATGCAAGATTTGCTATGCCAGAGAAAATTGCAGAGATGATGAAGGTGGAGTTTGATGCTGTGAAGGATGAGGCGGTGTTGGGCGGTAATTCGTACGAGAATGATGAGTTGCGCTTGCAAGATTTGAAGCCTGCCAATGTGCTTGAAGCACGAGACGGTATGCTATATGTGATTGATGGTGATTTTTATAAAAAGTAAGAAAATGGAAGGACTAACAAAACTACAGAAGGTATTATTGACTTTATTGAAAAACTCGAAAGTTTGCAAAGACAATATAATCGGGATAATGATAACGCTAAAGAACCAAGAGGAGATAATGGAGGATATGGTTATTTGGATTTATGACAATAACCCAACAGAACAGGAAATTATGGAGAAATTTTTGGAGATAGTAAAACTATTGCAAGAGGAGTAAATTTACTTATTGTAAATAATTTTAGTAGAGAGATTTTTATAAAAAGTAATTTATTATGGAGGAATGGTATAATGATTTATTGCGAAAAGGAGAAAAGGTGGTATCAGAACGATATACACCGCAAGAACGAAGAGGCATTGAGATTGGAGGTAGAGCATTGGAAATCGGAGCCTTGCTCGTTGGAGGAAGCATTGATGCAAGTGAAGAGGTTGAGGGGCGAGACCCATTTGATAGAGAAGAACAACGAAGAGAGGCGCAAGAATGGGCGTTAGAGCGTTGGGCGAAGGAGAATGGGTGTTGGTATGAGAATACGGATAGGGATTTGAGTGCTAAGTTTCCGTTTTTAGCCGAAGGTGGTGAGGCTGAAGTTTATTTTGATGGTTGCAGAGTGGTGAAAGCTATTGGGTTGGACTATTTTGTGTCGCCTCAGATGGCTTTGGACAGGATTGTGCTGTATAATTTTTTGTTTGAATATTCGACACCGATGGTTGTGATTGGGTATGGGCGAAGTGGTGAGGGGTATTTTAAGGTGATAGTGGAGCAACCATATATTCGTGGCGAGCAGATGACGGAAGCGGAAATAGAGGAGTTTACTCAGCAAATTGGGTTTGATTTGCGTCGCCGAGGTAATTGGACTTATACGAATGATGATATCTATATCAGTGACTTGCATAATGAAAATGTGTTGCGTACACCAATGGGTAATGTGGCTGTGATAGATGCTGATGTGAGATTGAATTTGGAAGAGTTGGGATATGGTGGGAGAAGATAAATTATAGATGTAATTTAGAATTTTTCCGCTAAAGTTGTCTTGAATCTTTTGTAATTTACCTTTGTTGTTAATGATAAGATGTAGTTTAGCCAAGCGATTAATAAGAAATAGTTCAAGGAAATAAATTAGTTTTATATTTTTGTATATAGTTATTTGTTTGAAAAGTTTGTTTGTATCAGAAAAATGTTGTACCTTTGCACTTGATTACGGAGTAGGGGGAAAGGAGTAGGGAGCAGGGAGCAGGGAGCAAGGAGTAGGGAGCGGGGAGAAAGGAGTACGGTAATTACTAATCACTAATAATTAATAACTAATCATTAATAATTTAACTAACTATTGCTATGAAAGTTCTTGTTGCAACAGAAAAACCATTTGCTAAAGCAGCTGTAGATGGTATCAAATCAATTGTAGAAGCTGCAGGTGGAGAAGTAGTTCTTCTCGAAAAATACACAGAAGTAGAACAATTCTATGCAGCTGTTGCTGATGTAGATGCTCTTATCGTTCGTTCAGACAAAGTTACTAAAGAAGTAATTGAACACGCTAAAAACCTCAAAATCGTTGTTCGCGCAGGTGCTGGTTTTGATAACCTTGACCTCGAAGCTTGTACAGCTCACAACGTAGTAGCTATGAACACTCCAGGTCAAAATTCTGACGCTGTAGCTGAATTGGCTCTCGGTATGATGGTTTACGCTGCTCGCGTTCAATTCTCAGGTGCTACTGGTACTGAATTGAAAGGTAAAACTCTCGGTATTCACGCATACGGTAACGTAGGTCTTCGCGTTGCTAAAATCGCTAAAGGCTTCGGTATGAATGTTCAAGCATTCGACCCATTCGTTCCAGCTGAAGCTATCGAAAAAGACGGCGTTAAAGCAGTTGCTTCTATTGACGAACTTTACTCAACTTCTGACTATATCTCATTGCACATCCCTGCAACTGAGCAAACTAAAAAATCTATCAACTACGAACTCCTTAACAAAATGCCTAAAGGCGCAACTCTTGTTAACACTGCTCGTAAAGAAGTTATCGACGAAGAAGGTCTTGCTAAATTGATGGAAGATCGCGCTGATTTCAAATATGTTACTGACGTTGCTCCAGCTAACGCTGCTGAATTGGCTGAAAAATTCGGTGCTCGTTACTTCGGTACTCCTAAGAAAATGGGTGCTCAAACAGCTGAAGCTAACATCAACGCTGGTCTTGCTGCTGCTAACCAAATCGTTGGTTATATCAAAGAAGGTAACGAACGTTTCCGTTTGAACAAATAATTCATTTTGAATGTATAGAGTATAGCGATTAGAGTATAGCGATGCTTTCGGGTATATATTCTGTATTTATGCTCTTGATATAGTGGCGGACTATGTTAGTTCGCCACTTTTTATTAAAAAAAAAGAGATTGTTTTTTTATGGATTTCGACAGAGTAGATATAATTCGTAAATATACTAATTGGTTAAAACTTGAGAAGGGGCTTTCTGAGAATTCGAAAGATGCTTATATGCACGATCTTAATCTTTTGCTTGACTATTTAGGTGGGCATGATTTGAATCCGTTGGATGTAAAACTTGAGAATTTGATAGACTTCGTTATTGAATTAGGCGAATTGGAACTTTCGGCTACATCGCAAGGTCGTGTTATATCTGGCGTAAAATCGTTTTATCGTTTTTTGTTATTTACAGATAAAATAGAAACGGATCCAACTCTTATGCTCGAAACTCCTAAGGTGGCGCGTAAACTACCTGAAGTGCTTACATTGGATGAGATTGAGCGAATGGAAGATGCTATCGATTTGTCGAAAGATGAAGGGCAACGCAATCTTGCAATAATAGAGGTGTTGTATGGGTCAGGGTTGCGTGTTAGTGAGCTTATAAATTTGAAACTCAGTAATGTGCATGTAGATGAGAAGTATATGTTGGTAGAGGGAAAGGGAAGTAAACAGCGACTTGTTCCACTGAGTGATGAAGCAATTAGTCAGATAAATTTTTGGATGCAAGATCGTTGTCATTTGAATATTAAGCCGGGTAATGAGGATTATCTTTTCCTTAATCGTAGGGGAGCAAAGCTTACGCGTGTGATGATACTCTATATAGTGAAAGACCTTGCGGAAAGAGCTGGAATAAAGAAAAATATTAGTCCGCATACATTTAGACATTCGTTTGCTACGCATTTGCTTGAAGGTGGGGCGAATTTGCGTTTAATACAGATGATGTTAGGTCATGAAAATCTTGTTACTACTGAGATATATACTCATCTGGATTTGAATTATTTGCGAGAAGAGGTGATAGCACACCATCCGAGAAATAATAAAAAAGGGGGTATGTCATAATGATTAGTTATTAGTGTTTTTTAGACATGAAGACATGAGAACATGAATTACTTCTTTCAGTCGTGTTGACAGTCAACTGTATTCTGTAATTTGTACGATGAGAGTGGGTGTTTGTCTTTTTGGATTATTTGTTCGCAATTGTCGTCTATTCATTCGGATTTGTAATCCGTAAAGTCCCCTAAAAAAAAGGGTCGTATCATTGCTCAATGCAGAGTTTGATACGACCCTTTTTAGTGTTATTGTTACAATCTGTAACTTTAGAGAGAGGTTATTTTAGTTTTGATGTATTCTCTTTATTTTTTCTTTTATTATATTGACAATATCGTCCATAATTTGCAGATGGCATCCCCAAGCCAGAGATATGTAAGTCAGTGCTCCGATGCCAAATTGAAGTAATAGTTGCATGGTGTTAGTCATTGAGAATTTAGTTTCTATAGTTGTGATTGTAACTCCCATTATGATTGCTAATATTAGTGACGGAAAGATATGGCTTATTTGGTCTAATAGAGAGTAGTTGATGTGCTTTTGGAGCATTAAGCTGCTAATAATTAGTGTGGTGTAGGTGGCAATTAAATAGCCATAAAGTATTGTTTCGATAGTGTTGTTTAGCAGAAAAAGTAGTGCAATTATAAGTCCGTTGCGTAGGAATTCCATTTGGAAATATATTCGGGGTTTGCCTATTGCATTGAATATATTGAGATTAAGATTGATAAAAGGCATTGCTATTCCTACAATGATAAGTATTTTGAAGTAAGAAAGCATTGGTAGCCATTTGTCAGTAAGAACGACAGAGATAAAATTGGGTGCAATGCAATAGAGGCCTATCATTACAGGAAATGTGATGAATGCAGTCATACGCATGATCTTTTGTATGTAAAGCATTTGTCGATCTTTGTCATTGTTTAGAGAAGAGAATACAGGGTATGATACGCCTGTTATGGTTGAAGTGATGACGTTATAAGGTATTTGGTGAAATTTGAATGCTTGACCATAGTATCCGAGGTCATCGGCAGAGTAGCGAGGACCTATAAAGAAATTGTAGATGTAGCGAGTGGCGGTTGAAATAAGAGAGGAAATAATGAGTAGAAAACTGAAAGAGAAAATTTCTTTGAGTAATTTGAAGCTAAATTCAAACGAAGGGCGCCATTTACTTAAAACCCATATAATTCCAACTTTTACAATGAGTTGAGATATTTGTTGTGCGGCGATTGCCCAATATCCAAAACCAGTTATTGCCATTATTATAGTAATTACAGCACTAACTATCATGCCTGATAGTTCGGCAATTGCTATTTCTTTGAATCGTAATTGGCGTGTGAGTATGATATTGGGAATTATGAATAGAGAATTGATTATAATAGCAAGAAACAGCACACGCGCCAAATTAGTGAGGGGTGGCATGTTGAAATAGTCGGCTATGGTAGGCGCAGAAACAAATAGCCCTCCGTAGAATATGAGACTAAGTACTACATTGAAGTAAAATGCGGTGGAGTAGTCTGATTGTGTGTTGTTTTCGCGACGAACTAAAGCAGCAGTGAATCCACTTTCGACCAAAATATTGCTTAGCATAGTGAACATAGCAAGTGCGGCAATATAACCAAAGTCGGTAGGGGTGAGCAGACGAGCTGTCACAATCCCTACCAACAATGCTATTACCTGATACCCGACTTTATTTAGTCCGTTCCAAATAAGCGATATAGTGGTTTGCTTTTTTAAGTTCATTCTTGTCTTTAGACATGAAGACATGAGTACATGTTTTTATATTTAACGCAAATTTTCGTAAATTAATCGTAAATTTTTTCGTTTAAAACAATATTGTTTTCGTGTATTCTTGTCTTCCTGTCTTGAGAATTTATTTATTTGTCATGATGTCAAGTACGAGGCGGTCTGTTGTCATCATACCGTCTTTACCAATTTTTGTCATATTGCGAATTGATTGGTCAACCGAGTCGTCGATGATACCTTCAACTGCAGTAACAGATTTGTTTTCCATAGCCAACATAGCGCACATCACTGCTGTTGATACGCCTGAAGCCACTTTTAATGCGCATGAAGGTTTAGCACCATCGCAAAGCATACCAGTGAGTGTAGCTGCCATGTTTTTAACAGCATATTCAGCTTGTTCGTAAGTTCCGCCCATGAGGTAAGTGATACCGCATGCTGAGCCAGTAGCAGCTACTACGCAACCACAAAGAGCGCAAAGACGACCAAGGCTTTGTTTGATATAGATAACAGTGAGATGAGACAAAGTGAGTGCACGAATCATTTGTTCTTCGGTAGCATTATGGTCTTCAGCATAAGTAACAACAGGCATAGTGGCTGAGATGCCTTGGTTGCCTGAACCTGAATTAGACATAGCAGCCATAGGACAACCTGCCATACGAGCATCGCAAGCAGCAGCTGTGCGTGAGAGGATGTGCATATAGGTGTAGTCGCCAAACATTTGATATTTGTGTACCGAATCGCGAATAGTGCGACCAACTTCGTGTCCAAAGTGGTTTTGCAAAGATTCTTTAGAGAGAGCATCGTTCAACTCTTTAGTTTTGAGGATGAAGCGTAGATCTTCGACAGGAGTTTCCATTGCAAAATCCCATACTTGACGAAGTGTGAGTTGAGGGTCGGTATTAGTTTCGCCTTCGGCAGATGCTCCGAGCTCTTGGTGATGGAGAACTTTGCCATTAGCTTCAAGATGAATGAAGTTAGTGTGGTTACCAGCAATTATAGCTACTGATTTTTTATTGTTAGCAGAGCAGATAACTTCTATATAAAGTTTTTCGTCTGTCTCTTTGAGTGAGATATTGATGCGACGTTCATCGATATATTGTTTGCCGAGTTCAACAGCCTCAGGGTTGCAATCACGGAGTACTTCGAGTTGATATTCGCTTTTGCCGATGAGAGCACCGAGAGCCACAGCGATAGGAAGACCAATCATACCACCAGTGCCAGGAATGCCTACACCCATAGCGTTTTTGATGATATTACCACTAAGAAGGAGTTCGATTTTTTCAGGTTTTTCACCGAGTAGTTCAGCTGCTTTAGCAGTACAAAGAGCTACAGCAATAGGTTCAGTACATCCGATAGCAGGGATGACTTCGCGATTTATTAAGTCGATAATTTGTTGTTTCATATTTCTTGGGTTTTTAGTAGCGAATGGTTGCATTTTTCTAACTTGCAAAATTACGATTTTTTTTTGAATTGACAATGTAAGTTTTTATTTTTTTGTAGTTACTTTATCAACAAGATAGATGATATTTTGGAATGGGACACCACTGTTGGTTGTAAGTCCGATTTCACAAGTGCGAGAGTTGGAGTAGCCTGCAGTGATGCTATGTTTTTCGATTTGAAGGCGTAGTTTGCGTAGAGCCCATTCGTTGACTTCTGGGTGAGTAAAGCCTTTGTCGCCTGCAAAACCACAACAACCAACCTCTTGAGGCACAACTACTGACGTAGAACACATTTCAGCAAGGCGGATGAGGTCAGATTTCAAGCCCATTTTAGTTGTTGAGCAAGTGGTATGTACGGTGATAGTGTCGGAGATAGGAGTAAATTTGAGGCGATCTGCTACGAATTTGAGTATAAATTCAACAGGTTCGTACATATCTACACCTTTGATTGTGTGGCGCATACGATAGAGGCAAGGAGATTGGTCGCAGAGCACAGTGTATTTGCCATTCTCGGTTGCTTTGAGTAGGGCTTTCTCGAGTTCGGCAGACTTTTGGTCGGCAAGTTCGGGCATACCTTTGCTCTCCCAGATAGTGCCACAGCAGAGATTTTTCATATTTTCAGGGAATATGACTTCGTAGCCTGCTTTTTCAAGGAGTTGCACAGTTTTTTGCATCAAAGGAGTTTGGTCGGGGTCGTGTTTGGCAACGCCCATAGTTTGATTGATGCAAGAAGGGAAGTAGACAACTTTTAATAGTGAGGAATTTTTATTTGTTTTTGGGCGACGAGTGGCGCGAGGCATGGCTGGAGTCCAGAGAGGAATAGCTTGACCAGTGCCATAGTGGAGGCCCTTGGCGATAGAAGACATGAGTTTATCGCCTAATAACCAATGAGCTGCAGAGACAAGGCGGAGTCCGACGCCGAGAGTAGTTTCGATAGCACCGAGATTGTTGGCAGCAAATTTGCCTATAGATTGAGCCATACGGCTTTGCTTGATTTCGCGTTCGCGGATAACGTGGATGAGTTCGCCTGTGTTGATTTTGATAGGGCATGAAGTAGAGCAGAGACCATCGCCAGCACAGGTGATGTTGCCTAAATATTTAAACTCTTTGATGAGTTGATTTAGGCGAGCATCGTCTTCATGAGTTTGTTGTAAACGGGTGATTTCGCGTTGAACTACAATGCGTTGGCGCGAAGAGAGAGAGAACCCACAAGTGACGCAATTGACCTCGCAGAAGCCACATTCGATGCATCGGTCGATGAGAGGATGGCATTGAGGGAGTGGCTTGAGATTGGAGATATGACATTTAGGATCGTCGTTGAAAATAACACCCGGATTGAATATATTGTTAGGGTCGAATAACTTTTTAACCTCTTTCATGAGAAGGAAAGCATCTGCACCCCATTCGCGTTCGACATAAGGAGCCATGTTGCGACCAGTGCCGTGCTCGGCCTTGAGCGAGCCGTCGTAGTGATCTACTACCATAGTGGCAACGTCATCCATCAGAGCCTCGTAGCGATTGATTTCTTCTTGAGAATCAAATCGTTGGTTGATGATGAAATGGTAGTTGCCTTCGAGAGCATGACCATAGATGACGGCATCATCGTAGTGGTGGCGTTCGAGGAGCTGTTGTAGTTCTTCTGTAGCTTCTACGAGATGATGGATAGGGAAAGCAACATCCTCGATGAGACAAGTAGTGCCTACAGGGCGCATGCTACCTACCGAAGGGAAAATGCCAGAGCGGATAGCCCAATATTGAGTGACAGTGGCAGGATCGGAAGTGAAAGCATGAGGGCGAAGAGTAGAGAATTGAGTAACAGTTTGGTTGACAATTGAGATTTGTTCGTTTAGTTCAATTTCAGATTCGGCTTCGACCTTGATGAGAAGAGCCATAGTAGAGGTAGGGAGTTGGTCGAAACCGTCTACACTATCTTTTACAGAACAAAGAGCTTTATAGTCAAATAGTTCGACTGCGGATACTGGGTTTTGTTTTAGTTTTATTACTGCACCACAAGCATTGCGAGTGTCAGTGAAATAGATGAGCGCACTTGCTGAATATGGTAGGATTGGGAGAGTGGTCATAGTGGCTTCGGCGAGGAATGCGAGAGTGCCTTCGGAACCCACTATAAGATGCGTGATGATGTCAAATGGGTCGTCGTATTCGACGAAAGGAAGAATGTTGAGACCAGTTACGTTTTTGATGCTATATTTAGAGCGAATGCGATTGGTAAGTGCTTGATTAGCGCAGGTTTGGTCGCGTAAAGCCTCGATGCGAGCAATGAAATCGGGATGCGATTGGCGAAATGCATCACGACTTTGAGAATCGCCAGTGTCGAGGAGAGTGCCATCGGAGAGGATAATGCGAACAGATTGCAACATTTTGTCGCTATTGGCATGGATGCCGCAACTCATACCAGAGGCATTGTTGGAGATGATGCCACCCACCATAGCACTTTTGATAGATGCAGGGTCGGGGCCGAATTTGCGGCGGTAGGGAGCAAGAAGTTCGTTGACACGTTGACCAATGATACCAGGTTGAAGAACAATGCGTTCGCCATTGTCGAGGATAGTGTGTTTTTCCCATTTTTTGCCCACTACGGCGAGGATATCGTCGCTGATGGCTTGACCAGAAAGGCTTGTGCCAGCAGCGCGCCAAGTGATGTGTCGATGCTCGTTGTGGGCTTTTTTTATGAGGTTTATAATGTTAGCTTCGGAGTCGGGGTGAATGACCGACTTAGGAAGTAGACGGTAGAAACCGGCATCAGTACCCCATGCGAGGGAGTTGATTAATTCGTATTTCATTGTTCGATGTTATTTTTTAGACAGAATGACAAAAGAACATAATATTTTGTCTTGCATATGCCTTGCTATATCTGCGATGTAGCAAGGCATATGAATGACAGACCTTTTTTTGTCTAATTGGTCGAATTAGACTAATTAGCACTTGAGTATAATATGGGGAGATGTGTCAGTCTTCTTCGATGAAGGTTGCTTGCACCTTGCTTGAGGGTAGGCTTATTTGTAGAGGTAATATTTTGATGAAAGTTGGCGGTATGCGTCTTCGTCTTTTTCGAAATATTCTTTAACATCTGCCCAGCGATAAGTTTCAGAGAATTTTTCGCGGATGAAGTTAGTGCCACATACTTTGTCGAACATTTGGAAGCGATTTTGAGGAGCTTCTTTGAATATGTCGCGGTGAGGATACATCTCTTTAACCACTTGCATTACATAGAATTGGATTTCGGTGAGGCGAGCTTTTTCGTATTCAGTGATGTAGATTTGTACACCGCCACAGAGTTCGCCTTTAGAGGTAGAGTAGTAAGGTTTGTAGTGGATAGGGCGGAAGAGTACGCCTGGGAGATTGAGTGCGTTAAGGTTAGTTGCGAGAGAATCGGCGTTGAACCAAGGCGCTCCGATAGTTTGGAATGGGAGAGGGTAGCCTACGCCCATATTGATGAAATAGAGTTCGCCAAGAATACCTGTAACAGGGTAGTAGATAGCAGATTGAGGGTAAGGAATGTGAGGTGAAGCAGGAATCCATTCGAGTCCAGTTTCGTCCCAAGTCATATTGCGAGTCCAACCTTCCATAGGGATAACTGTGAGTTGGCATTTTTCGCCGAGCATACCTTCTTCATTGAGCATAATGGCAAGTTCGCCAGGAGTTTGTCCGTAGAGATAAGGGATTTTGAATTGAGAAACGAATGAGATATAGCCATCTTCGGCAAGGTTGCCTTCGATGCGATTGCCACCGAGAGGGTTTGGACGGTCGAGAACAACGAATTCTTTGTTGTTTTCAGCTGCAGCTATCATGCCCATGCCCATAGTGCTGATGAATGTGTAAGAGCGACAGCCAATATCTTGAATGTCATACACAATAACATCGACATTTTCGAGCATTTCAGGTGTAGGTTTGCGGGTTTTGCCAAAAATTGAGTACATAGGTACACCTGTGCGAGGATCTACAGTGTTATCTACGTGGTCGCCAGCATATACGTCGCCACGGACGCCATGTTCGGGAGCAAAGAGTGCGACGAGTTCGATATCTTCGGCTTCGTGGAGAATGTCGATAGTAGATTTTAGGTGAGAATCTACGCCTGTAGGGTTAGTAATGAGTCCTACGCGTTTACCTTTGAGAATATCGAAATTGCGGTCGCGAAGGACTTCGATGCCAGGTTTGACTTTAGACGTAACTTGTTGATTGTTACTGCAACATGCCGAGAGAGATAGTAGGCTTATGACTGTTGCGAAAATAGCTGTTAAGAGTAGATTTTTGTTCATATTTAAGTAGATTTTATATTTTTGCAAAGATAAGAAATTTCGTTTAAAGTATTGTTATTTTTTTATAAAAAATAAATTTAATTTTTATTTTGTACTTTAAACGAAAATGCTTATCTTTGTAAATTAAAATGTTTTTTTTAAGTTGTGTTTTATAATGAGAAATCTTATAAATGAAATAAAGAATAGTAATTTCTTTTTGCGTTTATCTTCAGCAGGTTATCTACCTCGATGGATGGTGTTGATGCTTGATGTATTGTTGTGCTTGATGGCGTATGTCGGGGCATATCAATTGGCATATCGCTATTATTATTTTCAATTTACAGGAATTGAGCTTTATGATTTAGGTAATATCTTGATTATTTTAGGAATTCAAATAGTTTGGTTTCGGATATTCCATACGTATGCAGGTATAGTTCGTTATTCCACTTTTGTGGATTTAAAAAAAATGTTGGTTGCAATTATCGCCAACGTTATTACTCTACTCATTATACATCACGTGGGTATGATTCTTTATGGTGATGGGGTGTTTTTGCGTTTGGGTATTGTATTTTATGGAGTTTTTGCTTTTTTGTTTTTGATGTTTTTGAGAGTTTCGGTGAAAACTTTGTATGATGTTTTTGTGGTGGATTTTGGTAGTAGGCTTCCAGTTGTGATTTATGGTACTAAGTCGGCTGGTATTTCTATTGCAAAAATGATTCGAGCAGAAACAAATTCTCGTTATCGAGTGGTGGGTTTTGTGGATGACAATAAAAATCAAAATAAGGAGATTTTTGGTTTGCCAATCTATTCGACAACGAATAAGAATTTGATATCAGAGTTGGAGAAAAAGAAGGTTAAAGCAGTTGTTGTGTCACCTTTGAAATTGAAGGAAAAAGCAGTTTCTTCAGGTTTGAATATGTTTATAGATGCAGGATTGCGATTGTTGATGATTCCTAAACTTACAAATTACAAAGAAGGGGATGAGATGGCAGAGTTTAACGTAGAACGTAATTTGCGTAACATTCGTATAGAGGATTTGTTGGGACGTACACCGATTGAGATTGATAAGAAACCTATTGAAAATATGATTTCGGATAAAGTGGTGATGATTACAGGTGCAGCTGGGTCGATTGGAAGTGAAATTGTTCGTCAGTTGTCGATATTTAAGCCGAGGAAGTTGATTTTGCTCGATAATGCTGAGACTCCATTGCATAATATCAGGTTGGAATTAACAGAAAAATTTCATAATATTGAGTATGCATTTGTGATTGCAGATGTGCGAATGCGAGATAGAATTGAGTCGGTTTTTGAAGAAATGCGTCCGAATGTAGTATTTCATGCAGCGGCGTATAAACATGTGCCATTGATGGAAGATAATCCTTCGGAATGTGTGATGGCTAACGTTAAGGGGACTTGTAATGTTGCAGATATGGCAGTAAAATATGGGGTTAGTTCGTTTGTGATGGTTTCGACAGATAAAGCCGTAAACCCTACTAATGTGATGGGTTGTTCGAAACGAGTGGCTGAGATATATGTACAAAGTTTAGCCAAGAAATTGGCCTTGCAAGAAGGAAAAACTACTCGATTTATAACCACTCGATTTGGAAATGTGTTGGGATCTAATGGTTCGGTAATACCTTTGTTTCGCCAGCAAATAGAGAAAGGAGGTCCGGTTACAGTTACTCATCCAGATATCATTCGTTATTTTATGACTATTCCAGAGGCTTGTCAACTAGTGCTTGAAGCTGGTACGATTGGTAATGGAGGTGAAATATTTATTTTTGATATGGGGATGCCAGTAAAAATAGCTGATTTGGCTAAGAAAATGATACGTTTGGCAGGATTAGAACCAGGGGTTGACATTAAAATTGAATATACAGGATTACGACCAGGGGAGAAATTGTTTGAAGAACTGTTGAATGATGAAGAATTGGTTAAGCCTACGTTGTATGATAAAATTATGATTGCAAATGTGCGTGAGTATGATTATGATGAAATGTTGCCATTGTACAATAAATTATTTGAATATGGTAAAGCAAATCAAGATTATCTTGTTGTGCGCACGATGAAGGAGATGGTTTCAGAATATAAATCGCAGAACTCGGTTTATCAAAAAATTGATTTGGAATTGAAAAAGAAATAAAATATTATGGCTGTTGCAGATGTAGGAAAAAAAGATTTAGTGTGGACGATGCTTGCTACTTTTTTTAAGATAGGGGCAGGGGTGTTGTTGTTTCCTATTATCCTGAAAATGTTGCCAGCGGAAACAGTTGGTGTTTGGACTATATTTGTTACGATTACACAGTTGACTTTTATTTTTGATTTTGGTTTCAATACTTCATTTGCTCGTAATGTGTCGTATGTGTTTAGTGGGGTTAGTTCATTGAAGCGAGATGGATATGAACAAGTGGAGGCTTCGTGTGTAAATAGGATTGATTATTCCTTATTGGGAGGGACGATTCGAGCAATGCGATATTTTTATTCGAAAATGGCTATTGTATTGTTTCTGTTGTTTGCTATATTAGGGACTTTTTATATTTATACTTTGATGCAAGCTTATAGAGGGAATGTAGTAGAGGTGTATGTGGCTTGGGGAATTTTGGTTTTGATAAACAGTTATAATTTGTATACGTTGTATTATGAGGCATTGTTGAATGGTTTGGGAAAAATCAAATGTGTGCATCAGATTATTTTAGTCGGGAATGTTGTTTATATTTTGTTTGCGATAGTGTTGATTTTATTGGGTGGTGGCTTAGTGGCTATTGTTGCTTCGCAGGCAGTGTCTGTTTTATTAGTACGTTTTTTAAGTAAAAAAGCTTTTTTTACGAGGGAGATAATTGAAGGTTTGAGTATTGCAAATGATTTTAATTATAAAGATATTTTGCGTGCAATTACACCGAATGCTATTAAGGTCGGATTTACATCATTGGGCGGGTTTATAATTAATAAATCCAGTTTGTTTATTGGTTCGCTATTTGTGTCGTTGGAAATGATGGCATCTTATGGGATTACTTTGCAATTGTTGGTGATAATTGGAATGATGGCAGGGATTGTAACACGTGTATATATGCCGAAAGTATTTCAATGGCGAGTGGAGGGGCGTTTGGATTTGATAAAGCAAAAATTTTATTTATCGAGTGCGGTGATGTTTTTTGTATTTGTTTTATCTGGTGTTGTAATTGTTTTGTGTGGAGACTGGATGCTTGGTGTATTGAATAGTAACACAACGTTATTGTCTACAAGTTTGTTGATATTAATTTTTATACAACACTATTTAGAATACAATCATTCTAATGCAGCTCAATATTTGTTGTCGCGTAATGAAGTGCCGTTTTTTAAGGCTTCGTTGATGTCGGCTGTTGGTGTTTTGATATTTTTGTTGATTTTTGTTGTGTGGCTTGATTGGGGATTGTTGGGTATGATATTAGCTCCGATGATAGTTCAGGCTTTTTACCAAAATTGGAAATGGCCGTTGGAAGTAATAAAAGAATTTAGAAATTAACTTTGTAATCTTGATATATTATGAAAGGAATTGTATTAGCAGGTGGTAGTGGTACACGTTTGTATCCTATTACGAAAGGTATTTCAAAACAATTGATGCCAATTTATGACAAACCGATGGTTTATTATCCCGTATCAGTATTAATGTTGGCAGGAATAAGAGAAATTTTGATTATTTCGACGCCTCATGATTTGCCTGGATTTAAGCGTTTGTTTGGAGATGGCTCAGATTATGGTGTGCATTTTGAATATGCAGAACAACCAAGTCCAGATGGATTGGCTCAAGCATTTACAATAGGTGCAGATTTTATAGGTGATGATGCAGCATGTTTAGTATTAGGTGATAATATCTTTCATGGAGCTGGGTTTACAGGAATGTTGAAAGAGGCAGTTCGAACAGCAGAAGAAGAGAAAAAAGCGACAGTGTTTGGTTATTGGGTAAATGATCCAGAGCGTTATGGTGTTGCTGAATTTGATGATAATGGAAATTGTTTGTCAATTGAAGAAAAACCAGCAAATCCAAAATCAAATTATGCTGTTGTAGGTTTATATTTTTATCCAAATAAAGTAGTGGAAGTAGCACGAAATATTAAACCTTCGGCACGTGGAGAATATGAAATTACTACTGTTAATCAAGAGTTTTTGGCTGATGGTGAATTAAAAGTGCAAACGTTAGGTCGTGGATTTGCTTGGCTTGATACAGGTACACATGATTCTCTTTCTGAGGCATCTACTTATATAGAAGTTTTAGAAAAACGACAAGGTCTTAAAATTGCATGTCTTGAAGCAATTGCATACCGTCAGGGTTGGATAACAGAAGAACGTATGCGAGAATTGGCACAACCGATGTTGAAAAATCAATATGGACAATATCTTATAAAGGTTGTAGAGGAATTGAAAGTAACAAATAAACCTAATTTGGGATAATTATGGAAGTAATTAAAACAGATATAGAAGGCTTAGTGATAATTGAACCTAAGATTTTCAGAGATTCACGAGGATATTTTTTTGAGAGTTTCTCGCAACGAGAATTTGAGGAAAAAGTGCGTAAGGTGAATTTTGTACAAGATAATGAAAGCGCTTCAAGTTATGGAGTTATGCGTGGATTGCATTTTCAACGTCCCCCATTTGCACAAAGTAAATTGGTTCGCTGTGTAAAAGGGCGAGTTCTTGATGTTGCAGTAGATATTCGAAAAGGCTCACCTACATATGGTCAATATGTTGCGGTTGAATTAAGTGAGGATAATCATAGACAATTTTTTATACCTCGCGGATTTGCTCATGGTTTTGTTGTATTAAGTGAAACTGCTATTTTTCAATATAAATGTGATAATTTTTATGCTCCAGAAGCAGATGGAGGTATAAATATTAAGGATGATAAATTGGGAATAGATTGGCAAATTTCGATGGAAAACGCAATCTTGTCAGAAAAAGATATTAAGCATTTATGTTTAAAAGATTTAGATTCACCTTTTGATTATAATATCAATCTTTATCCTGAGTTTGAATAATTATGAAGCGAATACTTGTAACAGGGGCTAATGGTCAATTAGGTAATGAGATGAGAATTATTGCTAAAAATAGTAGTGATATTTATCTTTTTACCGATATAAATCAAGTGGAAGGAGTTGAAACTACGTTTCTTGATATTACAGATTTAGAAGCGGTACAACAATGTGTGTTTGATAATAATATTGATGTTATTGTTAATTGTGCTGCATATACAAATGTTGATGCTGCTGAAACAAATGAAGAATTGGCGGAAAAATTGAATGCTGTAGCACCTAAAAATCTTGCAAAAGCAATTAAAGAGGTTGGCGGTTTACTTGTTCAAATATCAACAGATTATGTTTTTGGAAAAGAATTATATAATGTGCCATGTAGAGAAGATCAACAAGGTACACCAACGGGTGTATATGGGAAAAGTAAGTTGCATGGAGAACAAAATATAATTGAAATAGGTGGTAATTATGTGATTATTCGTACAGCATGGCTTTATTCTGAATTTGGTAAGAATTTTTGTAAAACGATGATGAATCTTACGTCGACTAAGTCACAATTGAACGTGGTTTTTGATCAGGTTGGAACGCCAACATATGCATATGATTTGGCTAAAGCTATAGTTGTGATTATTGATAAATTTGATGGTACTCAGACTGGTGTTTATCATTATTCAAATGAGGGCGTTTGTTCGTGGTTTGATTTTACTAAGATGATTGCAGAATATAATGGTACTACAACTTGTGATATTTTGCCTTGTCATAGTGATGAATTTCCAAGTCCAGTAAAACGTCCAGCTTATTCAGTTCTTGATAAAACGAAAATAAAAAAAGTCTTTGGAATTGAAATTCCTTATTGGACTGATTCGTTGAAACAATGTATAACAAATTTGAAAAAATAGAGAAAAATGAAAAATATAGTTATTACAGGTGGTGCAGGGTTTATTGGCTCGCATGTAGTGCGTTTGTTTGTAAATAAGTATCCTGAATATAATATTATTAATGTCGATAAATTGACATATGCGGGTAATTTAGCTAATCTTAAGGATGTCGAGGGGAAGTCTAACTATAAGTTTGTTAGGATGGATATTTGTGATTTTGATGCATTTTATCAGCTTATGCAAAATGAGAAAGTTGATGGTATTATTCATCTTGCAGCAGAAAGTCATGTAGATAGAAGCATTAAAGACCCATTTACATTTGCTCGGACTAATGTTATGGGTACTTTATCATTACTTCAAGCGGCAAAACTTTATTGGGAGTCATTGCCAGAACGTTATGATGGTAAGCGATTCTATCATATTTCTACAGATGAAGTTTATGGTGCTTTGGAAATGACTAATCCAGAGGGAATAGAGCCTCCATTCAAAACTGTTGCATCGTCAGAGGGGCATAAGGCATACGGAAAAGATTTCTTTTATGAAGATACTAAATATAACCCACATTCTCCATATTCTGCATCTAAAGCATCGTCTGATCATTTTGTGCGTGCTTTTCATGATACGTATGGTATGCCAACGATTGTGACAAATTGTTCGAATAATTATGGGCCATATCAATTTCCAGAAAAATTGATACCATTATTTATTAATAATATTCGTCATCGTAAACCATTGCCAGTTTATGGTAAAGGAGAAAATGTTCGTGATTGGTTGTATGTTGAAGATCACGCGCGTGCAATTGATTTGATTTTTCATGAAGGTAAAATAGCTGATACATATAACATTGGTGGATTCAATGAGTGGAAAAATATAGATCTTATTAAAGTTATGATAGCCACGGTTGATAGAATATTGGGTAATCCAGAAGGACATAGTTTAGAGTTGATTACATATGTAACAGATCGTGCAGGTCATGATATGCGTTATGCTATAGATAGTACAAAATTGCAACGTGAACTAGGATGGGAACCAAGTCTTCAATTTGAAGAAGGAATCGAACGTACAGTTCGTTGGTATCTAAATAATCAAGAGTGGATGGATAATATTACTTCAGGAGAGTATGAGAAGTATTATGATGATATGTATAAAAATAGGTAATTAAATATAATGGATTTAAAAGATGTAAAAATTGCCGTAATTGGTTTAGGATATGTAGGTTTGCCTTTAGCTCGTCTTTTTTCTACAAAGTATAAAACTATAGGATTTGACATGAATCGTAATCGTGTAGATGCTCTCATGGCAGGTCACGATGCAACACTTGAAGTTAGTGATGAGTTATTGCAAGATGCTATAAATAATTATGGATTTGTTTGTACTTCTGATATTGAATATATTAGGGATTGCAATTTTTATGTAGTAGCAGTTCCTACACCAGTAGATGAAAATCATAATCCAGATCTTACACCTCTTTATAGAGCATCAGAAACAGTAGGGAAAGTTATTTCTCGTGGAGATATAGTTGTTTATGAATCAACTGTGTATCCTGGAGTTACAGAAGAAGAGTGTATTCCTGTTGTAGAGAAAGTATCAGGATTTAAATTTAATGTTGATTTTTATGCGGGTTATTCGCCTGAGCGTATTAATCCAGGAGATAAAGTGCATACGGTTGAGAAAATCAAAAAAGTAACATCTGGTTCTACTCCTGAAATAGGGAAGCTTGTGGATAATGTTTATTCTTCTGTAATTATTGCAGGTACTCATCTTGCACCAACGATTAAAGTTGCTGAGGCATCGAAGGTAATTGAAAATTCACAACGAGATATCAATATTGCATTTGTCAATGAATTATCTAAGATATTTACGTCACTTGGGATTGATACTTATGATGTACTTGAAGCAGCAGGTACTAAATGGAATTTTATTAATATGCGTCCTGGTCTTGTTGGAGGTCATTGTATAGGTGTAGATCCTTATTATCTTGCTCAATGTGGGCAACGTCATGGTTATTATCCAGAGATTATTCTTGCGGGTCGTCGTATGAATGATGGTATGGGAGAGTATGTCGCAGATCGTGTAGTTAAACTTATGTTAAAAAAAGGTATATCTGTGCTTAATTCACATATACTTTTGTTAGGTTTTACTTTTAAGGAAAATTGTCCAGATGTACGTAATACTAAGGTGATAGATATTGTGCATCATCTTGAACAATATAATGTAAATGTAACAATATTTGATCCATGGGCTAATCCTGAAATTGCATATCATGAATATGGGATTGTTGTTGTAAATGATCTACCTAAAGGAAAGTATGATGCGGCAATTCTTGCTGTAGCTCATAATGAATTTGCTGAATTTGACATATGTACATTGCTCGAACCAAATCACGTTATTTTTGATGTTAAAGGTTTTTTGCCACGAGAAATAGTTGATGGACGCTTATAACTTGAATAAATCATATTAAGAGTATATAATGGGTAGCCTTCTAAAATCAAAGAATGTAAAAAATGCAGGTTGGATAATAGGCGAGCAAATATTTCAAATGTTAGTTTCGTTTGTTATAGGTATTATATCTGCAAGATATTTAGGACCATCTAACTATGGAGCTTTAAATTATACAGCTTCGTTTGTTGTTTTTTTTACTTCTGTAGCTTCTCTTGGAATGCATGGTGTGGTTGTAAAGAAACTTATAGTAAATCCAGAACAAGAAGGACTTTATTTAGGTTCTAGTATGATTTTCAGAGTTGTATCATCGTTAATATCTTCAGTTCTCATATTATTGATGGTATATATCTTAGATATAGGAGATGTTTTAAAAGTTTATTTAGCTGGTTTACAGTCAATACAATTAGTTTTTCAAGCAGTTAATATATTAGATGCATGGTTTCAACGTCATTTAAAAGCGAAATTTGTTTCTCTTGCAAAAATGTTAGCTTGCATTGTTGTTTCTTGTTATAAAGTATATCTTTTAGTTGCGGCAAAAAGTGTGGTTTGGTTTGCATTCTCTAATTCATTAACTTCTATTATTATTGCAGTAGTTTTGTTTTTGATTTATAGAAAACAAGGAGGCCAAAGATTTAGTTATAGTTTTGATGTTGGACGAGAAGTATTATGTGAAAGTTGGCATTTTATCATTTCAGGATTGATGGTTGCTATATATGGACAAATAGGTAAAATAATAGTTGGTCAGTATATGGATGATATGGATGTTGGTTTTTATACGATGGCTGGTAGTTTGTGTGCAATGTGGTTATTTATACCAATAGCTATTATAAATTCGATGCAGCCAACAATAATAGAATATAAACATCAGGGAAATGAAATGTTGTATAGTTTGCGTTTACACCAGTTATATTCGTTGTTGATTTGGTTATGTATATTGGTTTCTGTTGTTGTTTGGATTGTTGGAGAATATATTGTTTTATTTTTGTATGGAGAAGAATATATGCCAGCAGTTGCTCCGTTACAAATTTTGATTTGGAGTGAGGTTTTTTCTGTATTAGGAACAGCAAGGGGGATTTGGATATTGAGTGAAAGTAAAAATAAATATGTCAAATATTATTTAGCAATAGGGGCAGTATTTAGTGTTATTTTGAATTTTATATTAATTCCTAAATATGGAATTATTGGAGCTTCAATAGTTACGGTATTGACACAAATTGTAACATCAATGATTGCACCTTTATTTTTTAAAGCGACAAGAATTCATACTAAAATAATTATTGATTCATTTTTATTAAAATGGTTTTTTGATAAAAATAAAGTTTTAAAGTGAAATGTTTTATAAAATTAAATTTCAAAAAATATAATAATGAAAACAATAGGTTTTTTAATAAGTCACAAAAATGGCGAATGTCGTAGAGCTGTTCTGCCTACGGATTTGTGTAATGTGAAATATACAGATCAATTATATTTTGAAATAGGATATGGAGAATTGATAGGATATTCTGATGAAGAATATATTAAATATGGATGTCATATTGTTGATAGAGCAACTATTTTGAATTGTGATATTATAGTAGATGTTAAATTGGGAGATTCGGATTATCTTGATGAAATATCTAAGAATAAAATATTGTTTGGATGGGCTCATGCTGTGCAGAATTTGAATTTTACAACAAATATGATTAATAATCAACATACAGTAGTAGCATGGGAAGAAATTTTTGAAGACGGAAGATATATTTTTTACCGTAATAGAGAAATTGCGGGAGAGGCAGCAATAATGCATGCTTTTAGATATTGTGGTAAAATGCCGTATGATACAAAAGTTGCTATATTAGGTAACGGTCAAACAGCTAAAGGTGCTTTAAGAATTTTGCATGGATTAGGAGCTGAAGTTGATGTTTATGGAAGGAAATTAGAATCTTTATTTCGGAAAAAGATGTTTGATTATGATGTTTTAATTAATTGTATAATGTGGGATACATCAAGAAAAGACAGAATTATTTATAGAGAAGATTTGAAAAAGATGAAAAAAGGGACTTTAATTATAGATGTTAGTTGTGATCCTTATCTTGAAATTGAAACATCGCATCCTATGTCAATTGATAACCCGGTTTATGAAGTGGATGGTGTAATTCATTATACAGTAGATAATACACCAGCGATGTATCCTATAACAGTTTCTAAGGTGTTGAGTGAAGGAATTGTCAAGTATCTGGATGTATTGGTGGAAAAAGATATATGTGATTATCCAAAATCTTTGTTGGATGCTGTTGTTATTAAGGATGGAGAGTTATTAGATAGGAATATAATTGAGTTTAGAAAAACTAGAGGTTTGTAATAAATATAGATAAATTTGAAATTTAATAATTGGAATGAGTAAAATAAGAGTTAAAATAAGCCATATATTTACGTCATTATTGACTTTAATTTCGCCAAAATTGAATACTAAATTTTTGTATTGGAGACGTTTTGGTAAAAAATTAGATTTGGATAATCCACAGACTTCAAATGAAAAAGTTTTGTGGTTGAAGTTTAATACATATTATAAAAATCCGTTGGTAATTCAGTGTGCAGATAAATATGCCGTACGTGAGTATGTTGAAAAATGTGGTTGTGGTGAGATTTTGAATGAATTATATGGGGTTTATGATAATGTGCAAGATATTGATTTTGATAAAATTCCGAATAAATTTGTAATGAAATTGAATTATGGTTGTGGTATGAATTTAATTTGTACAGATAAATCAAAATTAGATATACCATCTGTTAAGTCTATGTTTAGACGTTGGATGAGAAGTTTACAACATTTAAGATTGTCAGAAATGCATTATTCTTATATTCATAAAAAGATAATTTGTGAAAAATTTTTAGATACTCATAATAATGCAGCACCTGATGATTATAAAATATATTGTTGTAATGGTAAACCTTATTATGTAATGGTTTGTATAGGAAGAGATAAAGGTAAACCTAAATTTTATTATTTTGACTGTGATGGTAATTTGCAGCGAGAAATGACACGAGATGGACTTAATGCACCGTTTGATTTTAAGTATAATATTCCTATAGGATGGAAAGATATGATAAAATATGCAGAAATTCTTTCTGCTCCATTCCCTTTTGTTCGCTCGGATTTTTATTTAGTAGATGGTAAAGTTGTTTTTGGAGAATTGACATTTACACCAGCTGCAGGATTGGATACAGGTAAATTAGAATATACAGATAGATTGTTGGGTGATTTAATTGATTTGTCAAAGTAATTTATGTGGATAGTAGCTAAAAAACAAATAATACTTTTTGTCATATTATTTATTCTTTTTACACAAACAATGTTGGTACTTGATTTTATACCAATTTTAGATGTGTTGTTTTCAGGATTAAGAATATTAGTATTTTTTGTTTTATTTTTTTGTTTATATTTAAGGCATTTTTATTTTACAAAAATAGAATATTATTTGTTGTTGTATGCCATTTTTTTGGGTGGTGTTTCATTGTTGTATTCAGATCAAAAAACAATGTTTTTTTTTCAATTTATAAATATAACAACTTTATTGATTATATTTAAGTTTTTTGATTTTCGGGATATATTGGTTTGTGCCACTATAATTTTATCATTTTTTGTATATTTGAATTTTTTGTTGACATTAATGTCTCCAAGTGCTCATTTTTATATTGATGGTAAAGCTGCGTTTATTTTGGGACGTAATTATAATTCTATGGGTCCTGTGTTGTTGGCTGCAATTATTACAAATGCATTTTATTTTTATAACACACGTAGAATGTTGTGGAATTTAGTGATGATATCAATAATTTCGTTTTTTACTGTTCAATTTATGGGTTCTATGACTTCTACAGTTGGAATTGGGTTGACTGTATTTTTTATGTTTTTTAGTGTTGTTAAAGGAGCTCGTTTGTCATTAAGTTTATTTCTTGTATTTATATTGTTCTTTAATTTTATCCTTTTATATTTACAAATGGAAATAGATAATAATTATGCGGTTTGGTTTGTTGAAGATATTTTAGGAAAGGATATGACTTTTACAGATAGAGCTCGGGTTTGGTTTGAAGCAGTTAATTTAATTTTAGACTCACCTGTGGTGGGTTATGGAATACAATCACCAGAGTGGTTTGATTATCATTTTAATGTTTTATCTGCTCATAATTTTATATTAACAATGTTGCTTAAAGGAGGATTTATATTATTGGGTCTTTTTATTGCAATAATGGTAGTTTCTGTGAAAAAAGCAAATGAAAATATTAATAGTGGTGTTACATTTTTGCAATTTGGTTGTTGTTCGTTTTTGTTGATGATGACGATGGAGTCATATTCTATGATGTTTGTGTTTTATTATTTGTTTTTGAATTATTTTTCAGTTAATTTGTATTTAGAAGATGGAGAGCATGTGTAATAAAGAATATAGATATACTATTATTATTCCACATTATAAGATAATAAATTTGTTGGAGAGAGCATTAAATTCAATTCCAGATAGAGAAGATATACAAATTTTAATAGTAGATGATAATAGTGGTATAGAAAAGAGAGAATTTGATAAATTAAATAATTTTAAAAATGCACATTGTCAAATTGTTTTATTGGAGGAGAATAGAGGTGCAGGTTTCGCTCGTAATGAAGCATTAAAAAAATCTAATGGACAGTGGCTATTATTTTTGGATGCAGATGATTTTTTCGAAGAAGATGCTTTTCTTATTTTTGATAAGTATCAAGATAGTAAAGATGATATAATTTATTTTAATACTCGTTCGGTTTATTCTGAATCGTTATTGCCATCAAATAGATTTTCTATATATAAATCGTATATTGAGTTTTGTGATAATACAGATGTTCATAAACTTAATTTACTTAAGTTTGCACATTCTGTTCCAGCAGCGAAGATGATTAGACATAGTTTAGTTGCTGAAAATAATATTGTTTTTGATGAAACGTATTATTGTAACGATTCAATGTTTGCTGTTAAAGTTGCAATAAATTCAAAATCGATTTATGTGGATAAAAGAGTTGTTTATGTTGTTACTGAGCGAGAGGGGAGTTTAGTTACGAATCCTAAGTTAGAGGCAGTGAAAATTCGTTATGAAGTACAACTTAGGGTCAATAAATTGATTCGTGAAGTTGGTATGTCGCAATATCAAAATTCGTTATTAGCTTATTGGCAACAAGCTTTGAAATTTGGATTTCCTACTTTTTTAAATTTTATAAGATTGGGTATTAAATATTCTGGATTTAATATATATACATTATATTTAGGACGTAGAAGAGTATTAAAAATGTTAAATAATTTAAATAAAAAATAGAGGAGATATGTATATTTTATTAATTTCGCGAGGAATACCATCTGAGAAAGATCCTTTATGGGGATGTTTTGAATTTGATCAAGCTCGAGCTTTGAGAAGTATAGGACATAAAGTTGTTGTATTAAGTGTTGATGAAAGGGTTAGATTTTATAAGAGGAAAGTAGGATTAATGCATAAAGTTGTCGATGGAATTGATTGTTATAATTATTGTTTGATACCTAAAAAAATTAGTGAATTATTTGGGTTTAATTTTTCTTCAAAAGTATCATTTGCTCATTATGATTTTTTATTTAAAAAAATAGTTAAAGAGCATGGAAAACCAGATATTATCTATTCTCATTATTTAACTACATCGCATTTGGCAACGTTGTTAAAAAAGAAGTGGGGTATTCCTTTAGTTGCCATAGAGCATTGGAGTGAAATAAATAAAGATTCACTAAGTGCATGGGTTAAAAAAGTAGGACAATTAACTTATAATAAAGTAGATGAGTTGATATCAGTTTCTTTGTCTTTGCGAGATAGAATTAAACAACATTTTGGAGTGAATTCAGTTGTAATTCATAATATGGTTGGAGCTGATTTTTTTAATTATCAATATGATTTTAGTTTTGATGGTAAGATTAGATTTGTTACAACAGGAAGACTTGTTTATGGAAAAGGTTTCGATTTATTGCCAAAAGCTTTTGTAAAACTAAACTTACCGAAAGATAAATGGGAAATGAATATAATTGGAGGTGGAGAAGAATATAGTAATTTGCAAAAACAAATAAATGAATGTGATTTACAAGATAATATTCATTTATTAGGACAGAAAACTAAAAAAGATGTTGTTGATATTTTACGAAATAGTAATGTGTTTATTTTGCCATCTCGTGCTGAAAATTTTTCAGTTGCAGTTTTAGAAGCTTTATCTTGTGGTTTGCCTGTAATTTCTTCAATTTGTGGTGGTATTCGTGAATGTATTTCTGATTTTAATGGATTGTTATTTCCTGTCGATGATGTAGATGCTCTTGCTAATTCTATTAAATATATGTTTGAAAATTATCAATCATATGATAGACAAAGAATAGTAGAGGATTGTAGAAATAGGTTTTCTCCAAATGTGATAGCGCATCAATTGACTGATGTTTTTGAAGATGTAGTTAGAAAATTTAATTCATAAGTTATATTGTGTAATTATAGTAATATATAAAATATGTATAGAAATTGTATTAAGCGTTGTTTGGACTTTACGATAGCGTTTTTTGCTCTTTGCTTTATAGGGTGGTTTATTTTATTGGTTGCAATTTTATTACATTTTGCAAATAAAGGTGCTGGTGCATTTTTCTTTCAAGAGCGACCAGGAAAAGATGGTAAAACATTTAAATTGATTAAATTTAAAACTATGACCGATGAACGTGATGCTGATGGGTTATTATTGCCAGATGTTCAAAGATTAACTAAAGTTGGTCGTTTAGTTCGTTCTTTGAGTATAGATGAATTGCCTCAGTTTATAAATGTACTTAAGGGTGATATGTCTTTGATAGGTCCACGTCCGTTGTTGATGCATTATTTGCCATGGTATACACCAGAACAAAATCGTAGACACGAAGTAAGACCAGGTATTACAGGTTGGGCTCAAGTTAATGGTCGTAATCATTGTAAATTGAGTAGAAAGTTTGAATTAGACGTTTGGTATGTTGATCATTGTTCGTTTATAACTGACTTGAAAATATGTTTGTTAACAGTGTCAAATATACTTAAAAGGAAGGATGTTGGAGAGGGTACAGGAAATATGGAAGAGGTTGATGATTTAGGGTTTCATGAACGTTATTTAAAGTTATTAGAAGAACGAAAACAAAAATGATAGAATTTGGTAGTGATTATCATTTGTGTGCTGAAGATTATATGAGGCTAAATGCTTCTTGTAATTTTTTGAAAAATAAACGTTTATATGCATGTGGACGCCATGCTTTTGGTGCGCTTATTCAGCATAATGATTGGAAGCGAATTTGGATACCATCTTATTTTTGTTATGAAGTGATAGAGTATATTGAAACATTGCATATTGAGGTTAAATTATACAATGATTTTCCCGGAAATAAAGATGTTATATCTAATATAAATCAGTTGCCATTTGAGGATGGAGATGTTTTATTGAGAGTAAATTTTTTTGGAGCTGATAGAGTTGAAAGTAGTAAATTAAAAGTTCCTATTCCTATAATCGAAGATCATACTCTTGGGTTGAATTCCGAATGGATGCTGAAAAGTACCGCAGATTGGTGCATTGCTTCTTTGAGAAAATCTATACCAATTGCGATGGGAGGTGTTTTATGGTCGCCAAAGAACCATTCGTTGCCGTCTTCAATTAAAATAACAGCAGAATTAAATCAACTTGTGTCTAAACGATATGAGGCGATGCAGTTGAAAGCGGATTATCTTAATAATAAGTTTCATCAAAAAGATTTATTTCGACGTTTATATATTGAAACTGAGCAACAAATAGAATCTCTTGAATTATCAGGTCTTGACAATAAAACACTAAATATTATAAGGAGTTTTGATTTAGAAAAATGGTTAGAGGTCAAGAAAAGGAATTGGCAAATAGCATTTGATTTCTTAGAGAAATATGATATATTATTTGTTGGTGATGGTGACAATGTTTATCCTTTTTCCATTGTTATTAAATGTAATTCGTATGAAGAGCGAGAATGTTTAAAAAAATATCTTATTCAACGAAATATATATCCTGCAATATTATGGATGGTTCCAAAAGATTCTTGTTTTGTTGATGCTTATGATTTTTCGGAAAAAATGTTGAGTATTCATTGTGATGCAAGATATAATGAGGATGACATTAAATATATATGTGAACAAATAGCGAGTTTTTATGATTCAAATTTATAGTATAAAAGATAGTGATAAGTGGGATGAAGTGATAACCTCTTTTGCCGATTATGATGTTTACTATCTAAGTGGTTATGCTAGATCGTTTTTTATACATGGAGATGGAGAGCCTCATTTGCTTTATTATATAGGTGAAAGTCTTCGAGCTGTATATGTGTATATGAAACGTCAAACTGCACTTAATGGTGTTTATGATAGTATTACTCCATATGGTTATGGAGGTGTATTATTTGATGGAAATGTTAATGAAGAGAATTTATTGCTATTTAGAGATGAATTTTTGCAAAAAATGCAAAATGAGAATATAATTTCTGATTTCGTAAGATATCATCCTGTATTATGTAATGCATTGAGTATGAAATCTATATCTCAAGTTGTAGATTTAGGTAATACAATAGCATTAGACTTAACATCACCAGAGGTTATTTGGGAAAATATAACAAGTAAAAATCGCAATATTATACGTAAAGCACAAAAGAATAATATTCAAATTCATTATACTGATGATTATTCTATTTTTCAGAGTTTTATTTCTATTTACAATCAAACAATGGATAGAGATAATGCTGATGAATATTATTATTTTAAAGAAGATTTTTATAAAGTAATATATGATTATTTAAAAGGGAACTTTCAAGTTTTTTATGCAACATTAGATGATAAAATTGTAGCTGCAAGTTTGATTCTTTATGCCAATAAGCAAGTACATTATCATTTATCTGGGTCTTTAAGTGAATATCGACATTTAGCTCCGACCAATTTATTATTATATCAAGTTGCTTTATGGGGGTGTGAAAATGGTTTCAAAACATTACATCTCGGCGGAGGTTTAGGTTCTGGTAATGATAGTTTATATAAATTTAAGGCTGCATTTAATCGAAATAGTGGATTACAATTCTCAATAGGAAAACAAATTTTCAATCAAGAGTTATATGATAAGTTAGTTGAGTTGCGATTACAAAAAGACCCTAATTTTAATGTTGAAAGTAAGTTTTTCCCTTTATATAGAGATAAATAAGTTAGTTTATGAATTTTAATTTGCAAAATAAGAAATTATTAATTTTAGGAGGAGATAGTTTTTCTGTAGATATTGTAAAAACTGCCCAAAGTATGGGTGTTTATACTATAGTTACAGATTGGTATGATACTAAACGTTCTCCAGCTAAATTAGTAGCAGATGAATATTGGGATATTAGTATCGAAGATTATGATTTATTGTCTCAAAAAATTAAGGAATGTGGAGTAGATGGTGTATTGACTGGATTTACAGATTCTTATCTATTGCCATATCAGCATCTTTGTGAGATAAATAATATGCCTTCTTATGGTACAAAACAGCAATTTGAAATTCTTACGGATAAAGCATTATATAAAGAATGGTGTCAACGTTTTGGAGTTCCTACTATTCAACAATATGATATAACATCTAACGACATACAATATCCAGTCATAGTTAAACCCGTGGATGGAAGTGGTTCTCGAGGGTTACAAATATGTCATGATTATATTGAATTACAAAAAGCAGTTGTAGAATCTCAAAAAGTATCGAAAAAAGGAGAAGTGATTATTGAACGATATATGACGGGACGTGAGGTCACTATTTTTTGGATATTTGTTGATGGTGAATATTATTTGTCGGCTATAGGGAACAGACATGTGAAGCAAAATCAAGGAGATGATGTTATACCTTTGCCTGTAGGTTATACATTTCCTTCTGTTGTTATTCCTAAGTATCAACAAGAGGTAGAAGAAAATGCCAAAAGAATGTTTTCTGCTTTAGGTATTCTGAATGGAATGATGTTTATGCAATGTAAAGTTGATAATGGAACATGTTATGTTTATGATATAGGTTATCGTCTTACAGGCTCAATGGAGTATAAAATATTGGATAAAGTTTCTGGTTATAATCCAATAAAAATGCTGATTAATTTTGCATTAACAGGTAAAATGGGGGAACATGATATTTCTCAAAAAGTAAATCCTCTGACAATGCAACCAAGTTATAATGTTTCTTGCTTGTGCGCTCCTGGTACAATTAAAGAAATTAATGGTTGTGAACAATTAAGAAATCAAACTGGCATTATCGATACAATTTTGACTCATTATCCAGGAGATATTATTACTGAAGATATGAGAGGGTTGCTTACTCAGATAACAGTGAGAGTTTTAGGTTGTGTAAATTCCAGAGACGATTTATTAAAAGTAATGCAAAATATAGGAGAAACAATACAAATTATATCAACAACAGGAGAAAGTTTATTATTACCAGGAATTCAATCTAATGATATTGAAGGAATGGTTATTTAATGTAATATTGAAATTATGAAAAATATTCTTGTAACAGGTGCGTCTGGATTATTAGGTAGTCATGTCGTTAAGCATTTGATGGATAAACAATGTCATGTTATTGTTTCTATTCTTCCAGAGGAAAAATCAACATATCTACCATTAGATGGTGTTGAAGTTATAGTTAATGATGATATTTTTAACGGTAATTTGCCTCATATCTCAACTATTATAAATTGCGCTTTTGCAAGAAGTAATCAAGCTCAAGACCTTGCATTAGCTATTGATTTTACACAAAAACTTATTGATGGATTCAAGTCATCTCACGTAGATAGTATTATTAATATTTCGTCGCAAGGTGTCTATAAAAGATTGCCGATAGGAGAGTTATCTACCGAAGAATCACCTATAGAACCGATTGATTTGTATAGCATGGCAAAATATGCTGTTGAAAAAATGTTTGAAACATCTGGATTAAAGAATGTTACAAATGTTCGTTTGGCTAGTATAAATATGAAACAACGTTTCTTGTACCATTTTGTGCAAAAAGCAAAAAATAAAGAAACAATAACTATTAATTCTCCAAAGCAATATGGCTCTCTACTTGATGTTGAAGATGCAGCAGAGGCATTGGCACGTTTAGCTCTTTTGTTAGAGAATGATAGAAAACCTATATATAATCTTGGTACAGGAAATCAAACTTCATTAATAGAGTTTGCTGAGTTGGTCAATAAGGTCGGTAAAAGGTTTGATGCTCAAGCTATGATTGATATTCAAGATAATGGGACTACAAATACGGCAGGAGTGGATATTTCTTTAATATCTAATGATTGTAATTGGACTCCTATTATTACAAATGAGCAGATGATTGAAAACTTTTTTTTATTTGATTAATTTTTATTTATGACTAAAAAAATATGGCTTTCGCTTGCTCATATGTCTGGTCGTGAGCAGGATTTTATAAAAGAAGCTTTTGATACTAATTGGGTGGTGCCTCTTGGTCCTAATGTAAATGGTTTTGAGGCTGATTTAGAAAAGTATATAGGACAAGATAAACATATAGTTGCTCTTTCTGCAGGCACAGCAGCTCTTCATCTCGCACTTGTTATGCTTGGCGTTAAAGCTGGTGATGAAGTTATCTGTCAAAGCTTTACATTTGCTGCCTCTGCTAATCCAATCACATATCTTGGTGCAACTCCAGTATTTGTTGATAGTGAGTGTGATACTTGGAATATGGACCCAGAATTGCTTGAAAAGGCAATTGTTGACCGTAAAGCTCAAACAGGCAAATATCCTAAAGCTATCATCCCAGTTCACCTTTATGGTATGCCTGCTAAGATGGATGAAATTATGGCGATAGCTAATCGTTATGGTATTCCTGTCCTTGAGGATGCAGCTGAAGCCCAAGGTTCTAAATATAAGGGGCAGCATTGTGGTACATTTGGCGAGTATGGAGTGTTGTCGTTCAATGGCAATAAGATGATTACTACTTCTGGTGGCGGAGCATTGATTACTCCTACTCAAGAAGCGAAACAGCGTGCAATGTTCTATGCAACTCAAGCTCGTGAGAATGCTCCTCATTATCAGCACGAAGAGATAGGGTACAACTATCGTATGAGTAATATTTGTGCTGGCATTGGGCGTGGACAAATGTATGTGTTGGACGAACATGTGGCTCGTCGTCGTCAGATACATACTTTATATACCGAGTTGTTGAAAGATGTCGATGGCGTAACTATTATGCAACGTCCGTCTGATGAATATGACTCAAATTATTGGCTTACTTGTATCATTGTTGACCCTGAAAAAGCTGGTTTTACGCGTGAAGATTTGCGTCTAAAGATGGACGAAGAGCAAATTGAAACTCGTCCGCTTTGGAAACCGATGCATCTTCAGCCAGTATTTGCCGATGCTCCAATGTATGTCAATGGAGTTAGTGAGGCTCTATTTAATAACGGACTTTGTCTTCCTTCAGGACCAATGTGTACAGATGAAGATATTATTCGTGTAGCTAAAGTAATTATTAATTATAAGTAAAGATTATGAAGATAGCAGTAGCTGGTACAGGGTATGTTGGTTTGTCAATAGCAACATTATTAGCTCAACATCAAGATGTTGTAGCTGTTGATATCGTACCCGAACGTGTCGATTTAGTTAATAAAAGAGTGTCTCCTATTCAAGATGAATATATAGAGAAGTTTTTTGTTGAGAAACACTTAAATTTGACAGCAACGTTAGATGCCGAAAAAGCATATAGCGATGCTGAATTTGTAGTTATTGCGGCTCCAACAAACTACGACCCGCAAAAGAATTTTTTCGACACTTCTGCTGTTGAAAATGTTATTCAGCTTGTTATGAAGTATAACCCTAATGCCGTGATGGTCATTAAATCTACTATCCCAGTAGGGTTCACAGCCAATGTGCGTCAAAAGTATAACACTGATAAAATTATATTCTCGCCAGAATTCCTTCGCGAGTCTAAGGCATTGTACGACAATCTCTATCCTTCTCGTATAATTGTTGGCACCGATATGTCTGATTCTTATCTTCTTGAGAAGGCTAAGCTATTTGCTCAACTGCTTCAAGAAGGAGCTATCAAAAAAGATGTCGAAACTCTTTTCATGGGATTTACCGAGGCTGAGGCTGTCAAGTTGTTTGCTAACACCTATTTAGCTTTGCGTGTATCTTTCTTTAATGAGCTTGACACCTATGCCGAATTAAAAGGGTTGAATACACAAGAGATTATCGACGGTGTTTGTCTTGACCCTCGTATTGGCTCGCATTACAACAATCCTTCGTTTGGCTATGGAGGCTATTGTTTGCCAAAAGACACTAAGCAGTTGCTTGCCAACTACGAAGATGTGCCTCAAAATCTTGTCAAAGCCATCGTTGATAGCAATCGCACGCGCAAAGATTTCATTTCCGACCGTGTACTCGAACTTGCTGGGTATTATAGCTATACAAATAATAGCTACGATTCATCACAAGAGCGTGAGTGTGTTATAGGCGTCTATCGTCTCACGATGAAAAGCAATTCCGACAATTTCCGCCAATCTTCAATTCAAGGGGTGATGAAACGTGTCAAAGCCAAGGGTGCAAAGGTGATTATTTACGAACCAACGCTCGAAGATGGCACAACATTCTTTGGTAGCCTTATCGTTAACGATTTAGACAAATTCAAGGCAATGAGCAATTCGATTATTGCCAATCGTTATGATAGCGTATTGGACGATGTAGCCGAAAAAGTTTACACCCGCGACATATTCAAACGCGACTAAAATTTCACTCAAAAAACACACACTCACAGTGTGTATTCAGTTCTTAAAATTCCTAAATCTAAATATAGGATACAGCAACCTTCAAGCAAGGTGCACCTTACCTTCAAAATACACACTCTCATTGTGTGTCGAATTTAGAAAATGGCAATAAAAAATCCAAAAATAGAGCTATTAAGCCCAGCCAAAAATCTCGAAGTGGGCATTGCTGCAATCAATCATGGAGCCGATGCGGTCTACATCGGACCTGCGCAGTTTGGTGCTCGTGTGGCGGCTGGCAATTCTGTCGATGATATTGCGCAGTTAGTTTCCTATGCCCATAAGTATCGCGCTCGTGTCTATGTTACTCTCAACACCATATTGAAAGACGACGAATTAGAGCAAGCACGCCTATTAGTCAATGATTTATACAACGCAGGTGTCGATGCTCTCATCGTGCAAGACATGGCACTTTTGCAAATGGATTTACCTCCTATTGCGCTACATGCCAGCACTCAGTGCGATACGCGCACGGTCGAGAAAGTTAAGTTTCTCGAGCAATGCGGATTCGAACAAGTAGTCCTTGCGCGCGAAACGTCGTTAGCCACTATGCGCCAAATGGCTGAGCAAACCAACGTAGCTCTCGAAGCCTTTGTTCATGGGGCTTTATGTGTTTCATACAGTGGACAATGTTATATGAGTGAGGCAGCACGCGGTCGTAGTGCCAATCGTGGAGCATGCGCTCAGATGTGCCGTTTGCCATACGATTTGTTGGATGAAGATGGCAATATCCTTGTCCGCAAAAAACACCTTTTATCACTAAAAGATTTCGATGCCTCTCGTCATTTGCACGAGATGATAGATGCAGGCATATCTTCTTTCAAAATAGAAGGTCGATTGAAAGATATTGATTATGTGAAGAATATCACAGCATATTATCGTCGCCAATTTGATGCAATACTCGAAGGCACGCCACGCATGGCATCATCGTCGGGCAAAACAACATTCTTCTTTGAGCCAAATCCAAAGAAAACATTCTATCGTGGTGCTACCGATTATTTTCTCGAAGGACGCAAACGCGACATTTGGTCATTCGACACACCTAAATCACTTGGCGAACCAATAGGCAAGGTGAAAGATATATGGCGTAATGCTATATCAATGCACAATTCGCAATGTACAATTCACAATGGCGACGGGTTGTGTTTTCTTAATAAGAAGGGCGAATTTGAAGGTTTTCGAGTGAATAAGGTGGAGTCGGGTAGACTATTACCTTTGAATATGCCTAAAATCGAAAAAGGCACACTTGTCTATCGCAATTCGGATGTAGCATTCGAGCGCATATTGGCTGGTAAAACAGCAGAAAGAAAATTGCCTGTTACGATAAAAGTTGCCTCGCTATCTACTTTTTCTTTGCGCCTTGAGGTTGTCGATTCTGATAATATTTCCACTTCGATTGATGTAGAATTGTCGGGAGAGAAAGCCAATAATCCCGATAAAATGTTAGAAACATGGCGCACGCAGTTGTCGAAATTGGGTGGCACGATTTTTGAGGCTAAGGAGATAGACCTCTCTGCCTTGGGCGAACCGCTGTTTATTCCTGTTTCGCAAATTGCCGAATGGCGTCGTCAATTGGTTGAACTACACGAGCATAATCGCAATAAATCATATCAACGTTCATTGATAGAAATTAAGCCAACCGTGCATAAATATACTGCGACAGAGTTGGATTATCGTGCAAACGTATATAATTCGCAAGCAAAGGCGTTTTATGAGCAACACGGCTGTGAGGTAAAACAACCAGCTTTTGAACAGCAACATCAACCGAATGCCGAACTAATGCGCACAAAGCATTGTATTCGCTATGCACTTGGGTGGTGTCGCAAAGAGAATCCTAAGGCGCAAATAAAGCAGTTGTACCTACAAAATGGCAATGACAAATTCCGTCTCGAATTTGATTGCCGTAATTGTGAAATGGTTATATTTAATTCATAATTCATAATTCATAATGCATAATTACTCCCGTTGGTCGTGACCTTCGGTTCAACTTTCAACTTTCAACTTTCAACTTAATATATACTATGGAACATCAAACACCAACGCCTCATATTGGGGCAAAATATGGCGAAATTGCTAAGACTGTATTTATGGCAGGCGACCCTTTGCGTGCTAAGTTTATGGCTGAACGCTATCTCGAAAATCCCGTGCAATTCAATAATGTGCGCGGTATGCTTGGTTTTACAGGCACATATAAAGGTCATCGTGTCTCTATCATGGGGCATGGTATGGGTATTCCTTCTATTGGTATTTATACCTATGAGCTATTTAATTTCTATGATGTAGATACCATTGTGCGAGTAGGTTCGGCTGGTGCATTTCACAAGGATTTGTATATTGGCGATATCGTAATTGCGCTTGGTGCTTGCACTAATAGCAACTATGCTTCACAATACGGACTTCCAGGCACATTTGCCCCTATTGCCGATTTTGGTTTAGCACGTAAGGCAGTAGAGAAAGCAGAGGAGTTAGGCTACCGTTATATGGTGGGTAATATCTATTCGAGTGATGTTTTCTATGAAGATACACCATCGGGTGAGAAATGGGCTAAAATGGGAGTTTTGGCAGTAGAAATGGAGGCATCGGCTCTATATTGCAATGCCGCTCGTGCTGGCAAACGTGCTTTGGTTATTTGCACAATCTCCGACTGTGTTTTCACAGGCGAGGCTACAACTGCCGAACAACGTCAGACCTCATTTACGAATATGATGGACGTAGCACTCGGATTACTTGATTAGGAGAGTGTTATTATATGAACGAGAGCCGCAATCAGATGTTTGATTGCGGCTCTCTTTGTGTCCGAACTGACGCACGAGCCGTGCGTCCCTACTATTATATTCGGTGTTTTGTATCTAACTGATTATTTTGTCTTATATGCACAGCGCACTTTGCCTTTTTGTATGTTTTGGAGTTTAGTTCCAATCATTTGGCGGCGGAGAGGTGATACTCTGTCGGTGAATACATGACCTTCGAGGTGGTCGTATTCGTGTTGCACGATGCGAGCAAAGAAGCCTTTGAAAGTTTCGGTGTGTTCTACGAAGTTTTCGTCGAAATAGTGCACAGTTACTTCGGTTGGGCGAGTAACCTTTTCGTGAATGCCAGGCACGCTGAGGCAGCCCTCTTCGTAAGCGATAGTCTCTTCGCTGTGGTCGATTATTTCAGGATTGATAAATACACGTTTAGCCGTTTCGATTTCAGGGAAATCCTCTTTCATAGGAGTTGCATCAATGACGAATAGGCGGATAGCAAGTCCGATTTGAGGAGCAGCAAGTCCCACACCGTCAGAGTTATACATAGTTTGAAACATATTGTCAAGTAACTCTGCAAGGTTAGGGTATTCGGCTGTGATGTTTTCAGTCTCTTTGCGTAATACTGGTTGTCCGAGTAGATAAATTGGAAGAATCATAATTTTTATTATAGTCAAAGGTCTACAGTCTATAGTCTACAGTCGGTTACGGTCTATCGACCGTTGTCTGTTGTCTGTTGTCTGTTGACAATTTATAAAACGTTTAACACTTGTTCTTTGATTTGTTCGAGTTCGTCTTTCATTTTCACCACGATGATTTGCATTTCGCTATGGTTGGATTTTGAGCCTAAGGTGTTGATTTCGCGACCCATTTCTTGAGCTATGAAGCCAAGTTTTTTGCCCGGTGCATGTTCTTTGTCCATAGTTTCGATGAAATACTTGAGATGGTTGCGAAGACGCACTTTTTCTTCGTTTATGTCTAGCTTCTCAATGTAGAAAATCATCTCTTGCTCAAGACGATTGCGGTCGACAGCAATTTTGTCTTCGAGAGTTTTTAGTCCCTCTTCGATGCGCGATTTGATTTTTGTAAGGCGTTCGCCCTCGTATGGTTCAACCTCAGCGAGCAGAGTGCCAATACGATTGATTTTGTCGATAAACATATTTTGTAGCGAGCGACCCTCTTGTATGCGGAAAGATTCGATTTGAGAGAATGCCTCATCAAGCAAGCGAAGTATTACGTTCCATTCCTCCTCGTCGAGCACCGACACTTCGGTTTTAAGCACCTCAGGCATGCGTAAGATAATCTCCATCATATTGTTGGGGAGAGGCATATTAAGAGCGGTGCAGGTGTCGGTTATTTGTCCTTTATAGTTCTCTACAACAGCTTGGTTGATGCGTGTGGCGGCAGTAGCACCAGCATCTTCTATGTATAGCGAGAGGTCGATTTTGCCACGTTCAAGTCGAGCGGCAATGGCATTGCGTAGTTCGATATCTTTCTCACGATAGAGAGCAGCAATGCGAGTTTGCACGTCTAATTGTTTAGAATTGAGCGATTTGATTTCTATGACAATTTTCTTGTTATTATATTCACAAGAGGCCTTGCCAAAGCCAGTCATTGAGTGAAGCATTTTCGTGTGTAGTGAATTGATTTGATGTGCAAAGTTACAAAAAAAATATGACAATATAAAGGGAACGTCTCCTAAAATTTCAATGGGAGTAGTAAAAAGTAAGGACGCACGAGTCGTGCGTCCATACTGTGCATTTGTACTTTGGCGGACGCACGAGCCGTGTGTCCCTACATTTTGGGGGATTACTCGATGTCGGATGCTTTGTTGTAGTAGTGGGCAAAGGCGATGCCTTTTGGGGTTTTGTATTTGCCGTTTGAGTTGGCGAGAGCTTCTTTCCATTCGGCTTTTTTCTCAGGGTTAGTCATATCTGATGATGCTTGAGCTGCGGCGGTGGCAAAGCGTTCTTGCACTGCGAGTTGGGCAGCTGTGGCTGGACCATCGTAGGGGTCCATAGACCAGGCATAAGTTGTGCCGTATCTTTGGGAAAAAACGAGGTCGTCGTCTTTGTCGAGTTTACCTGAAACACCTTTGAATGGTGCGTACAAATCAAATTTTGCCATAATTAATAATAAGATGGATTTTGTGATTCTTTCGAATCGGGTTAAACAATTAAATTTTGTAACTAATGGTTGTTCGCGCGATTGGTTTTTAATTACGATACAAAGTTAATGCTTTTGGTGAAAATGGGGTTGGTTTTGTGGCGGTTAGGGTGAGATTGGTCGTTTTTTGGGTGTTTATTTCTTGATTCGTTCGTGATGTTTCGGTTTGGTGGGTGTTTTCTTCGGTTTTGTTGCTTGAGGGTTGCTTGAGGGTTGCTTGAGGGTTGCTTCAGGGTAGGTCTTGAAGGTCGATGCAGAATGTTTTGCAGATGTAGAGAACTGCGGCTGGAGGGAGGAGTTTGGTGTAGGGTGTACAGCCGAATTTTGAGAGATTTTTTTGATGTGGGCGTAGCCAAGATGCCAAGGTTTTTGGTGTTACGCCCATTGCGGTGGCAATTTCGTTTTTGTAGTAAGCTTTCATATTAGTGAATAGTTATTAATTATTAATTATTAGTGAATGGTGCGTTGTTTATTGTATACAAAGATACTAAAAATATTTGGAATATGCAAGTGTTTTGCGAATTATTTGCGCATAAATTATACATATTTTTTATATTTTGTTTTTCAGTTGTTTATATTTTATTGGGGGTGTTTGAGGTGTGTATAATTTGTTGTTTTTTTTTACTCTTTTTATTTGCGTATGTCATGTTTTTTTTATACTTTTGTAGGAGAAGATTAAGTTATGATTTTATAGCAAATTTATTGTTTGTTTTGGTTATTTTGTTTTAGATAAATAATCTTATTTGATATGAAATTCTACGATGATTTGTGTTTCATTATATTAATATAATATATATGCTATATATGGTAAAATTTAGATTAAAAAATTTAATTAAAATATTGAGGATTTAATATGGGAGTGTTTAGTGTAAATATTTTTCATGAGAAAATGTTAGAAGGAATTAATTGTTCGTTGGAGTCGATTGTTATGGATGGCTATGATAGTGTTAGTACGTACAGAACGGATGGTTGTTATAGTGATTATTCGTATTCGTTGTTAGAGGTGTGTTTGAATATTAAGGGAGATGTTTATAAAGAGAAGACGGATAAGGTTAGAGAAATTGCGGTTAAGAAGGATAGACAAGGGTTTAAGGCTGATAATTTACCTGTTGTGTCGTTTTCTCGTTTTACCGATACAAGGGATGATGGTAGTAGGTTTTATAGTCATACGGGGATAATGAGTTTTGATTTTGATGATGTTAAGGTTGAGCGGATTCCTGAATTGGTGGATAAATTATTGAAAGATGGAAATTTTAAGACTTTGGCGTGTTGGACTAGTTGTAGCGGTAATGGTGTGAGGTGGATAGTGCCGTTTGATGTATATGAGTATGTGAAAGATGGAGGTGATGTTGAAGATGTGCATGAGCGATGTTATGAGTCGATATGTGATAATTTGGAGTATAAATATGGGTCGTATGGTAAAATAGATTGTGGCACTACGAAAAAAATGGGTTCTTTGTGTTTTTTGTCGCATGATCCGAATATTTATATTGCACCTTGTTTGTTGGGGTTGGAAGATGATGAATATTGGAGACGGGAGAGGGTAAAATTTGAGCCTTTTTTGGTGGATGATATTAAGAGAGGTGAAGTGGAATATAAAAGTGTTGATACATCGAAGGGAGTAATAGCTCGTCAGATTTGTCAGGCGGAAGCTAATGTTAAAAAAATAGAAGAACGGGGATTGGATATAACGTATGAATATGAAACGTGGTATAAATTGGCTTTTTCGTTTGCAAGACCATTTGAAGAAAAAGGGAGAAAATTGTTTCATAGACTTAGTGCTTTGTGTGAGGAAAAGTATAATGAGCGAGAGTGTGATAGGAAATATAGTTCGATTTTGAATGTGGTGATGAATGAAAAGATGAATGGCGTTGTTAAGGGTAAGCAGATAGGTTTTGGTACATTTTGTTATTATGCTAAGAATGCTTTGGGCTGTGATTTTGTTCTTTTGGGAAATAGAGAATATGGGAAAAATGGTGTTAAGAAAAAGCATAAAAAGAGTAAGAAGAGAGGTAAAAAGGTAAATAAAAGAGAGTGTAAGAAAGGGGAGAATGGTAAACGTGTTTATAATAAAACAAAGATTACGCAGAAAGAGATTGAAAAAGCAAAAATCAAAATGACATTTTTGAATTGGTTGCCTAAAGAGTTTGAGACTAAGCACATTGCTGAGTTTATTGAAATGACAAATCTTTCGGAGTCGGTGGTATGGAGATATGTTAAAGAAGAGCTTAATTTGAAACATATAGAAAGGGTAAAACATGGGGTGTATATTAAAAATATTTGTTATATGGAATCGGCTTGATTTGTGTGATTAAATTTTTGGGATTGCTTATTGTTATTTTTGAGAAGAGGGGTTGTGTGGGTTGGGAAAAATTTGTATATTTGCAGATTAAAAAAAAGCAAAACAGATTACCATGAAACAATTTAGCGAGGCTACACGGGTGCAGATGCCAGCGATGGTGCATTTGACTCGTATTGGTTATAAGTATTTCGGTAAACTATCTGAAGACCAAAATGGTACGGTCTATGATGGTGATACAAATATATTGTTGGAGGTTTTTGAAAATCAGTTCAAAAAACTTAATCCTGCGTGTGAGGGTGAATGGTTGCAGGTGTTGAAAGAGATAAAAAAGGAGTTGAACGATGATGACCTTGGACGTGGTTTTTACAAACGTTTAAAGGCTGTTTCGCCTATTAAACTTATTGATTTTGACAATATTACTAATAATCAATTTCATTTTACAGCCGAATTTACTTGCCGAAATGGACAAGATGAATTTCGACCTGATATAACGCTATTTGTCAATGGGTTGCCTTTGTGTTTTGTGGAAGTGAAAAAGCCGAATAACCATGGTGGTATGGTGGCTGAAAGCACACGAATGAATCGTGAGCGTTTTCCTAACAAAAAATTCCGTCGCTTCATCAACATCACTCAGTTGATGATATTTTCCAACAATATGGAGTATGATGCTTTGGGTGGAATTGTGCCAATTCAAGGGGCTTTCTACTGCACAGGTGCTCGTTCATACACCCCTTTCAACTGCTTCAGAGAAGACAATCCGTCGCAACAACCAGTTGCTTTATTCCATCGTAATTATCCTTACAAAGATATTGATGCTGAGGTTGAAAAGTCTATTCTTAGCGATTTCAACTGTCAAGTGATACACATTACGCCTGAGTATCAGACTAATCTTGATGTTAATACACCAACTAACCGAATTCTCACATCGATGTGTTCGCCTGAGCGTTTTCTCTATTTGCTCAAATATGGCATTGCCTATGTGCGTATGGAGCGCGAGGTGGATGGCAAGATAGAATCGACCGACCAAAAGCATATAATGCGCTATCAACAGCTTTTTGCTTCGTTGGCTATTCGTCAAAAGTTGTCAGAAGGCATTAAATCTGGAGTTGTGTGGCATACACAAGGTAGTGGTAAGACAGCACTTTCGTATCACCTCACTTACATGCTCAACGACTATTTTGCCAGTCAAAACAAAGTGGCAAAATTCTATTTCATTGTCGACCGTCTCGACCTATTAGAGCAAGCTACTCAGGAGTTTGAGGCTCGTGGTTTGGTGGTCTCTACAGCCAATACTCGCGAGGAGCTGATGGCTCAATTCCGCACCAATCAAGCTCAAGAAGGCACAAGTGGTCAAGCCGAAATCACGGTGGTCAATATTCAACGTTTTGCAGAGGACAAAGAGAAGGTGCGCATCAACGATTATGCCACTAATCTACAACGCATTTTCATTCTCGATGAGGCGCATCGTGGCTATCGCCCTGGTGGTTGTTTCCTCGCCAATCTTTTTGAAGCAGACCCTGATTCGATAAAAATAGCACTTACCGGTACGCCACTTCTTAGCGAAGAGCGAGCATCGTGCAAGGTGTTTGGTGATTATCTTCATACCTACTACTACGACAAGTCTATTGCTGATGGCTACACCCTCAAAATCATTCGTGAGGATATCGAAACATCTTATAGAGAACGATTGTCGGAGGTTTACGATAAATTGGATTCGCTTGTGCATAAAAAAGAAATTAAGAAGTCGGAAATCATAGAGCATGATAATTATGTTAGCGAATTGGCTTACTATATAAAGACCGACCTTTTGAATTTTCGCAAAATACAGGGAGACGACACATTAGGTGGTATGGTTATTTGTGAAACAAGCGAACAAGCACGTAAATTATACGAAATATTTGAAAAAGAGTGGAATGATAGTCAACCAAAGTCGACACCAATTTCAATAAAACTATCAGATGGTACTGTATTAGCGGCTGAAACTATATCTATTGAGGATGCATATAAGAGCAAATATCGTCCATTGCGAGCAGGTCTTATATTGCATGATTCCGACGACAAAGATACGCGCAAACAGATTGTCAAGGACTTCAAAAAGAATATGACAGTAGATTTGCTTATAGTGTTCAATATGTTGCTCACAGGTTTTGATGCTCCACGCCTCAAACGTCTCTATTTTGGTCGTAAACTCAAAGACCATAACCTATTGCAAGCTATCACTCGTGTCAATCGTCCCTACAAAGGCATGCGCTATGGCTATTTAATTGATTTTGCCGACATAAAACGTAATTTCGATGAAACCAATGAGGCTTATCTCCAAGAGCTAAACCGATTCAATGATGTGAACGAAACGGGTGAGGGTAGTGCAACTGACACATTCACTCAGGTGATTGAGGACAAAGGGGAAATCATCTCTCAAATGAAACGCATTCGTCAAACGCTGTTCAATTACTCATACGACAATGCCGAGGAGTTCTCTGCCGAAATATCAACAGAGGAGGATAAGGCTGTGCTCCTCGACCTAAAACATGCCCTCGAGTCTGCTAAAAATATGGCAAACATAGTCCGTACTTTTGGCGACGACGATATGAAAACTCAGTTCGCAAAACTCGAAATCACTAAACTCCCACAACTCCTCTCGGAGGTGCAACATCGCATCGATATCATCAACCAAAAAGAGGCTTTCTCGACAAGCGACGAAACCAAAATGCTTATCAATGAGGCTATGATGGATATCGAGTTCAACTTCTCAAAAATCGGTCAAGAGGAGATGCACATGATTTCGGGAGGTGTGGAACTCAAAGAGAAATGGCAACGCACTATTTCTTCGTTCTCGATGAATATCGACCAAGATGACCCCGATTTTATTACCTTGCGCGAGGCATTCATGCAACGATTCAAAGAGCATGGTTTTGTGGTTGATACTATTGCCAAATTCAATGAGGAGACAAAGGCACTCGACGAAATCATGCAACGCCTCAACGAATTGCAAAAACGCAATAATGCGCTTGTGAAAAAATATAATGGCGATACCAAATTTGCTCGCGTGCATAAACGTATTCGTGAAGTAAATGTCGAACGTCAGCAACAGGGTAAAAAGCCTATACTCTCAACTCAAGATGAGGAGATTATGGGAATCCTCAGTTTTGTGAAAGATGGTGTAGATAAGGCAGTTTATGACAAAAATGATATTTTGAAAAAAGATGCATATTTTGCCCAAACAGTCATGAAACTTATTAGCGAATGTATAAATAATTGTCCTGACATAAAACCCGAGGTTGACGACTATATATTCATCAACGACCGAATTTCGAAACAATACATCAATCAATATAACGCCACTTATGGCGCATAATTTCTAATATTTATGGCAACTATAAGAGAAAAAACAATCCAACTAATCGATGCACTCAAAGCCACTTGCAAAACCTATGGTATGGGCAACGATGGCAACGAATATAAAATTATCACTCAGGTGTTCCTATATAAATTTCTCAACGACAAATTCGGTTATGAGGTAAAAAATGCTAAGAGCGACATTGCTCGCAAACTCGCCTCTGCCGACAAGTGGGAGCTTGCCTATGAGCAACTCACCGACACCGAGCGACAATTGCTCTCGTTTGCCATTTCGCCTGATGTGCCTCGACTTGAGCCTTACCATCTCATTTACAACCTTTGGAATCAACAGGGTAAAGGCGATTTCGACACTATCTTCGACTCTACGATGACCGACATTGCCGAAAAGAATGCAGATATTTTCTCGACACAAACTACTGCTAATACCAAAATTCCTCTTTTCGAGCCTCTCACACAGTTTGTTACAGATAGTGCGCAACGCGCACCATTTGCTCGTGCTTTGGTAGATAAATTAGTGAATTTTTCGTTTGAAGAGGCATTTGATGAGAACTATGATTTCTTCTCTAATATATTTGAATATCTCATAAAAGATTATAATACAGCAGGAGGTGGCAAATATGCCGAATATTACACCCCTCATGCTATTGCTACGATTATGGCTCGCTTGCTTGTGGGCGACAACCAAGATTTGCACAACATAGAGTGTTACGACCCATCGGCAGGTACGGGTACACTGCTCATGGCTCTTAGCCACCAAATAGGCGAAGATAAGTGTACTATTTTTGCGCAAGATATTTCGCAACGCTCAAACAAGATGTTGAAACTAAACCTCTTGCTCAATGGGCTTGTGTCGTCGCTCGACCATGCTGTGCAAGGTGATACTCTCGTTGCACCTTACCACAAGAGCGACAACGGACAAGAGTTGCGCCAATTCGATTTCGTTGTCAGCAACCCTCCATTCAAAATGGATTTTTCTGATACACGCGAAAAAATAGCAGCTATGCTAGCTCGCTTTTGGGCTGGTGTGCCTAATGTGCCAGCCAATAAAAAAGATTCGATGGCTATATACACTTGCTTTATTCAGCATGTTGTCAACTCGTTGAAAAAGAAAGGAAAAGGTGCTATCGTCATCCCTACTGGCTTCATCACTGCCAAAAGTGGTATTGAAAAGAAAATATTGCAAAAGATTGTAGATGACAAAATTGTCTATGGTTGTGTGTCGATGCCAAGCAATGTGTTTGCCAACACAGGCACAAATGTGAGTGTATTGTTTTTCGACAAATCGGCTACTGCCGACAAGGTTGTGCTTGTAGATGCCAGCAAGTTGGGCGAGGAGTACAAAGATGCTAACGGACTCAAAAAAGTGCGCCTCAACGAGCCTGAGGTTGAGCGTATTGTTGGCACTTTCCTTCGCAAAGAGGCAGTGGATGATTTCTCTGTGGTTGTCACTTATGATGAAATCCGTGAGAAAGGCTATTCGCTCTCAGCAGGTCAATATTTCGATATCAAAATAGACTATGTCGATATCACTGCCGACGAATTCAATGCTCGCATGACTGACTACAAACAAACACTTGCTGACCAATTTGCCGAAAGCCACCGTCTCGAAGAGGAGATAATGAAGCAATTAGAAAGTTTGAGCTTTAACAATGTAACTCGCTAATTTTGTATTGATATGGAAAATAGTAAATTACTAACCGACCAATATAATCAAGCCGCAGAAGCAATAAAAACTGCCATATTGCAAAGCCAATATGAAGCGTCGCAGGGTGCTAATCGTGTACAATTGGCATTGTATTATGGTATAGGCAAATTTATATCCACTAAAACCCGTAAGTGTGTATGGGGAACTAATGCTTTGCAAACTATTAGCGACAAGTTGCGTAAAGACCTTCCTGGGCTTCGTGGTTTTTCTGCTACTAGTTTGAAGAAAATGAGACTATTTTATGAGAGTTGGATTAAACTAGATGCTAATTCGTCCGTTGCAACGGACGAATTAACAACTGAGATTCTGAGAGAAAATAGTGTTGTAGAATTTGCAGATACTCAAGATGTTATAAAATCGTCCGTTGCAACGGACGAAATGTTTAACTCTATAGTTCCTATAACATTTAGTATTATTACAGATACCAATTTTCCTTTGGAAGATTTTTTTCGAGTGCCATTTTCGCATCATGTTGAAATTTACACAAGAGAAAAAGACGAAGAAGCCCGTATTTATTATATACACCGAACAGCCGAAGAACACTTGTCTGTTGAGCAACTCGTGAAGCTTATTAAAGAAGATACATTCAGGCATTGTAATACAATGCCGAGCAACTTCTCAAAAACATTGTCAGATGCGTCGTTGGCACGCAAAGCTGTAATGATGTTCAAGGATGAGTATTTGCTTGATTTTATAAATGTGGAGCAAATAGGCGAGCGTGATAGTATAGATGTGGATGAACGAGTTGTTGAAAAGCAGATAATAGAAAATATTAAAAAATTTATTATGACATTTGGTCATGATTTTGCCTTTATAGGTAATCAATATCATCTTGAAATACATGGTGTAGAGCATTTTCCCGATTTGCTTTTCTTCAATAGAGAATTGAATGCAATGGTAGTTGTAGAATTGAAAACAGGAGAATTTAAAACCTCGTATCTCGGTCAACTCATGGGTTATCTCTCTATTCTTGATGCGAAAGTGAAGAAACCACACGAAAATCCGTCTATTGGCATTGTTCTATGTAAGTCGGCAAACAAAGAGTATGTTGAATTTGTTATTCAAGACTATAATAAACCTATGGGTGTAGCTACATACTCAACATCAGCCGATGTACCAGAAAAATTGCGTAAAGCATTACCAGATATCGAGGAATTGAAAAAACTTTTGTAAAATACTTAGTATGTGATGATAGATATGTCAGATTATATAGCTATTTTAACTTTTGTTGCTAGTGTGATTGCTATAGTAGTCGCTTGGCGTGTTGCTAAAAGCTCATCAAAAGATGCTCAACAACAAATCAACAAGATACAAGAGCTACTCGATGTTTTTGTAGCTGTTCAGAATTTGAATATATCTGAGGTGCAGAAAAAATATGAGAGTGAGTTGCAACAAGTAGAAAAAGAATTGAAAGGATTAGATGACTTATCTTATGAAAGAAAATTTCTTTCTATTAGCAGCCACATGGAGTCAAGAAAGCAAAGAGAAAAAGAACTACTCGCTAAACGCAAAGAAATTGAGAACAATTTATTATCGATTCAAAACTACATTAAAAAGACAAGAAAATAAGATATGGAATTGAAAAAATATAAGTTGGGGGATATTATACGCATAGAATCAATATCTATAACACCTAAGACTGATATAAAATATAATTTATATAGTTTGCCATCCTTTGATGACAATCAAAAACGAGAAGAAATTTTAGGCGTAAATATTCAAAGTAATAAATTTATAGTACCAGATAGATGCATATTGTTTAACAAGCTAAATGCAAGATTTAAACGTGTTTGGGTAATTAACAATAATGATACAAATAAAATATGTTCAACTGAATTTCTTCCATTAATTATAGATGAAACAAAAGTAGATTTTTATTATTGCTATTATCTTCTTATATCAAATCATATAACAAATTATCTTTGTGGTCAAAACACTAATACTTCAAATAGTCACAATCGCATAGACCCTACCAATTTTCTTAGTATCAATATTGAAGCTCCAAGTTTAGCAGAACAAAAAAGAATAGGGAATTTACTCCATTCCATAGACCAAAAAATTGCTCTTAATCGTGAGATAAATCAGAATTTAGAGGCGATGGCGAAGCAGTTGTATGATTATTGGTTTGTGCAGTTTGATTTCCCTGATGAGAACGGAAAGCCGTATAAATCAAGTGGTGGAAAAATGGTCTACAACGAAAAACTAAAAAGAGAGATACCTGAGGGGTGGAGTGTGGTCAAAATTAAGGATATAGCCCAAACGTATTCTGGTGGTACTCCAACATCAACAAAACAGGATTACTATGTAGGTGGAAATATCCCATGGATAAATAGTGGAGAGCTAAATAATTCTATAATAACAAGTACTACTAATTTTATAACTAAATTAGGACTGAATAATTCTAGTGCAAAATTATATCCACAAAATACTATTCTAGTTGCATTGTATGGTGCAACAGCAGGAAAAGTAAGTTTATTATCATTTGAAGCATGTTCAAATCAGGCTATTTGTGGGGTAATCCCAGCAGAGAAAATATCAATAACTTACATAAGATATTATTTGGCATCTTTATATGATTACTTTATAACATTAAGCAGTGGTTCTGCTCGTGATAACATATCGCAAGATACTATTAAAAATACGATTTTGCCTATTCCACATATTGATATGTTAAAAAAATATGAAGATATTGCAAAGCCTCTAATGGATAGAGTGATAGCTAATCAAAAAGAAGTAGAAAACCTAATCAAACAACGTGATGAACTTTTGCCATTACTCATGAATGGTCAAGTATCAGTTGTGGATTAGTTTTTGGGTGATGTTTTTTTGTTGGGGGGAAGGGTTGTGTGGGTTGGGAATTTTTCGTAACTTTGCAGCTTTATTTTTTATAAGGTTATTAATTTTTTATTTGACTATGAATTGGCTGTATGATTTAATTTTTGGTACGGGTGTGGGGCATAGTGTTATGTTGCTGTCTATCTGTATTGTATGCGGTATTTTACTCGGAAAAATTAAGATTTTTGGTATCTCCTTAGGCATCACTTTCGTGCTCTTCGTGGGTATCGTTATGGGACATTTTGGCATCACTATGGACCACCATGTTATGCATTTTATGAAAGAATTTGGTCTTATCCTCTTTGTTTTCTCTGTGGGAATGCAGGTGGGGCCAGGTTTTTTCTCTTCATTCAAACAGGGTGGGGTGACGCTTAACCTATTGGCTTCGGGTGTTGTGTTGCTCGGTGTTCTTACTACTATTGTTCTTCATTTTGTGACGGGATTGCCTATGCAAACGATGGTGGGTATTCTTTCGGGTGCGGTGACTAATACGCCGGGTCTTGGTGCTGCGCAAACTGCTTTCGCTGACATGAATGGTGGTGTGGCTGATAACTCGATTGCTCTTGGTTATGCTGTGTGTTATCCTCTTGGTGTGATTGGTATTATATTGGCAATCATTTTGATACGCTATATATTCCGCGTTAATTTCAAAAAAGAGCAAGATGAACTTGATGCGCTTGATAATTCGGCGGCTAATCAAGCAAAATTGTATTCGCTCGAAGTGCATAATCCTGCTGTGTTTGGTCACACTGTGGCTGAGGTGGCTAAATTGCTCGTTCATCGTGAATTGGTTATTAGCCGTGTGCTTCATACGGATGGTAGGATGGAGATGGCTTCGTCGAACACGGTGTTGAACGATGGGGACAAGGTGTTTGTTATCACTGTAGAACAAGATATTGATGTTATTGCTACTATCATTGGTAGCGTTATTGATATGCAACCTGATGAGTGGTATAAACTTGATAAGAGCTTCGTTTCGCGTCGTATTCTTGTTACTAAAGGGGAACTCAATGGTAAGCGTCTTGGCGAACTCAACCTACGTCGCTCGTATAATATCAATATTTCGCGTATCAATCGTGCGGGTGTTGACCTTGTGGCACGTCCTAACCTCGTACTTCAAGTGGGCGACCGCCTCACTGTGGTTGGTTCGGAAGAGGATGTTCGCAAGGTGGAAACTATTGTGGGTAATAGTATGAAACACCTCAATGAACCTCACCTCGTTACGCTATTCCTCGGTATTTTCCTTGGCGTATTCCTTGGTAGCATTCCGATGATGTTCCCGGGTATACCTCAACCTGTGAAACTTGGTCTTGCAGGTGGTCCGCTCATTGTGGCTATACTTGTGTCGCGTTTTGGTTATAAATATAAACTCATCACCTACAACACAATAAGTGCTAACCTTATGCTTCGCGAAATAGGTATTACTATTTTCCTTGCTTGTGTGGGTATTGGTGCAGGCGATGGATTTATTGATACTATTGTGAATAGAGGCGGTTTTCAATGGATTGGTTACGGATTTATTATCACATTCTTGCCACTACTTATAATGGGTATAGTGGGACGCTTGTTCTGTAAAATCAATTATTTCACGCTTATGGGACTTATGGCTGGTTCGACAACAGACCCACCTGCGCTTGCGTATAGCAATGCAACGGCAGGCAATGATGCGCCAGCAGTGGGTTATGCTACTGTGTATCCACTCACGATGTTCCTCCGTGTGCTTACTGCTCAACTGTTGATTCTCATTTTCTGTTAATGTAATATGGAACTGTCGACCGTGGATTGTTGACTGTTGACCGTCGACCGTTGACTATAGACTAATAAATGTATTTCGACGAATTAGATATAAATGACGACTTATTGGATGCACTCGACATAATGAATTTTGTCGAGTGTACTCCTATTCAAGAGCGAGCTATACCGCTTGTGCTTGAGGGGCGTGATATATTGGCTTCAGCCCAAACAGGTACGGGCAAGACGGCGGCATACCTTTTGCCAGTGTTGGAATTGCTCAGTCGTGGCGGTTCGCCTGAGAATAAGGTAAATGCGCTTGTGCTGGTGCCTACGCGCGAATTGGCTCAACAGGTGGACCAACTACTTGCGGGGTTTGCCTATTATCAAGATACCACATGGATTGCGATTTATGGTGGAAATGATGGGGTGGCATTTGCTCAACAGCAACGAGCATTGGAGCAGGGTGGCGATATAGCTATTGCTACGCCAGGTCGTTTGCTCTCGCTACTTCGTCATTGTAAGGTGGATTTGTCGAAAGTAGATTTCCTTATTCTCGATGAGGCAGACCGTATGCTTGACATAGGTTTCTATGACGATATAATGGAGATTATCTCTTATCTGCCAAAAGAGCGACAAACACTGATGTTTTCGGCTACTTTCCCTACGGATGTAGAAAAGCTTGCACGTCAGGTACTGCGTAATCCAGCCGAAGTGAAAATAGCTGTGTCGAAACTAGCCGAAGGTATTACGCAAAGTGTTTATATTCTTCACGAAGAGCAGAAATTGGCACTTGTGATGGATGTGTTCGCTAAGCAAGAAAGAGGGAAAGGGATTATTTTTGCTTCGTCGAAAGAGAAGGTGCGCGACCTTTATCATGCACTTCGTCGTAGCGGTTTGAAGGTGGCGCAGATACATTCAGACCTTGAGAATGCAGAGCGTACGCAAACATTGCTTAACTTTAAGAATAACAAAATACAGCTACTTGTGGCAACCGATGTTGTGTCGCGCGGTATTGACATAGACGATATTGAGTTTGTGGTCAACTATGATGTGCCAGCTCAGCCTGAGGATTATGTGCATCGTATAGGTCGTACGGCGAGGGCAGGTGCGCGAGGAGAGGGTATTACTTTTGTTACGCCAAAGGACAAACCTCGTCTGGATAAAATAGAAAAGCTTTTAGAAAAGAGTATTCAACGAGGAAAATTGCCCGAAGAAGTTGCCAAATTGGCTCCTGAGATAGATGAATCGACGCTTGTGGTGGAGGAGAAGAAAAAACGTAAGTTCTATAAACACAGAGGAGTAAGAGGTAAGAATTCGCCATCGAAGCAACAAAAATATAAGTCGAATAAAAAAAATCAATAAAACACTTGCGTAGTTCAAATAAAAGTTGTAACTTTGCACTCGCAAAACCAAAGTTGCGGCGTTGGCGTAATTGGTAGCCGCGCTAGACTTAGGATCTAGTGTCGAGAGACGTGGGGGTTCGAGTCCCTTACGCCGCACAGAAGAAGGCATCTGATTGGAAATCAATCGGATGCTTTTTTTATTTTTGTGTGTTTTTTAGCAAGGAATTTTAGTTTTTCAAAATTTAGTTTTTTTGTTGTAAAAAAATTGGGTTTTATGAATTAATTTGTTTATCTTTGTGGTCGGATTGATATTGCACGCAATGCAATCTAAAACGCTCATTAATAATAACTAATAATATGAACACAATCGAACAATTGAATCGTGCGGCAGATAATATACGTATTCTTGCTGCATCAATGGTAGAAAAGGCTAAATCGGGTCACCCAGGCGGAGCTATGGGCGGTGCGGATTTTGCTAATGTATTATTCTCAGAATATTTGGTTTATGACCCAGAAAATCCACGTTGGGAAGGTCGCGACCGTTTCTTCTTGGACCCAGGTCATATGTCGCCAATGTTGTATTCGGTGTTGGCTTGCGCTGGCTACTATACAATGGAAGATTTGAAACAATTCCGTCAATGGGGTAGCATTACTCCTGGTCACCCAGAGGTTGATGTGATGCACGGTGTTGAAAATACTTCAGGTCCACTCGGTCAAGGTCATACATTTGCTGTTGGTGCTGCGATTGCTGCTAAATTCTTGAAAGCTCGTCTTGGTGATGTGATGAATCAAACTATCTATGCATTCATTTCGGACGGTGGTATTCAAGAGGAGATTTCGCAAGGTGCAGGTCGTACTGCAGGTCACCTTGGATTGGACAATTTGATTATGTTCTACGACTCGAACGACGTGCAATTGTCGACTATGTGCGACGAGGTGTCGAGCGAAGATGTAGCTAAAAAATATGAGGCTTGGGGCTGGTATGTGCTTGAAATTGACGGTAATGACGCTGCTCAAATTCGTGAAGCATTGAACAAAGCACAAGCTGAAAAAGAGCGTCCTACACTTATCATTGGTAAAACTGTGATGGGTAAAGGTGCGTTGAAAGCAGATGGTTCAAGCTATGAACGCAACTGTGCTACACACGGTGCTCCTCTTGGTGGCGATGCTTACATCAATACAGTGAAAAATCTTGGAGGTAATCCAGAAGAGCCATTCGTATTGTTTGAAGAGACAAAAGAATTGTATGCTCGTCGTCGTGAAGAGTTGAAAGGCATTGTAGCAGAACGCTATGCAGCTAAAGCAGAATGGGCTAAAGCTAACCCAGAAAAAGCTGCTAAAATGGAAAAATGGTTCTCAGGTGTTGCTCCTGAAGTAGATTGGTCGGGCTTGATTCAAAAACCTAACCAAGCAACTCGTGCTGCTTCGGCTGCATGTTTGGGTGTGCTTGCTCAACAAGTTGAAAATATGGTGGTTTCGTCGGCTGACTTGTCGAACTCAGACAAAACTGATGGTTTCTTGAAATATACAAAAGCAATCACAAAAGACGACTTCTCAGGTGCATTCCTTCAAGCAGGTGTGGCTGAGTTGACAATGGCTTGCTTGTGCCTCGGTATGGCATTGCACGGCGGTGTGTTGGCTGCTTGCGGTACATTCTTCGTATTCTCAGACTATATGAAACCAGCAGTGCGTATGGCTGCGTTGATGGAATTGCCTGTGAAATTCATTTGGAGCCACGATGCGTTCCGTGTAGGTGAAGATGGTCCTACTCACGAACCAGTGGAACAAGAAGCACAAATTCGTTTGATGGAAAAATTGAAAAATCATAGCGGTAAAAACTCAGTACTCGTATTGCGTCCTGCTGACGTAGAAGAGACTACAGTGGCTTACGACATGATGATGAAAAATATGTCGACACCAACAGCTATGATTCTTTCACGCCAAAATATTAAAGACCTTCCAGGCGACCGCACAGTAGAGGCTCGTGGTGCTGAACGTGGTGCATACGTAGTGTCGGCTGACGAAAACCCACAAGTTGTGTGTGTGGCTTCAGGTTCGGAAGTTTCGACATTGGCAGAAGCAGCAGAATTGTTGCGCGCAGAAGGTGTGCGTTTGAGCATTGTTTCTGTACCATCAGAAGGTTTGTTCCGTACACAATCAGCAGAATATCAACAAGAAGTGTTGCCATGTGGCGTGAAACGTTTCGGTCTTACAGCAGGTTTGCCAGTAAACCTTATGGGCTTAGTAGGTGAGAATGGCAAGATTTTTGGATTGGAATCATTTGGATTCTCGGCTCCTTATACTGTGCTTGACGAAAAACTTGGTTTCACACCAGCTAAAGTTGCTGCTGAAATTAAAGCTATGATTTAAGATAAAGTCTCTTTAAATCAATAATTTATATTAAGCTGTCGAAGAATTGCACTTCGGCAGCTTTTTTATGTTTAAACCTAAATTATTACTACTATGAAAAGGCTAATGTTTTTATTGTTATTTGTTGGCATTGTCGGTATGATGAATGCAATAGACATGCGTGATGTTGTGTATGTAACGCGATATGATACTTTGGATTTGTATATGACTATTTATGAGCCAATTGAGCTTAAATCGGATTATGTGATTTTGTATATGCATGGAGGTGCTTTTATATCTGGTAGTCGTAATGATAGTATGGTAGTGGAATATTGCACGGCTATGAGTGAGCGAGGTTTTAGGGTGGTTGCGATTGATTATCGACTTAGGATGGAGGGGTTCAGGGCGAAGGGAATAATGTTGGTGCAGACACTGCAAAATGCTATTTATCAAGCTGTAGAAGATTGTTCGGCAGCAGTAGCTTATTTGATTGAAAAAGAGGGAATAGATTCGGATAAAGTGATATTGGTGGGGTCGAGTGCAGGGGCAATAATAGCTTTACAGACAGATTATTTGCAGAGTAATGGTTGTTGTTATACAGCTTTATTGCCTGATACGCTGCGTTTTGCAGGAGTTGTGGCATATTCGGGTGCGATATTGACCACAAGTGGATGGGTGGATTATGCACGCCGACCAGCTCCTACGATGTTGTTTCATGGCACGAAAGATAATATTGTTACATACAATAAGATAGAAATGTTTGGTTATGGATTTTATGGGTCAAATTCATTAGTTAGGAGATTGAAAAAATACAATTGTCCTTATTATATTCGTCGTTATGAGGGGTTGAGTCATGAAGTTTGTCTTTATGGATTAGAAACAATTCATGAAGTAGAATATTTTATACAAAAATATATTGTAGAGAAGAAAGATTTAATAATTGATGAGATGTATAAAGATAGAAGTGTAGAGCCTAAAATAGGGTATTATAATCAATTACGTAGAGAACTTATGAGTGATAAGTAAAAAAAAAAGTGCACAACACTGTGCACTTTTTTTAGAATTGAACCGGATACTTTTTTGTTATATCATCAATTTGCTGTAATAGTTTTTTCTGGAACTTTTTGTATTCTTCGGAGTCGGGATGTAGAGGACGATGTGAAAGTGATTTTTTAATTTTTTGCACCTCTTCGGCTGTGCGAATAGCCTCATGAGTAAAATATGTTTCGGTGAATCGCTCAAATATATAATCGACAGCTATTTCAGATGGATGAATCATATCGGCAGCATAATAACGATAATCTCGTAATTCGTCCATCATTATTTCGTATGCAGGAAAATAGTCAGCTTTTGTTTTTTTACAAATTTGGTCAGTTGCGAGCAGTAGAGTAGATTTGTTTATTTGTCCGCTGTGGGCTCCGTTGCCTAAGTATCTGACAGGGGAAATGGTGAATAGAGTTGAGAGTTGAGAGTTTAGAGTTGAGAGTTTGGTGTATGGAGTGGTTATTTCGTCGATTGATAGTAGTCGGGTTGAAAAGTTGCGAGAGGGGAGTTTGTGGCAATTGCTAACAATTTGTTTTGATGTTGATGATATGCAATATTGGGGTTCTATTATTTCATAGACCTCGGCTGAGCCGAATGTGATAATTAGGTGAGTAGCATTTTTTAGTTGTTCATGACCTTCGTGTAATCGTTCGTTCATCATTCTGAGGGCTTCGTTTTTATCGGAATGAGAAAACGAACCATGGTGCATAAATGAAGCCCATAATCCATTATGAAAGAATAGGTCGGAATCAGTAAATTCACGTCCGTCAATAATTCGTTCCAATGCAGTGTATATTGAAATAGGGTTGTATAATATACCCATTGGATTCATTACCACGTTAAGTCCTGATTCTATTAGTTTTTTACCTATATTTTCAGTAAAACAAGAACCAAGCATTAATATGCGTGAATTGTGGTCGATTGTTTTGTTGGGTTTTATGTTGATAGGAGTGGTAAATTTCATTTTTTATTTAATTTGTCAGTCTTCTTCGGTGAAGGTTGCTTGAAGGTTGCTATTGGTATGTTAATTGGTAGGGTGGATTATTGCGTTAATTGCGCGCAGTAGGATAGTGTCGTCGACGGCATTGGGAGCGATATGTACTTCGATATCAGGAGTTACACCAAATTCGGTGTGTTGCATTTCAGCGTCGAACATAGGTACAGCCGAGAAACGAATCATCCATCCATTAGGTAACTCTTGAGAAAGAGGCATGCCACCACCACCGCCTGTGATGCCACCAATCACAGTTGCATTCGGTGCTTGTTTCATGCGCACTATGAAGTCGTTAGTTGCAGAGTAGCATCGACGATTTGAAAGAACAACTATTTTTTTATCGCTCCAATCGATAAGAGCATCGGCTGGGTCGGTTATTATTTCGGTTGGTTCAGAAAAGCAATCGTGGCATTTATCAGTTTTATGACGCATATAGCCTGTTACGGTTTTTTCTTTGAAGAAACAAGCTGATAGTTGTTCGCTATAGCCTAATGAACCACCTCCATTGTTGCGTACGTCGATTATAATTCCCTCAACGTTATTTAGTTGATGGAAAAAAGCGTCTATATACGTCAAATTAGCAGCAGAAAATCCATTTGAGAAACTGCTGTAACAGATGTAGCCTATTTTGCCATTTTCAATGGTAGTATATGCAAATCCGCCCGCTGAACGTAATTCAGAATCAAAATGTTTTGATAAAAAATAGGCATTATAGTCAGCAGGATATGAGTCAAACCAATTAGTGCATGATGATATGTCGAACGGAGCGTATAGATTGACGTGTCCATCTTGTAATACGTCAATCATTTCTGCCATTAAATCAAATAATTGAAAGACATCTTTGACTTTATCTATGCGAGGAGAGAAATCATCGTAGACTTTGTCCCAATCAATGTTTTTGTATGAAAAATAGCAATATCTTTCATCTAATATATTCCAAAGAGCATCAAAATTTTCTTTAGGGTCACTATTGTATTGTGTGATAGTATCCTCTTTGGAGCATCCTAAAAGTAGAAAAGCAATATTTATTATTATCAATAATTTTTTCATAATTAATTTTGGTTCATATTTTAATTTTTAATTATTCCTAAATTTAGAGCAATTCCTACTTGTCCGGACAATTCTTTAATATAAAAATTTGTTTGATTTGCTTGCCACCATTGATGATTATGAGTCATACCTACAAATAAAGTGACAGTTGGCAATACAAAGTTGACGGATAATGAGCCATTTACGCCTTGTCTGTTGTGGAATGAGGTGAAATGCGTAACGTTGTTGAGAGAAGCTGGTAAATTGAGATAAATTTCGTAATACGATTCGCCCATTTCGGGTACAAACATACCCCCAATGATAGGAGAGGTGGCTAAATAGTCGAATGTTAAAGCCCATTTATTGAAAGAGAGTTGGTACTGAGCACCCAATGAAGCCATTAAATTTAATTGAATATCACCAGAATATGGATTGTTTACATTGCGTGATTGTGTTTTTAATGCTCCATAAATGTCTATTGCACTACCAGCCATTAAACGTAGATTTTTGATTGGTAGCCAATTGTAGTGAGAAGCAAAGCCTATATTTCCACCAATGTATTGAATCATAGCGGTGTATGATGGATTTATCAATCTGCCATATCTCCAATGGTCATATACTTGCCAAGAAATGCGATTATTTGTGTTGTTATAATAATTTGTATGGTTGATATCTAAGCCCAATGATAAGCCCTTATATTCTTGGTTACTAAGATAATGGTCGGTTATTGCCATTTCACCGATGTTGATAGCAAATCGGTTTTTAGAACGACAAATTGTTTCTGCCGAAAATAGGTTGACAGAAACAATTAGTGTTATTATTAGTAGTTTTAATTTCATGTTTTAATTTCTCTCTAACAATGAGCTATCTCCGTATGATAAAAATCTGAATCCATTTTCCATAGCGAAATCGTAGATTTTACGCCAATTATTGATGCCGACAAAAGCCGATATAAGAAGCAAGAGCGTGCTTTTAGGTTGATGGAAATTAGTAATTATTTTGTTTACAATGCGGAATTGAAATGATGGAACAATCATAATTCGAGTTGCAGCATTGAGCGCCGATAAATGATTGTGGTTGAGATAATCAATAATATTTTGTAGAGCCTCTTTAGTTGTAAGCGTATAATTATTTTCGTATGGTTCCCATTGTTCTACCATCAAATCAGGGCTTTCTGGGTTGAGAGCAATGCGACATCCTAAATAATATAAACTTTCTAAGGTTCTAACCGATGTAGTTCCTACGGCTACAATATGCCCTGCCGAAGCTATTAAATCTTCTATTGTTGATTTGTTGATTGAAATAATTTCGCGGTGCATTGGGTGGTCGCCAATTTCCTCTGATTTAACAGGTTGGAATGTTCCAGCTCCTACATGTAATGTTATCTCATCTTCTCGAATTCCATTTAATGCTAATCGGCGTAATACATCCATCGTAAAATGCAAACCAGCAGTAGGAGCAGCTACAGAACCATCTATTTTGGAATATACGGTTTGATATGTTTCTTTGTCTTTTTCTTCTGTTGCCCTATTGAGATATGGGGGTATAGGCAATTCTCCAAAATGGGCTAATATATCAGAAAATAAAATCTCTTCATTATCCCATTCAAAGCGAACAAGATGCGACATTCCAGCATTTTCTGATTCTATTCTTGTGGCTTCTAATTGGAATAAAATGTCTTTGATATACATTGTTTGTTTTAATGCCCCCTCTTTCCATTTTTTTGAGTTTCCTACAAGACATTTCCATACGCAACTTTTATTTTCTTGAAACACAAGATTATAATCAGCTGGTGCGTGTGGTTCGAGACAGAAAATTTCAATTGTAGCCCCTGTTTCTTTTTGAAAATGCAAGCGAGCTTGAATTACTTTTGTATTATTATATACTAATAAATCATTGTGAGTCAATGTGTCGGGTAAGTCATAGAAATGCAATTGCTCAATTTCGCCATTTTGCCAATGTAGCAAATTAGAGTGGTCGCGTTCAGTCAATGGATATCTTGCTATACGCTCATCAGGGAGAGCATAGTCAAAATCTTCGATACGTATTTCTTTTATATTCATTATTTTATTTTTTTTAAAGTTGAGCCTATATTAGAAACAATACAATCTTCTTTTATTTCAAATAGATAGATATTTTGATTAGCATCTACTACGCAGATGTTTTTCATATCTACATCTAATGAATAATCGCAATTTTGCATAGTTTGGTTAGCTGTAATAACATCACATGTTCCTTTTCCCTTGAAAACAAAAGTAATAGTATCATTAGAGTAACTACCTATGAATTCGTTCGAATTTTTGTGATTACCGCATGATGCAAAAATTATGGTAATTATTATTATAAAAAGATATTTTTTCATATTTTAAATTTATTCAATGCTTGTTTGATTTCACCTATTTTTTCAATTTCAACAATTCTTTCATGTTTAATCGTATCAACTACTTCATGCGCCCAAGTTGTATGATATGGAATGTATATTCCGTAGCCTCCTAATTTTACAACAGGTAGGATGTCTGATTTAAATGAATTGCCGACCATAATTAATTTTTTAGGGTCACATTTCAAGTCTGCTATTACCTTCATATAATCGTCATCTTGTTTGTCGCTTATAACAATGGTACGGTCGAAATATTTTGCTAATCCTGAGCGTTTTATCTTATTTTCTTGGTCGAGCAAATCCCCTTTTGTAACTATTATGAGATGATACTTACCTTCTGCTTTCAATTCGGCAAGAGTTGTTTCTACATCAGCTAATAGGGTGATAGGTTGCATCAATTGTTCGCGACCTATTTCGGTTATACGCTTTATTATGTGGTAAGGGACGTCATTTTTCAATAATATTCCAGCCGTTTCTATTGCACTCAGCACAAAGCTTTTAACGCCAAATCCATAAATTGATAAATTACTCACTTCTATGTCAAATAAGACAGGCATAATATCTTTTTCTGTCAGTGCAGGGGCGAATTTATTTATCAATTTGCAAAATTCTTGTTCGCTTTGTCTAAAGAATATCTCATTGTCCCACAGTGTATCATCTGCGTCAAATGCTATGGTAAATTCATAATTTTTCATACTTTATCTCTTATTACCGCTCCGTTTGCTAATTTATAAATATCACCAGTCTCTGGACAAGTAGCAAATCCTTCGTTATTAAAATTCAATCTGTGGCCATATTCACTTACCCAACCAATTTGGCGTGCAGGATTGCCTACTACTAATGCATATGGAGGCACGGGCTTGGTTATCACAGCACCAGCCCCAATCATTGCATATTCACCAATTTCGTTGCCACATATAATAGTCGCATTTGCTCCAATCGAGGCTCCACGACGAAGTATGGTTGGTTTATATTCATTTTTGCGCACTATAGCACTGCGAGGATTTATAACATTTGTGAATACCATTGATGGCCCGAGAAATACATCATCTTCACAAATAACTCCAGTATAAACACTCACATTATTTTGTATTTTTACATTGCGTCCTAATTTCACATTAGGCGAAATTACAACATTTTGACCAATATTGCAATCTTCGCCAATTATGCAATTTGACATAATGTGTGAAAAATGCCAAATCTTAGTTCTTGCCCCAATCACACATCCTTCATCAACGTATGCCGATTCATGTTTAAAATAATTTTCCATATATTTCGATATTAGGCACGAGTTTTTTGTTTAATCTACAAAGATACAACAAAATCTTCATTTGGCAATAGTTTTATTGTTTTTTAAATGAAAATAGGCTGACTTTTTTTTGAGTCAGCCTACTTCTTTGTATGTGTTGTTTTTTTTATTTCAAAATTTCTTCAACTGGAGTATAAGGCATGTTGAACGCTTCGCTCACTGCTTTGAAGCAGATTTTGCCATCAACTACGTTAAGACCTTTAGCAAGACCAGCATCAGCACGGCAAGCTTCTTTCCAACCCATGTTAGCAATGCGGATAGCATAAGGGAGGGTAGCGTTGCCAAGAGCATTAGTTGAAGTCATAGGCACAGCACCTGGGATGTTAGCTACGCAGTAGTGAACGATACCATCAACTTCAAAAATAGGTTCAGAGTGAGTTGTAGGGTGCGAAGTTTCGAAGCAACCACCTTGGTCGATAGCAACGTCAACCATAACAGTGCCAGGTTGCATCAATTTGAGCATATCGCGAGTGATGATATGTGGAGCTTTAGCACCAGGGATAAGAACTGAACCGATAACGAGGTCAGTTTGAGGCAATTCTCTTTCGATGTTATATTGTGAAGAGTAGAGTGTGCGCACGTTTTTAGGCAACATATATTCCAATTGACGGAGACGTGGGAGAGAGATATCTGTGATTGTAACATCAGCACCCATACCAGCTGCCATAAGAGCTGCATTGTAACCTACGATACCACCACCGAGTACAAGAACGCGTGCAGGACGTACACCTGGTACACCGCCCAACAACATACCTTTACCGCCTTGTGGTTTTTCGAGGAAACGAGCACCTTCTTGAGTAGCCATACGACCAGCCACTTCTGACATAGGTTGGAGCAATGGCAATACACCGTCTTTCACTACAGTTTCATAAGCCAAGCAAGTAGCACCTTGTTCAATCATTGCTTCTGTCAACTCTTTTTCGCAAGCGAAGTGGAAGTATGTGAACAATAGTTGACCTTTACGGATAAGAGGGTATTCGTATGCGATAGGTTCTTTCACCTTGTAAATCATTTCAGCAATAGCGTATACCTCTTCGATAGTAGGTAGGATAGTAGCACCAGCAGCTACATATTCTTCGTCAGCATAACCGCTGCCAACTCCAGCAGTAGCTTGTACATACACAGTGTGACCGTGTTTCACGAATTCACGAACAGCAGCAGGATTAGCACCTACGCGATTTTCATTGTTTTTGATTTCTTTTGGAATACCGATAATCATAGTAATAGACTTTTTAGTTAGATTATTTTGTTAAGGTTATGTGCATTTCAATTTTGCGACGCAAAAGTACTATAAAATATTTTTTGTTGTATCATTTTTTTATTATTTTTTTTTATGTTTTACAGCATGTATTAATTTGAAAGCAAAATGCTTGTGTTTTATTTTGTTTTTTGTGTAATGTATTGGTTTTCAGCGTTGCAAATTTGTGTTAAAAAACATTATTTTTATATTTCTTATTTGTAAAGTGTTGTTTTTCTTGTTTTTTTATTTTAATTTGTTTTTATTTTGTGTCTTGAAGTCATAAAAAATAACTAACTTTGCACAAAATTTCGAGAAATATGTATAAACGCGATGAATTGAAACAATTGAAGACTGATTTTTGGAATGGTTTTGCTGATTATTGCAATACTATTCCGAGATTGGCTCAGCGTAAACAGAAGTTTATGTTGTATAATACTCGTTTGAAAGGAACGGAGTTGAAGTTTGATGTACAGCGACATGAAGTGGCTGTCGTATTGGAGATTAATCATACGGATTATGAGCGTAGAATTGAATTGTTTGAGCATTTCAAGGCTTGTCGCTTGTTGTTTGAAGAGGCGTTTGAGGCTATGGAGGTTGTTTATGAACCTTTTTATAGATTGGAAACGGGTAAGGATGTTTGTCGCATTTATATAAGGTTGAGTGAAGAAATGGATTTTCATCGTCGTGAAGATTGGCAAAAGTTTTATACGTTTATGGCGCGTAATATGATGCGTTTGGAGCGAATTTTCAATCAAGCCAAGCAGGCGTTGGAGTAGTTTTTTCTTTGGAATACACACTCACATTGTGTATTCTCGTTCCCTACCTCCAAGCAAGGTGTAAGCAACCTTCAAGCAAGAAGACTGTCATGTAAGTGAGGGCAGAGTCAATCCACGTTTGAACTATGCCGAGCGTATGACGGTTTACGACCTAAAAGGGAGTAAACAGTCAAAAAATACACACTCACAGTGCGTGTTGAGCGACAATCTGATTTAGAAAATAAACAAAGGCTGACTCGTTTTTGAGTCAGCCTTTTGTTGTATTTGGTGCTGTTTTTTTTTTTTTTTAGAGTTGAGCAGTTTTTGCTTTGAGCCATTCTGCTTCTTCTGCAGTGAGATAAGGTGCAAGAGCGTTGTAAACCATGCGGTGATAAGCATTGATTTGCAATAATTCGTCTGGCGAAAGCATACCGATTTCAATAGAGCGACTATCGTATGGGAAGAGTGTCAATGCTTTGAAGTGAAGGAAACGACCAAATTCGTTTACATTGTTGTCGTAGTCGGCTACTGCCACAATATTCTCGATGCGAATACCATGTTTGCCTGCTCTGTAAAGACCTGGTTCGTTCGATAGTAGCATACCCGGCTCAAGAATAGTTGGGTTTTCGTCCATACGGATTGATTGTGGCCCTTCGTGCACGTTGAGGCAATGACCGAGACCATGACCTGTGCCATGACCATATTGCAATTCTGCATTCCACAAGAAGCAACGTGCTAGCACGTCAAGTTGTGCGCCGCGTGTGCCGTATGGGAAGAGTTGGTGTCCAAGTGCAAGGTGACCTTTGAGCACCAATGTATAGTCGGCTTTCATTTCGGCTGTTGGATTGCCAAGTGCCACTGTACGAGTGATGTCGGTTGTACCATCATAGTATTGACCGCCTGAGTCGAGTAGGAAGAATGATTCTGCTTTGAGTTCGATATTAGAGTCCTCATCGGCTGCATAGTGTACAATTGCACCGTGAGGGCCATAACCCGCGATTGTATTGAAACTTTCAGTCAAGAATCCCTCCTGTTCAGCACGGCATTCATGCAATTTGTCAATAGCCGAAAGTTCGGTTACTTTTTCGCCATTAGCAATTGCTTTTTCGAGCCACATCCAGAAGCGTACAAGAGCAACACCATCTTTGCGCATAGCACGTTCTACGCCAGCAAGTTCTACTGCATTTTTAATACATTTCATACGGAATACAGGCGATGGTAACTCGATAATTGCTTCTACTGCAGGGATTGCTTTATAGAGTGCATAGTTGCATTTCACTGGGTCAACTGCAATGCGAGTATTTGCTGCAAGAGCCGAAAGTGTAGGTTTGATATTTGTGTAATCGTCAGTTTTTACGCCTGCTTTCGCAAGATGTGTGCGCACTTCATCAGTCAATTTATCTGGATTGATAAATAGGGTAGCATCTTTGTCAGTTACAAGACCGAATGCGATAAGCACAGGGTTGTAGTCGATGTCTGCACCACGAAGATTGAACAACCATGCGATGTCGTCTAATGCGGTGATTAGCAATGTATTTGCTTTGGCGTCAGCCATGCGTGTGCGAAGAGCTGTTAGTTTGTCGGCAGTTGATTGTCCGCAATGAGTTTCGTCAAATACTACAGCTTTCGATTGTGGCATAGCAGGACGGTCAGTCCATATAGCATTAACAAAATCAAATTCAGTGTAGATATTTAGACCAGCAGCTTTTAGTTCATTTTCAAGAGCTTTATAGCCGTTGATTGAAATCATATCTGGATTGATGGCTACTGTTTTACCTGCACCAAGAGTTGTTTTAAGCCATTGATTTATAGTAGGTGTACCGATTTCGCCATCTTTTTGGAGTGTAAGACCTGATAGTTTCAATTGTTCGCTAGCTTGTAGGAAGTAGCGCGAGTCTGTCCAAAGACAACCACCATCAAGAGAGATTACAGCCGTACCTGCCGAGCCTGTGAAGGCTGATACATAATTACGTTCTTGCCAATGTGCTGCAATATATTCACTTGCGTGAGGGTCTGTGCCTGGCACAATGAGGGCATCCACTTTGTGCTCTGCCATAAGAGCGCGGAGTTCTGTGAGTTGTTTCATGTCTTATTAGTTGTTAATGATTAGTTATTAGCTAAATTTTTTAAGGGAATTTATAGAAGTCCCCTTACTACATTTTTGATATGCAAAGATAAATAATTTTTTTGTAATAATAAAAAATTTTTTGTTGTTTATTAAACTTTTTTATTCACTATTCGTCAAAATGACAAAAGCCGGCTAAGAAATAACAACAACACTAAATTTTCAATTATTATGAGACGCATTATATTTTTATTAGGTATTTTGTTGGCTACCATAGGAGTATCTGCACAACAAACGGTGACTGTTCAAGCCCAAAACTATCAAGTGAGCGACAATCTCGATTTAGAAGCTGTGGCTATTACATTTGGCGAATCTAAAAATGTAGAAGATTTTGAATACAGACTCAATGACCCTGACAATCGTATTTCTAATCTCGATTTAAATAACGACGGATATGTTGATTTCCTACGTGTAGTCGAAGTTGAAGAAAAAGGCACTCATTTAATTGTAATTCAAGCCGTAATCGGGCAAGATTTATATCAAGACGTGGCATCACTCATCGTCGAGGGCACAAATAAAACCTCTGCCACTGTGACTATTGTCGGCAATCGTGATATTTATGGCAACAATTATGTCATTGTCCCACGCTACGCAGTTCGCCCTGTGATATTTGACTGGTTCTGGTTGCCTACCTACGCCGTTTATCGCTCAACTTGGTATTGGAATTACTATCCTCACTATTATCATCACTACACATGCTTAGGTTATCATAGCTATCATCGTCATATTCACGTGTGGCACAATCATCACACTCGTTGCGACTTCCATCGCCCTGTCGATTACAATCATCACACTCATCATGTGGAATTGCATCGCACAATCTCTCGTAACGATTATGTAACTCACCGCCCAAATCAAGGCTATCGTGCCGAGCCAACACCCAATCGCCATGTCGAAGCACGACCAATCTCTCCAAGCCGTCCTGCTGGTAGTTTAAGCACAAGCACTAATAATAGAGTAGAGAAACCTGCTACACGCACTCAACCTACAACTTCAACGACTACAACGACTACAACAACTCGTCGTCCTACAACATCAACTACAACCAAATCAACAACTAAATCTACAACATTACCAGCACGACCAACTACCACCACCACGACTTCTACTACTACACGTAAAACTACAAATACAACTACATCAACCAACAAACCAACGACCATTGCACCTCGAACTACCACAACAGCAACTCGTTCTACATCAGTTGCGCCAATAACTTCAAATAGTCGTTCTACAACTCCAGCACTACGCACAACAACATCAACCTCACGTGCCACTACTGTTAAACCAGCCACATCAACATCTACTCGCACTACCAACTCAACGGCACGTAAAACAACAACAACCGTAAAAACCAATAAAAATACATCAACAACACGCAGATAAGTTTGCTATAATTCTGAAATAATAAAAAAAAGAGTCAATCTCACTTATTATGAGGGGGGCAGTGGTTTGAGAAAACCGCTGCCTCTGTTTTTTTATACCCTAATTCTTCAAAATCTAATTCCATACAATCACCTTTACCTTGTCTTACCTACGGTTCTTCATCAACTTAGTTGAAAGTATTTTAAGAACATCTCCTCTAAACTAAAAATAAACACTCAAAACTATTATAACCCGATATTGTCCCCCTGTTTTAGGGGGACGAGCCCAACGGGCGGAGGGGGTTATGTAAAGCAACGAATGTATTTCTTTCAACTAAGTTGATGAAGAACCTTACCTTGTCTTACCTACAACATACTATAAATATACCATAAATATACTATAAATATAGGATAAATATACTATAAACATACTATAGTCTTATCTGCGGAGTACTTTTATCTTACGTATATATTAAGTCATAATTATTATTGAAAATAGCGATTATTTATGAAATATTTTGTATATTTTTTTGTAACTTTGCACTCTTAATTGGCGTAAGCTGCAAGTACTAAAAATTCTTGCGCAAGCAGAAAATTTCATCTTTCAATTATGATTGTAGTTTTAACAGGAGCAGGCATTAGTGCCGATAGTGGAATTGCAACATTCCGTGATTCTGATGGTTTATGGGCAAATTATCGTATCGAAGATGTTTGTACACCCGAAGCTTTAGTGCGAAATCGTGCGCAAGTAATAGAGTTTTACAATATTCGCCGCAAAGAATTGCTCGAAAAAGAGCCTAACGCAGCACATATTGCATTGGCAGAGTTAGAGCATACGCACGAAGTCTCTATAATAACTCAAAATATCGACGACCTTCACGAGCGTGCAGGAAGCAAAAATATTGTCCATTTGCATGGCGAATTACGCAAATTACGCAGTTCGTGGAACGAATTTGCTACTGTGCCGATTGAAGGCTGGGAACAAAAATTAGACGCAAAACACCCCGATGGTTCACTCTTGCGTCCGTTCGTAGTCTTTTTTGGTGAGTCAGTGCCTATGCTCGAAAAGGCAATCGAGATAACCGAAAAAGCTGATATTTTGATTATAGTTGGCACATCGCTCAATGTCTATCCTGCTGCATCTTTGGTCCATTATGTGCGTCCTGATGTACCAATATATATAGTGGATCCAGCTGTGAATGATGTCAATGCAGCATTCAATGCACCTCGCATACCAAATCAAATCACTTATATTGCAGAGCGTGCCGCAGTTGGAGTACCTAAATTAGTAGAACAATTAAAAAAACAATAAATAACAATTAATAATTATGCATTGTGCATTTGCATTGCGCATTGAATATTATGGGACTATCTTTTGAATTTTTCTTATTATTATCGGGCATATTGCTTTTTGTGAGCATTATGTTAGGCAAGGCAGGCCACCGTTTTGGGGTGCCTACTTTGTTGATGTTCTTGTTTTTAGGATGTCTTGTCGGAAGTGAAGGTCTTGATTGGATTGAGTTTGACTCTCCTTTGGTGGCTCAAAGCATTGGCGTTATCGCCTTGAATGTCATATTGTTTTCGGGTGGTATGGACACCAAAATCCATGATATCAAGCCCGTACTGTTGCCCGGACTTACATTGGCAACGCTTGGGGTATTATTAACTGCCTTGATGACAGGTGGTTTCATCTATTGGATTACAAATAGTTGGTTCACTGCCGTATCATTCTCTTTTATTGAATCTTTATTGTTGGCTGCTACAATGTCATCTACCGATTCTGCCTCTGTTTTCTCTATCTTACGGTCTAAAAATTTAGCATTAAAAGAGAATCTCCGTCCATTGTTGGAGTTAGAGTCGGGTAGTAACGACCCAATGGCATATATGCTCACAATCGTATTATTACAACTTTTAAGCGCACCAGACGTTAGCATCAATGAGGTAATATGGCTTTTTGTTCAGCAATTTGCGCTTGGTATGGTGTGTGGATATTTGCTTGGACGTTTAGCTCAACGTGTTATCAATCGTATTGATTTGACCAACGACGCTCTTTATTCCGTATTGCTTATTTCTGTAATGTTGTTTATATTTGGCTTTACAACATGGATAGGGGGCAACGGATATTTGGCAGTATATATTGGAGGTCTATTTTTGGGTAATAGTCGTTTTGTGCATAAACGCAGTTCTATGAAGTTTTTCGACGGTCTTACATGGTTATTCCAGATAATCATGTTCCTCTCGCTCGGTTTATTGGTAAATCCATCAGAATTATTACCCGTTGCAGGTATAGGCATCTTGGTTGGCCTGTTTATGATATTTATTTCGCGTCCATTGTCGGTCTTAATATCTATGTTACCATTTCGAAAATTTTCGTTGAATGGACGCATGTTTACTTCGTTTGTCGGACTACGTGGTGCTGTGCCTATTATTTTTGCAACTTACCCGCTTATAGCTGGCGTAGAGAATGCTAATACAATGTTTAATGTCGTATTCTTCATAACTATTTTATCTCTTGTATTTCAAGGTACAATGATTCCTCAAGTGGCTCGTTGGTTTCATCTTGATTTGCCAATGAAGAAAAAAGAAAAATTGAAAGAATTTGATGTAGAATTTTCAGATGACATTAAATCTGCAATGAGTGAAATGCAAGTTACTGAAAAAATGCTTGCACATGGCGATCGTTTAATGGATATTACAATTCCGGACAATACCTTGGTAGCAATGGTGAAACGTGAAGAGAAATATTTTATTCCGCGCGGAAATACTCACCTTGTAGTTGGCGATGTCGTTTTAATTATTACAGATAACGAAGAGGCATTGAAAGAGGTGCGCAAAATGATGGAGTAGAGTAGTAGTTTTCTGAATATATAAACAAAAAAAAGAAGGACAATTTGTCCTTCTTTTTTGTTTGTATGTATATCTAATTATAACATTTCATTTTCTGATACTCCATTCATAATAATGGCGATATTATTTACTTTTAAGTTATTAGTTGCCAATTCTAAATATTTGATGTTCTCTTTTTTAGTTATGTTCTTAGTACAAACAAATAGATTTATATCAGCCAATTTATTAAGAATTTGGAATGAATCAGATTCTATTGGAGTAGAGTTTATTATGATATAATCATATTCATTTTGAAGTTTTTTGATAAATTCATTGAAATCTTCTGATGCTAATAAGTCCGAAGTGTTGATATTTGATTCTCCAATAGGGTAGATATGTAGATAGTTGTTGTCTTTATAACATTGTTTAATATCTCCTATTTCGTTTGTATTATTCAAGCAATTAGCAAAACCAACGCCGTATTCATTGCTTTGATTAACATCAACGAGTGCCACTTTTTTCTTAAGGAAAGTGAAAGATAATGAAGTGTTTAATGCAATATTATTTCTATTGTCTTCCTCTTTTGAATTTGTAATAAGTATAACTGTGTTGTTGTTTAGAATTAGGTTTGTACGCAAAGAGCGGAAAGCCATATTCAGCAAATCATCTGATTTCTGAGATATAATATTATCTTTTGCTTTAGGTATAGAGGCAATTATTGCATTCTTTGTGAGAGATGATAGTTGTATTTTATTTACTATTTTCTTATTTAATAATGATTCTAAGAATATATAAATTAAACCACACAACCCAGCCATAAAAATAGCAATTAATAGGGATACTGACTTACGAGGTGATATACGTTGTTCTGATGTATATGCGTAGTCAATTACTTTGCTTGAATTAGAGTTCGACACTAAGGTTGTTTGTATATTCTCATATTGTTGAAGCAAGAATATGTAAATAGTGCGTTTAATTTCTTGTTCTTGAGCTAATTCTATAAATTCTCTTTCGATTATTGGAATAGATGAAATTTGTTTGTTTATTTCTCTATTTCGTTTAATATAATCTTGTTTCTGAATGTCTAAGCTTTCTTTTGTACTTTTTATGGTTTGAAGAATATTGTTGCGAGTTAGCAATATTTTATCTTTTAATTGAGCGACAAAAGGGTTATTTTCATTTGTCGAACGTTTTAAACGTAAATATTCCACTACATCAGTATTGTATGTAGATATTAGTTCTATAAGTGTTCCATCTTCAATATTTGTGTTTGGAATAAGTTCTATTGTATCAGAATTAAGTATGTGATTTTCAATGAACGATACTAATGTGTATCCCATTTCTATTTCAGTAATGGTTTGTTCATATGCGCTAGCAGATTCAATAATTAATTCTGCTTGAGTTGTTAAATCTGCTAAATTGTTTTTTACTCGATACTCTTCAACTTTGTAATCAATTATATCTAAATCATTTTTTATTGTTTTTATTCTGTTTTCAATAATGTTTAATGTTTCTAAGGACGATTGTTTCTTATCGTCAATGTTATTTTGGTTATATAATTCTATTACTTTGTTGACTATTGCCTCGTTTTTAACTATACTGCCACCTTCTATGCTAATACTAATAGCATTAGCTTTTTTATCAGATATTGCAATGCGGATATTATCTGAATATTCGTCAATTCTTGATTTTTTTGATAGGGTGATAAATCTTAATTTATAGTTAGGATATTCAGGGTCTATTTTTGTTGCATCTTCAATGAATCCAAAAGTACCCCATATAGTTTCTACAGGTGTCGATAAATCTTTTATTTCAGTTTTGAATTTAGTGGTTTTTAGTTTCCATTTATGTTTAAATTTTATCTTCCAAGTCGATTCTTTTGTTTTCTTTACATCTATTGTTAAAGAGCCTTTTATTGTATTTTTATAGTTTTCGGGAAAAACAATAATTATAGGTTCATTATTATATAGTTGGTGATATCCACCAAGACGTTTTTGGTAGAAGGAACTAGTTTGTAAGTCTAAATCTGTTACTAATTTATTTAAAAGTGTTTTTGATTGAAAAATTAATTTTTCATTATCAACATCACTACCTATTCCTAAATCTAAGAAATTAGAGGCTAATGAAGCATCTATCCCCATTATACTTGGTATTCCTTTTTCGGAACGAATTAATACAGTGCCAGATGTTGAGTATGTTGATGGTGTTGAAAATACATGATATATGGCGATAATAATAAATATAACCCCAAAGATTGCGAATATATACCATTTCTTTATAATTTTTATGGCTAATTCAAATAAATCAATCTCTTCGATGGTTGTGTTTGTTTTGTTATTTGACATAATTGATAATTTTTAGTATGTATTTAACGTCAGTCCGATGTAAGATGCCGAATGGTTATCCGTGTCATCTGCAGAGCGATTTTTGCGTAGCAAAAGAGCGAATCGAATAATAAAGAAGAAAAAATCTATAAAATCTGTGTTATCTGTGGGAGATAAATAATAAAATTCCGTGTATTCCGTGAGAGAAAAAATTATATCGAACTCGCACTATTTATTTTCTTCTCATATTGAGGACTGCAACAATTGTTGTAGCTACAGAGGCAAGTGATGATATTGAACTTAAGTATATAGCTGCGTTTGTAGATGCTGCAGCACTAATTACTGTGTTTATTCTTGTTTTATTTGGTTCTACGTATATTACGTCATTTTGTTGTAAATAATAGAATGGAGATGAGAGAACGTTTGTTTGTGTTAAGTCTATACGGATATATTCCTTTTTGCCTCCTTCTTTTTCTCGAATTAGAAGTACGTTATCTCTACGGCCATATATAGTTAGGTCTCCTGCTATACCTAAAGCTTGTAAAATAGAAATGTGTTCATTGGAAATGGTATATGTACCAGGTTTTTGAACTTCTCCTAATATAGTAATTTTATAATTCAAAAACTGAATAGTTATAATAGGGTCTTTTAGATATGGTTGTAGTTTTTCTTTGATTAATGTTACAGCTTCTGATTTTTTTAATCCACCAATTTTTATTTTACCAATTATAGGGAAATTGATTTCTCCATTTACATCTACAACGTATGGTTGCATTGTTGGAGTAGTGCTGAGTTTTTCTTCACCAGGTGAGCTATATGATATAATTGGTAGGTTAAAAGGTGCTACTGTTAGCGGATCTGTTGCTGACACGACAATAGATAACATATCATCATTATGTATGATAGGTTCATTTTGCACAACAGGAATTTCTTCGTTTGATGATTCAAGTCCTTTGAAATATGGAATTTTTTTAGACATTGAACATGAGCATAAAAGAAAAATAGCTATAAAAGATAAAATTGTTTTGTTTAATATTGATTTCATTTTTAGAGATTTATATTGGTAATTTTGTATTTGGAGTTTATCTATTAATTTATTAATAACACATTATAAATAAAATGCAAAGTTAACTCATTTTCTTTAAATATGCAATTTTTTATTAAGTTTAAATTTTTTTATTTTCTTGTCTATGTTGTAATGTTTTGATTTTTAGGCTTTTTTGAATATAAAATATACTTATCTTATTTTTTGTTAATTTTTTTGATAAATCATTTGCCCAAATGCAAAATAATAGTTATCTTTGCGCAACTTATGTCTATGGCACATTTCTATAATTAATTTATATTTACTAACCTTAAAAATTTTAATCTCTATGACTTGGTTATCAAGTTCTTCTATCGGAAGAAAAGTTGTAATGAGCGTTACTGGTGCAGCCTTGGTGTTGTTCCTTTTATTTCACGCTACAATGAACATTTTCTCTATTACAGATGCAATGTTCGGTGTTGAGTATTACAACGCTATTTGCGAATTTTTGGGTGCAAACTGGTATGCTTTGATTGCTACTGTAGGTTTGGCATTCCTAGTAGTTGTACACATTGTGTATGCATTCATCATCACAGTACAAAACTATCGTGCTCGTGGTACAGAACGTTATGCAATGTCTGGTCGTCAAAAAGACGTTGAGTGGGCTTCTAAAAACATGCTTGCTCTTGGCATTGTAGTTGTTCTTGGTATCGGCCTTCACCTTTGCAATTTCTGGGCAAAAATGCAATTAGTAGAATTGCAACACATGCTTGGCGCAGATGTTTGCCATAATGCTCTTGAAAATGCAACAAATGGTGTGTTGATTATCAAAAACACTTTTGCTAATCCTGTTTATGTAGTTCTTTACCTTGTATGGTTAGGTGGTCTTTGGTTCCACTTGACTCACGGTGTATGGTCTGCTCTTCACACTATGGGTTGGAACAATAACACTTGGATGCCACGCGTTAAATGCATCTCTAACGTAGTAGCAACTCTTGTTGTAGCTATGTTTGCTGTTGTAGTAGTATTCTATTTCGCTGCAAGTTTCTGCTGTACTGCTGAATGTTGTGCAGCTCATGCTCATACTTGCGCTGAAGCTGTAGCTCCTGTTGTTGATACAGTTCAAACAGTAGTAGAAGCTGTTGTTGATACAGTTGCAGTAGTTGCAGAATAATATTTTTTGAGAAAATAAAATAGTAATAAAATAAGATGAGAGGGTTGTAGGGTAGTGGCTTTTAATTCCTCACTCCTCACTTCTCATTCCTCATTAAGAAAAAATTATGGCTAAAATCGAAGAATTGCTTAATGGTGATATTATCACTGCTAAGATTCCAGAAGGTCCTTTGGCTGAAAAATGGACTAACTATAAAGCTCACCAAAAATTGGTGAACCCTGCCAACAAACGTCGTCTTGATGTAATCGTTGTTGGTACAGGTCTTGCAGGTGCTTCTGCTGCAGCTTCTCTTGGCGAAATGGGCTTTAATGTGCTTAACTTCTGTATCCAAGACTCTCCACGTCGTGCTCACTCTATTGCTGCACAAGGTGGTGTGAATGCTGCTAAAAACTATCAAAACGATGGTGACTCTGTTTATCGTCTTTTCTATGATACTATTAAAGGTGGTGACTATCGTGCTCGTGAGGCTAACGTTTATCGTCTTGCTGAAGTATCGAATGCTATCATCGACCAATGTGTAGCTCAAGGTGTTCCTTTTGCTCGCGAATATGGTGGTTTGCTTGACAACCGTTCTTTCGGTGGTGCTCAAGTGTCTCGTACTTTCTATGCTAAAGGTCAAACAGGCCAACAATTGCTTCTCGGTGCTTATTCTGCTCTTAGCCGTCAAGTACAAAAAGGCTCTGTTAAACTTTATACTCGCTACGAAATGCTCGACGTTGTTATTATCGATGGTCGTGCTCGTGGTATTATTGCTCGTAACCTTGTAACTGGTGCTGTTGAACGTTTTGCAGCTCACGCTGTAGTTATCGGTACTGGTGGTTATGGTAATGCATTCTTCCTTTCTACTAACGCGATGGCATCTAACGGTTCAGCTGCTCTCCAATGCTACAAAAAAGGTGCTTGGTTTGCTAACCCTTGCTTCGCTCAAATCCACCCTACTTGTATTCCTGTACACGGTACATTCCAATCTAAATTGACTCTTATGTCTGAGTCTCTCCGTAACGATGGTCGTATCTGGGTTCCTAAGAAAAAAGAGGATGCTGAGGCTATCCGCGCTGGTAAAAAGAAACCAACTGAAATTCCTGATGAAGACCGCGACTTCTACTTGGAACGTCGTTACCCTGCATTCGGTAACCTCGTACCTCGTGACGTAGCTTCTCGTGCTGCTAAAGAACGTTGCGATGCTGGTTTCGGTGTTAACCCTACAGGTCTTGCTGTATATCTTGACTTCAAATATGCTATCGAACGTCTTGGTCGTGATGCTGTTGAAGCTCGTTATGGTAACCTCTTCCAAATGTATGAAAAAATCGTTGATGATAATCCATACGAAACTCCAATGATGATCTTCCCTGCTATCCACTACACTATGGGTGGTATCTGGGTTGACTATGAATTGCAAACTTCTATCCCTGGTCTCTTTGCTATTGGTGAGGCTAACTTCTCTGACCACGGTGCTAACCGTCTTGGTGCTTCTGCATTGATGCAAGGTTTGGCTGATGGTTACTTCGTATTGCCTTACACAATTCAAAACTATCTTTCTGACCAAATTCAAGTGCCACGTTTCTCAACTGACGCTCCTGAGTTTGTTGCTGCAGAAAAAGAAATCAATGACAAAATTGACCGCTTGATGAAGATTCAAGGTAAACGCTCAGTGGATAGCATCCACCGCGAACTTGGTCTCGTTATGTGGGATTTCGTAGGTATGGGTCGTACAGCTGAAGGTTTGAAAACTGGTCTTGCTCGTATCCAAGAAATTCGTAAAGTATTCTGGTCTGATGTATTTATCCCAGGTAACAAAAACGATTTCAACGTTGAACTTGAAAAAGCTCTTCGTCTTGCTGACTTTATCGAAATTGGCGAACTTATGGCTCGCGACGCTCTCAACCGTGAAGAATCTTGTGGTGGTCACTTCCGTGAAGAGTTCCAAACTCCAGAAGGTGAAGCTCTCCGTCAAGATGATAAATTCTCTTATGTTTCTTGCTGGGAATTCCAAGGTGAAGGTAAAGAACCTAAGATGTATAAAGAACCTCTCGATTATGAATTCGTAGTACGTCAAACTCGTAACTATAAAGCTTAATAACGTATGGAAAAGACAATTAATATTAAAGTAAAAGTTTGGCGTCAAGCCGGACCAAAAGCCAAAGGTGCTTTTGTAACATACGATTTGAAAAATATTTCAACAGATAGTTCGTTCCTTGAAATGCTTGATGTACTCAATGAACAACTTGTTGCTAATCGTCAAGAACCTATCGCATTTGACCACGACTGTCGTGAAGGTATTTGTGGTATGTGTTCTCTCTATATCAATGGTCACCCACACGGACCTGACTCGGCTGTAACAACTTGCCAACTTCACATGCGTAAATTCAAAGATGGTGAAACTATTACTGTTGAGCCATGGCGTTCACACGCATTCCCTGTGATTAAAGACTTGGTAGTTGACCGTCGTGCTTATGATAAAATCATGCAAGCAGGTGGTTATGTGTCAGTTAATACAGGTGGTGTGCCTGATGCTAATGCAATTCCAATCAGCAAAGTTGCTGCTGACGAAGCTATGGATGCTGCATCTTGTATCGGTTGTGGTGCTTGTGCTGCTGCATGTAAAAATGGTTCTGCTATGCTTTTCGTAGCTGCTAAAGTTAGCCAATTGGCTCTTCTTCCACAAGGTAAAGTTGAAGCTGCTCGTCGTGCTAAAGCTATGTTGGGCAAAATGGATGAACTCGGTTTTGGTAACTGTACAAATACAGGTGCTTGTGCTGCTGAATGTCCTAAATCAGTATCGCTTGCTCATATTGCTCGCCTTAACCGCGAATTTATCTGCGCAAAACTTGGTGACTAATAATTTAGTTTCCTATATAAAAAGGGTAAACCGTTATGGTTTGCCCTTTTTGTTTTTAATATGGTTTGAGTTTTTGTAGTTTGAGATTTTTGTGAACTTCTAATGTCTGTGTATTTGTGGTTTTATTAGGGGGGATTTGTTGAATTTGTGGGTATGAATACACGCTGTGAGTGTTGTTTGACTGTTTACTTCCTTTTGGTCGCGAACAGTCTGATATTCGGCAAAAGGAATAAATTTCTTTTGTTTTTGTTAAAATGACAGTCTTCTTGCTTACAGTTTGCTTGCACCTTGCTTGGAGGTAGGGAAGGGGAATGCACGTTGGGAGTGGGTATGTGTGCCCTGAAAATTGATGTGGTTTTTAGAAATTACAGGGATTTTTATATTGAACTTATGTTGGTTTGTTGGGATAACAAAAAATCCTAATTTTCGATGAAAATTAGGATTTTTAGTGGTGCCACCAGGAATCGAACCGGGGACACAAGGATTTTCAGTCCTTTGCTCTACCAACTGAGCTATGGCACCAACTTTTAGGTTGAAAGTGGAGAGCTGATGTTTCCCTCACTTTTGCGAGTGCAAAGTTACGATAAATATTTGATATAACCAAATATTTTGAGATGTTTTTTACTTGTAATTTATTTTGTGTTGTGTTTCAGTGTTTTAGATTGCAAAGTTTTTAGGAATTTTGGCTGTAATGCCTTTGTAATAGGCTTTGATTTGTGTCATATCTGCCTCGATATCGCCTGTTGGAGTGAATTGTTCGCCGAGTTTTATCACTTTTTCTTTGAAATCTAATGCTGCAAATACGATTGGGACACCTGCTTTTTCGGCTATAAAATAGAAACCTTTTTTCCAATCAGGGTTGTAGCTGCGTGTGCCTTCGGGTGTGATGGCTATGCAGAGTGAGTCGTGGCGAGCAAATTCGGCAGCCATAGCATCGGTCATACGGAGTTTTTTGTCGCGTTGTATGGCAATGCCACCGAGTGCGCGCATGAGGTAGCCCATTGGGAAGAAAAACCACTCTTTTTTTATGAAGAAGTTGGCTTTGATGTTGAGTGCGAATTTGACTAATATGCCTAAAATAAAGTCCCAATTGGATGTGTGAGGTGCGACGCAGATTACGCATTTCTTAGGTAGTTCTTGGATGAGGTTGATTGTCCAACCATTGTGTTCTAGTAGTTTGTAAGCACAATTTTTTTTCATATTTTTTCACTTATGTTTTTTACGGAGGTTGTGTTGTTTATATTACATCTGCAACGGATGCGGTGTAGATGTGGATTTTTATGTTTGGTGAGGTATTTAGTGCTTTGCAACACGAGATGATGGTTGATCCTGTGGTTAGTACATCATCTATTAGTAGGATTGTTTTGTTTTCGAATAGGGTAGGATTATGCTGTGCGAATAGGCCTTCTACGTTTTTCTTGCGTTCTTCAGCGTTTTTTTGTGTCTGTGATTCGTTATTTCTTGTGCGGTAGAGATTGGTTGTTTGGAGAGGTATGTTTAGCTGTCGTGATACTTCTGCTGCAATTAGCTCGGATTGGTTATAACCTCGTTGAGCAATGCGTTTGGGATGTAGAGGTAGTGGTACGATGTAGTCTATTTGTGTGTATTTTTTGCTTTGTTTTATTTGTGTGGCTATTGCTTCGCCAAGTAGTGAGCCAATTGCTTTATAATTATTGTATTTGAGGTCGTGAATGAGTTGTTGACTGAGGGTGTTTTGTTCGAAAGGCATTAAGGATGCTGCGGTTTCGAATAGAGCAAGTCCCATTAGTCGTTGTTCCACGATGTTGTCTTTGTGTTTGAGCATTGGCGATGCGAATAGGTCGGCAATAGTGGTGTGTTTGCATTGGTTGCAAATGACCTTTTCGTCTATTTCCAGTGCTGCGCCACAAGCTAAGCAATGAGGGTCAATGAGTACTGATTTTATGTATTTTAGTAACTTATTGAACATTATTTTTTAGACATGAAGACAAGAGTTGCGGGGGATTTATAAAACTCCTAATTTTTTTGCAATTGCTTCGGCACAGTTTTCTCCGTCCATTGCGCTTGAGGTGATGCCTCCAGCATAGCCAGAGCCTTCGCCAGCAGGATATAGTCCGCTGATTTGAGGGTGTTCGTATGTGTCGATGTTGCGAGGTATGCGAATAGGAGATGATGAGCGACTTTCTACGCCCACGACTACGGCTTCGTTGGTTAGATAGCCGTGCATTTTGCGGTCGAAGGCTTTGAATCCTTCGCGCAGACGATGTCCGATACGTTCTGGTAGCCAGAAGTGTAGTGGAGAAGATATTATGCCAGGAAGGTATGAACAATCGGGTAGACTGTTGGATAGTTTGCCTTTGACAAAGTCGGCAAGACGTTGAGCTGGTGCAGTTTGTAGTCCGCCTCCGTTGTTGTTAAATGCAAGTCGTTCGAGGTCTTCTTGGAATCTAAGTCCGCAAAGTTCGCCATATTGAGCATATTCTGTGAGGTCTTCAGGGCGAAGTTCGACAACGATGCCCGAATTGGCAAATGGGGAGTTGCGGTGTGAGGCACTCATACCATTCACGACTATTTGTTTTTCTTCGGTTGCTGATGGCACGATATGTCCACCCGGGCACATACAGAAAGAGTACACTCCACGACCATCTATTTGATTGACAAGTCCGTAAGATGCAGCAGGGAGATATTGATTACGTTCGCGGCAGTGATATTGGATGCTGTCGATGAGGGCTTGTGGGTGCTCGGCACGCACGCCCATAGCGAAACCTTTAGCCTCGATGCGTATGCCTTGACGATGGAGTAGGTGATATATGTCGCGAGCCGAATGCCCAGTGGCTAATATCACATTGTCAGCCATATAGGTGTTGCCATTTGAGCAACGCACGCCTTTTATGTGGTCGAACTCTACGATGAATTCATTCACACAGCAATTGAAGTGAATTTCGCCACCACAGTTGATTATACGTTGGCGTATGTTTTTTATTACCTGAGGTAAGCGGTCGGTGCCAATATGAGGATGAGCTTCGTAGAGAATTTCGTCCTGCGCACCGTGGTAGTGGAATATTTCGAATATGCGTTGTGTATTGCCACGTTTTTTTGAGCGAGTGTAGAGTTTTCCGTCAGAGAATGTACCTGCACCACCTTCGCCAAAACAATAGTTACTTTCGACATTGAGAGCAACATTGCGGTTGAGTTGTGCAATGTCTTTTTTGCGGTCTAACACCTCTTTACCACGCTCTAATACAATTGGTTTAAGTCCACATTCGATGAGGCGCAAAGCAGCAAATAACCCAGCAGGACCAGAGCCTACGACTATCACTTCGCGTTTGTTTGATACGTTTTCGTATTTGAATACGTTTTCGTATGTATATTGTGGTTTGTCGCCAACAAAAGCGCGCACTTTGAGTAGTACGATAGGGAATTTGCCTCGTGAGTCGATAGATTTTTTGACTACTTGGATATGATTTATTGAGGAATCTTTGATATTCAATTTTTTAGCAACAATACCTTTTAGTATTTCAGGTACTGCAGCCTCTTTGGGACTCAATGATAATTGTAATTCGTGCATAATTCTTCTAATTTAACTGCAAAGATAGTAAAAAAAGTTGAGAGTTGAGAGTTGAGAGTTGAGATTTTTTTGCTAACTTTGCAAATTATGAAATGTACGTATAGTTTTTAATTATTAATTATTAATTTTTAATTGTAATAACGTGGTAGAAATAGGAAATACTGTAGTAAGTTTTGAATTGTTTGAGCAACGTTTTTGTTGCGATTTAGGTGTTTGCAAGGGAGAGTGTTGTATCGAAGGTGATGCAGGTGCTCCATTGGAAGAGAGTGAGTTAGCCGAGTTGGAAAAGGCTTTGCCTATCGTGTGGGATGAGCTTTCGGATGCTTGCAAAGAGGTGATAAACAAGCAAGGTGTGGCATATCGCGATGAAGATGGCGACCTTGTAACATCGATTGTTAATGGGCGAGAATGTGTATTTACATATACAGACCCAGAAGACGGATGTTGCAAATGTGCACTCGAAAAGGCTTATCGTGAGGGTAAATCTTCGTTTTATAAGCCAATTTCATGTCATCTTTATCCTGTGAGATTGACAAAATATAGCGATTTTACAGCCGTCAACTATCATCGTTGGCAAGTGTGTGATTGTGCTGAGAAATTGGGTGCAAAACTTAAATTGCCTGTATATAAGTTCTTGAAAGAGCCACTTATACGCAAGTTTGGAGAAGATTGGTATAAAGAACTCTGCAAAGCGGCTGAAGATTACGAAAAAACATTCCAAAATTTATAATCCTACAAATTCACCCTTACTGTTCCTTATCTATGGTTCATCTTCAACTTAGTTGAAAATATTACTTAAAATTGGTATATAATGTCCTCGGAGAGGGCAAATTATAAATAACCGCTGTGTGACCGACCAACGGGAGGGAACCTGCGGACAGATAACCATCTTCCCCTCTCGTCCCCATCGGGGGCGAACTGAAAAAGCATTCAACTAACTTGACGAAGAACCTTACTTCTCCTTATCTATAACATACTATAAATATAGGATAAATATACTATAAATATAGGATAAATATACTATAACCTTATCTGTACTTATATCTCTATGTCACTAATCGAAATAATTTTAATTGCCATCGGTCTTGCGATGGATTGCTTTGCTGTGTCTATTGCAAGCAGTATTTGTTATGGTCGCTATAATTGGCCTAAAATCGTGCGTATGGCATTGTTTTTTGGTCTTTTTCAGGGAGCTATGCCACTTATCGGGTGGGGTGTAGGCATCGGCCTGGCTAAATATATTTGTGCAGTAGATCATTGGTTGGCACTTGGTATATTGGGTTATCTTGGTGGTAAGATGATATATGAAAGTTTTGCGGGAGATGACGAAGAAGAGGAGATGTGTGATGCAAAATCGCCTTATGGTTCACTCCGTATGGTTACTATATTGGCAGTAGCAACAAGTATTGATGCACTTGCTACGGGACTTATTTTTGTGCCTTATGGCAATTTAATGTTTTCGGCTTCAGGAGTTATCGCTTTGGTTAGTTTTTTATTTACAATGGTGGGTTGTGTGCTTGGAGTTACGTTTGGTAAACGCATAAAGTTCAATGTTGAAGCTATTGGTGGGTTGATACTTGTAGGGATAGGTTTGAAAATATTTATTGAACATATGTTTTTATAACAGTCAACAGTCTATGGTCGACAGACTATTTTATGAAAATTCAACATTTGCGACATAACGAAATTGACCGCTTGCGGTGGGATGCAACGATAGCTCGGTCGTTGTGTGATTTGCCGTATGCATATTCGTGGTATCTTGATGTGGTTTGTCCGATGTGGGAGGCATTGGTGACTGAGGATTATGAATATGTTATGCCGTTGCCTTTGAAGAAGAAGCGTTTTGTGAGTTATCTTATTCATCCTATATGGGTGCAACAGTTGGGCGTATATTCAGCGCAAGAGATTACGGAGAAGGTGTTCAATCGGTTTTATCATCGCATACCATATTTGATGTTTGATTTCAATGTTAATTATCTCAATTATAGTGTAGCTTGTGGGCATGTGAAGAGTAAAAGAAATTTGATTGTACCTCACAGCAAAGATGTATATGCTATTCGCAAGAATTACAGCTACAACGCAAAAAGAAATATCTCAAAAGCACAAAAATTAGGACTACGAATAGAAGAGATTCGGTTGGAAGAATTTGTTGCATTGTGGAAGAGCGAAAATAGTGATATGCGTCAGGATTTGCATGCTACGATTCAGCCACTTGTAGAGGCTGTGTTTTTTAATTCCAGCCAGCAATGCGAGCCTTATCTATTAGGCGTTTATAGTGGTAGTCTGCTTATAGCTGCATTGTTTGGGATTAAAACTCGTGAGAGATTTATTTATTTGATTCCTGTGTCGAACAAAGAGGGCAAGGAGAAGAGCGCAATGTTTATGCTTGTGGATTATATACTTGAGAATGTTTGTTGTCAGCAGGGGCTTATGTTCGATTGTGAGGGGTCGATGATTGATGGAGTAGCACGTTTCTATCGTGGATTTGGAGCGCAGGAACAGCCATACGCTTTGATTTCTCGTTGCCGACCACAGTGGTTGGTGGAATTATTGCATAGATAATTGAGAGTTTGGAAATAAAATAACAACAGCCATACGACTCGTTTGAGTGGTATGGCTGTTGTTTTTTATTTTTGAATAAATATTTCTTCAGCATTATCTATATTGTATATTTGTTTGTATGAAATGTTATAGAATTCATTTGGGATTTCTTTTTCTATTGCTGTATAATATTTTTTGTATGTATTATTTAATAAATATTCTTTTTGTTCGATAAAACCTTTTTCTGTACGAATACTTCCGAATAAAGCAATTTTTCTTAATTCATTAAATACTTGAATGTTTAGTTTTTTGAAAATAGCATCTTTATCTTTTGTTGAATATAAAAATAGAAAAGAATCTGTGTTTTTATTTTCTGTGAAGTGTTCTGTTAATTTTTTTATATTATTAGTTGCACCCCAAATTTTGAAAAATAAAATTATGTTTAGTATAGCATAAACAATTATAAGAATAGAGATAAAAATTTCCATAGTTGTATGTTTTTAGATGTGAAACAAAAAAAACGCAAAGCTATTGCTATGCGTCATCATGGTTCACCACAAACCAACCTACAAATAGAATAGCCTTGCGTATAGCACGCAATTCTTCCATTGTAGGTAAATATTTGTTCTTTTTACAGAGGTGGTGATTCTGATGACGCTAGAACAATATATTTTTAAGAAGAGAGTGTATCTCAGATACACTCTCTTTATTATTAATTCAAATAAAACCTAATTATTCAGTGATAGGTTCGAGTTGAACTGTGAAGTGACGGAGAAGAGGAGCTTCCCAAGTGATACGATAACCGTGTTTGATTTCGTTGCGGCGATCGAATACGTTTTTGAGAGCTACTGCGATAACGTCCATGTGGTTGTTAGTGTAAGTACGACGAGCGATACACAAACGGAGAAGGTCGAGACCACCGAAACGGTTTTCGCGAGTGACAGGGTCACGGTCAGCAAGGATGTAACCGATTTCGCAACCACGAACACCAGCTTCTTTGTAAAGCTCGATAGCGAGTGTTTGAGCTGGGAACTCTTCTTTAGGCACGTTAGTGAGGATGAGCGAAGCGTCAACGAACAAAGCGTGACCACCTACAGGACGTTGGTAAGGGATACCGAATTCGTCAAGGCGAGCAGCGAGGTATTGAACTTGTTTGATACGAGTTTCGATAGTGTCGAGTTCAGTATTTTCGTCAAGACCAACTGCAAGAGCGTCCATATCACGACCGTTCATACCACCGTAAGTCAAGAAACCTTCGTAACGGATACAGAAGCCTTTAGCGCCTTCGTACCAATCTTCGTGACGAGTAGCGATGAAACCACCCATGTTAACGAGACCGTCTTTTTTAGAAGACATAGTCATACCGTCAGCGTGAGAGAACATTTCGCGACAGATTTCTTTGATAGTTTTGTCAGCGTAACCTTCTTCGCGAGTTTTGATAAAGTAAGCATTTTCTACGAAACGAGCTGAGTCGAAGAGAACGCGTTTGCCATATTTATCAGCGATAGCGCGTACGCCGCGGAGGTTTTCCATAGATACAGGTTGACCACCAGCAGTGTTGTTAGTTACAGTAACGATGATGAAAGGAATTTTGTCAGCGTTTTCAGCGAGACATTTTTCCAATTTGTTAAGGTCAACATTACCTTTGAAAGGCAATTCAAGTTGAGTATTTTTAGCTTCGTCAATAGTGCAGTCAACTGCGAAAGCTTTACGGCCTTCGATATGACCTTTAGTAGTGTCGAAGTGAGAGTTACCAGGAACGATGTCGCCTTCGTTTACGAGGTAAGAGAAGAGTACGTTTTCAGCTGCACGACCTTGGTGAGTAGGGATAATCCAGTCGAAACCAGTGATTTTAGTGATAGTTTCTTTGAGGTGGAAGAAAGAGCGAGCGCCTGCATAAGCTTCGTCACCCATCATCATAGCTGCCCATTGACGGTCAGACATAGCACCAGTACCAGAGTCAGTGATACAGTCAATATAAACCATTTCAGATTTCAAACCGAAGAGGTTGTAGTGAGCGTCTTTGATCCATTGCTCACGTTCTGCGCGTGTTGATTTGCGAAGAGGCTCTACCATTTTAATTTTATAGGCCTCGGCGAAAGGTAGTTCCATAATAGTGTAATTATTTAATGATTAATGAATAGTGTTTAGTGATTAGCGATTAGTGTTTAGTGACCGAAAGTTCACTATACACTACACTTTCAATGTGCAAAGATACAACTATTTTTTGGGATAAACAAACAAAAAGAGGAAAAGATTTTAAGATTTTTGTGTAGATATAAAATAAAGAAAAATATATACTAAAAAATATCATTCACTTTATAAAAATTACCTTTCTCATTCCTCATTTCTCATTCCTCATTTCTCATTCCTCATTCCTCATTCCTCACTCCTAGTAACCTTCAAGCAACCTTTGCCTTAAAAGTCCGCCATCCTCTCCCTATTTGTTTTACATTTTTTAATAAGATGTTCCACAAAATCTAAGAAATCTAAATAATCTAAGAAATCTAATCTCTTATATTTTTTTTATCAGACAGCAATTGAGGTGAAAAACTCTTCGTTAAATGTTCGTTAATGTAATATATATGTATATATAATGTATTGATAATAATATAATTAAATATAATTTATATATAATGTATTTAATTCTTAATTACTAATTACTAATTACTATATAAGCGTTTAGATTATTTAGATTTCTTAGATTATTTAGATTTTGTGGAACACTCCCATAAAATCAAATCCGTTCCACAATGTAGAGTGGAGTGGATAGTAATGATAAAAAAGAGACGCAACCTATTGGTGCGTCTCTTTTTGTTTGTGGGTTGTATCCTTATGATTAGATCATGAATGTTGCTACGAGAGCAAGGATAGCGTAGAACTCAGGAAAAGCGCCGTAGATTAATGTGTTTGTAAATACATCGTTGCCTTGAGCGATTGATGCGATACCATCAGCACATACTTGACCTTGACGGATAGCAGAGTAGAGACATACGATACCTACTGCTAAACCTACAGCGAAGTGCATGTAGCCAAGACCTTCTGTGCCCCACATAAGAAATGCTACGAAACCGTAGAGACCTTGTGTTGATGGCATGGCTGAAAGAATCATGTAAGATGATGATTTACTTGGATTTTTTTTCAATGCACCTTCAGCAGCTTTACCTGCGATTGTTGTTCCAATTGATGAACCGATACCTGCCAAGCCTAACATGAGGGCAAGGCCAAGATAACCTAAGATTTGTTCCATAGTTTTAAAAATGTTTTAATTGTTAATAATTTATTTGATTTTTGATTTTTTTTGATTTGACAAGAATACATGAACACATGTTTTTTCCTTTTTTACTTCTCACGGATATTTTTTGCTTACGGAATCCACAGAATTCACGGAATACGCCGACGCTGCGCCGGCTGAGAATACTATCTAGAATGATTTATCACGCAGTGAGAAATCAATTTCAGTGAGTTCCGTGTCGTCCGTGAGAGATAATATTTTTCTGTGTGATATTAACTTTCAACTTTACGTGAGAGTGGTGCATATTTTTCGCCGCGGCCTTCGTAGCCTACGTTTTTGAAGTATTCAACGAAGGTTAGACGCAAAGGGTGAACAAATGCACCGAGGGCTGATAAGGCGAGGTTGAGCACGTGGGCGAATATGATGATGACGATGAAGCCTATCCATGAGCCGATGCCTGGGTCTTCGCCTAATATCATGTTTGCTATGTCGTTGAATGCGCCACCGAGCCTACCGCCTGCAAGACCGATTGCGTAGAGACGGATGTAGCTCAATACGTCGCCAAGAAGGCCTGTTGCCATATTGTAGGTGTCCCAAAGTCCGGCTCCAATGTTGATGAGCGGATTGCGTTTTGGATTGTTGAATATGTAGATGCCAAGCGCCGAAATTGCACCTACGCCGATGATGGCGTATTGTGTAGCCTCAGGCGAGAGCACTTGCATCATTGATAAAATGGCTGTGGCTATACCACCTACGATGAGCAAGAGCCATCCCCAATTGCTTAGGTTGTTCATAAAACCGTCGCGCTGTGTGAAGCAGATGGCTTTGACCGTCATTGCAAGGCAGATGTGGAAGACACCAATGATGAGCGCCATAACCATTTGTATGTCGAAGCCCGTATCACCGAATTTGCCTGTAATCATGAGGTTTTTGCAGGCTTGTGGCACCCAATCTAGTGAGGTGAGACTCACACCGAAGGCTGTGCCAAAGAGGAGTCCGATTGCGGTAGTGGCAGCACCAAGCACCATGATGATAGAGCCGAGGCCGTCGAACATTTCGATCTTAACTTTGCCTGATTTGACAGCCCAACCAAAGAGCAATAAGATCACACCATAGCCACCATCGCCCATACACAAGGCAAAGAACAATAAGAAGAACGGACCGAGAATAGGGGTTGGGTCGTACTCGTTGTAGTTAGGCATACCATACATGCCAGTGAGTGGTTCAAATAGGCGTGTGAAGGCATTGTTGCGAAGTTTGATAGGCACATTGTCTTCGTTGGCAGGTTCGGATGTTTCGTAATATACGCCTTCTTCTTTGAGCATTGCCTCAAGACCCTCAATCATATCTGTAGGGCAGTAGCCTTCAAGAATCATCACTGTGTCGTCGGCAGCGCGGCGTGTGTTGATATGCACGCGGTCGAGGTCGATGACTTCACCCACTTGGAGCGTGAGGCGACGGAGATTTTCGAGATTTGCTACAGCAAAGAGGCGAATAGCGGCTTGCTTGTCGGCATAGCGAGCTTGTGCCTCGTCGAAGGCAAGTTGCAATTCTTTAGAACCTAATTGGCTCATTTCGAAGCGTTCTGCTTCGATGTCGGCAATAGGTTCTTTGGTTACAGTGACGAAATAGGTTGTATTTGTGCTGTCGTTGATGATGAATGCATTGTAAGTGTCTTCCCACTCAGGATTGTAGATGCGAGAAGCACAAGTGTAGAACCCAATCTTGAAACCAGCTTCGGCAAGATGCGCAAGTTGAGGGGCAGAGTAGTTGCCCCAAGGAGCCATGCGTTGTTGCTCGCGTTCGGCAGCCACGACTTCTTGGCGTAGAGCTTCGGCTTCGGCTTGCTTGTTCTCGAATTGCTCGAGAAGGGTCAATCCATCTTCGATAGAGAGACTTGCGGCAGGGGCCAATGTGAGCGGAGTGGCATCTTTAGTCGAATTATACGCATTGATGAGTGCAGAGGCTGTGTCGATTTGTTTGTCGATACGAGCCTGCAACGCTATCTTTTCACGTATGAGTTCGAGATTGGCATCACCTTCTTCCAAAGTGGCCACGTGCAAGACTCCGACTGCTCGAAGTTTTTCGAGGAAGTCGTTGTATTGTGCGTGAAACACAAGGAAGTCGTATTTAGTCATTTTTGTTATCATAATTCTTACGATTGAAAGTCTACAGTCTACGGTCTACAGTCTTTTAGTGTCTGTTGACTTTTGACTGTTGTCAGTTGACTATTGTCTATACATTTTGTTCTGCTTCTCGTTTTGCTTTTACGATTTTTTGAGAAGATTTTGATAGATTTTCTTCATCTTCCATGAATCGTTTGATTTTGCGAATAGCATCTTCATAGCCCGGAATTTGTACTTTCTCAAAGAGATTTACCTTTTGAGTAGTTTTTTTGCGGGCATATTCGAGGAGTTGCAACTTCTGAGCGCAGAATTCACGTTCGATACCAACTTGAGCCAAATTTTTGAGTTCAGAGAGTCCGTCGGCATACCATTTAGGAGCACTGAAAACGCTGAATGGTTTGGTTTGGTATATTACATCTTTGAGAACAGGTATGCGCACACCAGCAATCTTTTTAATCTCCATTTCTACGTTTTCGACAACGAGGAGAGAGGTGTCGAATTCACCCCAGAGAGCGAGCATTTTGTCGTATGAAGCAATGCGATTTTCGAGTTCTTGTTCGAGACGGACGATTTCGTCCTTCGCACGTTTCACTTCGAGACGCAAGGCACTCTCTTTGTTTTTGATAGTAGGCAATGCACGCACACGCATTTTCAAGTTCTTTTCAAGTCCTTGAAGTGATGTTTTGTTATATTGAAATGAAATTGCCATATAAATTTGAAATTTGAGATTTGAAATTTGAAAGTTATATTAGAGTTGAAATTTTATATTTAAATATTAAATATGGATAGCAAATTTCAACTTTTAACTTTCAATTTTCAACTTCTCCAGTATTTTTCTACCAATTCTTGTTTGATGTTCACCTCTTCTGGTTTGAAGTGTGTGCCGAAGAGCGACCATGCTACGTCGAGCATTTGCGTAGTATCGATGTTTACGTCGATAGCAAGCAATTGTTCAGAGTAGTCCTTAGCAAAGTCGAGCGCACGTTCGTCGTAGTTAGTGAGGTCGAAACCGTTTTCCAACTTAGTTTTAGCGTTGGCAGCATCGGCATAGAGACGTACGGCAGCATTCATTACTTGAGCGTGGTCTTCACGAGTTTTCTTACCAGCAACCAATTGTTTCAAACGAGAGAGTGAACGGAATGGGTCGACGATAACTTTACCTACGTCAGAGTCACGACGGAGGAAGAGCTGACCTTCGGTGATATAACCAGTGTTGTCAGGAATAGCGTGAGTGATGTCGCCACCAGAGAGGGTAGTAACGGCGATGATGGTGATAGAACCACCAGCTGGGAATTGTACCGCTTTCTCGTAGATTTTAGCCAAGTCAGAGTAGAGCGAACCAGGCATAGAGTCTTTAGAAGGGATTTGGTCCATACGGTTAGACACGATAGCCAAAGCATCGGCATACGATGTCATGTCGGTGAGGAGCACAAGTACCTTTTGGTTTTTCTCTACAGCGAAATATTCAGCTGCTGTAAGTGCCATGTCAGGAATGAGAAGACGCTCTACAGGAGGATTTTCGGTAGTATTCACAAACGAAACGATACGGTCAAGCACGCCAGCGTTGTTAAATACGTTTTTGAAATAGAGGTAGTCGTCGTTAGTAAGACCCATACCACCAAGGATGATTTTGTCGGCTTCGGCACGGAGGGCCACGTTAGCCATAACTTGGTTGTAAGGTTGGTCAGGGTCAGCGAAGAATGGAATCTTTTGACCAGACACGAGAGTGTTGTTCAAGTCGATACCGGCGATACCTGTAGCGATGAGTTCAGATGGTTGTTTACGGCGCACTGGGTTAACCGAAGGGCCACCGATTTCTACCTCTTCGCCTTCGATTTCTGGACCGCCATCGATAGGTTCGCCAAGAGCGTTGAAGAAGCGACCAGCCAATTGTTCGCTAACTTTGAGAGATGGAGCTTTGCCGAGAAAGATAACTTCGGCATCAGTTGGGATACCTTCAGTACCACCGAATACTTGTAGTGTAACGTCATCGCCCATGATGCGCACTACCTGAGCCAATTTACCATTAACGGTAGCAAGCTCGTCGTTACCAACACCAGTTGCCTTGAGCGAGCAAGTAGCTTTGGTGATGTTAGTAATCTTTGTGTATATTTTTTGAAAAGCTTTAGTCATGATGTTATATTTTTTATGTCTACAGTCTACAGTCTTTTAGTGACTGTTGACTGTTGACTATTGTCTGTTGACGTTTAATTAATTACGCTTCGCGTTCGGCAAGTAGTTCTTTAAGTTTGCCGAGGTGTTCTTCGAATTTTTCGCTATGGAACTCGCAATAGTTCATCTGTTTGCAGATGTTGATGATGCGTTTGAAGTAGTCCATAACTTCGAGGAATGTTTCGAATTCGTAGTCAGAGTTACAGATGTCCATAACGAGTTTGAGCATGAATTCTTGACGTTCGAGTGGGCAAACAGCATCGATTTTGTCGAATGCGTCTTGTTGAAGAATAACGAAGTCGATAACTTCTGATTTCCAGAATGTAACGTGATAATCTACAGGCACACCGTCGTCGCCGAGGATGTTGATTTGCTCTTGCACCTCTTTACCACGGAGGAGGATAGTTTTCATTTGGTTGACCATACCAATCCAGTCGCCTTCGATTTTAGTTTTGATATATTCTTCGAATTCAGGATATTCGATATATTTCGAGTAACTGTCGATAGGGTTCACAGCAGGGTAGCGTTTGCGGTCGGCGCGGTTTTGTTCAAGTGCGTAGAAGCAACGCGCAACCTTTTTAGTGCCTTCTGTTACAGGCTCTTTCAAGTTACCACCCGCAGGTGATACAGTACCGATGAATGTGATAGAACCAGTAGCACCATTTTTGAGATATACGTAACCAGCGCGGCTATAGAAAGCACCGATGATAGCCGAGAGGTCCATTGGGAACGCATCTTGACCTGGGAGCTCTTCCATACGGTTCGACATCTCACGAAGAGCTTGAGCCCAACGAGAAGTAGAGTCGGCCATAAGCAACACTTTAAGACCCATAGCGCGGTAGTATTCAGCGATAGTCATAGCAGTGTAAACCGAAGCTTCACGCGATGCAACAGGCATGTTAGATGTGTTGGCGATGATGATAGTACGCTCCATCAATTTGCGACCAGTGTGTGGGTCTTCAAGTTCAGGGAATTCAACGAAGATTTCCACAACCTCGTTAGCACGCTCACCACAAGCTGCCATAATCACGATGTTGGCATCGGCTTGTTTAGAGATAGCGTGTTGGAGCACAGTTTTACCAGTACCGAACGGACCAGGGATGAAGCCTGTACCACCTTCAACGATAGGGTTGGCTGTGTCGATTGTACGCACACCTGTTTCCAACAAGCGGAAAGGACGTGGTTTTTCTGTATGCACGTTGATAGCCTTTTTCACAGGCCATTTTTGAATCATATTGATATTGTGGTCGTTGCCGTCAGCGTCAGTAATCACAGCGATTGTGTCGTTGATAGTGTACTGACCAGCAGCTGCCACCGATTTCACAGTGTAAACACCTTCCATAACGAAAGGCACCATGATTTTGTGTGGTTGTGAGTTTTCGTCCACCTCGCCGAGCCAAGATGCAGCTTCTACTTTGTCGCCCACTTGAGCAAGAGGTTTGAAATCCCAAAGTTTTTCGTTGTCGAGAGGGAAGTTGTATTCACCACGTTTGAGGAATACACCTGTCAATTTGTCAAGGTCATTTTGAAGACCATCATAGTTGCGCGAAAGCATACCAGGACCAAGAGTAACCTCCAACATGTGTCCGGTAAATTCTACCTCGTTGCCAACTTTAAGTCCACGAGTACTTTCGAATACTTGCACGAAAACATCATCGCCGTTTACCTTAAGCACCTCAGCCATGAGTCTCACATTGCCCAACGAGATATAGCAAATCTCATTTTGAGCCACAGGACCATCAACTCCCACAGTCACGAGGTTGGAGATGATACCTTTTACTTTACCTTTTGTTGTCATTATTTATTGTTTTATTATTTATTTTTCTTATTGAGATTTTTTAGACATAAAGACATAATTATATATTTTTATTTATTGACATTCACCTCGCTAAAAACCGAAATTTTTATCTTGGTGAAATAAAGATAGACATTTTTAATATGTCATTAGTGTCGAGATGCGACTATAAGGAGCAACAAGAACATTATGAGAATTAAAGAATGTGTCTTTATGTCATTCTGTCTAAAAAATTAAAATTTCACACCTTTTTTCAAGTCGTTGATCATTTGGCGGAAAATCTCAGCACCTTCTTCCATCGAGAGATTATCCCAACGGTGCATCAATTCGCAGCGCAACCAGAACGACAACACACGCTCAATCGAGAACGCATTAAAGAATGTTTGTTCTTCGAGCCAATTCCATTTCAACGCATCAATACGATGCTCGCGGTCGAGTAGGTTAGCGGTCTCCGATATGCTCACAAGCGCATCGAAATAGTCAATCTCTGCCTTAAGATTAAAATCGCGAGCCGACACAGAGTTGCGAATAGTCTCCGCAACAACATTATCTCCCACAATAGCCGACTTAATATCCCAGCCATACTTACGACAAGTAAGGGCAGTAAGAATATTATTGATATTCAAATTGAATTCAAACCAATCAGCCACGAACTTATTTTTGCACTCCATACCATATTTATAGTACAAAGAAGCAAGAAAATCCTCAGCAAAATCGAACTGAGCCTCGCCATTTTCGCTACGCACAGCAGTGTAGAAATCCAATATATATTTCAACAATCTCTTATCACGAGGAGGATTTAGTTCATCGCTATTATCAATTAGTTCAACCAATTCAGTCCAATCTTTCGAAGTAAGAGTACCGAGTGGATTAAGTTCAGCATCGCGGTCATTAAGAAAATTCAACAGATTGGCATTGTCATATTTCAAGCGCAAGAGATCGAGCAAAGCCATATCGCCTTTCGACAATATCTGCTTCAACTCATCAAGAATCTCCACCTGAGCTGGAATAGATTTCTGATTATCAATCTGTATGTCGGGCATGCCCGCTATATAGCAATAGTAATTCATTTTAATTAGAAATATAAAATTTGAAATTTGAAAGTTATTTAATTTGAATTTTAAATTTGAAAGTCAATACCGAAGATAATTTTCAACTTTCAACTTTCAATTTTCAACTTTTAAAATAGCATTTCTACAAGTTTAGGACGAAGGAAATCTTTGAAGTAAGCAATAAACTCATTATCGCCAAACGTAATTTTGTAGCCACCATTAGCAGGAGCAATAGCAAAATCTGTTTTCATACCCTTCACCTCATTGATTTTCACACCCTTTTCAAGCACATCTTTAGCGTTAGCAATGAAATAATCTTCAAGAGCCTTAGCATCCTTAGCCTCAATTTCCACTGCGCCCTCTTTCACCCACACTTTAGTGATAGCCACGATGATAGCCTGCATAAACTTAGGGTCAGCAGTAGCCGCTTTTACCGAGTCCGAAGCCACCTTGTCGCAAATCAAATTAGTGATTTCAGTTTTCAACGCATTGAGCGATTGCTCAGTATAGAGTTTCAACTCCGATTGAGTGTTTTTAGTAGTCTCAGCAGCCTTAGCATTAGCCTGTTCTACAATTTTACGAGCTTCAGCCTCAGCAGCCTCTTTGATGCGTTGAGCCTCAGCCTTTGCTGCAGCAACGATTTCTGCAGCCTCATTTTTACCTTTTTCTACGCCCTCAGCATAGATTTTGTCGGTCAATTCTTGAAGTTTAGTGTTCATGAGTATATATATTTTTTTGTTATTAATTTATTTTACAGATTCCCACCGTTTATTCATAATGTATGTGTATAAACTTTGCAAAAATGTAGCAAACCGAGAGCAGAATGAAAATTTATTTTCAATTATGCCGAGGTACAGCACATTTTCGCAATAATATGCAAATTTACAACACTTTTTCTTAATAACAAAACAAAATACACACTTTTTTTTACAAAAAAGCAAATATTTTCTACTCAACATAAAAATATAAAAAACAAAGGACTACTAACACTCTAGTAGCCCTATATTATCAAAATAATTTATAAAAAACACGCTCAAATACACACTCACATTGTGTGTTTTTTTCGTCCTATCCTCAAGCAAGGTGCAAGTAACCTGCAAGCAAGAAAACAGTCATTTTAGCGAAAACAAAAGAAATTTATTTATTTTGTTGAGCGTCTGACTGTTCACGACCAAAAGGGAGTAAACGGTCATAAACTCACACCCACTGTGAGTGTGTATTCACCGCTCTAAAATCATATTTGTCTAATCAGACTTATTTGACCAATTTGACTAATTTGACCAAAAATATCCACTTTCGAAGACTTCGAAGATTTCGAACTCTTCGAAGTTCCCTAAGATAGCACAAACTTAAAAATTTAGACACAAAAAAAGCACTGATAAAATATCAGTGCTTTTTTGAGTACCCAGAGCCGGGATCGAACCGGCATGGAAGTGAATCCACTGGTGTTTGAGACCAGCGCGTCTACCAATTCCGCCATCTGGGCTTTTGATTTCGAGTGCAAAGTTAAGGCTTTTTTTTGAATCAACCAAATTTTTTGCAATAAAATTTATACTTTTTTTACTATTGTTTTTATTGTATTGGTTTATAGATGTTTATTCTGTGGTTTAATAACGAAAAACGGGTCAATTATGAATTATGAATTATGAATTATGCATTATTCAAGGACTAAATGCCACATTTTATGCCCCAAAAAAGTGCGCTGTCCGACGCGTTTGAAGCCAATTTGTGTGTAAAGTCGCTCGGCAGAGGGGTTGTCAAAGTCCACTATCAAACCCAAACGCGTGTGTCCTTCAGCCGAAATTTTATCATATAAAGCCTTAATCAATCGTGTCGCAATTCCCATTTTTCTGTACTGAGGCAACACGCAAAGCGAATCAAGATAATATTCCCCAGCTTCAGTTTCATCCTCCGAAAATTCAAAATTAGGATTATAGCGGTGTATTATGTTGAGCGTTTGTGTGCGCAGTTCGTCAAGACGAGCACCATCGTATGCAACAACAACCCCTGCAGGTGTATTATCTACCTCTGCCACGAGAGTATTGCGATAGCTATATTGCGAAATTTCGAGTTCTGCAATTTCGGTTATTATATCAAGCCAATTAGCTCCGCAGTGTTCTTGCACTGACTCCTCGCCAATGGCATTTCCCACAGCGTATGCAATTAGTTTCGCATCGTTTATAGTGGCTTGTCTGATTGTAATCTTTGACATTGTGGATAGAGTAGGGTTTTATTTTTTTAGAAGTTCCATTAAGCCTACTTTTTTGTAGCGCGAGGTATTGATTGTAGAGATGGTAATAGGCTCGTTGAATTTCATTTTTTCGACACTAAAGATTGCTGAAACATTAGTCTGAGTCATAGTGGTTTGTACGTTGATTGTTTCAGGGAATAGGATTTTGTCGAATGATTTTAGCGCACTATATGTAATTGCTGTGACGAGTTGGTTGTTATAGCGCAATCCGCTCATAGTCAATCGATAGTTGTTCATATCAATATCGAATTGTTGGGTATATTTGCCGATTGGTGTGTTGCTTACGATAGACGTAGTATCTGAAAGATTTTCGATGCGGAAATCTTTGCATATCTCTTTAGGATCGGTTGTTTGTGGAACGAATAGGCGGTGAGAGAATAGTGCTTCAATGGCTTTGTAATCAACGTTTAATCCCCAATTGAGTTTTATGTATTCGTAGCTATTTTCTGAGTAGCGACGATTTAGTTTGTCATAGACAATGAATCCTGAGGGAGTGAATTCGGCGCGAAACATTTCTATGCCGAGTGCAGGTTGTATGCTTATAGATAGTATGCTGTCGGAGATAATGCGTATTGACGATTTGAAAGTGAATTGTGTGCCTCCGTAGTTCACAGACATTGCCATTTTAGATATATTTAATGTTGCGAAATTAGGTTGCGCATTGTATGATTTTTCTGTTAAATCGCATATAGAAATGCGTGGAGTGGTATCTTTGTCTGGTCTTTGTTTGCGTTGTTGAGTTTTACAACCAGCAAGAACAGTTGCAATAAGTATTGTGAGAATGAGAATTTTATTTGTTTTCATTATCATTGAAGAAGTTTTGAATTGTTTCGATTATATCAGTTTCATCAAAGTTGTCGGGATTGGCATTGTAGAGGTCTAATGCCTTGCTCCACATTTCTTTAGCTTGTTCTATACGATTGGTTTTTAGGTATAGACACCCGATGTGGTATAGGGTTTCGATACTTGGTTGGGTGTTTTGTTCTTTTTCTACGCGGAGTAGTTTATCGAAATAGAATTCAGACAAGAAATTATCGCCCCTTAAGAAAAGAATCCAAGCATAAGTGTCAAGTATATAGATGCTTTCGGGGTCTAATTCGAGGGCTTTAGCTGCCATTTTTTCGGCTTTTTTAAGGTCGGGATTAGATTGCTTGGTGATGTTGTATGCTACATTGTTGAGTGCTCCAGAGTTGTTTGGGTCATATACAAGGCAACTATCATACATCGCCATAGCGAGAGAATCTTGATTTTGATTGGAATAGGTGTCGCCAACCATTTGATAGATACGACTTTTGATGTTTGGCGTTGTGATATTAGGCAAAATAGTCATACTTTTGTTTATGAGCGAATCGGTCATATCGTTTTTCACGAAACTTATTATGTAGTAGTATGCCCATTTGTCGCTTTGGTATTTGTTGTAGCCTTCCTCTGTGAGTTTGTGGATTTCTAGATTGTCTTGGAGTGTTTCGGCAAGAGTTACGAGTTCGAAGTCGAGCGATTCGTCTTTGCTTTTTATTTTGCGTAGGTCGTATAGTGTAGCGCGCCAATTAGTTGTGTCTTTTAGGGCTTTGAATACGTCAGCTTTGAGTTCGATAGTAGGAGTTTCGTTAGGGTATATTTGCTCTAACATGCTGAGTATTGGATAGATATTTGTTGTATCCTCGTTTTGTACGTAGCCTGAAAGGACGGGACGAATGATTTTTACGGCATCGGTGGCGTTGAATAGGGTTGATTTTACGGCTTCGATGGTGTATTTTTCGTATAAATCATCGTTTGAATCTTTGTAGTATTGCGCAAGAGAGAGGAGCACCGAGCCATTGTCGGGGTATTTTTGATTGAGTTGGTTGTATATGTCTAATCTCTTTTCGTTTTCGCCATTGTATTTGTAGATATTGGCGAGAAGGAATGATGCCTCGAAGTAGTCTTCGGGGTATTGTTTGATGTAGTTAATAACCTCTTTTTCTGCGTTTTGAGGTTTGCCTGCTCTTAGGTATATATCTGTGCGTTGGTTGAGTATTTGCACCGAGTGCCCTTCGAGAAATTGGTATTTTTCGAGTTCTTTGAGGGCTTTTTTGTATTGTTGGTCTTGAATATATATTTGGCAGAGGCTATAGATGTTCTCGGAGTTGTAGGGTAGGCGTTTGTTGAGTTCTTTGAAGTGTTTTATAGCCAAATTGTACTGTTGAAATCCGTATTCCATCCAAGCCAAATTTTGTAGATATACGTTGTTGTTGGGGTTGTGTTGATAGGCAAGTTGGATGAAGTGGAAGGCCTCGCTGTATTGTTTTGCTGAGTAGAGGATTTGGTGTATCATGTATGCCGACGAGGCATAGATTTCGGGATGCGAAGCCGTGCTATCGAGTTGTATGTTAGCGACTAATAGATTTAGTGCGTCGTTGTTTTGTTGCTTTATTTGATATTCTTTGGCTTTGAATAGGTTGTGGTATAGGCGGTCGGCGAGAGTGGAGTCGGTGAGTTGTTCTTTTGCGATTTGGGCGCGAAACATCGAATCGACATACTCTTCGTGAGCCGACAAACCAATGTACAATGCACAATGCACAATGCAAAGTAGAGAGAGTAATGTTCTTTTTATATTTTTAGACATAATGACATAAGAACATATTTTATTTTTTTGACATACGCCTCGTTACATCTGCGATGTATCTTGGCTGAAGAATGACATATTTGAATTTACTTATATTATTTTTTTCCTGTATGACCGAAGCCACCTTCGCCACGTTCGGTAGAAGAGAGTGTTTCGACTTCGATAAATTCTGCTGTTTCGTGGCGTGCGATTACCATTTGGCAGATACGGTCGCCATCGTTGATAGTGAATTCGTCGGCACTGAGGTTTACTAAAATAACGCCAATTTCGCCACGATAGTCTGCGTCGATGGTGCCAGGAGTGTTGAGTATGGTGATACCATTTTTGAATGCAAGACCAGAACGAGGACGGATTTGAGCTTCGAAGCCTTCAGGTAGAGCGATATAGAGTCCGGTTGGGATTAGGCGACGTTCCAATGGTTTGAGTGTTATTGGTTCGTTGATATTTGCGCGGAGGTCCATGCCAGCAGATAGTGGTGTGCTGTATTGAGGGAGTGCGTGACGAGATTTGTTGATAATTTCGATTTTCATAGTTTTATTGTTTTATTTTAGACATAATGACATAGTTTTTTTTATAAACGCCTTGTTGCGTATGCGACGTATCCTTGGCGGAAGAATGATAAACCTTCGGTGTTTTTTTATTTTATGTGTCAGTCTTCTTCGATGAAGGTTGCTTGAAGGTTGCTTGACGTTAAGGTAAGATTTTAGTATTGAATACACAATGAGAGTGTGTATTTTTTAGCCATATTTTTAGGGCTTCATCGGCTTGGCTGTGGAGCATTGCGAGTCCGTTTTGGATGGTGGCTCCGTGTTGTGCGCCTAATCGGAGGAATTTGGTTTCGGTGGGGTTATAGACCAAATCGTATAGGAGATGTTTGTTGGTTAGTTGGTTGTAGTCGATGTTTGGCGCAGTGTCGGTGTTGGGGTGCATACCCAATGGGGTGGTGTTGATGATGATAGGAGCCAATTGGGTTATGGTGTTTGTGTCAAGTTGCGTATGCGTTATGAGTTTGAATGGGATGTTGAGTTTGTTGAGCACGTATTGCACTGCTTGTGAGGCTCCGCCTGTGCCTAATATGACTGCGTGAGTGTGGTAAGGTTTAAGTAGAGGTGTGAAAGTGTTGTGAAATCCGATAATATCGGTGTTGTGACCGATTAGTTTGTTGTTGCTGATTTCTATTACATTTACAGCACCTACGGCTTTGGCTTCGGGTGAGAGTTCGTCGAGGTAGGGTATGATTGCTTTTTTGTGTGGTATGGTTACGTTGAAACCATTGTATTTGCCAGAGCGAACTAAATCAGGGAATTGCGATAAATCGGGCATATCAATCAGTTCATAGTGAGCCTCAATATCTTCGTTTTTGAAACGGGCGTTGAGATATTGAGCAGAGAATGAGTGAGATACTGGATGTCCGATTAGAGCGAAAAGCATATTATTTAAAGTCAACAGTCAACAGTCAACAGTCAACAGTCAACAGTCAACAGTCAACAGTCGACAGTCAGCAGTCGGCGGTCAACAGATAGTGTTTATTATTTTGTTTTTTTGTTGGTTATTAGTTTTTTTACGATGTAATATATGGCTATGATGGCGAGTAGAGCGAGTATAATATAGCTTATTTCGTGAGAGTATTTGTTTATGAGGTCTATGTTGTCGCCAACGATGTAGCCTATCATGGCAAGAATTACGTTCCAAATGCCTGCTCCTAATGCTGTAAATGCAATGAATGGGAGTAGTGGCATGCGTGCAAGACCGGCAGGAATAGAGATAAGTTGGCGAATGCCAGGAATGAGGCGGCCTATGAATGTGGCAATAGCACCTTTACTATTGAAATATTCTTCAGCTTTTTGGATTTTTTCTCCTGAGAGAAGGCAAAGGTGACCAATACGACTATCGGCAAATTTGTAGATAATTGCACGTCCGAGACTTACGGATAGGAAATAATTGATTAGTGCACCAAAAATTGCGCCAAGTGTGGCAAATAATATGATTAAATATAGATTGAGATTAGAATCTTCGCGCATTGAAACAGCAGCAGCTGGGGGTACGATGATTTCGGATGGAAATGGGATAAATGAACTCTCAATTGTCATGAGGGCAGTGATAGTGCCGTAGTTCATATTGTCGTTGTACCAATCGGTGATTATATCAACGTAAGAGTGGCTTTCAGTTGAGAGTTGAGAATTGATAGTTGAGAGTGAATCAGTGGTATTTGCGTTTAATAGGATGTTGCTTGTTATTAGCAATGTGCTGATGATGAGTAATTTTTTCATATTTATTTGATAAGAGTTTTAGCATTAGGGAATAGAGATAAAAATATTTCGTCGGCATTAGATATTGTTTCGCGGGCAATATTGAGGAATTTTTTTGCTTGTTCGGTATTGCCAAGTGCGAAATAGTTCATTGACATAAAGAGAGTTATCTTTTCGATGAAAGGATTTTTATCATATGCAATTTCGTAGAGTTTTATTGCATTTTCGTAATCGCCAAATTGAAGGAGAATATTCGCAGCTTCGAAGTTGAGAGTTTCGTTTTCAGGGTCGTTTTCGAGGCAGAAAAGTAGGTGTTGCAACGATTGATTAAGTAGGAAATCATCGAAATTAGCAGCAGCTAAATCGGCTTCGATACGCGACATGCAATAGACGATGTGTTGATTCTCAGGAAATTTTTCGTCGGCTTGTTTTATAGTTTCGTAAGCCACAATAAGCCCATCGATGTCGTGTTGGCAAGACGCAAGACCAATCCAAGCCTCTGGAATTTCGTCGTATATAGCCAATGCTTGTTGGTATAACTCCTTGGCACGTGGAAGATTGTCGATATTCTCGTATGTTTCGGCAAGGAATGTTATAACAATTGCATCATCGGGATTTTCAGCCAGATATTCTTCGTAAGGCTCGATAGCCTCGTTGAATAGGCCGAGATTGAATAGACAATGCCCGCGTTGTAGTCGAGTAAGAATGTCGTTAGGCTCGATAGCGAGGGCATAATCGTAGGCACGGATTGCTTCGGCGAAGTTGTTTTGACGGAACAGGATAGAGCCGAGCATGCACCATAATTCAGGTTGATATGGGTTGTTGTCGAGCGCAATACTAAATAGTTTTGCTGCCTCGTCGAGTTGCTCAGTTTGTTCGAGCGCAATGGCTTTTTCGGTGATTAGAGTGATGTCGTCGGGAAAAAGAGCGATGCCACTTTCGATGAATTCGAGAGCCAATTCGGGTTGGTTGTGAGTGTTGTAGAGAGAGGCTATATCGGCAAATATAGCAGATAGTTCATTAGTATTGCAAATGGTAAGATATTGAGAGAATAGCTCTTTAGATTTATCAAAGTTATATATTCGCAAATGACACTCAGCAAGAATTGCAATATAATCAGGGTCGGTGTTTTGAATTTGTTCGAGTATTTTTATTGCATTTTCGTAGGCACCCTCCATCAGTAGTAGCTTGCCCTCTTTGCAACGAATTTCGGTTGAATCGGGGTGGATACGATAAGCATAATCGAGTGCTATGCGAGCCTTGTCGAGATGGTCGGAGGCAATATAGCAATCGATTATAGTTTCGAGGTCGTCTGTATCATAATACTGCACAACGCCTTGTTGGATTGTCAATTCAAAGCGTTGTAGCAGTTGTTGTATTTCGGGTTCGAATTGCATATTTAATCTTTGCGGCGGAGGACAATGGCAGAGCGAGCTGGTATGTAGAGTTGGAGCCACTCTTTGTTTTTAAGGTGCGAAGCTGTGGTGTGGTGTTCGATAGAGTCATCGGCAAAGCCAAAGCCACCAAACTCAGTAGCATCAGTATTGAGAACTACGTTGTAGACACCTTTTTTCACAAGAATACCATAGTCGGTAAATGATTTTTCGCCGTTGAAGTTAAAAATGAATAATAGGTCGCGACGACGGAAAGCAACGAGTTGGTCGCCTTCGTTGTCCCACACTTTTTCGATTGGCGATTCGCTGAAGCGATACTCCTTGCGAATGAGTTTTAGCATTTCTTCGTCGAAGTGGGCAAGGTCGCAGTAGTGCAATTCTTTGCGATCGACAAGCGACCATTGGCGGCGAGCATATTTGTGAGACCATCCGTTGCCTTCGCGAGGGAAGTCGATCCACTCAGGGTGACCAAATTCGTTACCCATAAAGTTGAGATAACCGCCATTGATTGTAGCAGCAGTCATGAGACGAATCATTTTATGGAGAGCCATACCACGATTGACCATGAAAGTTTCGTCGCCACGTTGCATGTGCCAATACATATCGGCATCGATGAGTCGGAATATGATAGTTTTGTCGCCTACAAGAGCTTGGTCGTGAGATTCGGCATAAGAGATAGTTTTTTCGCCCATACGACGATTAGTCATTTCGTAGAAGATATGTCCTGCTTTCCAATCCTCATCGCGCACCTCTTTGATGTATTTAATCCAGAAGTCAGGAATACCCATAGCCATACGGAAGTCGAAACCTACGCCACCTTCGTCGAATGGGATAGCCAATTCAGGCAAACCAGACATCTCTTCGGCGATAGTGATAGCCTCAGGATTTACTTCGTGGATGAGTTTGTTGGCAAGTGTAAGATAGCATAGAGCATCGCCATCTTGGTTGAGGTTGTAGTAGTCTTCATAGCCCTTAAAGTCTTGACCAAGACCATGATTGCGGTATATCATAGAAGTAACTCCATCGAAACGGAAACCGTCGAATTTATACTCTTCAATCCAATATTTGCAGTTAGAGAGAAGGAAGTGGAGCACTTCGTTTTTAGCATAATTGAAGCATAGCGAGTCCCAAGCTGGATGTTTGCGACGGTCGCCACCATGGAAATATTGGTATGGAGTACCATCGAAACGACCAAGACCTTCGATTTCGTTTTTCACCGCATGCGAGTGTACGATGTCCATTATCACAGCGATGCCGAGTTTATGAGCTTCGTCGATAAGGCGTTTTAGCTCTTCTGGAGTGCCAAAGCGTGATGACGGAGCAAAGAAACTTGACACATGGTAGCCAAATGACCCATAGTAAGGGTGTTCTTGGATAGCCATGATTTGGATGCAGTTGTAGCCAGCTTGAGCAATACGAGGGAGAATGTTTTCGCGGAATTCGTTGTAAGTACCCACTTTTTCTTCTTCAGCAGCCATACCGATATGGCATTCGTAAATCATCAAAGGGGCTTTCGTAGGGTGGAATTTGCGAATACGGAATTTATATTCCTGTTCAGGTTGCCATACTTGAGCAGAGAATATTTTGGTTTCTTCGTCTTGCACCACACGACGACACCAAGCTGGAATACGTTCGCCTGCGCCTCCATGCCATTCTACGATAAGTTTGTAGAGGTCGCCATGGTGGATGTATTTTTCGCTTATTTTCAGTTCCCAAACACCATTTTCTTGTGGTTGAAGACGGTATTTTTCGTTTTTTTGCCAATTGTTGAAGTCGCCGATGAGATACATTGCGGTTGCATTTGGAGCCCATTCGCGAATAACCCAACTACGTTTTACTTTGAATAGACCAAAGTACATATATCCCGACGCAAAATCGGATAGGGTATTGTTGGTTGTTCCGAGCAGTTCTTTTTCGCGCGCAACGGCATAGTCGTGACGTCCTACGATAGCTTGTTCAAAGGGAGCTAAATAAGGGTCGTTTTTTATAAATTCATAACTCATAATCGATATTTCTTTCGCCAAAGGCTCAAAGCCCTTCGGTTCATAATTTGTGGTTATTTATTTTAATCCATAATTCATCGTTGACGTTAATTGTGAATTATGAATTGTGCATTGTTTATAGTGTTGGTTTTTCTTTATTTGGTTCTACTGATATTTTTACTATCAGTTTTAGATGATTATCAGTGGTGTTGATGCAAGGAGCATGAGCATCGTCGGGGAAGAAGATAACGAACTCGCCTTTTTTGAGGGTTACGTATTCCGTTGGTGTATCTTCGTAGAAGATGATGTCGCGCTCAGTGTCAAATTCGCCAATGGGTTTAACGCATTCTGCTGTTTGTCTTACACCGAATGTTTCGTTTCCCGACAGAGGCATTTGAATGTCGATATATTTGCGATGCGATTCAAGTTTAGCTTCTGTTTCCGACTTGCTTTTGGTTTCGTTTATGTTGATATAAACATATTTGCCATCAAGTTCGATATGTCCCGGTTGTAGAGCATCAAGGTTGAGCGATTGCAAAATCTCCATCACACTCCAAAAGTTAGGGTGTAGGTCATCGTACTTATGGGCATTATTTATGTGGTCTTTAATCATTTATTTGTTTTTTAGATATGAATATTATGTTTTAGACAGAATGACATAAAAACATATTTTTTTTTGACATACGCCTCGCTAAAAACAGAGTTTTTATCTTGGCGGAATAAAGACAGATTTTAAGTTAGTTTTTTATGATTTACTTGTTTAGGCGGATTTTTAGCAACTCTATTTTTTGTGATAGTCTGAGTTGTTGGTCTGTAAGACGTGTGTAATCCGATAGCGCAATAGCCAATTCGTATGACTGTGCAAGCAATGTGCGCTCAGTTGGTGTGAGGTAGTAGTGGTATGGTTGATCATCGCCTAATAGGCTCACTTTTATGCGGTTGTCTTTGTTGTCGGTGATGAATTTGTCAATGCCATTGAGCAGATTTTTGTCGAAAACAATAATTTCTCTGTATTCTTCCAAGTCAACGAATTGTGTGATATTGCTCGATGGGGCAGTGAGGGTTTCTACCGACATAGAATCTACTGTTATGCGCACCACGGTGTGTTGTGCTTTAGTGCCAATGTAGTACGATGTGATTGTGAAATTGCCATGTTCGTCAATCGAAGGCTTGAGATAGCAGCGCGAAGTGTTGTTTTCAGTGCGCAATTGGCGATGCTCGAATGAGCCAACCGATTGATATTCCTCGTTTTTGATGAAGCGGAATGGTTTTGTTAGTTCAGGCAAACGAGCTTGTAAGTCAGCGAGCAAGCTATCTACTGTAGGTAGGGTTTTCACAGCATTGCGGTATTCAATATCCCAGCGAATAGTGTCAGCCATGCGACGCACAGCCACATCTGTGCGGTATTTGATGTGTATCGAATCTATGATAGAAAGCGCAATTGAATCTTGATTTTCTGCAATAAATTGCTTCGATTGTTCAATCTCAGCAAGAGCCATTTCGTGAGCCGAAGGCTTACAACTGCCCATTATTACTGATAATATGAGCAAAAAGTATAGAATTTTCTTATTCATAAAAAACATGTTGTATAACATATAATTATCCCCGCGCAAAGATACGAAAAAATATTGATATTTGGGTAGTTTTTTTCTATTTTTTTGCAAAGATACAACGCTACGAATTTGCGTTGGAGATTTAAGTTGGATATTAAAATTTCCGTGTATATCGTGAGAAATAAAATTATATCAAACTCACGTTTATTTAGCGTATTATATGTTTTGAATCTATCTATATCCTGTTTTTTCACTTAATTTAGCTTCTATTTCCCCAATAGTAGGAATTGTACCCTCTATCTTTTCGGGATAAAATTTTTCAAGATCATATTCCGAAATGCCTAATGGTTGACTGCTTGATTCTAAGGCATATTGAGCTTGTATGCGGTCTTTTTCTTTGCATATAAGTAAGCCTATGGTAGGATTATCGCGTCCTTCTTTTCGCAATTGATGGTTGCAAGCTACGACATAGCCACCTAATTGTCCGATATCACTAAATTCAAATTTACCAATTTTCACTTCAATAACTACATAGCATGATAGATTAAGATTATAGAAAAGTAAATCAATAAAATTTTCTGTTTGACCTATTTGCAAACGATATTCCTTACCTACATATGCAAAACCAGTTCCTAATTCTGTTAAGAAGTGGGTAATATTATTTAATAAAGCATCTTTAAGAATTCGTTCGTTGTAGGGCTGTGTAATTCCTGTAAATGCGAAATTGTATGGATCTTTTGTTAGTTCTTGTGCCAATTCACTTGTAATTTTTGGTAAAGTTGCATTGAAATTAGTTAAAGCTTTACCTTGTCGTTCATACATATCAGTATTGATGAAGTTAAGTAACATTGAACGACTCCATCCATTTTCTATAGTTTGTTGTATGTAAAATTGAGCTTTTTGGGGTTCTTTTAGGAATTTATCTATTAATAATTTATGATGTCCCCATGGAACAGAATATATATTAATTTTTAATTGCTCCTCAACTTGGGGAGTAATTTGTTCATCAAATAATTGCTCCTCAACTTGGGGAGTAAATTCAAATAACTGGTTATACATCAAGTAAAAGTTTTTCATATACAATAAATTTGTAGGAGAAAAACTATTGGAGTCTGGCATTTGTTCTTTAAGATCTCGGCTTAAGTTATCTATGAACTTGCTTCCCCATCTATATTCAGCTTTTAGGTTTACGATATCATGCCCAATAGACCAATAAAATTGTAGCATTTCTTTGTTTACTCGCATAGCAGCCTTAATTTGGCTTTGACGATAACGCTTACACAAATCTTGTAACCATTGTGCATAATCCTTATCTAATATGCTTATAGATTTACTCATATATTTTGTGGAATTTTTGAATTTATAAAATCCATTTTATTATTTAATTAAGAACTTTTAATCTATTACAAAGGTAAGAAATATTTTTGGTTCTACCAAATTTTCGTAAGGAGTGTTTTTTTTTTTGCAAAGATACAACGCTACGAATTTGCGTTGGATGTTTAAGTTGGTTTTGTAGGTTTATTTTCGTTTTTTCTATTTTCGAATATAACAGTCCCCCCGTCTTACCCTCAAGCAAGGTGCAAGCAAACAGCTCCTTAGTAAACAGTCATTTTTACACTAACGATTTGCAAAGTTTACAAAGTTCTCCTCGATGTCTACTTTTTTAGGAAAAGACAGACCAACTTTGCAATTGCAAAGTTGCAAAGTTCATCTAACAAACTTAATATCATACAAATAGATAAATTAAAGCATAAATTAAATAATACGTCAATTTGTAATAACTACAAGATTATTAACGTGTTACCAAAACTTTGCAAGTTTGCAATTGCAAAGTTACCCTCTATATATCTAAATAAACCGTGCCATCTAAATAATAACAATGTCATTATCAATAATATACAAAATCACATTTCCACTCAAAATGTAAAAAATCAAAATGTTTTGTGAATTTTTATTCTCTTATTCCGAACTTTGGTGAATTTTTACTTTAAACTTTGGTAAAAAAATAGCATCGGCATTATAGAGTGTTATGCCGATGCCATATATGAGAACAGAATTTAATCTTAAATATTTCTTTCTTCTGCTTTAGGGTCAGATCCGTATTTATTTTCACCAACTTGGCTGTCTGTACACATTAAAACTAAAAACCATATAGATAAACCAAGGCATGCAAAAGAACCAATGATTGGGATTAGATTTAGGAGTATGCCCAAATATGGTATTAAGAAAAACCAACCACTTTTGCCAACATCATGTAAGCGACGAACACTAACAGCCAAACCTGGAACAAATACAGCCAAAGCATATAGTATGTAAATAACATAGAATATTATTGAATAGCCCATATTATTTAATACAAATTCAATTATAGCTTCTTCAGAAATATTGTTTCCTTGAGATACAAGAGTAAATACCATCTTAAAAATGCCATAGTAGATTGGAATACAAAGGCATAAAGCAATGATAAAATTCATAAGACCAAAATACCAAAACTCTTTGCGACGAGCGCGACCTGAAAATGTGGCATATTTTTTCAATGCCGCCAAATAATACTTAAACATAAAATTATAAGATTTAAATAATGTATCCCTACTTTCTTTTATCAGCATTTCGGGTTTTTCTGTTTATAAGTTATATCGAAGATTGATATACAAATTAAAGTTGTATGTTACGAGTTATAATGTTTTTGTGTGTTATAACATTATTTGATTAAAAAAGCGAGAACTTAACTTTCTCGCTAGTATTAGGTATTTGGTCTGACCTTCTGATTGCGACAAGTAAGTTCACGCAGAACGTGAACATTTTGTACTTATCACTTCAATCAGATTTAAAACGACCAAATTTTAATACTAGAAGAAATGAGCAAAAATGCTATATTAAAACCGAGAACGCTACTCGGGTGTGGCAGTTGCCACTATGTAGTTGTGTAATATTGTTTGCAAAGTTACATATTATTTTTGAAATTGAGAAATATTTTCAATAAAAAACGCATCTCTACGTGGGGTAGAGATGCGTTTGTGATATTTGAAGAATTAGTCTTCCAATTTGTGGATAACGAGACCTGAACGGAGTTTAGGTTCGAACCAAGTAGTTTTTGGAGGCATGATGTTGCCAGTGTCAGCGATATCGATGATTTGTTGCATTGTTACAGGGTAGAGAGCAAGAGCAACTTTCATTTCGCCGCTGTCAACACGACGTTGCAATTCGCCAAGACCACGGATACCGCCTACGAAGTCGATACGTTTGTCTGAACGAAGGTCTTTGAGACCAAGAACTTTGTCGAGGATGAGGTTAGAAGAGATAGTTACGTCGAGAACACCGATTGGGTCTTTATCGTCGTAAGTACCTTCTTTAGCTGTGAGTGAATACCATTTGCCACCGAGGTAGAGGCTGAAGTTGTGAAGGCGTTCTGGAGTGTAGATTTCAGTGCCTTTTTCTTCAACGATGAAGTTTTCAGCTACAGCAGCGAGGAATTGTTCTTCTGTGAGACCGTTCAAATCTTTAACTACGCGGTTGTAGTCGATGATGTTGAGTTGGTTGTCAGGGAAACAAACAGCCAAGAAGTAGTTGTATTCTTCGTCGCCACGGTGGTTAGGGTTGTTACGGCGTTTTTCGTCGCCAACGAGAGCAGCAGCAGCAGAACGGTGGTGACCGTCAGCGATATAGAATGCTGGAAGTTCAGCGAAGAGTTCAGTGATGCGAGCGATAGTAGCGTCGTCTTCGATTACCCAGAAATGGTGACCGAAACCGTCAGGAGCCACGAAGTCGTATTCAGGAGCGTTAGCTACTGTTTTAGCAACGATAGCGTCGATTTCGTCGATGTGTGGGTATGCGAAGAATACAGGTTCAACGTTAGCGTTGTTGATGCGCACGTGTTTCATACGGTCTTCTTCTTTATCGCGACGAGTAAGCTCGTGTTTTTTGATTTTGCCAGTCATATAGTCGTCAACGTAAGCACCTACGCAAAGACCATATTGAGTTTTGCCGTTCATTGTTTGAGCGTAAACATAGTAGCACTCTTTTTTGTCTTGAACGAGCCAGCCACGATCTTGCCAGAGTTGGAAGTTTTCAGCAGCTTTGTCGTACACCATTGGTTCGTGTTCGTCAGTACCAACTGGGAAGTTGATTTCTGGTTTGATGATGTAGTAGAGTGATTTTTCGTTGCCTTCAGCTTCTATGCGAGCTTCGTCAGAGTTAAGTACGTCGTAAGGACGTGATGCTACTTGTTCAACAAGATTTTTTGGAGGGCGTACACCCTTGAAAGGTTTAATAATAGCCATAATTTAGTGTTTAGTTACTAGTTATTGGTTACTAGTGGTTAGTATTAGTAATTAATTTGAAATATCAGAGAGGAATTTGATGCGCACGAGGCGAACTTCTTCTTCAGAGTAGTCGTTTTCGCCAAGTTCGCGAAGGGCTGTTTCTACATCGTCAGACTCAGATTCGTTTTTGAAGTAGTCGAAAATTTCGTCGATAACTTCGTGGTCCATAACTTCTTCGAGGAAGTAGTCGATGTTGAGTTTAGTGCCTGAATACACGATGGCGTCTATTTCGCTGAGAAGGTCGAAGAAATCCATACCTTTAGATTCGGCGAGGTCGTCGAGAGCTACTTTGCGGTCGATGGCTTGGATTATTTCGATTTTGAGTTTAGATTTGTTGGCTATAGTGCGCACGCGAAGGTCTTCTGGACGTTCGATGTCGTTGTCGCGCACGTGCTTGCGAATGAGGTCGACAAATTCTTGAGCATATTTCTTCTCTACCTTACCAGAGCCTACACCCGGAATATTTTGCAATTCGTCGAGGTTGATAGGGTAGGTAGTAGCCATTGCTTCGAGCGATGGGTCTTGGAAGATAACGTATGGAGGTAGGTTTTCTTCTTTGGCAATTTTCTTGCGGAGGTCTTTGAGCAGACCGAAGAGAGCAGGGTCGACGGCGCATGAGCCACTTGACATTTGTGGTGCTTCTTCTTGTTCTTCGTTGAAGTCGTTGTCTTTGCTGACTTTGAACGAAGATGGTTTAGCCAAGAATTTTTTGCCAGCAGGAGTTACTTTCAGCACTCCATAGTTTTCTATTTCTTTGTCGATGTATTTGTTGATCATTGCCTGACGGATGACAGCAGGCAAAATTTCTTTCTCTTCGTCGGATGTAGAGTCGAAGAGTTCGAGTTCGGTAAGATTGTACGCTTTGACGTCGGCGCTTTCGCGACCAGTAAGAACGTCAATGATAACCTCGCTTTTGAATTTTTCTTTTGTAACGAGAATAGTCTCGATTACAGCGCATAAAAGGTCTTGAGCTTCCACTTTTTTCTTAGGATTTAAACAGTTATCACAATTACCGCAGTTGTCTTCAGCATAATTTTCTCCGAAGTAGTGGAGAAGAAGGCGACGACGGCACATAGTAGATTCGGCGTATGCTGCAGTTTCGGCAATTAGTTGTTTGCCAATTTCCTGTTCGCTGACAGGTTTGTCTTGAATGAACTTTTCGAGTTTTTGTAGGTCTTTCTGATTATAGAAAGCTATACATTTGCCTTCGCCGCCATCGCGTCCTGCGCGACCGGTTTCTTGGTAGTAGCCTTCAAGTGATTTAGGTATATCGTAGTGTATTACGTATCGTACGTCGGGTTTGTCGATACCCATACCGAAAGCGATTGTTGCGACAATGACATCGACCTCTTCCATAAGGAATTTGTCTTGATTTTCGCTACGCACGGCTGTGTCCATGCCTGCGTGGTATGCGAGGGCTGATATGTCGTTGAGGCGTAGGGTTTCGGCGAGGTCTTCGACTTTTTTGCGACTAAGACAATATATAATACCTGATTTGCCCGGGTTGTTTTTGATGAATTTGATTATATCTTTTTCTACGTTGTCGGTTTTTTGGCGCACTTCGTAGTAGAGATTTTGTCGGTTGAACGACGAGCGGAATGTTGTAGCATCAGACATTCCGAGTGTTTTTTGAATGTCGAGTTGTACCTTAGGGGTAGCAGTTGCTGTGAGAGCAATGACTGGGGCAACACCTATTTTTTCGACTATAGGTTTTATACGTCGATATTCAGGGCGGAAGTCGTGTCCCCATTCAGAGATACAGTGTGCCTCGTCGATAGCATAGAATGAAACTTTGTTGTTGCGTAGGAATTCTATGTTTTCGTCTTTGTTGAGCGACTCGGGCGCAACGTATAAGATTTTTGTTTTTCCGTTGCGTATATCTTCTTTTACCTCTTCGATTGCGGCTTTGTTGAGAGAAGAATTTAGGAAGTGAGCTATAGAATCGTCGTTGGCAAATCGGCGCATAGCATCCACTTGATTTTTCATTAGCGCAATGAGTGGAGATATGACAACAGCGGTACCTTCCATCATAAGTGCCGGTAGTTGGTAGCAAAGAGATTTGCCGCCTCCTGTTGGCATCAGTACGAAGGTGTCGTGCCCATCGAGTACGTTTTGAATTATTGCTTCTTGTTGACCTTTGAATTTGTCAAATCCAAAATGTTCTTTAAGAGCTTTTGTTAATTCGTTTTTGTTTGCCATAGTTATAGTGTCCTATCGAAATCAAAGACAAATTTATAATGAATTATTGATTTATGCAAAAAAAAAGTGATATTTTTTTAATATTTTTTTATTTTGTTGATTTGTAGTTGTTTAATTGTTGGGGATTGCGAGAGAGTGGATTTTTTATAGTGTTTATGGGTGGAAATTGGGGGTGTTGTTGGAATAAATTGGGTTGTAAAATAGAATAAATATGAAAATGTGTGGATTGAAAGATAAATTAGACCAATTGAGGTGTTAATATCTTCAATCCACACATTATGCGTTTTTGGATGTAAAAAATGTTTATTTTTTGAGGAAGCAAGTTTTGAGGACTATGCTACTACCGTCGATTTTGCAATCTACTTCTTCGGGATTTTCGGTGAGGCGAATTGATTTGACTTTTGTGCCACGTTTGATGACCATTGATGAGCCTTTTACTTTTAGGTCTTTGATTACGGTCACGGCATCGCCATCGAATAGTTCGGCTCCGTTGCTATCTTTTGCTACTTCTGGACCTTCGTTAGCAGCTGCGTGGTCGTCGACACTAAATTCGTGGGCGCATTCGGGACATACATATAGCGAGCCATCGAAATATACATACTCGCTACTACATTTTGGGCATTTTGTGATTTCTGACATAGTTTTCTTTTTAATATTTTAATTCTCTGCAAAGATACGAAAAATTTTTGATATGTGAAAATGTGTCACTCTACTATGGCACAGGTATGGTGTACATAAGGTGTGGATTAGGTGAATTTGAGATAGATAAATTTTGTTAGTTTGGATATATTGTGTAACTTTGTGCTTGATTAATTTTGTATTTTGTTATGAATAGAATTTCTTGTTTTGATAAAGGTAGAGAACTTTATAATTGTGGTAGATATAAGGGTGCGGTTGAGTGGTTTTTGAAAGGATTGATGGTAGAGCATTGCAATGTGTGCAGGGCTTGGTTGGGTAATTGTTATGAGTTTGGATTAGGAGTAGAAAAAGATTTGGTGTTGGCGAAGGATTTATATGAAACGAGTCGTGTGCATCTGTTGACATCGGAGATAGATGGGATGCTTGGAAAGTGGATAGATGAGAGATTGGTGGTGTTGAAGGGTATGGATGGAAGCGTGAGTAGAATGATGGAGGAGGTGGGGAATGTGAAAGTGATGAAGTTGGTGAACATAGATAGCACTCCACAATGGAGGTACAATAATGATGAAGTTGTAGTGTTGGTTAGTAGTAGAGAGTCTTTGTTGGAGGGCTTTTGCTATGCCGAGAGAGATCTGCCGGAGAAGAATAGAGAGTGGAATTGTGATGGGAGTAATCGGTTTTGTGATGGCTATGTAGTTGAGGCTGATTATTATAGGTTAGAAGTGCGAAGAGGTGATGCGGAGCGTTATAGTATGCGAATGACGGATCGAGAGTTGTGTGTATGGTTCCCAAAGAGAGCTTGTTTGGAGTATTTGTATGTGCAAGAGACGATACTTAAGAAGGTTAAGGAGTTGTTATGGAAAAGGGCGCAAGAGGTGATACCGCCAGTGTTGGAGCGAGTAGCGCAGAGAATTGGCGTAGAGTATGGCGAGTGTCATGTAGTGAAATCGCTTAGGAACTGCGCGGCATATAACTATGCATTAAACCATGACATCACGTTTAGCAGTTCGTGTGTGCAGTTGCCAGTGGAGAGTTTGGAGGCACTATGTGTACACGAATTGACCCATAATTTTGTGTTGGAGCATGGACGTCGATTTGACGACAAGATGAAAGAATTGGGTGGCGAGGAGATGTTGGAATTGTACAGAAACTTGTGGAATGAGGGGAGATGGGCGTATATGGTGTATTAGGAGGATAGGGCGTGAGTGTTGCTTTGCTTGAGGGTAAGCTTATGTTTCGTATATGTTTCGTATATCCTTCGTAGAGGGTATGGTTATCCTATGAAGAGGGTTGCTGTTGGGTAGGGAGGAGAGTGGGGATTTATTATTATTTATTTGATATAAGATAGGGACTGATTTAAAAAAATCAGTCCCTATTTTAATAAGTGTATTTAACTTTTAATTTTGTTATACATTGTATAATTCCCTATACCAATTTATCCAACAGGAAAGAGTATTTGAATTATTTTGAGCAGCTTCAATAACGTCATAATTTGTGAAAGAGGTGAATTTTATATCATTAGAGATTAATTCTCTATATTTATTCATTGTTTTTTCTAATGCTGTATTGCCTTTATGGTGAACAACTGAAAAATAGACATGTTTATACATGTTTGTGTTTTCAAGAGCAAAAGCAAGCACTTGATTTCGGAATAATTGGTTTGTGCCATCTTGGAATGGACATCCTTTTTGATTTTGAAGGTGTTTGAAAAGGTTCTTCTTTGATTGTAAAATAGACCAATATTTATATCCAATTTTGTGATAATGGCATAATTGTGGATTGTCGATTAATTTTTCTAAACAATTATTTTTGCATAACTTTTTATTGTTATTATTTTTGGATTTGTATCCTCCACAATTTGTAAAATCGGTTTCGGTTAATTTGTGTTCAATGAGCCAAAGACACTTTTCGCCTTTTGTATTTATGTATGCTATAGCAATATCAGCATCAGTTCCAGCTACATTTGAATGGTCATTTAATAACCCTTTACCATTCATAATATCTTGTCCCCAATATTCAAAACAAAAACCTTTGTATAATTTTGTTCTATCAATTTTAGCAAAATCGATTGGACATCCTTGAATATTGGATATTATTTCGTCTGCATTGGTATCAAGTAGTATGGGAAGAAATAGATTTATACAAGCACATTGAGAACTTGCCATGTGGAATGCCATTAGATGAACTTTGTAAGCAAATTCTCCTTTTTGTATTTTTGTTATTTCTTCATGAAGTTCCCTGTAGATAATAGGAGATATATTTCCTTTTTTGTAGTAGGAATTAGGAAACATAAGGTCATATGTATTTCCTCTATATTCTCCGGGTTCTATAGTAATATGTGTATGTTTCCAGTCAATTAGATGTTTATAAATTTGTTCTTGAAAGGGAGAGAGTTTACTTGGCATTTTGTATATTTTACCATTTATATTGTAATCCATAAGATGAAGATTTAATGTTGTTTTTTATCATTTTCCGATGCAGAAGTGTGCGAATATGTTGCCGAGGACTTCGTCGGTGGTGATTTCGCCGCCGGTGATTTCGGCAAGGTGGAAGAGGGCTTGGCGGATGTCTTGGGCTACGAAGTCGGCTGGGATGCCCATTTGTAGGCCTTCGATGACGCGGTCGATTGAGTCGAGTGCGAGGGTGAGGGCTTCGTAATGGCGGAGGTTAGAGATGATGATGTCGCCAGCTGAGAGGTCGGGCATTTGTGCGTTTTCGTAGAGAAGCGAGGTGAGACACTCGGTGTTGAGGTTTTGTTTTGCGGAGATTTCGATAATTTGAGGGGTGGTATCTCTCACGGAATTTACGGAATTCGCCGTAGCTTCGCCGGCGATTTTGTCTCCCACAGATGGCACGGATTGAAAAGATTTTTTGTCGTTCGGATTTGTTTTTCGGTCATTGACCGATAGGACGCAGCACGCTGCGTCCCTACTTTGAGGACAATATGGTTCGAACCATTGGCGAAGGGTGGTGAGTTCTTCTTCGTTGAGGCGGTCGATTTTGTTGAGTAGGATGATGAGGCGCTTACCTTGGGTGCGATGCATGATGCGTTCGGCGAGCCATTCGATATGTTCGGTTACGTTGGTTGAATCGATTACCCAAAGGATGATTTGTGCGCGCTCAATCATTTCGTAGGTGCGCTCAATACCAAGGTTTTCGATGATGTCGGATGTTTGGCGTATGCCGGCTGTGTCGATGAAACGGAATGTGAGACCGTTGATGTTTACGGTGTCTTCGATGACGTCGCGGGTGGTGCCGTGGATGTCGGACACAATGGCGCGATTGTCGCCAACGAGGAGATTGAGTAGGGTGGATTTGCCTGCATTGGTTTCGCCTACGATTGCCACTGGAATGCCGTTTTTGATGGCATTGCCTTGAGAGAATGTTTGTTGTAGGCGAGTGAGTTGTGAACGTATTTCGTTGGCTACGGAGTTGAGTTCGGTGCGGTCGGCAAATTCGAGGTCATCGTGGTCGCCAAAGTCGAGTTCGAGTTCGAGAAGTGATACGAAATGGAGTAGTTGGCGACGGAGTTCTTCGAGTTTAGACGAGAAATTGCCTCGCATTTGATTAAGTGCAATAGTGTGAGCAGCAGCGGATTGAGCATTGATAAGGTCGGCTACGGCTTCGGCTTGAGAGAGGTCGAGGCGGCCATTGAGGAATGCACGTTGGGTGAATTCGCCTGGACCTGCCATGCGTGCGCCTGCCGAGATGAGTAGGCGGAGAATTTCTTGTTGGATGTAGATAGAGCCATGGCAAGAGATTTCGACAGTGTTTTCGCCTGTGAATGAGTGTGGTGCACGGAAGATGGCAACTACGACTTCGTCGACTATTAGTTGAGAGTTTTGACTCGCATCGCTCGTTAAGGACGCAGCACGCTGCGTCCCTACATTATTGTCTTTTTCTATACATGAAGACATGAGGACATGAGTTTGATTATCTGTAATCTGTGCTCTGTTATCTGTAATCTCATTCACGATATTGCCGAAGAGCATGGTGTAGGCTTCGGCGGTGGCGATGGTGCGTTTGGGGTTGCGAGCGCGGAAAATGGTGTCGGTGATGGTGAATGCATCGGGTCCGCTAATGCGGATTACGGCGATGCCTCCTGTGCCTGGTGCTGTTGCTATTGCTGCTATGTTCATAATTTAAAGTCGATAGTCAAAAGTAGACAGTCTACAGTCTATTTTCGACCTTTGGTCGATAGGACACGGCACGCCGTGTCCCTACTGTTGTCAGTTGACTGTAGTCTGTTGATATAAATATAAATTAAATGCGGTCGAGGACGATTTTGATAAGGCCTTCGATTGAGCCTTTGTATTCGGTATTCATGTTGTGAGATACACGGCCTGCGATGATGGCGCATACGGTCATGGCTTTGTGTCCGAGTAGGGCAGACATGCCTGCGAGGGCAGAGCTTTCCATCTCGAAGTTGGTGATTTGCCAACCGTTATATTCGAAAGATTGTATTTTAGAGTTGAGGTCGAGGTCGGCAGGACGTGCGCGTACATAGCGACCTTGTGGACCATAGAAACCCGGTGCGGCGATAGTGATGCCTTGTACCATGTCGTGACCAATGCGATTGACGAGTTCGGGGTCGGCACTGACGACGTATGGAGCAGGGAGGCGTGGATTCCAGCCTACGTGGTTGCAGAAGGCAGCTTCGAGGTTGAGATCGAAAACGCCATCAGGTACTTCGTAGTAGTTGAGTAAGCCATCAAATCCCATAGATTTAGCTGCTACTACATACGAGCCTACCGGCGAACATTCTTGCAAACCACCAGATGTACCTATTCGCACGAGGGTGAGCGTGGTGTGTTCAGATTTCTCTTGGCGCGTGTTGAAGTCGATATTCACAAGAGCATCGAGTTCGGTAACGACAATGTCGATGTTGTCGCAACCGATACCATGAGATACACAAGAGAGACGGCGACCACGATATGTGCCTGTAATCGTATGAAATTCGCGACTTGAGATGTCGCATTCTATAGTATCGAAATGAGAGGCTATGAGGTCAACGCGTTTAGGGTCGCCACAAAGGATGATTGTGGTGGCTATTTGGTCGGGACGAACATGAAGATGGAATATTGATCCGTCGTTGTTGATAATTAGCTCGGACGCTGGAATTGTGCGCATGGTGTTTATGTTTTTTTAGACAGAATGACAGAAAGACAAATTATTTCTTTTACATACGCCTTGCTACGTCTGCGACGTATCTTGGCAGAATAATGACAAATCTATCGGCATTTGTATTTTTAGTAGATATAAAGACAGGAGAATATGTCTTTGTGTATATTACTTGGCAAAGTTAGTGATTTTAGTTTGGATGTGCAAGATTTGTGCAAAAAAAGAGATGCAAAAATTGCATCTCTTTTTAGGGGGGACTTCTATAAATTCCCCGCTTTAATAAAATAACTAGGTTTTTTCTATAGCTCTTGTATAAAATTTTTTATCAAGCTTTTTTCTACACTCGGCAATTAAAGTAAACTTTATTGCTCTCGTTAATCGAAAAAAGTGTTTTTTAGCGGCATCTTATTAGCTTTTTATTCAGCCAAATAGCTCGCTATTAGTCTAAATAAAAAACTAATAACCTGCTCGCTAAAAAATCAAATTTTATTTACAAGGTAATTTATAGAAGTCCCCTTTAGTTTAAAATAAAATCACATATAGGGGTTGTATCGTCGGTCTTGGCAACATGATATGATGCTGCAAATGATAGTAAGAAATTGACTGATGATTGTTTTGGCGATACGAGTTGTGATTTTTTAGGTTTAGTTAGAGTAGATTTTTTTATCATAGGCAGTTTTTGTAGTTGTTAATGATTAGTTATTAGTGAATAACGATTGATTTGTACAATAGTAACGGCTTATGATATTGTTTTATTGTGTGTGTCGTTATTTTTTTTTAGTTTACTCGATTCATTTTGTCGTGTTCGCCACGGAGGAACCAGTTGATATTGTCGCAACAACAGTGGCACATGGCTATGCGGCCATCGATTGTACCTGTGCCGATGTGAGGAGAGAGGACGACGTTGTCGAGCTCGAGGAGTTCGGGTGTTACTTTAGGTTCGAATTCATATACATCGAGAGCAGCACCATAGAGATGACCATTGCGGAGATGGCGAACGAGAGCAGCTTCGTCGATATGGGCACCACGGGCTGTGTTGATGAGCACTGCGCCTTGTTTCATCATAGAGAGAGTATCTTCGTTGATAATATGGTGCGAATCAGGAGTATAAGGAAGGTTGAGTGATACGAAATCGGAAGTGCGCAATAGGGTTTCGAGGTCGACGTATTGTGCATTGTAGCGACGTTCGATTTCTTCAGGAAGGCGACGGCGGTTGTTGTAGATAATTTTCATGCCACAAGCTACGGCACGACCTGCGATTGACTGTCCGATGTTGCCCATGCCTATGATACCGAGAGTTTTACCATAGATAGCGATGCCGAGATTGTTCATTACGCCAAATTCGATGTCGGAATTAGGTTGGCGCATACGGCGGTCGAGTTCGGCAGTGCGGTGGCAAATGGCTAACATGAGAGTGAAGGCATGTTCGGCAGTAGGTTCGATGACAGGACCAGGAGTGTTGGTTACGGGTATGCCACGGTCGCGAGCAGCTGCAATATCCACGTTGTTGAAGCCTACGCCAAAGTTGGTAATCAACTTGAGGTTAGGGGCTGATGCAATCATTTCGGCTGTGATTTTGTAGTCGAAAGTAGAGAGGAGTATATCGGCATCAGCCAAACGTGCAGTTAATTCTTCGGGTGTGAATTTTGCGTTTTCGGGCATAATTATGTTATGCTCGCTAATAGAGGTGAAGCCTTCGAAAGGCAATCGGGTTGTGAGTAAGATATTCATAGTTTTAAAGTCTAAGGTCAACGGTCAACGGTCAACAGTCTTTTAGGTTAGTTGTCTGTAGACTGTAGACTTTTGTCAGTTGACTGTGTATTAATGTGTTATTTTGAACATTATTTCGCGGAGTAGGTCGCGATGAGAGGTGTTGGAATCGCCAAAACCTTTGCTGCGCACATCGAGTTCGCGGATGAGACCTAAGGCATAGAGAGTACGAGTGGAGTTGTAGATTGTGGCTGCGTGTTGGTAGTCTTTTACGAAATAAGGGTTGATGCCTAATTCGGCAGCTACGTTGGGTTGTGATTTATCGCGTAACGAGTGGTAGAGCAGTAGGTTAGAGAAAAAGTTAAAGACTACTGTTGTGGTTACTACGATTGGGTTGTTCTTAGGGTCTTTGGCAAAGTGGTCGATTATGCGGTTGATTTTGAGTATGTCGCGGTCGCCAATAGCCTTGACGAGTTCGAAGTTGTTGTAGTCCTTAGATATGCCAATATTGCGTTCGACCATGGCGGAGTCGATGCGACGAGTGTCTTGGTTTTCGAGGAGAATGAGTAGTTTGTCGACCTCGTTGACGATTTTACTGAGCTGAGTACCAAGGAATTCGGCAAGGAGATTGGCTGCTTTAGGCTCGATGTCGGCATTATGCTCGCGCACGTAGGCAGTAATCCAAGATGGGATTTCGTTGTCGTATTTGCGTTTAGATTCGAACAAAATGCCATTGGCAGCGATGTCTTTAACAAACTTTTTGCGACCATCGACAGAGCCATGTTTGTGGCAAAGGACGATGACGCTTGATGAGAGTGGCTGTTTGAGGTAGGCACTGAGATTGTCGAAATTCTTAATATTTTGAGCTTCGCGCACCATAATGAGCTGATATTGACTCATCATAGGGTAGCGTCGTGCTGCCATAATGATATCGTCGCAGGTGGTGTCTTTGCCGTATAGAAGAGTCATGTTGAACTCTTTTTCGTCGTCGGTGAGCAGATTTTTTTCGATATAGTCGGCAATGAGGTCGATGTAGTAGTCTTCTTCGCCCATGAGGAGATAGATAGGTTTCCAATCGCCTGATTTCATTTGGGTGATTATCTGCTGATATGTTGGTCCTGCTTGTTTTGCCATCGTTTTTTATTTTTTTGTTTTGTAATACACAATGAGAGTGTGTGTCAGTCTTCTTCGGTGAAGGTTGCTTGAAGGTTGCTTGAGGTTAGGGTGAGATTTTGGGTTTTGAATACACAATGAGAGTGTGTATTTTTAGGGTTTATTTTAGGTCGTTATATTTTGGCCATTGTTGTGCGAAAATGTATTTTTTTTGTTCGAAATCGACCTTGCAGAGAATGTGTTGAAGTCCGTTGCTAACGATGAGATAGGGTACTTGGAGTTGCATGTTGTAGGTGGCGATTTGGTCGAATACGCGTTGTGTGATTTGCACATCGGTGCGTTTGTATTCAATGATTATGAGCGGATTGCCATAGTCGTCGTAGATGATAGAGTCGCAACGCTTAGTGAGTCCGTTGTAGGTGATGCCGACTTCGTTGGCTATGCGTGAGATGGGGGCTTCGAGTGTGTCGGATATGTATATAATTGTGTTTTGGCGCACCCATTCTTCAGGAGTTAGAACAAGCCATTTGCCTCGTATAGAGTCAAATATCTGCAACTGTTCATCTTGCTTGCGCAGACGGATACGGTCGCTATAGTCGGGCATGTTCAGAGGTTCATAATTCATTTTTTGTTTTTGTTGTTTTTCTTGTATTGAGTGTCTTGGAGTTTGATGTTTTTGTTGCGTAGGTCGATAGCGCCATTGCTAAGACGATGTAGGTCGTCAAAGATTATTTCGTCGTTGATAACTTCTTGATTGTAGGTGTGATAGCAACGCTTCATGAAATTGGCAATAAGTATGAGTAATGGTTGTTGGCTGAGAATTGTTGGGTCGGTAGATATGCGTTGGATGAAATCGTCGATGAAGCGACCGTAGTGGCGTTCGCGTATCTGATTGTTAGGTAGCGGAATAGACTCAGGGGTAGGGTGAATGTCTTCGGGTGGAGTTATTTCGTAGGGGTAATCTATGTCTAATTGGAAGTTTGACATAAGAGCAAGGTGATCCCAAAGTTTGTGTTGAAAGGCATCGTTGTCGCGAAGATATGGGAAAAGATTGCCCATGCAGTTGATTATGCTACGCGCACAGCGATTGCGTTCGTTGCGGTCGGAGATAGTCATAGCTATTTCGACCATATTTTGTATGTTGCGTCCGTATTCTGGAAGGATTAGTTCTTTCATAAGAGGGGGAGGCTGATTATTTTTGTGTACTGTAGAACTCTTTGAGATAGAATGGTTCGTAGTATGCTACGTCTTCGAATTGGTTGTTGCGGTATGCTTCTTCTGCCAAGCCGACCATCATGTTGACGGTAGGTTTTACTGATGTAATGAATTGAGCATTTGGATTTTTGATTACATTAGAGCATTTTTCGGCTCCGCTACCACAGAAGTAGATAGGGCGGTCGATATCAGAAAAACTATTTTCGTCGATAATTTTGGCTTCGGCAGGAGATAGTTCGTTTAGCGAATTGTCGTACATTGCAGTGTAAACCTCCATGCGACGAGCGTCGATTAATGGGCAAATTACGGCATTCGCAGGAGCGTCTTGTTGTAATGCAGTTGCTATGATTTTGAGAGTGTCGAGTGCAATGAGTTTACAACCAAGAGCATAGCAGAGGCCTTTGGCTGTAGAAACCCCGATGCGTAAGCCTGTGTATGAACCTGGACCTCCGCTGACAGCAACGGCATCGAGCGAGATGTTTTGTTCGCGGATTAGTTTCATTGCTGCTTCGATGTAAACTGGTAAATGGGTGGCATGTTGCATTGCCTCGTTGCTCATTTGTATATTTAGTATTTTGCCATTGCAAGCCACAGCAACACTGCATATTTCGGCAGAAGTTTCTATTAGTAATATGTTAGCCATAATCGAGATAATTTGCTATTTTTTTCTTTTTACGAGATAAATGCAAAGTTACAAAAATTAGATTGAACAGGCAATGAAAAATAAAAAAATGTTGAAAAATTTGGTAGTTTCGGTTTTTATGTCTAAATTTGCACATTCAAACGTAAAAAAATATATTGCCTATAAGTAAACGACTACCATTATTTTAATTGAAAACTGATAATTGAAAATTTAGAGTTTATTTGCTCGTTTTTTTCGATTATGCTAAATTATTAAAAGATGGAAGTTAATAGATTGATGGTCACCGACGAAGATTTGGTGCGTAGTTTTGCAGAAGGCGATAATGGTGCGTTTGAAATTCTTTTGATGCGTCATAAGGACAGAGTGTACACCTATATATTCAATATAGTGCATGAACACAGCATCGCCGATGATATTTTCCAAGATACATTTATTAAAGTTATTACGACTATAAAACAAGGTCGTTATTATGATGCGGGCAATAAGTTCGTAGGTTGGGTTATGCGTATTGCTCATAATCAAACGATTGATCATTATCGTCGTTTGTCATCAGAAAAAATTATTTCAAATGATGGCGATGAGGCTAGAGATTTGTTTAATGAGGCAGAATTGTTGGATTATTCAGCTCATGATACAATAGAAAAAGAGGAGGCTTTGCGTGATGTTGAGATGCTTATATCGATGTTGCCTAATGATCAACGCAAAATAGTTATGATGCGTTATTATCAGGATTTGTCGTTTAAGGAGATTGCAGATTTGGAAAATATTTCGATTAATACGGCTCTTGGGCGTATGCGGTATGCACTGATAAATATGCGTAAAAATGCAGAGAAATATAATTTGGTGCGCGATTTAGAGAAGATATTTGAATACTAAAAAAGAGAGGAGATAAATGTTTATCTCCTCTCTTTTTTTATTGTATATTAAAGAATTTCGTCGATGATAGCAGTGATTTTTGCTTCTGATGTAGCACCAACGATTTTTTTACCAGGAACCATTTCTCCGTTTTTGAAGAAGAGGATAGTTGGAACAGAACGAATTGCGAATTCTTCTGTAGTTTCTGGAGATTCTTCGATATCTATTTTACCTACTGCTGCACGACCTTCGTATGCTGTTGCAATTTTGTCGATAACTGGTTGAAGTGATTTACATGGTCCGCACCAAGCAGCACCAAAATCTACAACAACTACTGCGTTGTTTGCTAAAACTTCTCTGAAGTTAGCATCTGTAATGTGTAATGCCATAATTTAAAGTTTAGTTATTAATGATTAATATTAGTTATTAATAATTGTTTTTTAGTGATTAACGCCTATGTTTTGGTATAAACCGAATGCTATGCGTTCACTTTTGCAAAGGTAACGATTTTAATTTATAATTATACCTTTTTAAATCATAATTTTTGTTAAAATTTCATTCTTCTTTTTCTATTTTTGAATTTTGGTTGTTATTTATCCAAAATTTAATAGACCCATCTTTTTCTAATATTTCTAATTCGTTGATTAAATTATTAGTTGGATTGATATGAATTTTCTTTGATTTTAGGCTAACGTTACTGCGGCTTTCAGGGTCGTGTACTTCTAGAAATAGTTCTGTATCACCATTATTGCCATCTAAGATTTCTAATAATTTGTGAGTGAGTGTAGCATTTATTTTACCTAATTGCAGTGCGATTGTTACTTTTTTGATAAGTTTGGTAGCTACGTTTTCGAGTAGTTCCATTTTAAGAATTTTTGTTTCGAATTCTTTTTGAGTATTTTCATCTTTTTTAGATGGATACTTCCAATCACTGCCACGTTCTTGAGTTTTTACAATTATGGCAACAAAAAGGTTTTCTTTTAGATAATTGCGATAAGTAGTGTAGTCGTTGCCAAATAGAGGAAAATCGTAACTACCAGTATAGTCTTGCAGTGTAAGTATTCCGAATGGTGTACTTTTTTTGGTCATACCTTCGCGACATGCGGTTACGATACCAGCAACAGTGAAAGTTTTGCTATCTCTATTTTTTTTCATTTCGTCGATTTGGTTCAAATTGACGCATGCGTATTGAATAGGTACACGATATTGGTCGAGAGGGTGAGAAGATAAGAATATACCTACATATTCTTTTTCTTTGCTAAGGCGTTCGAGGGTTGACCAAGGTTCAGTTTTTGGAATTTCGGGCTTAGGTATTTCGAGAGTATCATCGTCTAATTCGCCAAATAATGAATTAGTATTCATTTGTTTATCTTGTTGATAGCGGTTGCCATATCGAATTAGAGTTTCAAGGGTTTGTTCGCCTTTAGGATTAATAGCAAAATATTGTTCGCGAGTTACATCTTCGAAACAATCGAAAGCACCTGACAGAGCCAAAGATTCGATAGTTTTTTTATTACAAGAATTTAGGTTGACGCGTTCAATGAAATCAAATATAGATTTGAATGGACCATTTGCTTTACGTTCATTTACAATGCTTTCTACAGCACCTTCGCCTACACCTTTGATACCTCCAAGACCAAAACGAATTTCACCTTTGGGGTTTACTGTAAAATTGAGTTCCGATTCATTTACGTCAGGTCCTTTAACCAACAACCCCATATTTTTACATTCGTCCATGAATTTGGTTACGTCCGAAATGTTGTCTTTATTTCGAGTCAAGTTGGCCGCCATGAATTCGGCAGGGTAGTGAGCCTTTAGATATGCAGTTTGATATGATACCCAAGAGTAGCAAGTTGCGTGAGATTTGTTGAATGCATAAGAGGCAAATTTTTCCCAGTCGGTCCAAATTTTTTCTAATTTTGCAGGATCGTGACCATTGCTTTGTCCTTGAGAAATAAACTGAGGTTTCATTTGGTCAAGTTTGTCGCGCAATTTTTTACCCATTGCTTTACGCAAAGCATCCGATTCACCACGAGTAAAATTAGCTAACAAACGAGAGAGAAGCATTACCTGCTCTTGATATACTGTAATGCCGTAAGTATCTTTAAGATACATCTCCATACAGTCCAAGTCGTATTCGATTGGTTCGCGACCATGTTTACGAGCAATAAATTGTGGAATATAATCCATTGGACCTGGACGATATAAGGCATTCATTGCAATTAAGTCTTCAAATACAGATGGTTGTAGTTCCTTTAGGTATTTTTGCATACCAGGCGACTCGAATTGGAACGTACCAATTGTGCGCCCTTCGCTATATAATTTATATGTTTCGGCATCGTCGATAGGAATTTTGTCTATATCAATATCAATGCCTTTTGATTTTTTGATATTTCTGAGGGCTTCTTTAATAATGGATAGGGTTTTAAGACCCAAGAAGTCCATTTTGATAAGTCCAACTGACTCAATAACAGAACCTTCGTATTGTGTAACCAACATATCCTCGTTGGTATCTTTGTCTTGGGCAGTTGATAGAGGGGCAAATTTTTTTAAGTCATCAGCTCCGATAATGACACCACAAGCATGTACACCAGTTTGGCGTACAGTGCCTTCAAGCATTTCGGCATATTTTAGAGTATCGGCAAGATTGCGGTCGTCTCCATTGCGAGCTTCTGCCAATTCAGGTACATATTTAAGGCAGTTTTTGATATTTACCTTTGGTACTTTACCTGTTTTAGGGTCGGCTTTGTCATCTCCGAACTTATCGGGAATAAGACCAGTTAGGCGGTTTACGTCAGGAAGAGGCACATTCTGCACACGCCCAACGTCTTTGATAGATGATTTAGTTGCCATTGTGCCGTATGTAATAATGTGAGCAACCTTTTCTTTGCCATATTTTTCTGTTACCCAACGTAAAACCTCGCCACGTCCGTCATCGTCGAAGTCGATATCAATATCGGGCAAAGAGATACGATCGGGGTTAAGGAAACGCTCAAAAAGTAGGTCGTATTTCAAAGGGTCGATGTCGGTGATTTTTAGGCAGTATGCTACTACAGAACCAGCGGCAGAACCACGACCCGGACCTACAGACACACCCATTCCGCGTGCAGCAGCAATAAAATCTTGCACAATGAGGAAGTAGCCAGGGAAACCCATTGTTTTCATAATATGTAATTCAAAAACAATACGTTCCATTGTGTCATCAGGCACAGGATCGCCATAGCGTAATTTTGCACCATCGAGAGCTAACTTGCGAAGATAATCTGCTTCCAATTTAATACGATATAATCGCTCGTAGCCACCAATAGCTTTTATTTTCTTTTCGGCATCCTCTTGGCTCATTACCACTTCACCTTTCTCGTTGCGAGTAAATTCGTTGAATAGGTCTTCGTGAGTGAATTTTTGGCGATATTCTTCTTCAGTACCAAAATCGGCAGGAATGTCGAACATAGGCATAATAGGTCCGCGGTCGAGACTATAAACCTCTACCTTATCGGCAATTTCTATTGTATTAGTCAAAGCTTCGGGTACATCGGCAAATATTTCAGCCATTTCCTCAGGTGTTTTTAGCCACTCTTGTTTGGTGTAGCGCATACGATTAGGGTCGTCGAGGTCTTTACCCGTAGAAAGACAGATTAGTCGGTCGTGAGCTTCGGCATGTTCTTCTTCAACAAAGTGTACGTCGTTAGTCGCAATTACCTTTGTATTAGTTTTTTTTGCCAATTCAAGTATTACTTTATTAACTTGTTTTTGGCGTTGATAAACATTTTGGTCAGCACCAGGTTTGTCGGTTTTATGGCGTTGTATTTCGAGGTAATAGTCATCGCCAAATATTTCCTTAAACCACATGATGCTTTTTTCTGCCGCTTCGAGATTGCCTGCAATGATATGTTGAGGAATTTCACCACCAAGGCAAGCCGAGCAAATTATAAGTCCTTCGCTATGTGCTTTTAGTATTTCTTTGTCGATACGCGGACGACGATAATAGCCATCAATCCAAGCAGTTGAGATGATTTTACAGAGATTTTCGTATCCCTTTGGATTTTTAGCCAAAAGCACTAAGTGGTAGCCAGATGCATCGACTATTTGTTCTTTGCCATTTTCGGGATTTATGGTTTTGTAGTCCTTGTCCTTATTTGTTAAAGAACGACGGGCGCAATATGCCTCGCAGCCAATGATAGGTTTGAAAAACTCTTTTTCTTTAGCTTCGATTTTTGCTTTTATCTCATCAATAGAATCCGAATTGTTTTCCTCTTCGGCTTTTTTAAGTTCTTTTTTGAGTTCCTTGATAGCATCTTTGACTTTTCCGTTAACCTTAGCGGCAGTATCCACTAACTCTTTAATGCCAAACATATTACCATGGTCGGTGATGGCAATGGCATTCATCCCCGTGCGTTTACATTTATCGATAAGATCCCCAACCTTCGACATACCATCAAGGATAGAATAGTGGGTGTGTACATGTAAGTGTGTGAATTGTGGCATAATTGTAATTTTTTGTAGTTAGTAGCGAGTAGTAAGATTTTGGTTAAATAGTAAAAAAACAAATATTCTTACCACTAATTATTTTAGAATTGGAAATAAATAAAGGCTTGTAGGTCGGCTGTGATGAATTGATAAACTATGAATACTACTGCTACGACGATTATAGCCATTACGGGTAGGGGCAGTAGTGCGAAATTGATACGATACCAGCGTTTCCAACGCACAGGTAACCAGTGTATTATCATGCCGATGATAAATAGTAGGAATACCTTCCAATAGCCAAGACAAATGTCGGGAATGACCTCAATATTCCATGCTGAACCCATTTGGTGTACCATATTTTTAGCTGTATTCCAAGCATGTTCGTTTGCGAGAGCAGGGTCGAGATTTGATCCAGAACGGAAGAATAGACGTGTGAAGCTTATGAATATAAAGGTTTGGAATATACCCCAAGCATTGCTGAGTTGAGAGTTTGGTGTTACTTTGTTGAAAATCCAACGTACTAATGTTCCAAGTGCAATGATTCCACACCAAACTGCAAGTACGTTCCATATTGGCGCAGGAGTGAAGAATGCCAAGGAGATGAGTAGGGCAGTGATTAGTGTTACCATTAGCATTTTTATATTCATTGACCATCCGCGCCAAATTTTGTATATAAGCATACCAACGCCATTAAGTCCGCCCCAAATCATAAAATTGAAACTTGCGCCATGCCATAGTCCTCCTAAAAGCATAGTTATCATCATGTTGAGGTTAGTGATGAATTTGTTGCGACGCTCGGGTTGGAAAATACCCCAAAGCACAATACCTAAGGCAATGCCAAGTACGATGATGGCAATAATTATGTTGCCAGAAAGCAGTATTCCAATAGCAGCGATAGTAATAATCCAAAAGAAAGTGCCGAACGTAGCATTGCGGTTACCTCCGAGAGGGATATAGAGATAATCTTGTAACCAGCGAGATAGCGATATGTGCCAGCGTTTCCAGAAGTTGCTTGCGTTTGGTGCTTTGTATGGTGAATTGAAGTTTTGAGGTAGGTAGAAACCCATAATCATTGCCACACCAATTGCAATGTCGGTATAGCCTGAGAAGTCGGCATATACTTGTAGCGAATAAACAAATAGCGCCATAAGATTCTCAAAGCCAGAGAATAGCATAGGATTGTCGAATACGCGGTCGATGAAGTTTACAGCCAAATAGTCGCTAAGTATAATTTTTTTAGCCAAACCATTGAGTATCCAAAATATAGCTATACCAAATTGACGACGACCGAGGAAATGCGGTTTATATATTTGTGGTATGAATTCGGCAGCGCGCACAATAGGTCCAGCTACGAGTTGCGGGAAGAATGATACATAGAAACCATAGTCGAGTACGTTTTTAACTGGAGTTATTCGGCGACGATATACGTCCATAGTGTAACTAATGGTTTGGAATGTATAGAACGAAATACCCACAGGCAGAATGATTTGGTCGACATTGAAACGATTAGAGCCAGTGAGAGCATTGCCAATGGCGGCAAAGTAGTCGTGTACTTGAAATGCCGTTCCAAATAATGAATTTACGAGGTCGATAAATAAATATGAGTATTTGAAATAGCTGAGTACTAAAAGGTTAATGCAGACACTAAGTCCAACGAATAGTTTGCGATGTAACTCTTTATCAGACCGATATACCAATTTGGCAATGAAGAAGTCGGAAATAGTAGCAAACATGAGTAGTAGCACGAATAGTCCGCTTGTTTTGTAGTAGAAAAATAGGCTGACAATAAACAAGAAAGTATTGCGCAACAAGCGTTTAGAATGTATTAAAGAGAATATAGCAAAGACAATAGCAAAGAATGCCCAAAAGTAGAATTGGGTAAACAACAAAGGCGAATTTTCGTCAAACGCAAATGTCTTATTCAAAAAAGATATTATTAAATCCATTTTTTTTAGATTACAAATTACAGATAACAGAGTACAGATAACAGAGTACAGATTACAGATAACAGATTACAGAGTACAGATTACAAAATCAAATCCTTATTTTTCATTATTATATAGCCATTCGTAGATTATGGCATTGTAGAGCATATCGCCGAGCAGATTGTAGCCAGGTACGAGAAAATGCACGCGGTCTTTGTTGGCAAGACCAGCTTCGTTCCAAACAGATATAGAGCCAAGTCCGCCCATAATTTCGTATAAATCCCATACAGCCGCATTATGTTGTTCGGCGAGTTCGTGCATCGCTTGTTGCACGATAGCAGTGTTTTTGTTTAATCCATAACTACGACGACCGACGCGCACAACACAGTCGTTGTTGGTGATGAATATAACTGCGCAGTTGGGATTAGCTGCATATATTTTTGATAAAAGCTGATTGTAGCGCGCTTTGAAAGCCTCTTTGCTAAATTTGCCATATTCAACATTGGCATCATTGACTCCCACAGCCATTATGGCAAGGTCGGGTTTGATGAATGTCATTTGTTGTTCGAATTTTTCGCAACGGAGCCATGATTGCAAAGAAGCGCCATTGACACCCATAGAGTGGTAGCTAATGCCATTAAAATTGTTTTCAGGGAGTAGTCCCATTATTGAAAATTTCCAATTGGTATTGGAGGCGTAACATTCTTCGGGTTTAGTTTGCTCATTGTCTGATTCAAGTCCGATATCGAGCGAATATATAGAGTCTTGGTTTAGAGAATCTGTATTCTCTTGAGTAAACAGGGGGTCGTTAAATTGATATGAGGTGTTGTATTTGTCGTATAAGCGGTTGAAATCAGAGGCTTTACCTAATTTGATTGTGCCATTTTCGGCAAATTCGTTTAGATAAAAAACGAAGGTACTATCTTCGTAAACAGAAGGAATAGTGTCGTTGTTTATTATGAGTATAGGCATTAGCTGGCTGTCGCCAACTGTAGCAAAAAGACGTAGCTTGTTGTATTTCCAATTTGAACCAAAATCTTTTGGGTTGAGGTTAAATGATATAGAGCTATTTAGGTCGTTGGTTGATATTGTGTAGCCCATTATGCCAAGCGTTTCGGTGACAGGAGGACGAGAGTTTTGACATTTTTTCCATTCACCCGAATAGTGGGTTTCAAAGTTTTTAGGATTGTTGGTTCGGGCAGCAGAATAGGGGAATATAGCACCTCGTTGTGCTGCAAAGCCAGGCAGAATGTTTGAAAAATTCATTCTCATTCGATTAGAAAATACGCCTGCCTGAATGTGTGAGCCTCCGATGTGTACGATGCTGATTTCGTTATTGCCCCAAAGTGCGAGAGAGTCTAATTTGTCGAAAAAAGCGTTGAGTTTGTTTGAGTCGCTTTTGAGGATTAGTTTGTTAGCATCATAATTGACGCAGTCGTAATGAGGCAATTGACGCATTAAGGGGTAGGTTTGCGCAACTGAATGGAATAGAATGCTTATAGTTAGTGATAATGTGATTATAAATCGATTCATTGGTTGAAAATTTCTTGAAAATACACAATGAGAGTGTGTGTCCGTTTTCTTGCTTGCAGGTTGCTTGCAGGTTGCTGTCACTATCTTGGAAGTGAGGGATAGGAATACACACTGAGAGTGGGTGTTTATTTGTTTTGGATTTTATATAATTCGTATGCTTTCATAAGTCCCTGCCAAAGCATTTCGCTTGCTCGATTTGAGCCTGTGTAAGTGAAATGGATGTGGTCGGAACCAGCGAGAGGAGGATTGCTATTGACCCAAGTGGTCATAGAGTTTTCGCCACCCATTGCTGCGTATAGATCCCAATATGCTACATCGTTGCGCAGACACATTTCGCGTAGCGAGTCGATGAGTTTTGGCAAATGAGGATATGTTTGCATAGAGCCATTTATGTTGGTTGACATATCAGATGGTCCGATGAACAATATTTTGGATTGAGGTGATATGTTGCGTAAATAGTTGATTTGTCGTGTGAGTTGTTCGCAGTATGAAATAATGGCTTTGTCGGTTTTGGTGTAAGGCACGCGATTACCTCCGAATTGCATAATAATGAGAGGGATAGAGTTTTGTGTATAGTAGTTGCGTAGGCTTTCGCTATTGATAGAAGTGAAAATTGTGCCAGAGCAACCACGCATTGCGGCATTGTCGAATTGCACGCCAACATTGTCGCCATCGACCATGAAACCATGTATTAACGCATTGCCATTCATAAATATAGAGGCACGAGTGGTGGAGTCGGGTAGGTCGAATGTGATTGAATGGTCGCCTATGTTGGCAGTTTTTGTTTGTTGAGAACCTCGAATAGAGATGGTTGCTGTTGTTGTACGCTTTATATTGTCGAGCAAGATTGTTATTTTGCTGAAATACTTGGTGTTGTCGTGAGTTTTGTTATAGTTGAGGCGATAGAATGAGAATGTAGCAGTGTCGGAGAGTAGAGCTGTTTGTCCGAGAGGGCCATAATTGCGCTCTTCCATACGCATGTCTTGTGTGCCATAAACGAGATAGCGAGGAAGTGATGTAGAGCATTTTTGACCAAAAGAAGATGTCGGAATAGTTTGAATAGCAGGGACTAAGCCTACGCCATAACCGCCGAATGTGTCTTGAACAGCAGCGCGGAGATAGTTGGACATACGGTCTTCTTCGATTTGTGAGTCGCCATAATGAATTATGCGTACTTTTTTGTTTTTGGCATTTTCGAGGGCTTCGAATAGAGGGAAAATCCATTCTACGCTATCGTTGGGATATGAGGGTGAATATTTGTGCGCTAATACTTTGCGACGAGCTTTAATATATTCAGAAGCCTTTTCTTCTTCGATTTGGCGTTGAATAGATTCCATGCCAAAAAAGACTTGGTCCATATCAATCAAAGGCTTTTGGGTGTATTCTACACTGCCCTCCATAACCTCCTGTGGAGAAGGGAATGTTAAGTTCATTGAGCCAACAGCCACACCATCAGACGGAATGGCATAGCCGAGTAGTCCCATCATGGTGAATATCGCAGTGATAAATAGTATCGTTTTGTATGGTTTCATATTAGTTGGTATGTATTTTTAATTTTTGTCCGATTCTGAGGAAGTCGGATTTTAGATTATTCCATTGTTTTATTTGGCGAACACTAACCTTGTGTTGTTTAGCGATGTGGCTGAGTGTATCGCCCGATTTGACTTGATATATTTTCACGGCATTAGCCTTTTTGATTGCTTCTATACGTGCTTTTTCTTTTGATTCTTTTTGTTGTTTGAGTTCTGCTTGTTCTTGCTTTAAGGCTTCAATTTCAGCTTCGTATATTGAAGATAGCCATTCATCAATAATATCACCTTTGCTTTCAGGTATAAAAACTTCATCAATCCAATGAGTGTTAGGCAGTATCGATGGGTTGTGAATGTAGAAATTTTCGGCATTAAGGAATAGAGAATCTTGTATTGTTTGTTTGCGAATAGGGTGGTTGAGTTTATGTTTTATGTACCCCGTATGGTTGTATAAAGAGTCTAAATGAGTGAGTAGTGAAGGATTAATAGTAGCGTTTTGAGTCTCATATTTAGAATCTAAGAAATGGCATAATTTTTCGAAGTCCTCTTCAGTAATATTTTGTAGGTTGATATGATATATTTCAGCAGCATCAGAGATTAAAGCAGCTCCATTGAGGTATGCCAAAGTGGCTACTTCTGCGTTGCCATAGTGAGTTAGTAGGTCTTTTAGATAGCGCGCAGCAGCCTCTGACGATAGTTTCAAATCATAGCGTTGGTCGATATTATTGTTTACAATTAGTCCATATTTGCGGGCAATAGGAGGAGTTAGCCCCCAAATGCCAGTTGAATATTCATCATTGTAATTAGTATTCAAATCAGCTGAAATATATGTTGGTATCATCGACATTGAGTGAGTGAGACCATAAGCTGAAAATAGAGAATCCCAAGGTAACTTTGTGTTACACTGAGCATTAAATATAGTGGATAGTAGTAATATTATAGTGAAAAAATTCTTCATATTTTTAGTGGCGTAATTCATGCAAAGATACGAAAAATAATCTGTATAAACTTTGTTTTTTGCGTTAAAAAAACTAACAAATTTTACACATAGCGAGTTGCTTGCGTAGAAATGGAGGGTGCATGAATTAGGTATCTGTGTAGTTATAAATAGAGTATGCAAAAAAAATTGCTTGAAAAGGCTTAAAAATTTGTATGTATCAGAAAAATGTAGTAAATTTGCGCATCAAAAAACTGCTGTATAACATAATTATAAAACATAGTTATAAAACATATTTTTAAATGGTAAAGAGTGGAGTTAAAGGCCTAAAACCAATCGACGAGATGTCGGATATATGGTTGGCATTGACTAATGAAGAACGTATGTATCTTCGCGAGAATACTAAATATCAGGAATTTAAGAAAAATGAGATGATTTATTGTGAGGGAGAAGTGCCTGAATATATGTATTGCGTTATTACGGGAAAAATCAAGATTTTCAAGAATGGCATAGGAGGTCGTCAGCAAATATTACGCTTCATACGTGAGGGCGAAAATTTTGCTTTTCGTGCCTATTTTGCCGAAGGAAAATATGTTACATCGGCCACTGCGCTTGAAGTTGTGAGAGCTTATGCTGTGCCTTTGACTGTGCTTCGTCAGATTTTGGAGTCGAATAATCGTCTTGCAATGTTGTTTATTAAGCATTTGTCGGCTGATTTAGGAGATATTGATTCTCGTATTGTTAGTCTTACGCAAAAACATATACGTGGACGTTTGGCTGAGGCTTTGGTGATATTGTTGGATACATACGGTATTGACAAAGAGACTAAAGAATTGAAAGGTGCGCTTTCGCGCGAAGATATGGCAGGATTTGCTAATATGACGGCTTCGAACGCTATTCGCACACTCGCTGCTTTCGATTCAGAGGAGATTATTGCATTGGAAGGCAAGAAGATAAGAATATTGAACGAACCGCAGTTGAGAAAAATTAGTTTGTTAGGATAGTTTTTCTGATGTTGTAAATATTTTACTTGATTATGTCTGAGTACCTAAAAAATATTGCAAATGAAGTGTATAAGTTGGCGGATGCAAAATTGTTTGCATTGGCATTTCAGCGTTTGCGTATTTTGTTGAAAGAGTTGCATGAGTGGTGGGCTATTCAGCGTTGTGAGGAGTTGGAGACATTGTGCGGTCAGATGCTAAAATATAGTTTGGGCGACTATGAAGACCCCGATAGAGGAAAGATTATTGCGCAGTTGCAAGTAGATATTTGTGAATTGGCTGATGATATTGTGGAGGCTATAATAATGCACAATTCGCAATTCACAATTCATAATTCGCAGTTGATGAAATTGGATAGTGATAGATTGTTGAATGGTGATATTTTTGATATAGAGAGGAGTCAAGCTTTGATAGATGTATTCAGAAGTGTGTGGTTGACAGGGCGATTGAATGGAGAGGATAGGCGAGAGTTGATAGCCTTTATTGAGAATGAAAATATCGAACTTACGGCACGTGCGTTGGTAGTTTCGGCATTGATGTTGAAAGGATTGCGCATGTACGATAAGTCGGTGCTGATGATATACATAGCGTTGTTGGATAGAGTAGAAGCAAGATTGAAAGCACGCGTGATGGTTGGGTTGTTGATGATTTTATCGGTGTATGGTAGTAAGATTGAGCGTGATGTGGAGATGAGTGCCGAAATAGCTAAACTATTTGCAGATGAGAAATTTTCGGCAGATGCAGATAAGGCATATAAGCACATAATCAATACGTTTGGCACAGATAAAGTTACGGAGAAGATTAAGACAGAGATATATCCCGAAATATTTAAGTCAGGGGCAAAATTGCACCAGATGTTGAAAGACGAAGGTGCAGATGTGATGAATGAAGAAGAATTTAATCCGAAGTGGGAAAAAGCGTTGATGGATGATGAAGGTGTGTCGGCTAAATTGCGTGAATTTGGCGATATGCAGATGCAAGGGGCAGATGTATATATGAGTACATTTTCAAGCATGAAAGGTTACGCCTTTTTCAATGAATTGGCGCATTGGTTTATGCCTTTTGATGCAAAACAGGGGGATGTAGCTCGTATGATGGCAGATATGCCAGATGTGTTAAGATTTTTTGCAGAATCGACGCATATCTGTAATTCAGACAAATACTCGTTTTTTTATAGCATAGCCCAGATACCAGCCGATAGTTTCAAGTCGATGATGACCGGTATGGGAGCAGATGCAGAGGCAGTTAGAGAAGATTTAGATTCTGAGAATTGGAAGAATAATCCTAATAAACTGTATGCTGTCGAAGTAAGAAATTATGTATTGGATTTGTTCCGATTCTATAGACTGTATCCACGCAGAAAAGATTTTATCAATCCATTTGATTTTGTTGATAAATTCAAAATAAACCAATGGTTGTTTGGCTTGATGGAGTTGGATTTGAAAAAGTCGGTATGTAAATATCTATTTGAGGTAGGGAATCATTTTAATGCAAGTTGTTTCTTCGAATATTTAGATGCACAGCAGGTGTGGGATGCATATTTTTATCAACAAATGGGGTATTGTTATCAAAGTTTGGGAGAATATCGCGAGGCAATTGCATGTTATGAAAAAGCCGATTTGTTAGAGGCGAATGACGTGTGGACATTAAAACATAAAGCCTTTTGCTATCGAAGATTAGAGCGTTTAGACGAGGCAATCGAAGCTTATGAAGCGATATTGAAATTAAAAGAAGATGATGTATCCACAATGCTTAATTTAGCTAATATGTATCTCGGCAAGAAGAATTTTGAAAAGGCTCGAATACTATTATATAAGGTGGATTATTTGAAACCGAATAATTATAAAGCAATGAGTGGGCTAGCGCGATGTCTATTTATGGAAGAGGATTATGAAAAAGCGATGACGTATTATGATAAATTGTCGCAGCATAAAGATTTTTCGGATGATGATGCGTTGAATGGAGGCCACACATTTTGGGCATTGGGGGCTAAGGATATTGCACGAGAATATTATCGCAAAGCAAAGGCGTTGATAGCTAATGATGTTAAATTTGCAGAGAAGATGATAGAAGATGCCGAGTATCTCAAGCGTTTAGGACTTTCGGATGAGGATATAGTTATACTTATTAACCAAATATTATTTTAAACAATTATGAAAAAAATTATTGCTACGACTAATGCTCCTGCAGCAATTGGTCCTTACAGCCAAGCTAATCAAGTGAATGGTATGTTGTTCATTTCAGGTCAACTTCCAATCGACCCAGCAACAGGTAAATTCGTAGAAGGTGGTGTTGCAGAACAAACTCACCAATCACTCAAAAACGTAAAAGCTATTCTTAATGAAGCAGGTTACGATTTTTGCGATGTAGTTAAAACTACAGTATTCCTTTCTGACATTGCTGACTTTGCAGCTATGAACGAAGTTTACAAACAATATTATCAATCAGAATGCCCAGCTCGTTCTGCTTTTGCAGTTAAATCACTTCCAATGGGTGCTCTCGTTGAAATCGAAACTATCGCTGGTAAATAATAGTTTTTGCTATACTCAAAAAAACTTCATTCACACATTTGTTGAATGAAGTTTTTTTTGTATCTTTGTTGTATGTATAGAAATTGTAGGGACGCACGGTTCGTGCGTCCGTAAAAAAAATAAATGCATAACGAAATAAAATATCCTAAACGCAAATCACCTAGAGCAAATTTTCATAATTATTCAGGTGGATGTTATTTTGTGACAATATGTACACAAGATAAGAGACATTATTTTGGAAATATTATAGAAGGAGAGATGCATTTGTCAAAAATTGGAGAGTATTGTAAGTCGGAAATAGAAGCTTTACCAAAACATTATCAATATTCAGAAGTACCACTATATGTGATTATGCCAAATCATTTGCATATGATTATTTGTATAAATGAACGGACGCACGAACCGTGCGTCCCTACAAAACGTACGGCATTGAGTGTCGTGATAGGCGGATTTAAGCGAGCATTGACAGTGTATGCACGACGTAATAATATAGAATTTGAATGGCAATCGCGTTATCATGATCATATAATACGTGGCGATAAAGATGCTAATATAATAGCAGATTATATTGAAAATAATGTTGCTCGATGGGATAGTGATTGTTTTTATTTGTAATATGTAGGGACGCACGGTTCGTGCGTCCGTAAATAATAATAGGTTCGAATGTAAAATTACAACTTTAGTTCTAATTTTGACAAATTTAATGACAATAATCTATTACCTCTCGATTTTGATTTACCCGAATAGAGAATTATAATTCATTTATATCAAAAAACTTCATTCTTATAGTGGTAGAATGAAGTTTTTTTCAAATGTATTCGAAAATTTACACAAAACAATAGGTGTTTTCAAGTGTATTTGAAATAATGTAATAATTAAAAAGAAAATTCTTGTCTGTTTGAAAAAAAAGTATTACCTTTGCGGCATAAAAATATAATGAATATGATAGATCGGATATGTAAATATAACTTTTGGAATGGCAATGTTCCTGAATTAGGTTTCTTGCGAAAAGAATATATTAATAAAATAAACGCATCAACGGGAAATAATTTAGTTAAAGTGTTGGTGGGACAACGTCGTGCTGGTAAAAGTTTTGTGTTGCGACAAGTGGCAAAACAATTATTAGATAGTGGAGTACCAGCGCAAAATATTTTGTATGTCAATACAGAATACCTCGAATATGGTGATGTGAAAACAGCTGATGATTTGCAAACTTTGTACTATGAATATAAAAAAGTATTACAACCTAAAGGGAAAATATATCTGTTTTTAGATGAAATACAGCAAATAAAAGAGTGGGAGCGATTTGTTAATTCCCATTCACAAGATTTTGTTGAACCACAAGAAATATTTATAAGTGGATCTAATTCAGATTTATTATCAGGCGAATTAGCATCGTTATTGTCGGGTCGTTATGTTGAGTTTGAAATACTTCCTTATAGTTTTGGTGAATATGTCGAAAAAGAAAAACTCGAACCAAACAGAGAGAATTTTTTAAAGTTTATACAGATGGGTATGCTCCCTGAGTTATTTCATTTACAAACAGAGGAGATCCGTAGTCATTATGTATCGGCAATAAAAGATACGGTGATGTTGCGCGATATAGTTCATCGTTATAATGTGAAAGATTCTTTATTGTTAGATGAATTATTTCGTTATATAGTCAATAATGCAGGCAGAATGTTTTCCGTGTCGAATATAGTTAACTATTTCAAGTCGCAAGGGCGTAAAACGAATTATGAAACATTATCTTCTTATATATCTTATCTTTGTAAAGCCTTTTTGGTTCATCGAGCAGAACGCTATAGTATTGCAGGAAAAGAATTGTTATCAGGTAATTGCAAATATTATAGTAACGACCTTGCTTATTATAATTATTTGTATCGAGGATTTTCTTATGGACTAGGCAATCTTTTAGAGAATGTCGTATATCTCGAACTGCGTCGTAAAGGTTGGCAAATATATGTGGGCGTACAGGGGCAATTAGAAGTTGATTTTGTGGCTATACGAGGCGATCAGAAGTTATATGTACAAGTATGTTGGCAGATGGCAGGTGATGAGCAGACAGCTCAACGTGAGTATGCTCCATTATTGAATATTAAAGATCAATATCGAAAAGTGATAGTTAGTTTAGACGAAGTGAGATTTCCAAATAATAATGGAGTTGAACATATTTTTCCTTGGGAGTTATCTTTATAACTTTATATCAAAAAACTTCATTCTATCTCTTGCAGAATGAAGTTTTTTTTGTACCTTTGCGGTTGCTTGGTGGTATTGATTACTCTCATATTCTTCCACCTTGTTTGTAGGGACGTACGGCTCGTACGTCCGTAATGAGCGGAGGAGGGGAATAATCTCAACCAAGCAAAAGACATATTTAATTAGGCGTTTACTTACGCTTTAGTTTTGACGTTCTGAAATCCTAGGAAAATTTCAAATGCATGTTAAAAACAAAGCAACGGTGAGTGCCCCGTAGGTGTGTATTTTTTGCACGCCTACGTTATGCTTGTATAGCCATTGGTGTGCTTTTTGTACTAATCAATGGTGAATTGTGGGCATAGCGTAGTGCAATTACATATCGGCGTGGGTTTTCTACTTGTTGCTCGTGAAACATGCAGGGCAACATCCTAGGAGCCTCAGAACGTGAAGCGAGCGATAGTTTCGAAAGCTTCACGCTTTTTTTATGTCTTTTTCTAACTTAAATAGATTGCTTAAAGCGATTGATTATCAGTAATATATTTTTATTATGGAGTTGATAGATAACGTTCAGAAACGGTTAAAGGACGACCTTGTTGCCGAGATTAAGCAAGGTAGTAAAATTTCCATTGCAGCATCATGTTTTTCTATTTATGCTTTCGAAGAATTGAAAGAGCAATTGAAAAACATTGATGAATTACGTTTTATTTTCACATCTCCAACATTTATTACCGAAAAGATAAATAAACAGAAACGAGAGTTTTATATCCCTCGTCTCAATCGTGAGCGCAATCTCTATGGGTCGGAGTTTGAAGTTAAGCTTCGCAATGAATTATCGCAGAGAGCAATAGCTAAAGAATGTGCTGATTGGATTCGTAAAAAAGTATGTTTCAAATCTAATCGAACTAATGAGAATATGATGGGGTTTATCAATGTTGATAACACTAATTATATGCCTATTAATGGTTTCACTACTGTTGACCTTGGTTGCGAGCGAGGCAATAATGCCTATTCGTTTGTGCAAAAAACCGAAGCTCCTTTGTCTCAACATTTTCTTACGCTATTCGATCAATTATGGAATGATTCGGCACGCATGCAAGTTGTGACTGATGTGGTGCTTGACAATATTACTAATGCCTATAAAGAGAATGCTCCTGATTTTCTTTATTTCGTTACACTCTACAATATTTTCAACGAATTTCTCGAAGATATTTCTGAAGATGTATTACCAAATGAGGCTACAGGCTTCAAGAATAGTATCATTTGGAATAAACTCTACAATTTCCAAAAGGATGCTTGTCTTGCCATAATCAATAAATTGGAAAAATACAATGGTTGTATATTGGCAGATAGTGTAGGGCTTGGTAAGACTTTCACAGCCTTGTCAGTGATAAAATATTACGAAAATCGTAATAAGACAGTCCTTGTACTTTGTCCTAAAAAACTCAACGATAACTGGATAACCTACAAGAGTAATTATGTAAATAATCCAATAGCAGGCGACCGCTTGCGTTATGATGTGTTGTTTCATACCGACCTTTCACGTACGAGTGGGCAATCAAATGGACTTGACCTTACGCATATCAACTGGAGCAACTATGACTTAGTGGTGATAGACGAGAGTCATAATTTCCGTAATGGAGGCAAAGTGACAGCAACCGACGATGAAGATAATCCACGAGAAAATCGTTATTTACAGTTGATGAACAGAGTGATACGTTCAGGCGTGAAAACCAAAGTACTCATGTTATCAGCAACACCAGTCAACAACCGCTTCAACGACTTGAAAAATCAGATAGCACTTGCCTATGAGGGTGATACAGAGAAGATAGACCAATTATTAGATACGCATAGTAGCATTGATGATATATTCCGTCAAGCACAAAGAGAGTATAATGCTTGGGCAAATTTGCCATACGAAGAGCGCACAACACAATGCTTGCTCGAGCGATTGAGTTTTGATTTCTTTGAGGTGCTCGATAGTGTTACCATAGCCCGTAGTCGCAAACATATAGAGCAATATTACGATACGGCAGATATAGGTAAATTCCCAATACGCTTGGCTCCAATCTCTCGTCGTCCGCATCTTACCGACCTCGATTCTACTATTAATTACAATGATATTTATGCACTATTAAATCAGTTAAATTTGGCAATTTATACGCCATCTACATTTATTTTAGCAAGTTGCATAGATAAATATATCACCAGCGAAGAGGACTATTCGGGACTGACAGTGAAAGGACGTGAGAGTGGAATACGTCAATTAATTAGTATTAATCTACTCAAACGATTGGAGAGTTCTGTCAATTCATTTCGTCTATCACTTGGGCGTATTCTCAATTTCATCTCTACCACTATAGGTAAAATCGACTCGTTAGAGGGTAGAGCATTAACACATGCTGTAGTTGATGATTTCAATCTCGAAGGGCTTGACCTCGACGAACAAGAAGATATTTTCATAGGTGGCAAAAAGACATCGATAGCCCTTGAAGATATGGACTATACGTCATGGAAAAAATATCTCAATAAAGACCGCGAAATATTGCGTTTGTTATTGCTTATGCTCGAAGATATTACGCCCGAGCATGATAGCAAATTGTTGCAACTTATTGACGATTTGCGATATAAATTTGCTAATCCAATCAATGATAGCAATAAGAAAGTTATAATATTCACAGCCTTTTCCGACACGGCAGAGTATCTTTATGAAAACCTTGCCGAGCGCATATTGGACAAATGCGGATTACACACGGCGCTCATTACAGGTAGTGCCGACGCTAAGACCACAGTGCGACTACGCAATCGTCAGAAGATGGACTTCAATACATTACTCACATTATTTTCACCAATATCGAAAGAGAAAGCTGCATTGTTGCCAACCGTGACTGAAGAGATAGATGTGTTGATAGCAACCGACTGTATCTCGGAGGGGCAAAACTTGCAAGATTGCGACTATTTGATAAACTACGATATACACTGGAATCCGGTGCGCATCATACAGCGCTTTGGGCGTATCGACCGTATCGGGTCGCGCAACGAAGTGATACAACTCGTCAACTATTGGCCAGATATGGACCTTGACGAGTATATCGACCTTAAAGGGCGAGTAGAGGCGAGGATGAAAGTGTCGGTGATGACATCGACAGGCGACGATAACCCAATTTCGCCCGAAGAGCAAGGCGACTTGGAGTATCGCCGTGCGCAATTGAAGCGATTGCAGTCGGAAGTGGTTGATATTGAGGAGATGAATACTGGTATCTCAATTATGGATTTAGGACTTAATGAATTTCGCCTCGACCTCTTGGCATATATGCAAACAAATCCCGATATCGAGCATACGCCATTTGGCTTGCATGCCGTGGTGCCAGCATCAGAAGGTTGTCCGTCAGGGGTCGTGTATGTGTTGAAAAACAGAAATAATAATGTAAATATTGACCGTCAAAATCGTTTGCATCCATTCTATTTGGTATATATTACCGACGATGCACGTGTAGTAGTCAACCATTTGCAACCCAAAGAGTTGCTCGACCGCTTACGCTTTTTGTGCAAGGGCAAGTCGGAGTATGATAAGGAACTCTGTGGTGAGTTCAATCGCATGACGCGCGATGGTAAGAATATGAAACACTATTCCGACCTACTTGGCGAAGCCATTAAGAGCATAGTCAGCGTGAAAGCAGTGAGCGATATCGACTCATTCCTCTCTGGATTCCAAGGTTCACTCTTCACTGAAGAGATAAAAGGGCTTGATGATTTTGAACTTATTTGTTTTTTGGTAATAAAATAAAAATTTTAAAATTTAAGCATTATGGAAGATTTGTATGATGTTTTAGTCGAAATCAGAGATGAATTGGCTAATATTAAAGAAGAATTACGTGCAATTAGAGGCGTTGGTGGATATAGTAAAGACCTTGATGATATTCACAGTAAATTGGCGGATATAGAGGATGCCATTAAGTATAATAGTTAATTTATATGTACGGACTACCACAATCAACCTTAATAAGTAAGCAATTGCCCAAAAAAGCAATTTATGCAAAGTTTGAATTGAAGAACTCACAACGTGAGAGCTTTGATGCAGATATTGCACGAATTGATATTGTGGCAGTTGTATCATCGGCAACTGTTCCTGCTTTCAGTGGAGGTGATGAGGTAAAGGAGTTTTATGTGTTGGCTGTGCAGTTGAAAAAGAAAGATTATGATAGTAAAAATATAGTTTTGTTAACTAAACTTATTCCACAAAATATGGTATTTGCATTGCAATTTGAAGAGCAAACACAATTTGCAATTTATCATACAAAACTTATTGTTTCTCAGTGGCAAGTTACAAAAGATACAATACTTTCTTTGTCAGGATTAAATGTTGATATGGTGTGGGAGAATGTAGTAAAGCAGGTGGGACAAATAGATGTTGTAGAAGGTAAAACTCTTGATGAACAGATAAAAATAGAAGATATTCGTATTAAGTTAAAAGCTCAAATTGTTTTATTGACACAAAAATTGAATAAAGAAAAACAATTCAATCGGCAAATGGAAATCAATGCTGAGATAAAATTATTGAAAAAGCAATTATCTAACCTTAAATAAATAATACATTATGAAACTAAAGAAATTGGAACTTACATCAGCTTCTTCTGCTGATATAAACCTTGAAGCTTTATATCAAATTATGCCTTCAGCTTTTACTGAAGTGCGAGATGAAAAGACTGAAGAAATAGCATATAAGATAAATTTTAATACACTTCGTGAATTACTTGGTGATAATGCCTATGAGGGTGCAGATGAAGAGTATGGATTCAAGTGGGTGGGCAAGAATGCAGCTCGTCGTGAAGCTGCACGTCCTATCAATAAGACACTACGACCATGCCCAGAAGAGAGTGTAGATTGGGATAATACTCAGAATCTATATATTGAAGGAGATAATCTTGAAGTGCTGAAACTTTTGCAAAAGTCATATTTAGGTAAGGTTAAGATGATTTATATTGATCCACCATATAATACAGGAAATGATTTTGTGTATCGTGATGATTTTGCTATGGATAAGGATGGGTATAATCGTGTAGCTGGTGATGTAGATGAGTTAGGTAATCGTTTTCGTAAGAACGCGGATAGTAATGCTCGATTCCATTCGGATTGGTGCTCGATGATTTATGAACGCTTACTTATTTCACGTTCTTTATTGTCTGATGATGGAGTTATTTTTATTTCTATTGATGACAATGAGGTGGAGAATTTAAAGAAAATATGTAATGAAGTTTTAGGTGAGCATAATTTTATTTCAACATTAGCAGTTGAGAATAATCCTAAAGGGCGGAAAAATAATGCATTTGTCGCAGAAAGTTATGAATATTGTTTATTGTATGCAAAAAATCAATCTTATATATATGAATGTTTATCAAGGAGTGGAATAAAAAAATTTTTTAGAGGTGTAACAAATGAAAATGATACTAGGAAAATATTAGTTGATAAATATGGTGAATTTAAACAAAGTAAGCGACAAGTATTAGGAATAGGTAAAAGTAATGTTTGGGCTAGAATATCAAATTTAGATAGATGTTTTACTATTTATTATAAAGATGGAGATGATGAAAAAATGGAACTTCTTGATGAATATGAATCTTCAGTAGATGAATGGATTATTTCTTTAAAAGGGAAAGAACTATTAGAACAAGGTTATACACGTTATTGTTGTTATAATAATGTTGATATGAAACCAGCTATACCTTTATATAGTAAAGAAACTTTGCGACAATTATTTGATCAGCATAGTTTGTTTTTTAAGGAAGACGGAACTATATATGAAAAAGATAGAGATAATACGCAACAGATAACATCTTTATTGACAAATAAAAAATTTGGATTTGACTTGATGACAGAATCTGCAACGTCAAAAATGGAAAAATTATTTGGAATAAAAGGAATATTTACAAACACAAAAGCAATAGATTTTATTAAAGGTATAATAAGTCTTTATCCTTCAAATAATTTAATTATTATTGATTTCTTTTCTGGTTCAGCAACAACAGCACATGCAGTTATGCAGTTAAATGCAGAAGATGGAGGTAATCGAAAATATATAATGGTACAATTGCCAGAAAAAACAGAAGAGGATAGTGAAGCATATAAAGCTGGATATAAAAATATTTGCGAAATTGGCAAAGAACGCATTCGTCGTGCAGGTAAGAAAATAAAAGAAGAAGCAGGACTTGAAGCACAAAATCTTGATACGGGTTTCCGTGTGTTCAAGTGCGAGGATAGTTTTATGAACAATGTGAAGTTATCGCCCAACGACTTTTCGCAAGAAGATCTTTTCTCACATATATCTAACATTAAGGATGGTACTTCTGATTTGAGTCTTCTTTTCGGCTGTATGCTCGATTGGGGTGTAGAGTTGTCGTTGCCATTAAATAGTTTTGAAGTTGATGGTAAAAAGATTTATAATGTGAATGATGGTGACCTTGTAGCATGTTTTGAAAAAGATATTGATGAAAATATAATATCAGCTATTGCCGAATTAGCTCCACTTCGTGTGGTATTTTGCGATAGTTGTTTCAGTGATGCTCCGCTAAAAATGAATCTTTTCGAAATATTCAAACAAAAGAGTGGTTGGAGTGAAGAGATTGTAAAAAATCGTGTTCATGTAATCTAATGAGGTGTCGCTATGAAATTAAAATTCAAACATCAAAGTTTTCAGCGTGATGCAGCTCGTGCTGTAACTGACATCTTCGTTGGTCAACGCTATAGTGATGGTTTTGCTTATCGTTACGACAGAGGACGTACTGACTCTAAGCAGACCACATTGGACTATGATATCACAGCCTTCCGCAACGAGCCTATCATGCTCGATAAAGATTCGCTTGTGCAGAACATTCGTGAAATCCAGATGAGCCAAGACCTAGAACCGATAACCAATATCGTGGGAGAAGGGTTGAATTTCACGATTGAAATGGAGACGGGTACGGGTAAAACCTATACCTACATTAAGACAATGTATGAACTCAACAAACTATATGGTTGGACAAAGTTCATCATTGTCGTACCAAGTATTGCTATTCGTGAGGGCGTAGTGAAGAGTCTTGATATTATGCAGGAACACTTTGCTACAGAGTATAAAAAGCCAATGGAGTTTTTTGTATATGATAGTAAAAACTTGTCTCCAATTGAGGATTTTGCTATAAATCCAAATATTAAGGTGATGGTGATTAATACTCAAGCATTTAACTCTCGAGGTGAAGATGCGAAGAAATTTACTCGTAAATTAGAGGAGTTTGGTTATCGTGTACCTCAACAAGTTGTGGCAGCAACAAATCCAATATTGATTATTGATGAACCACAAAGTGTACTCGGAGCAGATAGAAATAATGCAACACGTCAGAAATTGAAAGAATTTAATCCTTTGTTTTCGTTATTATATAGTGCAACACATCGTAAAGACGATATTTATAATCAAGTGTATCGTCTTGATGCGATTGATGCACTCAATAAGAAACTTGTCAAGAAAATAGAGGTATTAGGTGTGAAACAACAAGGCTCTACTGCGACTAATAGTTTTATTTTTCTTGAAAAGATTATTCCCGGAAAGAATGGAGCTGCCCCGCAGGCACGAATAAGTTTTGATGTAAAGACGGCAACGACATCTAAACAAAAAACAAAGTTGGTTGGTGAAGGATTTGATTTGTTTGAGAATAGTGATGGATTGGAAGAGTATCGTAATGGATATATTATTGACCGTATAGATGGTGTAAATGGATTTATTCATTTACTTAATGATACTACTTTATATGAGGGAGAGATGGTTGGGGCTGTTAATGAGGAGATCGTTCGACGAATTCAAATTAGAGAAACTATACGTACGCATATTAAGCGTGAAAAAACACTTTTTCAAAAAGGAATTAAAGTACTCTCGCTGTTCTTTATTGACCATGTAGATAATTATCGGATTTATAATTCGAATGGGTATGAATTGGGTAATTACGCAAAGATTTTTGAAGAAGAGTATGTTAGTGTACTGCAAGAGATGCAACCAAAATTTGATGATGAAAAATATCTTCGTTATATATCAAGTATAGATGTAACGAAAACTCATCAAGGTTACTTCTCTCGAGATAAAAAAGGTAATCTAATAAATCCAGAGGTTAAAAAAGGCTCTTCTGATAGTATTGATGTAGATGCTTATACTCTCATTATGAAAGATAAAGAGGCTCTGTTGTCGCTTGATCCGACTGTAAAAGGTTCACAAGTACGCTTTATCTTCTCGCACTCAGCCTTGAAAGAGGGTTGGGACAATCCAAACGTCTTCCAAATCTGTACACTTAAAAATTCGGATAATGAAACTAAAAAGCGGCAAGAAGTAGGGCGTGGTATGCGACTTTGCGTGAATCAAAATGGAGAACGTCAAGATGAGGATTTGCTTGGTTCGGCTGTGTTTGATACTAATATACTTACAATTATTGCAAGTGAAAGTTATGAGGATTTTTCTAAAGGCTTGCAAGATGAGATGGCACAAGCTATTTCTTCTCGTCCTATTGTTGTTACAGCTAATTTATTTGATGGTAAAAAGATTATATTATCTTCAGGTGAAACAAAAGTTCTTTCTCCTTCTAAAGCAGCAGAACTTCATGAGGAACTTGTGGCTAATGGGTATGTGAAGAAAGGTAAACTCACGTCTAAATATTTTGAAGACAAAAAGCAGGGTACACTTGACTTCGGGGAGTACAATGATGCCAAAGAGAGTATCGTCACAGTGCTTGATAAGGTATTTAATCCAGATACTCTCAAGCCTGATAATGCTCGTAAGCATCGTGAAGCCAAGTTTGATGAAAGTAAGTTCAAAAAACAAGAGTTTCAAGAATTATGGAAACGTATCAATACACGTACTTTTTATACAGTAAATTTTGATACAAAAGAGTTAGTGCAGAATGCAATTAAAGCAATTGATAAGTATTTGAGTGTAACCGAAATTAGAGTCGTTATTGGTTCAGGTACACTCGAATCGATTCGAGATAAAGAGTCGTTGCAATCAGGTACGGCTATGGTTGCTAGTAAAAATGTTCGTACGATTCATATAAAAGAGGCAGTTGGAGATAATGTAAAATATGACCTTGTTGGTCGTCTTGTGGAAATCACAGGTCTTACTCGAAAAGCAATAGTAGATATCCTAATTGGAATAAAATTAGATACTTTTCATCAATTCAAACTTAATCCAGAAGAGTTTATTTTGAAAGTTGGGAAACTCATAAACGAGGTTAAGGCTTTTGCTATTATTAAACACATTGAATATCATAAATTAGATGATACTTTTGATGAATCAATTTTTACAGAAAGTACAATTAGAGGAAAACTTGGTGAAAATGCGATAGAGTCAATAAAATCACTTTATGATTTAGTTGTAGTAGATAGTGTCGGAACAGAAAAACCTTTTGCAGAACAACTTGAAAAAGAAGAAGATGTAGTTGTTTATACTAAGCTTCCTCGTGGATTTTACATTAATACTCCAATGGGACATTATAATCCTGATTGGGCTATTGCATTTAGAGAGGGTAGTGTTAAACATGTTTATTTTGTTGCAGAAACTAAAGGAGCAACTAAATATGAAATGAAATCAGCAGATTTGCGTGGTGTAGAAGATTCAAAAATCGAATGTGCAAGAAAACATTTTGCTTCAATATCAGGAGAAAATTTGAAATTTGATATTGTATCTTCATATGCTGAGTTAAGTGATATTATAACTAAATAATTGAATTATGAACAGAAAAGAAGATTATGTGAAATTTTGGAATAGTTATATTGACTATTGCGTCGGTAAGGGTAGTACTATTTTCACGTTAGAAGATAAAATACCAGAAGGTAAGTTGATAGATCATTCAAAAACAAAGACATTTGGTTATTTGAAAATTGATTTGAATGCCAATCTTAAATTGGGCAAAGTTAATATTTATGCTATCAGAGTAGAGAATTACATAAATATACCAAATAAACCAGAATTGAATAAAAAGATTTTTGCTGTATTGAAAAATCATGAAGTAGAAATACGTAGTCAATTGAGTGCTTTAGGTTGGGATATTATATTTTATGAACCAGAAGATAAAAAGAACAGAAAGATATATATTCCAGGAAAAGGATTGCAATATAATGGAGAATGTGATGTGAAATTGTTTGATTTTTTCCATCGTGCTTCAGAGGATTTATACAGAGTTTTACGCCCTATATATGATTCTATGGCGTTTCTGTAATAAGAATTATAGACAAAAAATATCATAAAAATGGCGACTAAAGATTGAATTTAGTCGCTGTTTTTTTTAGAGCGAATGGAGTTTTTTTTATTGCAGATTTGAGTTGGAAGTTAATTGTTTGTTTATTAGGCTGTAAAGATGAAAAATGAAAATTATCCAAACAAATAATTTGCCCAAAAAAGATATTTTCCAAAGAAATAATTTTTGAAAACTGACATTTCCCAAACAAATAATTTGGCAAAAAATGACTTTTTCCAAAGAAATAATTCTTTTTGAGAGGGGAGAATTGAGAATTTTCATACTTGCGAAGTCTTCGAAGTCTTCGAAGTCTTCGAAGTTGGATAAACATAAAGTATGCCTAATATATGTGAGTTCAATATAATTTTTATTTCTCACAGAAAGTTTTGTTTATCTCCCACAGATTACACAGATTTTTTAGATTTTTGCCATTTTTTCGCCTTCGGTTCAAAGACCATTGGTTCGGATTTAACAATTTTTCGTTTCTCTCAGATTCTGTTTTGCTTAGGTATAAAAACCTTACTTATAACAAAATTCGCTCCTTGCTACGCAAGAAACGCTCAATGGATTTACACAGATTATCATCGGTGTTTTATATCTTAAATATATGAACTTCGCAAACTTCGAAGAGTTCGCAAGTGCCTATTTTTTTTACGTCTGCACTTAACTTGCATAAACTTTGCAAATGCGAGGTGTGAATGTGTCTGTTTTCTAAGGAGCAGTTTGCTTGAGCCTTGCTGTTGGGTAGGGTTAAAAAAGAAACTAACTACACTCGAGTAAAATTATTCAAAAAAAGCCCAACTTTACTGATGTGAAGTTGGGCTACACCTCGGCATAGCTCAAGCAAGCTTGGCTCTGCGCTCGGTTTGCACCCAACTTTGCAATTGCAAAGTTGCAAAGTTGGTCTATTGTACTGATAGTTAGTGGAATAGCATTATTGAATAAAAAATGTGTAGTCTTAATAATCGCAAGATAATCAGTGTGTTAGGTAACTTTGCAAACTTTGTAAGCGTTTTGGGATTGCAAAGTTACGACTTTTTATTTTGTTATGATATTATAAATCAGCGGATTATCTTTTTATGTAAAGCAAAAATACCCCTAAAAAGGGGTGAAAATACCTAAAAAATTAGTCATTTTTCTGGTAAAATAGATGCTAAATTTGTGATTTTATTTTAGGGGACTTCTATTTTAGCGTATTCCATATTTCTTTGAATTTTTCTTCGAATATCTCAGGTGAAGCCAAAATTTTGCGTAATTGTTCTAAGCCTTCTACGTTGATGCGGCTGTTTAGTGGGAGTTTGAGATAGCCTTCGGGACCGTATTTGCGTGTGAGGTGGTCGAATGCTCGTGCTTGGTGGAATTCGTATGATTCGTTGGGATATTTGCTTAGTCCATATTGCACGGCACGGCGTAGTGGTACTTCTGGTCGTAAATCTCTATCTGCCTCTGCTACAATGGCTCCGTATATTGAACGTGGAGGATTTTGGGCAGATGCTCGATGGTCTTCGATGGCTTCTGCCATGATGCGTATGGTTTCTTCGCTGCACCAATTGCGCAATGCTTTGTCTTCGCGCAATATTTGTGCGGAGGTGAGATGATGGGTTTCGCGCCCTTGCGGTATGCCTATGTCGTGGTATGCGGCAATAGTATAGCACATGATGGGGTTGACGCCATATTCTTCGGCTAAAAGCAGACTGACTTCAATGACACGACTTATGTGTTCGATGTTGTGTGCATCGTCGAAGGATGCGTATTGCGGAATAATGCAATTTTCGATATAAAATTCTAAATCCATCTTTTATAGATTACAGATAGCAGATTACAGAGTACAGATTACAGATAACAGAAATTTCTAATTCTGCATTATGCATTATGCATTGTGCATTGTGAGAGGTGTATGCCGACGCGAGAGACTTGTCCGCCGAGTGGGGGATTGTATTTGTATAGGGTGAGGTCGATGTGTTGTAGTTGTGGGTATTTTGCCCAAAGGGCTGACATGATGCGTTGTGCTACATGCTCGATGAGTTTGGATTCTATCTCCATTTCTTTGCGAACAAGGATGTAAACTTCTTCGTAGTTGACTGTGTGCATGAGATTGTCGGTTGCTCCTGGTTTGTCGAGAGGTAGTGTGAGGCGCAAATCTACGGTATATTTGCATCCTATGCGGTTTTCTTCGGGATAGAAGCCGTGGTAGGCAAAAAATTCCATGCCTTCGATTAGGATCTCGGATGTTAAGTTATTTTTCATAGTTTTTTAGAAAATAGAATGATTTTTTAGATAGAATGACATAAAAACATAATTTTTTTACATATGTGCTACGTCTGCGACGTATCTTGGCAGAAGAAAGACAGACTATTCGGCGTTAGTTTTTTTAGACAAGAAGAGACAATATGTGATTTATTGTTTTATGTCGTTGACGAGGCGTACTGAAAATCCGTTTGAGCGGAAATTCTCGGTGCGTGAGCGTAAGCCATTGCCGAATATGTAGACGATGTAGGCTTTCTCTTCATCGTGAGGAGTGCCGGTCCAGTAGTAGCCTTCGATGATTGAACTTGTCATGCCTGTCATGAAAGTGTCTTGTGCGCGGAATGCCGAAGAGGGTAGGAATACAACGCCTTTGCTTTCTAATATTTTGAATTCCTCGATGCTATATGTGTTGTGAGAGAAGGCTCCTGAGATGCCATAATACCAATAGTCGCCATCGTGTTGAGCACCTTTGTCGGCAAATGATACGAAACGAACTTCTTTGCCTGTGTAATCGGTAAATATACCATCTGTTTCATTATCAGGTAGTATGAATAGTCCGTTTTGACCATTCACTGTGCCAGCACCTACAAGTTTTGCTGCATTTGGGCGGTCGAACAATAGGTAGCCCCATTCGTCGGTTGTAAGTGTGCGCCAAATGGATGGTTTGTTTTCGCCATTGCTTATTGCGTTTTTGCCCCAATCGTAATTAGTACCACTAATCGAGTTCATGCCATCGCCAAAGAAAGAGTGAGTGGCGTTCCAAAGATAAGGGTGCTTTTCGTTGTAACCCGATGTTCCCCAACCGAATAGGTCTATCCAACCATCGTATGTAGCCGATATCTTTTCGTTACCTTTTCCAATGACAGTATATTGTTCTTCGGCGAAACGCCAAGTGGCTGTAGATGCTTGATATTGTAGATTGCCTTTAGAGAATGCCACTGTTTTGCCTTCAGCAATTGTGTATGAGTTGCAGAGTGCGCCTTCAGGCAGAAGAATAGCACCAGTGCCATGTTCGGTTGTGTCGTTAGGATTAGTGTTATTATTGTCGGTGTTTGGGTCTTTTGGTTCGCATGCCATAAAGATAGAGGCAACAAAGAGTAGGATAGTTAGCTTTTTCATGAAATTATATAAGAAAAGGACGCACGAGCCGTGCGTCCCTACTATGTTTATTAGTAACTATTTAATATTAGCGAGAGTAGCCACTGTGAAGTCCCAGAATTTAGCAACGCTAGGGATATTCACTTTTTCGTCTGGTGAGTGTGGGTGACGGATTGTTGGACCATAAGAAACCATGTCGAGACCTGGTTCGATAGCGCCGAGGATACCACATTCGAGACCTGCGTGGATAACTTTAACAGCTGGTTTTTCGCCATAAAGTTGTTCGTAAGTTTCGCTCATTGCTTTGAGGATTTTAGAATCGAGGTTTGGATTCCAACCTGAATAGCTACCTGAGAACTCGACTTTACCGCCAGCGAGAGTAAACACGCTTTCAACCATTTCAGCTAATTCATATTTTTTGCTGTCAACAGATGAGCGAAGTAGGCATTTAATAGAGATTTCTTCTGAATTCGCTTCAACAATAGAGAGATTCATAGAAGTTTCTACTGTGTCAGGAATAGCTGGAATCATGCGGAATACGCCATTAGGACAAGCTGTTACAGCGTTAATAAGGTCGTCTTGAATTTCTTCAGGGATGAGCATTTCAGGAGCTTCAACCTCTTCGCATGTGAAGATGATTTGGTTTTCAGTCACTTTATATTCTTCATTGAAGAGAGCAGCGTATTCTTCTACGAGTTTTTCGATCTCTTCGCGAGCTTCAGCAGGGATAGTGATGATAGCGTATGCTTCGCGAGGGATAGCGTTGCGCATGTTGCCACCTTCTACTTTAGCAAGACGAGCTTCGTATTGCGATACGGCTTCTTTCAAGAAACGGAACAACAATTTGTTGGCATTAGCACGGCCGAGGTTGATTTCCAAACCAGAGTGACCACCTTTGAGACCTGTGATATTAACTTTCAATGCGATATCGTCAACAGGAAGAGCTACGCCTTGATATTTCCATTCGATAGTAGCATCCATACCACCAGCACAACCAACGTAGAGTTCGCCAAAGTCTTCAGAGTCCATATTCATCAAGAGTTTGCCTTGGAGGAAGCCAGGTTCGAGACCGAATGCACCGAACATACCTGTTTCTTCGTCGGCAGTGATGAAGAGTTCGAGCGGACCGTGTTGAATATCTTTGCTTTCGAGGATAGCCATACCAGCAGCTACACCGATACAGTTGTCAGCACCGAGAGTAGTGCCATTGGCGCGTACCCAATCGCCATCAATGATAGTTTCGATAGGGTCAGTTTCGAAATTGTGTACTTTGTCGTTATTTTTTTGTGGCACCATATCCATGTGAGCTTGAAGAATTACAGGTGTCACATTTTCCATACCTGGAGTAGCAGGTTTGCGGATAAGCACGTTGCCAGCTTTATCTACAATTGTTTCAAGACCAAGACCTTTACCAAAATCAACAATCAATTTTGTGATTTGTTCGAGGTGATGTGATGGGTGTGGAACTTGACAGAGATTATAGAAGTTTTTCCATAACGCAGTTGGTTGAAGTTCACAAATACAGTTTGCCATAATTTTTCTAGTTATTAGTTATTAATGATTAGTTGTTAACGATATTGAGGTCGTTGTGCCGATAGCACACATTTTCTCGGCAAAGTTAATGATAATTATTCATATTGCCAATTATTTTGGTAAATATTTGCTATAAAAATTCTTAATTCTCTGTTTTATTCTCCATTTTCAATTTTCCATTCTCAATTCTCAACTCTTAATTCGTTCTATATTCTTTTGCCGAAATGCTTGTGTGATGCTTGAAATATTTGCCAAATACGTCTTGCGACGAGAATCCCAACTCTTCGCTGATCTGTTGAATGGTTAGGTCGGTGGACTTCAATAATGCTTTTGCCTCGAGTATCAAGTAGCGACTAATCCACTCTTTGGCATTCACTCCTGTTTCGGACTTCACTGTTGTGGTCAAATATTTGGGCGTGACACACAATTCGTTGGCATAAAAGTCGAGTGAGTGCTGATGACGGAAATGTTTTTTCACCATTGACATGAACCCATTGGCTATTTGTTGCGGGCGGCTTGCGTGGTTATTCACTAATTGGGCATGGTTGAACGTGTGACTAAATCCATAGAAGAAGGCTAATGTCATGTACTTTGCCGTTTCAAGCAAGTAGTTGTTGGTGTGGTTGGAGATGTTCCATTTCAGTAGTCTGTAGAACGATAGTATCCCATTCAACTCATATTCCGATAGCGTAGCTTGCAATAGATGAGTTTGCGAATTGTATATCGTGAAGCGTTCGTTCAGCCCCAATTGTTCGATGAAGTTGAGCGACATTATTATATATTTTGCCTCGAAATCGTCGCTTTGATAGTCATGTGTGACGATTTGTCCTGGCAAAAACACATTGAATGTGTTTGGGCGAGTCTCTATGGGTTCGAGATTCACACTGCCACGCGCATGCCCTTTGAGGCAGACAACGGCAGTCAACATATCTAATTTGAATGGCTCTTTAGGAGATTGCATCAATTGTTTGTCGAGTAATATCAGTTCTTCGCCAATGGCATATATCTCGTCTGCTTTGAAATAGTTGCGCCAATTGAGGTAATCTATCTTATTTTTCATGTGTGGAGAATTTTTGTCTGCAAATTTAGTGTATATTTCTAATATATGCAACGGTTGCCGACTTTTTATCTAATTTGTGCGAATATATTTTATGTTGGCAATGGCGAAATAGTCGTAACTTTGCACCCGAATTCTCATAAATGGTTTAACTCTTTAAAACAAAATTTTTATGGAAAAGAAATTGAAAACAACCAAAATTGAAAAAGCTGTAGTCGCAGGCTACCAAAAAGTAGAAGATGCCGTAGTGGGCACTTATCAAAAAATCGAGGATACTGTTGTTGGTGCATACCAAAAGGTCGAAGACAAGTTCGTCGAAACTTTCCTCGAAGACAAAGAAGAGAAAAAAGATTGATTTTATTAACTTTTAAAAAACATCGCAATGAAAAAACAACTTATTTTATTAGGAACTATCTTATGTTTTACTTTTTCGGCATTTGCCCAAGAATCAAAACCAACAAAAGAAGGTGATTTTTTTGCTAAAACAGGTCGCCCTTTCGTAAAAGCCTATAATGCCATTGAACATGCTACGGTTGCAGGTTATAAAGCAATTGAAACTGCAGTGGTTGATGGTTATAAAACTGTAGAAAATGCTACAGTAAAAACTTTCACTGATAGTGTTAGTATAAGTCGTATGTATCGTAAAGGCTATATGGCTAATGTTGAATTGTTGTGGACAAATCTTTCTTATTGGGGGATATCTACATCGCATGGCTTTGGTTTTGGCAATGGTCTTTATGTTGGTGGCGGTGTCGGCTTTGGTGCTGAATTGATGAAAGCAACCCAAGAGGCTTCTGCTTATTGCAATGATTATGTTACTTTGCCTAAACATGATTGGCAACCAACATATTTTGTGTCGGCTTTTGCTGATGTAAAATATAGTTTTATCAATTGTCTTGCTTCTCCTTATGTAGCTTTCAAGGCTGGTCTTTATGGTGATTTGACTAATATAGGTATAAAAGGATTTGTTAACCCTTCTTTAGGTGTTGATATTAGTCGTTTTTCTATCTCGGTAGGTTATGAGTATCAGATAGGATTGTGGCAAGCATGCAAAGATGTTAATGATCACCATGTTAAATGTGCCGTAGGATTCACTTTCTAAAAATGATTTTTTGGTAAAGGAGACTAACAGAGGGTTGTCTCTTTTATTTGTTTTTGTTGCCTTTATGAAAATGAGGGGAAGGATAGATTTTCTTTGTAGAACAATATAATAGATTAGTTTTACAAAAAAATAATTATTTATTAGTTTTTTAATAAAAAAACACTAACTTTGCATAATAAAATAATATGATATTTGAGATGAAAAAACTTATATTTTTGTTTTGTATGTTTGTTATTGCTATTTCTGTTTTAGCAGAAAGTGATGATAAAGAAAGAACAGAAATTATTATCAAAACTAATGTTCGTGGCGGGCAAATTCTTTATTCAGATCAACCCTCTAAAATCATTGCTCCTGGACCGTCGTGGGGAGGTGAGATTGATGTTGAATTTCCATCAACACGTCAATATCCATGGCAACAATATTTTGGAGATCCAACGATTGGTGTAGGGCTTGTATTCATGAATCTCGGTGCAGAAGTGTTGGGAAATTGTGTGGTCGTATATCCATATTTTCTTCTTCATATGATTGATTTGCCTCATTTTCAGTTTAATTGGAAAGCTGGTGTAGGACTTAGTTTCTTTCATAAACATTATTGGAATTGTGATACTGTTGGAGCTCATTATTATACGTCTCAAGCAAATCCATTGATTGGGTCAGTGGTGAATGTGTATATCAATACGGGGTTGAATTTCAATTTTCCGATTTGTGATGGTTGGGCGGTGAATGCCGAAGTCGGTTTCTCACATATGAGCAATGGTTCTACTATCAAACCTAATATGGGTATCAATATGATGTATGGCTCGGTAGGTGCTTCTTATACAATCAATGATCGTGGCTATGTATTGGATAAAAAAGAGAAAAGTTTTGCCGATTTACCATATATATGGAATCTTAAGTTTACGGCATCGGGAGGCTCGCGTCAGTTGTGGTATAGGGATTATTTCAAACCACGTAGGAATTATCCTGTGGCTTCGTTGCGTGTAGGGGCTACTTATCGTGTATGTAATTGGTATGCAGTAGGGGGCAGTTTAGATGCTTTTTATAATGGAAGTTATGTCAAACAAGGAATGGATAATTATTTAGGTGAAGATGGTGTAATTTTGACCCCAGAAGAAAATAAATCACAAAGGGAGCATACTGATTTTGATCGTTATCATATCTTAGAAGACCACTTTGTTTATAAATTTAAGGTAGGGTTGGCTGTTAATAATGAATTTATGCTTGGACGTGTTACTATATTATTTGATTGGGGTATATATCTTTGGGATCCCCTTCGTAATCAATATGAGCCAGAAGTAAACCCTAAGTATGGTAATAGTCGTCCAATGTTCTATACTTATAATATTAATAAAGAAGATGGTTGGAATTATTTCCGTTTAGGTATGCGTTGCCGAGTTTGGGATAATATATTCCTTTCGGCGGCAGTGAAAACACACCTTTCGAAAGCTGAAATGATTGAGTGGGGTATAGGTTATGATATTCCATTCAAACATAAAGGTGATAAACATCGTGGATTAGAAATATTTCACCCTTAAATTATAATTTTTTGCTTTGTATACAAATTATAATCAAATATTACGTGAGCAATTCGGCGCAAGAGTGCAAAAAATCTCTATCAATGCCGGATTTACTTGTCCCAATCGCAATGGTGTGAAGGGATGGGGTGGTTGTACGTTTTGCAATAATCAAACCTTTTTTCCTGAATATTGTCAACCTACGAAGTCGGTAGTGCAACAGATGGAGGAGGGTATATACTTCTTCCGTCGTTACGAAGGTCAACTTTATTTAGCATATTTTCAGGCATATACCAATACTTATGCACCGCTTGACGATTTGCGTCGATTGTATGAACCTCTGCTCGAAATGAATAAAGTGGTAGGTTTGGTAGTTGGCACTCGCCCTGATTGTGTGGATGAGCGTATGCTCGATTATTTTGCTGAATTGGCAGAGAAGCATTATGTTATGTTGGAATATGGCGTAGAGAGTACGTTAGACCGCACGCTCGAACGTATTAATCGTGGGCATACGTATGCCGAAAGCGAATGGGCTATACGTGAAACAGCAAAGCGGGGTATTCACACGGGGGCACATCTTATTCTTGGTTTGCCGGGCGAGTCGGATGAAGATTGTCTTTTGCATGCCGATAGGCTGAATGAATTGCCTCTTGATATGCTCAAATTGCATCAGTTGCAGATGGTTAAGGGTACAACATTAGCGAAAGAGTGGCTTGAAGATAGGTCGATTGTGAAACTCTATACAATGGATGAATATATCGACCTATGCGTGCGCTTTCTTCAACGCCTAAAACCCGAAATAGCCATTGAACGTTTTATTTCGCAAAGTCCTAAAGATATGCTTCTTGCGCCAGATTGGGGCGTAAAGAATTATGAGTTTGTGGATAAGTTGAGAGCAAGACTACAAGCAATGAAAAAGTAAATTTGTGAAACAAATTCTCTAAAAACCACAATAGCCACTACCAAACTTGTTTGAGTAGTGGCTATTGTGGTTTTTAGAGATAATTATTCTGCAAGAATAATACTTTTTTATTGCGTTTGCCTCTTGCCGAACGTGACACAAAGCTTGAGCATAGCGAAAAATTTGTGGATAAGACCCTGTAAAATAATGTTAGTTCGATATAAGAATTCTGTGTGTTCCGTGCTTTCCGTGAGATAAAAAATTATATCGAAAATAACATTTTACCCCATCTTTCCTGTCAAATACGCCATTGTACGTTCGTCTATAGGGTTTGAGAACATTGTCGCTGTGTCTCCATATTCCACCAATTCGCCTAAATACATAAACATCGACTTCGACGAAATACGCATTGCTTGACCCATATTATGCGTAACTATAAGTATCGTTACCTCTTTTTGTAATTCTAATAACAGTTCTTCTATATGTTTCGTTGCAATAGGGTCGAGTGCCGAAGTTGGTTCGTCCATCAGCAACACATCGGGTTTCATGGCTAATGCACGAGCGATACACAATCGTTGTTGTTGACCGCCAGAGAGAAACGTACCTTTTTTATTTAACACATCTTTCACCTCATCCCAAAGGGCAACGCTTTTCAAACAACGCTCCACTGTAGCATCTTTTTCGGCTTTCGACAATTTTATTCCATTGAGCGCAAATCCAGCTAATACATTGTCGTAGATACTCATTGTTGGGAATGGCGTTGGGCGTTGAAACACCATGCCCACTTTGCGACGCACATCCATTGGTTCCATCGAGAGAATATTTTCGCTATTCAGAAGTATTTCGCCTTCTACTCGTATATTTGAGTAAAGATTATGCATAAGATTTACTGCGCGTAGTAGTGTCGATTTACCACAACCCGAAGGTCCCATAATTGCGGTTATTGTATTTTTTTCGATTGCGGCAGATACGTATTTCACCGCCATTGTTTGCTTAGTGTATGATACACAAGTCTTTTTAAATTCAAGTATTGGTGTTATTGATTCCATTTCTTTGCAATATATTTAGCTGTAATATTTAAAACAAGAACAAATAATAAAAGGAATAGGGATGCTCCCCAAATCAAATCTTGGAGATTAGGGTCGTTGAAAAACTCCCAAATCAACAATGGCACTGCCGACATAGGTTTGTCTATCGACCATCTGATTAGCGAACAACCTAATGCAGTGAACATCAACGGTGCTGTTTCGCCTATAACTCTCGATATGGCAAGTAGCACACCTGTAAAAATACCGCCAAATGCTGCTGGTAGTTGCACTTTCATCATCACACGCGCACGATTACCTCCAAGTGCCAATCCTGCCTCTTTCAACGATGCAGGTAGAATCTTCAAGGTCTCTTCTGTCGAACGGATGATGAGTGGCATCATCATTATGCAGAGTGCCACACTGCCTGCTATGGCTGAGTAGCCTTTCATCGGCACTACTACCCAAACGTATGTAATTATACCAATTATCACAGATGGTGTACCTTGCAATAGGTCAGTGAGATAACTTACTGTTTGAGCAAAGCGATTTTTGCTATTTTCTGCCAAAAACGCTCCACACAAAATACCCATCGGAATGGCAACCACAGCAGCCATACCGAGCATCAATATTGTGCCTATAATACCATTGGCTATACCGCCCGGTATTGGTTCGCCTGCCTCTATTGCTTTCATTGCTTTATAGGCTGTCGGTGTCGGTTCTGTGAAGAACGACCATGTGAGTTGGTCGTACCCACGAAAGAATACTTCGCCTAAAATAGCTAAAAGCGGAACTGCGGTCAATATTGCCAATATACAAATTGACCAAAATATAATCTTGTCTTTTGCTAAACGTTTCTTTATCATACTATTCTTGCTCGTTTTATCATTATCTTACCCACCATATTTATTCCTGCTGTTATCAAAAACAGAATCAAACCTATAGCTATCAACGACGAAAGGCGTAAACCATCGGCTTCTCCAAATTGATTTGCTATAATCGATGCCATCGAATTGCCTGTTGAGGTAATTGAATCTGGTATGTTGTTCGTGTTGCCAATCAGCATTGTTACGGTCATTGTTTCTCCCAATGCTCGACCTATTGCCAGAACATAAGATGAAAATATACCTGCACCAGCCACAGGAAATACCACTTTCTGAACCACTTCGGCTCGTGTTGCTCCCAAGCTATATGCTCCTTCTTTCAAGTCATTTGGCACCATTTTAATGAATTCAGCACTCAACGACGAGGCGTATGGTATAATCATTATTGCCAAAACCAACGATGCAGTCAATATCCCTGACCCTTGAGGCGAAATATTCAATGCCATAATCAATGGACGCAATGTGTAGAATCCCCACAAACCATATATAATTGACGGAATACCAGCCAGCAAATCCACAACCGTACTTAATATCGCAGCCACACGTTTGCCCTTAAAGTATTCGCCAACAAAGAGTGCTACGGGCAATGAAAACGGAATGCAGAAAATAAGTGCCAATAGGGTAGTCATCAATGTGCCTGTGATGAATGGCAATGCTCCATATTGTTCTGCTCCTTCGCTATAGTTCCATTCTGAAGAACTAAGAAATTTGAAGAAGCCAAAATATTCAAACGCATCGTATGCGTCAGTGACGAGGGCGTAAATAACACCCCCGCACACTATCGGCACAATCAATGCTGCTATGAATAAAATTACTCTATATATTTTATCATTCATAATTAATTATTAATTAACGTCAGTTCAATATAAAAATCCAGAGGGTAATCTGTGTCATCCGTAGAGCGATTTTGACGTAGTCAAAGAGCGAATTTTGTTATAAGCGAGGGCAGAAGTAAAGTTTATTTTTCTTATGCCGAGCGTAAACAAAATCTTGATAAAAATCGTTAAATCCGGATGGCAAAAAATCTATAAAATCTGTGTCATCTGTGGGAGATAAATAATAAAATTCCGTGTGTCCGTGCATTCCGTGAGAGATAAAATTATATCGAATTCACGTTAATTATTAATTACTGCATTGTCATAAGTGATTGTTTTCAAGTTCTTCAAACTCAATTCTTTTGCTTTTTCAGGAAGTGGAGCATAGTGCACCTCTGTTGTCAATGCTTGCGATTCGTCCGAAAGTATATATTTCAACAAATCAAGTGTTGCAATTGCTTGTTCTTTACTGCGATTTGAATAATTTTGCTCTTTATAAATAATCATCCAAGTGAATGTCGAAATCGGATAAGCTCCCGCTGCATCTGAATTTGTTATTGAACAACGTGTGTCTGTTGGAATTTCTCCCGAAGCTGCTGCCGAAATACTTTCTGATGTTGGTTTCACAAATTCACCTCTCTGATTTTCGATTGTAGCATAAGCAATTTTTTGAGCAAAAGCATATTCCGAACCTACATAACCAATTGTGTTTTTTGTCTGTTTTATCACACCAGCCACTCCCGGATTACCTTTGGCTGCTTGACCCGAAGGGAAGTTTATCGATTTACCTCTACCGAATTTCTCTGCCCACATTTTACTTGCTTTTGTCAAATAATCTGTAAACACGAATGTAGTACCCGAACCATCTGAACGAAATACTGGCATAATAGCCTCTTCTGGCAAGTTCACATCTGGGTTTAATGCCACCAAACGTTCGTCATTCCACATCTTTATCTCTCCTGCAAAGATTTGGGCAATTACCTCTCCCGATAGTCTTAGATCTTCAACACCATCAAGATTATATGCCAATACTACAGCTCCCATACATGTTGGCACGTGTATTACTTCTGGCATATCTTCCATCTCTTTTTCTGAAAGAAAAGCATCACTTCCTGCGAAATCCACAATCTTATCACGCAAGTTGCGCACTCCACCGCCTGAACCGATACCGCCGTATGCCACAACATCGCCATTCACCTCTGCAAATTTCTCGAATACAACATTATAGAATGGAAGTGGGAATGTAGCTCCAGCTCCCGAAAGTTCTTGTGCTTCACGAGTTTCTCCTTTAGAGTTTCCTCCACATGATGCCATCATCATAACCGACATAACACCAAGAATCATAACACGCATAATCAAATATGCACCGCTTTTTTTCATTTCTTTTTTCATAACTAATAAATTATTTTATTGTTTCAATTATTGTTGTTGTTATTGTTTAATAATTTTAATATACTTTATTTCTTCTTATCCTCTACTTACCTACAACATACTATAAATATACCATAAATATACTATAAATATAGGATAAATATACTATAAATATACTATAGAGCAATCTTCATTTATAGTCCGAAGTAGCAACTAACGTATCCCATGTACTTATTATTTCCTTCATTTGGAATTGTCATTCTAAAATTAGGTGCAATTTTCACATATTTACCCAATTTCACTTGTAAACCAGCTATAATTGCTTGCTCATCTTTCGATGCATTCCAATTATTGTTCGATGTAAGCATGTCATAACGAGCATAAACATCCACTATTTCATGCGCTTTAACCGAACCATACACCGAGCAACCTAATTTGTTTTTACCTGCTACATTACCCGAATTTTGCATCATAACAAACTCTCCTCCCAACGAGAACATCTTATTTTTATACCCGATGAAAGTGGCATAGTTATACACATTCACCTTGTCTGCCTCTGTTGCATCATTCAATCCACCATACAATCTCACTGACAATCCTTTAACTGGCACAAATGTCAATCCCAATCCATATTGAAAGCCCATGTCGCCTTGTATTTTCTTGTAACCTTCGCCATTTGTCATAATCGCATCTGCTGATACCCAATCTGCAAATTTATATGCTACCGACAAACCTAAATCTGCGCTATTGCCAAATTTATATTGATCTTGGAACGATTTATATATGTAGCGATAACCCCAAAATTTCTCTTGCATATTAAATTGTGTAGTCGAAATCATACCGCCTGTCAATGTCAATCCTTTGTGTTTCCAACTCACTTGTGCATTTTTGATATAGGCAACATAGTGATAATCATCAACTCCACTTGGTTTACCAATATCCATAACTGCTTTCAATTCCAAACCATTGCCAAGTTTGTACTGATAGCCTACATACGAACGCTCCAACTGGAAGCCACATTTCGATACTCCGTTGTCGAATTGAGTGTTGAAATTAGCAAATACATTCACAATAGCTTTGCCTTTAGGCTCTACTTCTTTAGTCTCTTTTGGCAAATCTTTTTTAGTTGCGTCGTTTGCCCAAATCATAGAGGTCATTGTCATCAACAATACCGCTAAAATAAAATTTCTCTTTTTCATGTTTTTTTTGAATTTAAAAAAATTAATAAAACGTGGAATTTATAGAAGTCCCCACTAATTGTTGTTTGATTTCGAGTGCAAAGGTAGAGCTATAATGTTTCATATTTATTTCAAAAAAGTTAGCCTTTGGTTAAATATCTATTTCAAAAAATGTTACATTTTTGTTAAATCTCAATGTCGATATTCTAATATTCAAGTTTTTTTTCTAATTTTGCATTGTAAATTGACATTGGTTCAATACAAAATGCCGGAGGCAATCTGTGTAATCTGTGTAATCTGTGGGAAATAAATAATAAAATTCCGTGTGTTCCGTGAGAGAAAAGGTATACTGAATACACATTAAATTATATAAGAAATGGAAACAGAACGTATTTTAATAGTAGATGACGAAGAAACTCTATGTGAGGTTCTTAAGCTTAATCTTGAAAACGAAGGGTATGATGTAGATATAGCTTTCAGTGCCGAACAGGCTCTAACTTATAATTTAGAGGTCTATTCTCTCATACTTCTCGATATTATGATGGGAGAAATTAGCGGAATAAAAATGGCTAAAATGGTGAAAAATAATGTCAAAACAGCCAAAATTCCTATCATATTCTGCACTGCGCGCGACACCGAAGATGACATGATTATGGGGCTAAATCTTGGAGCTGACGACTACATAATGAAACCATACACTGTCCGCAATGTAATTGCTCGTGTTAAAAGTGTTCTACGTCGCACATCTGGCTATAAGGGCAATAATAGTAATAATAATGTAACGTCTCCCGAAATTGTCGAAAAAAACAAGACTCTGAAAGTCGATGGTTTGGTGCTTGATTTGGAGTTTAAGCGTTGCACTATTGATGGTGAGGAGATAAAACTTGCACGCAAAGAATTTGAATTGTTGGCATATTTGATCGACCATAGGGGCAAAATATGTTCGCGCGAACAAATTTTGAGTAGAGTATGGAGCAATGAAGTTATAGTGCTCGACCGCACTATCGACGTAAATATCACTCGTTTGCGCTCTAAAATAGGTGTTTATGGGCAGTATATAGTAACACGTTCTGGTTTTGGCTATGGTTTCAAGGATTAAAATATCTTATCACAAACGATTATTCGTTGTATCGCTTGCTTTTTCGTGGGTTATAATTTTGTCTTTCATTGGTTTTCAATATATACGTGAAAAACAATATAAATCTGAATTTTTGAATGCTCAACTTCAAATGTATAATTGTCATATACTTGAAGTTGTGGAAGATGGTTTGGATTATGAAGATTATATTGCGACTCATGAAAAACCGTTTGTCGATCTCCGTATATCTATAATAACTCTTGCAGGTGCGGTTGTATATGACAATATGTTGCCTGTTGATTCTCTTGATAATCACCGATTTCGTCCTGAAATTGCCTCTGCGATAAAGCATGGGCGAGGCTATCATATTGGTCGACAATCATCGAGTGATGGACGAGAGTATTTTTATTCTGCCACATGTGGCAAAAGGGCCATTATTCGTTCGGCTATTCCTTATTCTGCTACTTTGCAAGAGCTACTGAAAGCTGATTGGTCGTTTTTGGGTATTATGGCGTCAATCAGTTTGATTATGAGTGTATTGGCATATTTTATGACGCAACGCTTGGGTAAGACTATCGAACGCTTAAATCGTTTTGCGAGTAAAGCCGAAAAGGGCGAAGAATTCAATGAGGACGAACCATTTCCTAATGACGAATTGGGTTCGATATCAAATCACATTGTTCAGTTGTATGCTCAATTGCAACGCACGATAAAAGATAGAGACCTTGCTCATGAAGCAGTTATGCATGAAGAACAAGAAAAAATACGCATAAAACGCCAACTTACTAATAATATAAATCATGAACTTAAAACTCCTGTAGCATCTATACAGGTATGTCTCGAAACTTTACTTTCAGGCATAAATATAAGCGAAGAGAAGCGTATGGAACTGATAGAGCGTTGCTATGCAAATAATAAGCGACTAAGGGGCTTGTTAGAAGATGTTTCTCTTATCACACGAATGGAAGATGGTAGTTCGTTATTTACCAAAGAGGATATTATTATCAATGATATTATATCTGAAATAGCCGATGAATTAGAAATTATACCTGAAACTGAACGATTATCATTGCATCTCAATTTCGATGAACAAGTGATAATAAATGGCAATCTATCGCTCATTGGTTCTATATTTCGTAATCTCACCGAAAATGCTATTGCATATTCAGAAGGTAAAAATATTTACATATCACTCATTGAAAACAATGATTCTGAATGTCATATACGTTTTGAAGATGATGGGTGTGGGGTAGAGGAAAAACAGTTATCTCGCTTATTCGAAAGATTTTATCGTGTAGATAAAGGGCGTTCGCGCCAAATGGGCGGAACCGGACTTGGTTTGGCTATTGTGAAACATGCTGTTCAATTCCATGGTGGAACAATAACTGTTTCTAATTGCATCAATGGTGGACTTAGATTTGATTTTTCATTAAGAAAGCAATGAATAGTGATGTAATTATTGTTACTATTGATTATATCAGTGTTTTTTTGTAACTTTGCAGTTTAATATTGATATGATTATGCTACGTAGGTTATCTGTAATATTATTGTTGGTTTTGGGTGCGAAGTTGGCTTTTGGTCAGTTTCGTGGTTTGCCTATGCCTACTGAGAAAAAAGATACGGTAGAGAGATATATAAAGTGTTGGACTGTTGACGAGGTATATGGTGTGGCTGATAGTGTAGTGATTGATTCGTTGGTTACAAGTTATCAAGATAATCACCCCGTAAATAACTATAGTATAGCCAATTCGTGGAATGGTAATTTAGGTTCGCCTCTTGAGTCTAAGGTATATTTCGACCGTAAGGTGGGTTCACGTGAAGATATGTTCGAGCGTGCGTATGCTCCTTATTTGATAAAACCTTCTGATGTACGATATTATGCTACTAAGCAACCTTTTTCGCAATTGGTATATCGTTCGGCTTTTCCTTTGCAAATGGAGGAAGATTATTTTAAGGTTATGCTTACTCTGAACGCTAATAAATATCTGAATGTTGGTGGGTTGTGTAATTTGATTTATGGTCGTGGACAGTACCAAAATCAGTCGTCAAATATGCTGAATGGTGGCTTTTGGACTACTTATACGGGTAAGCAATATGAGATTGTGTCGTCTGTAATGTTCAACTCGTTCAAGAATCGTGAGAATGGGGGTATATCTGACAATAATTATATTCTTAATCCGCAGTATTCAATTCAAGCACGTAATATTCCTGTGAATTTTTCGAATGCTCAGTCTGCATATCGTAATTTCAATTATTTCTTCAATCATAGATATAAGTTGGGGCGTGAAATGGAGCGTAAGGCAAAGAGTGTACTTGGCGTGGATTCTACATATACGGAGTATGTAACTATAATGACGTTGACTCATACGTTTCATGCTGAAGATGTTGCACGTAAGTATGTTGAAGAGAGTCTGCCAAGTGGGTTTTATGCAAATAATTATTTTTCTAATTCTTATACTAAAGACTCAACTGCTTATTGGTCAATAGCTAATACCTTTGCTGTTACGTTGGAAGAGGAGTTTAATCGTTTAATGCGATTTGGGCTTTCTGCTTATATTAAATATGATATTCGCCATTATGGAATGGGTATTAAGAATAGAGAGGATACTTTGAGATTCGATAATTCTTATTCTCATAATTTGATATTGGGAGCTAATTTGTTCAAACGAGAAGGTAAATGGGTTAAGTATGACATAGATGGTCGTATTTACCTTGTGGGACAGCATATTGGCGAATTTGACCTTGATGGACAATTTGATTTTGAGTTTAATGTTGGTCGTGAACCATTGGGAATTATGGCAGCTGCGGGATTTCGCAATTACTCGGAATATCATCAATATCGTTATTATGAAAGTAACCACTTCAAATGGAGTGATTTGGATTTCAATAACTCTTTGGCTCTGGATATTAAGGGTAGAATAGGATTGCCTAAACGAGATATCTCTATTGGTGTTCAGTTTCAGAATATTACCAATTATGTATATTTGAATGAGAAATGTATGCCTACACAGCATGATGGCAACGTGCAAGTATTAGCCGTAGATTTGTTGGCAAAATTGCGAGCATGGCGTTTTCATTTGGATGTGCAAGCTGTCTATCAGTTGACTGGGAATAGAGATGTATTGCCTTTGCCGGATGTGGCATTGTATGGCAATTTCTATTATATGGACAAGTTTTTCAAGGTGTTGACTGTGCAGTTAGGTACTTCGGTGCGTTATCATACTGAGTATTATGGCAATGCTTATATGCCTGCGTTAGGTCAGTTTTATTTGCAAAAAGAGTTGTTGATAGGTAATTATCCTGAAATGAATGTGTATGCTAATTTTCATTTGAAAACAGTACGTTTCTTTGTGCAATACTATCATTTGAATAAAGGTTTGTTTGGTGGAACTAATTATCTTTCAATGCCATATTATCCAATAAATCCTTCAACTTTTCAATTTGGTTTAAGTTGGAATTTCTGGGAATAAAGATAGTAACTAAGAGAAAAAAACAAGTGGCAATATTCGAACCGAATATTGCCACTTGTTTTTTATGATTATAGAAGTTTTTTAGCGTAAGCGATCAAGAGAACGAACGAGAGCTTCATCTTTAGCGATTGCACGGAAAGCAAGATATGTTAGGATGGCACTAATAAAAGGTAGAATAATAGGCCAAGAGAGAGTTGTGCTATCCATTGGATTTTGTTGAAGTATAACATAGCGAGTAAAGAAGAAAATAGCATAGTAACCAATTAGAAGTACCATGTTGAAACTAGAGAAACGCATTTGAATTACGCGCCATTTATATGTAAATATTGTAAATAGAGCAATTAAAAGAATAACTATATTTGTTATTGTTAACCACATAGTTACACCATTAAGATGAAATCCGCCTTGTTCGACAGGATAGAATCCACGGAGAGTTGAGAGTGCATAGTCGATACCTTCAGGTGAGATTGTTCGCATTGAAGGTAAGAAAAGAGTGAAGCTCATTGCGATTACAATGATGAGTAGATAGAGTGTTTGAATGCGTTGAATCATAATTTTAATAGTAAGTAGTTAGTAATGAGTAGTTAGTTAAGTACTAACTCGTTGTTTATTATTGTTTTTTGAAGAAAGAGAATAGTCCTTTCTTTTTTGTTTCTTGAGGTTGATTTTCGAGATAGCGAGCTGCATCGGCTGATGTTTCATTGTACTTTATCATTCGGTAGATTATGCCCCAATCGGGTAGTCCACCAAGATTGCGATCGTCAATCCACATGTCTGCAGTAAGTTTGCGAGGTGTGGTGTTGTCCCATGTTTCTTCAGGGTAGTTTTTGTTTACGGCATAGAATTCAAGTCCACGTTCACGGCAGTAGTTTACTGCTTCGTCGAGTAATTCGCCTTCACGTACAGTCCAAAGTATTAGTTGGTGGTGGCATTCATTTTGAATGCGTTTGAGTACGTCAATAGCAAATGGAATTGGTTTGCCGATGGCAGGGTAGGCATGTTCTACAATTGTACCATCAAAATCTACGGCTATAATCATATATTTTAGGGGATTGTGTATTTTAGTTTTCTTCTGTTGTTTCTTCGTTGCCTTCTTCGGTTGGAGTGAGTGGTGTGAGATCGGCATTGATACGTTTTTCTGTTGGTTTAGATATTATTAAGCCTAACATGCAGATACCAGCCACCCAAAAGAGATGTTTTACTTGAAATACGTAAATACCAAAAATAGAAGCAACTAATCCTATGGTTATAATTGCGAGGCGGAGTACACCATAAATTTTATAATAGTATTCGCGTGAACCATCATCAGGGATTTGTTTGAGGCGTTTTATTCCGAAACTGAAAAGTTTGAATGATAATGGGAATGTGATAATTACATACCAAAGAATGATTGTGTAGTAAGTAGTAGAAGCTTGACTGTCGGCATTGAAATAGATGCCTTTGTGGTATGTTAGGTGATAACCTATCATAGCTGAGAGGATTGTAAGTAGAAGTGTGAGATAGTAGGTAATAGTAAGAATGTGTTTTGGATGCTTCATAATAGTGATTAGTTAATAGTGGGTTAGTCTTATTTATTGTTATATTTTATACGATTAGTAATTGAGCGTCCGAGAGTTATTTCGTCGGCATATTCAAGGTCATCGCCAATGGCTACTCCTCGTGCTATTGTGGTTATATTAACAGGTAGATGAGCAAGTTTGCGATAGATATAGAAACAGGTTGTGTCGCCTTCCATGTTTGGACTAAGGGCGAGTATAACCTCTTTGATGTTGCCTTGTTCGACTCGCTCGATGAGTGAAGATATTTCTAAATCGTTGGGAGATATACCGTTCATTGGAGAAATTACTCCTCCGAGAACGTGGTAGGTGCCATAGTATTGTGCTGTGTTTTCAATGAGCATAACCTCTTTAATAGACTCGACAACGCAGATTGTTGATTTGTCACGTTTAGGGTCGGAGCATATTTCACATATTGGTTTGTCGGAAATATTATGGCATTCTTCACAATATTGAATATTTTCGCTCATTTCGCTAATAGCGGATATGAATTTATTGGCATTAGCTGGACCTTGACGAAGTATGTGCAAAGCCATACGGAGAGCAGATTTGCGTCCGATGCCAGGAAGTGAAGCAAATGCATTTACTGCATTTTCAAGTAGTTGCGAAGAGTATTTTTGTATCATAAATAAAATACAAAGATACTTATTTTAATTTGAAATTCATAATTTATTGTGTATAAATTTATATTTTAATTATTTTTACTAACTTTGTAGTATGAAAAATAGTTATTTATTATTACTTTTAATACTCTTACTATTAGTTGGTTGTGTATCTAAACGAATGCGACTAAGAGGCGGAGAAAAATGTGAATTGGGTACAATTATTGAACCCGATACAACAATTGTACCTATATTTGAACCTGCAGTACTATATGTATTAGCAAGAGAGTATGAGGGTACGCAAGATACATTGCGCAGTATGAGTGAATATGTAGAAGAACGATTGATAGAATTGTATCCTGAACGTGCTTATAGAGGTATGATGTCAAAAATGGCAAACGCAACTATGAGTTATTTGCAAGATGTTAGACGTTTGCCTCAGTATCGAGCAAATACGATTGATGGACTCACAATGTCGTCGCAAAATGAGATGTATTTCAATTCTGTTTCTGACTCAGCAGAGGTAGAGTTTATGCAAATGACAGAGGCTGAAGCTTCTATTTTCTGGGATTTGAATGGTTTGGCTGATGCTAAAAACAAGGTGAGATTGACAGATTTTGATAGTATAAGTGCTTTTGATAGCGAATGGGGGTTAAAGGCAGTATTGATGGGGGATGAGATTCCGTATTTAGCAAAAGAGGAGTGGGCAATGTCATTTGTAAGTATGGGAGTTGCCTCGTCTACTATTTATCGTGTGCTTCAATCAAAGGCTCGTGCAGAATATGTTGCTCGCCATTTTTATCATGCTAATACAAGCTATGGTAAAAGAGGAGATGCATATAAACATATATTTGTAAATCTTTTGTTGCGCAAATACACTACATCACAAATTGCTTGGCTTGTAATGGATGTGTATTGGGAGCGAGCAAGTGTTAATAAACCTTGTGATAATGTAATGGATTTTCATAATAATCTTGTAGGGCGAGAATATCAGTATGAGAATTTATTGAATGGAGATGATGATTGGCGTAAATGGGCATATAATTTACGAGATTTTATTGATGATACAACTCATAATGCTGAATTTATGAATTGGAGATTAGATACTCCGTCTTTCATTGTGAATGAGGATGAAAAGAGAGTTGATGCTAATAAATATATTTATTGGAGTAAAGATTCGGAGACTTTAGAGGAAATAAAGAAAAGTAAATAATTAAATAAAAAATAGGCTAACTTTATTCGAGTTAGCCTATTTTTTTATTTATATGTGAGTTATTACTCCATTGCTGCGAGGTATTTTTCAGCTTCCATAGCTGATTTACAGCCTGAAGCAGCAGCACAAATTGCTTGACGGTAGATTGGGTCAGCAACGTCGCCAGCAGCGAATACACCTGGTACGTTTGTAAGAGGGCGGAATGGTTCAGTAAGAATATAGCCTTCTTCGTTTGTATTGATGTATTTTTTGAAGATATCGCTGTTAGGGTGGTGACCGATAGCAAGGAAGAAGCCATCAATTTTGATATCAACAATTTCTTCATCAGCTTCGCCTTTACGTTTGATGAGTTTAGCACCTTCGAGAAGGTCTTCACCATAGAGGCTTTGAGTGTTGTGTTCGAAGAGAACAGTGATTTTTTCGTTTTTGAATACGCGGTCTTGCATTACTTTAGATGCACGGAGGAATGGTTTACGCACGATGAGGTAAACTTTTTCGCAAAGACCAGCGAGGTAGCATGCTTCTTCGCAAGCAGTGTCACCACCACCTACTACTGCAACAGTTTTTTTGCGGTAGAAGAATCCGTCGCAAGTTGCACAAGCAGAAACACCTTTACCCATATATTTTTGTTCGTCAGCAAGACCGAGATATTTTGCACTAGCACCAGTTGCGATGATTACAGTGTCGGCTTCGATTATTTTTTCACCGTCGATAGTAAGTTTTTTAGGTGAGCAGCTGAAGTCAACATCAGTGATGCAACCGAAACGTACGTCAGTACCAAAGCGTTCAGCTTGAGCACGGAGGTCAGCCATCATGAGGTTAGCATCGATACCTTCAGGATAACCTGGGAAGTTTTCGATTTCGGTAGTTTGAGTTAATTGACCACCAGATTGCATACCTTCGTAGAGTACCGGAGCAAGGTTAGCGCGAGAAGCGTAGATTGCGGCAGTATAGCCAGCAGGGCCTGAGCCAATGATAAGGCATTTTACTTTTTCGTTCATAATTATATTAATGATTAGTTATTAGTTATCAGTTATTAACGATATTTGTACCATTGGGTACACTTGAACGTACAAAGGTACGACAATTTTGGCATATTAGCAAATGTTTTTGCTTAATTTGCGAGCCAACTTTCGGGATTTTGTATTTCAGTGTCTTTGTAGAGCATGAAATATAGTTCGGTTTTATTGTCGTTTTCGGTGTCGGTAAAGACTTTACCTATTTTTTGTTTAGTAGAAATTTTGTCGCCTACTTTGACGTAAAGTGTTACGAGATTGGAATATACGGTGCGATAATTGCCATGTTTCACGATTACGGATTGATTGCTACCTGGCACAGAGAAACATTGGGTTACTTCGCCTTCGAATACTGCACGAGCATCAGAGCCTGCAGGGATTTGGAAGTAAGTGCCTTTGTTGTTGACTTGTACTTTGTCGAGGAAAGGGTGGGGTTGAATACCAAAATGAGCACTGATAAAACCTTTTTCGACAGGGCGAGGGAGTTTGCCTTTGTTAGCTTCGAAGTTGCCTGCTACGAGTTTTTCTTCTTTGCTGAGTTCGTAAGGGTCTTTTTTGCCTTCTTTTTTAGCTTTTGCTGCAGCTTCTTCTTTTTGACGTTTGATTTCAGCTGCAATTATGTCTTGAATTTTCTTGTTAAGCTTGTCGGCTTTGGCTTGTTGCTCTTTTTGTTTTTTCTTTAGCGAAGTTTCTTTCTTTTTGAGAGATGCTAATTCATCGTTACGTTTGCGACGTTGTTGTTCAAGACGTTGTTGTTCGAGTTCTTTTGCGCTAACGGCTGTTTCTTTTTGTATGCGATTTTCGGTGAGAAGATTTTCTTCTATTTCTAATTGTTTTGTGATTTTGGTTATTTCTTGTGCTTGATATTTGCGATGAGAGGCTACTTGTTGGAGGTAGCGAAAGCGACGTAGGGCTTGATTGAAATTGTCGGCAGAGAAGATAAATATAATAGGTGAGAAGTATTTATGATGCGAATAGAGTGCACGGGTTGTTTGTGCGTATTCATCGCGGAGGCGTTCGAGACGTTCTTGATGTGAAAGTCGTGATGCTTGGATAGATGAGATGTTTTCGTCGAGCATTCCGATTTCTTTATTTAAGGCATTGATATAGTTAGTACTTTGTTTGATTGATTGTTTGAGTAGATTGAGTTTATTTTCAGTGCCTTTTTTGTTTTTTTGAGTTTCGTTGAGCAGACGATTAGTTACAGCAAGCTCGTCGAGAGCCTTTTTCTTTTCAGCTTCGAGTTCTTTGATTGTTTGTGCGCTGAGGTTGATGCATAATGAGCAATGCACAAAACAGAGTAGTATAGTCAGTATTTTTTTCATATAATTTTTTTATGAACACACAACGAGAGTGTGTATTTTGCGGGTTGCTTGCACCTTGCTTGAAGGTTGCTGTATAGTATATTTAAAATTAGAATTATTAATAACGGAATACACAATGAGAGTGTGTATTTTTGAAGAGCAAAAATAGCGTGATTTTTGGTAGTACAAAATTACGAAAAAAAAATGATATAGCCGTTGTTTATTTGAAAAATAATTTATCGCTTTAGTAGACAGTGGTGTTTTAGGTGTAAGTTTGTAGTAATGATGGGGGATATGTGAGATGTTAATAACTTTTGTAAAAAAAAGTTGTTTTTTCTTTTGGTATGTTATAAAAAAATAGTATTTTTGCAAGGTGTTTTGTAATCAGAAATGTGCTGTTTTGGAAAACTTTTTTGAAAATGAATACTAGGGAATTAATCAAAATAATAATTTAATTAATAGCTATATATACCGTGGAATCAATAAAATTTACAGAAGAAGAGGCTCGTCGGGCTTCGAAGGAATACTTTGGTGGCGATGAGTTAGCTGCTCAAGTATGGGTTAATAAATATGCCTTGAAAGATTCGCAAGGTAATTTGTATGAACGCACGCCAGAGGATATGCATTGGCGTTTGGCGCGCGAAATAGCTCGTATAGAGAAAAAATATCCTAATCCGTTGAACGAACAAGAGTTGTTTGACTTGTTCGACCATTTCCGTTATATTGTGCCTCAAGGTAGTCCAATGACGGGGATTGGCAATAACTTCCAAGTGTCATCATTGTCGAATTGTTTTGTGATTGGTGTGGATGGTGAAGCTGACTCGTATGGCGGTATTTTCAAAATTGATGAAGAGCAAGTGCAGTTGATGAAACGTCGTGGAGGTGTAGGGCATGACTTGACTCATATACGTCCAGAAGGTTCGCCAGTGAAAAACTCGGCTTTAACCTCTACTGGTATTGTACCATTTATGGAGCGTTATTCAAATTCAACTCGCGAAGTGGCTCAAGGCGGACGTCGTGGTGCATTGATGTTGTCAGTAGCGATTAAACACCCAGACTCAGAGAAGTTTATTGATGCTAAAATGGTGCAAGGCAAGGTGACAGGTGCGAATGTTTCGGTGAAGATTGATGATGATTTTATGCGTGCTGTAGAGGGCGAAGAGATGTACACACAACAATATCCTGTATATTCGGACGATCCGCTTGTATCAACTCAAGTGAATGCTAAAGCATTGTGGAATAAGATTATTCATAATGCATGGAGTAGTGCTGAGCCGGGAGTATTGTTTTGGGATACAATATTGCGTGAGTCGGTGCCAGATTGTTATGCAGATTTAGGTTATCGCACAGTTTCGACTAACCCATGTGGAGAAATACCGTTGTGCCCATACGATAGTTGTCGTTTGTTGGCAATCAACCTATATTCATACGTAGAGAATCCATTTACAAAAGAGGCTCGATTTAATATTGAATTGTTCCGCAAACACGTAGGGTTGGCACAACGCATTATGGATGATATTATCGACCTTGAAATTGAGAAAATCGAGAAAATTCTTGAAAAAATTAAATCAGACCCAGAGGATAATATCGTGAAACGCACTGAGTATGAGTTGTGGGATAAGATTATGAATAAAACATTGAGAGGTCGTCGTACGGGTGTGGGTGTTACTGCAGAAGGAGATATGTTGGCAGCATTGGGATTGCGTTATGGAACAGAAGAAGCTACTGAATTTTCGGAAGAAGTGCATAGCGTGATAGCAGTTGAGGCATATCGTTCGAGTGTGCAAATGGCAAAAGAACGTGGTGCGTTTGAAGTGTATGATGCTAAACGTGAGGAGAATAATCCATTTGTAGCACGTATTAAATCGAAAGATGCTGCGTTGTATGAAGAGATGGTGAAATATGGTCGTCGTAATATTGCATGTTTGACAATTGCACCTACAGGTACAACAAGTATTATGACACAAACAACCTCGGGTATTGAACCTACGTTTATGCCAGTATATAAACGTCGTCGTAAGGTGAATCCTAATGATGTGAATGCACGTATAGATTTTGTTGACCCAGAAGGCGATGCATTTGAAGAATATATCGTATTCCATCATAAATTTGCAGAATGGATGCGCGTGAATGGTATCGATACAGAGAAAAATTATACACAAGAGGAATTAGACGAAATTATAGCACGTTCACCTTATTACAAAGCAACATCGAATGATATTGACTGGTTGCAAAAAGTGAAAATGCAGGGTCGTGTGCAAAAATGGGTTGACCACAGTATCAGTGTAACAATCAATCTTCCTGCTACGGCTACAGAAGAGTTAGTGTCGCAATTGTATCTTGAGGCTTGGAAATCAGGTTGCAAAGGATGTACTATTTATCGTGATGGTTCACGTTCGGGTGTACTTGTGTCGGTATCGAAAAAAGAAGATGAGAAAAAAGATGAAAAACGTTGCGTTTGTTTTTCAATATCGGAATATGAACGTCCTAAAGAATTGAACTGCGATATCGTGCGATTCCAGAATAAAAAAGAGAAATGGATTGCATTCGTAGGCTTGAAAGATGGTCGTCCTTATGAAATCTTTACGGGTATAGCTGACGATGAAGAGGGTATTTTGTTGCCTAAATCAGTTACAGAAGGTAAGATTATTAAAACCACAGACGATGAAGGTAATCGTCGTTATGACTTCCAATATAAAAACACTCGTGGCTATAAGACTACAGTAGAAGGGCTTTCTCATAAGTTTGACAAAGAATATTGGAACTATGCAAAACTTATTTCTGGCGTGTTACGTTATGGAATGCCAATTGACCAAGTAGTGAAATTGGTAGGTAGTCTTCAATTAGATAGCGAATCAATCAATACTTGGAAAGCAGGTGTTGAACGAGCATTGAAAAAATATATACCAGATGGTACACAAATGGATTCAATGGAATGCCCAGAATGTCATCAACACACAATTGTTATGAAAGAAGGATGCTTGGTTTGTAGCAATTGTGGATATTCAAAATGCGGAGGATAAGAATATGGTATCGTTTAGATTATATTGTCCGACTAAATTTGGACAGAATTTATATATTAAAATAGGTGAAGAGATGCATGCCATGTCGTATTATCATAATGCGGTGTGGACAGCAGAGCTTGAATTGCCTAAGTCAAAGGCTACAAAATACCAATACATATTGGTAAATGCCGATGATACACAATTGCTTGATTCTCCTAAATATCGTTATTTGCCTGTGCATGAAAATGATATTGAGGTAGAAGATGAGTTTGGACGTCGTGAAGTGCGTTCGGTATTTGAAACAAAAGCATTTACCGAGTGTCTTATGCGTCAAAAAGAAGAAAAAGCATTGCCTCGATTGAAAAAAGGAGAGACATTATTGATGCTTAATGCGCCCGGTGTGTTGCCTTCGGAAGGAGTGGCTATACTTGGTAATCAAGAATTTCTTGGAAATTGGGATGAATCACGCAAAGTAGTACTTACTCCGTCTGTAGGCGGTTGGTGGTGGGTGAAATTGCCTGCTAACGCATATCTTACGCATGCAGAATACAAATTTGTGGTTTATGACCGAGCTACTAATGTAGTGGTAAAATGGGAATTAGGCGAAAATCGTCGTATGCCATTGGTAGCAGGTTCAAAAATATTTTCAAACTCAATTCGTATTGATCACAATTGGCATGGTACAGGTGTAGCTATCCCTGTATTCTCATTGCGTAGCAAAAAGGGCTGGGGTGTAGGAGAATTTCTTGATTTGAAACGTATGGCAGATTGGGCTGTAGCTAGAGGTCAAAAATTAATTCAAATACTACCTATCAACGATACAACATCAACTCATACCGATTTAGATTCATATCCATATCGTGCTAATTCTGTATATGCTTTGCATCCTATGTATCTTAATATGGAGGCATTAGGTAAGTTGGATAGCTCGTCGAAAATGAAAGAGTATCGTGCCAAAGCTAAAGAATTAAATGAATTATCAGCTATTAACTATTCGGCTGTAAATGCATTAAAATGGAACTATATTCGTGATATTTTTGCTGAAAAATATGACGAATTGGTTGCTAGTAAAGAATTTAAATCGTTTGTTAAAGAGAATGCTCATTGGCTAAAAGATTATGCTGTATTCTCTTGTTTGAGAGATAAACATAATACAGATAATTATTCAGAATGGGGAGAATATGCTGAATATACAGAAGCTAAGCGCGATGCGTTTATCAAAAAAAATAAAAAAGCGGTTGAATTGTATTATTTCATTCAATTTGCCCTTGATAAACAGCTCTGTGAGGCTATCAAATATCTTCACTCAAAAGGTGTAGTGGTGAAGGGTGATTTACCTATCGGTATTAGTGCTACGAGCGTTGATGCTTGGGTAAATCCACGCTTATTTAATCTTGACAAACAAGCAGGTGCGCCACCTGATGACTTTTCGGTAACAGGTCAGAATTGGGGCTTTCCAACATACAATTGGAGTGAGATGGCTAAAGATAAATATGCTTGGTGGATGTCGCGCTTTCAAAATATGGGGCGTTATTTCGATGCTTTCCGCATAGACCATATACTCGGATTTTTCCGTATTTGGGAGATTCCTACTGATTGTGTGTGGGGATTATTAGGCTATTTTAATCCTTCGATGCCTTTGTCAGTCTCAGAAATAGAGCACTATGGTTTTTGGTTTGATCGTGACAGATACACCATACCGTATGTAACAAAACATAATTTATATAGTCTATTCGCAGAGAAAACGGAGGAAATTATTGCTACATATTTCAACAATCGCAGTTTTGACAGATATATATTCAAACCAGAATATGATACTCAACGCAAGTTGGAAGATAGTTTTGTACGTAATGGTTTGTTGCTTAAATATGCTGACGTATTAGATAAATTATTGTCGCTGTATTGCGAAGTTATCTTCCTTGAAGACCGAGCAAATCCAGGGTACTATCATCCACGTATCAATGTGATGAAGTCGCAATCGTTTGCTGAACTATCTGACCACGAAAAATGGTGTATCCAACGCATTCATGATGAATATTTCTATCATCGTCATACTAATCAATGGAGTTCGGAAGCTATGCGTAAATTGCCTGCTTTATTGAATACTACGGATATGCTAGTATGTGGCGAAGACCTCGGTATGGTGCCTGCGTGTGTGCCTGATGTAATGGGGCAACTTCAAATACTTTCGTTAGAAGTGCAACGTATGCCGAAGGAAACAACTCAACGTTATGTAGATTTAAATAGTGTACCATATTTGTCGGTTTGCTGTACAGGCACACATGATACAAGTCCTATGCGTATGTGGTGGCACGAAAATCGTGATAACACACAATGGTTCTATAACAACATTTTGCATCAAGGTGGGGTAGCACCAGAAGATTTAACACCTGAACTTGCACAACAAATTGTTGATATGCACGTTAATAGCAAAAGTATGTGGGCAATATTGCCATGGCAAGATTATATGGCTTGCGATGGTGCAAAACGTTTCCCTAATCCTGATGCTGAACGTATTAATGATCCAAGTAATCCACGTCATATCTGGTGTTGGCGTATGCATGTTGAATTATAAATTAATCTAAAAAATAATACACTATGAAAAAAATTATTCTATCTTTATTTGTTGTTTTGGTAACAACAACATCGGTTTTTGGTCAAGCTAAAACTGAAAGAGAAATTAAAAATTTGTTTGCTCAAATTGAGAAAACTAATGATGATGGAAAAAGAACACAAATAGCAAATCAAATTCAACACAAAATGATTGATGCTATATTTGAAGCAGAGGATTTCTTTTATGATTTTCCATCATTGAAAAATGTTGGTAAGGTATTATCGTCAGATAATCAAATCCATATGTACACATGGAATATTTTGTTGACAGATGGTACTCCATTGTACTTTGCTGTTATTCAACATTATGATTTTGGTGGCATTTATGTATTGTCTCAAAGTGAGCCTGAGATACCTTCAACTACAAGTTATGTTTCTGAAACAAATTGGTATGGTGCTTTGTATTATGATATTCACCCTATTAAATTCAAAGACAAAGAAATGTATCTTGTATTCGGTCTTATGACTTCAACTGATGGTGAAACACAACACAAGGTGATTGATGTAATGGCATTTACTAAGAAAACTGTGAAGATGGGTGCTCCATCATTTATAACTCCTTGGACTGGTAAGAAAAAACAACATCGCGTTGTATTTGAATATGACAAAGATGCTCAATTGTCATTAGACTATAACAAGAAAAAGAAAATGATTACATTTGATCATTTGTCTCCTGTTCGTACAACTGCTAAAGGTAAAGAGGTTATGGGTCCTGATATGTCGTATGATGCTTTGATTTATAAAAAAGACATCTGGACATATAAAGAAGATGTGAAAGTTAAAAATAAGAAAAAGTAAGATGTAATAATTTTGAGTTGGTGGCTAAGCAATGATGGAAAATCATAAAAGAAATCTTCTGCTTATGCTTTAGGTTGCTCTTGATTATTGCAAAATGATTTGATTTATTTAGTTCTTAATTTTTAATCTTAATCTTTAACATTATGTTTACAACACAAGATATTCAACAGTTTGAGTCGATAGGTATTACTCTTGAGAGGGCTGAGGCTCAAGTGAATGACCTTAAGAATGGTTATCCTTTCTTGAAAATAAAGGGTGCTGCGGCTATTGGTAATGGTATATTGTCTTTAGAGGATAAGGAGCGTGAGTTACTTATTAGGGATTGGTGTGAGTATTTGAAGGGTGATGGTGATATTATCAAAATGGTGCCTGCTTCTGGTGCAGCAAGTCGTATGTTTAAGGATTTGTTTGAGTTTGAAAATTCTGATGCTACCGAGCCTAATAATGCTTATATTGAGCGTTTCTTTGTTGAACGTGAGAATTTTGCTTTTTATGAAGCTCTTAATAGAGTTTGTGTTGCTGAAGTGGGTCTTTCTATACAAGAGTTGGTTGAGGCTAAACGCTATAAGGATATAGTTCGTCTTCTTTTGCATAAGGAGGGGTTGAATTATGGTTCTTTGCCTAAGGGGTTGTTGCAATTCCATAAGTATCCTCAGTATGTGCGTACTGCTTTTGTAGAACATTTGGTTGAGGGTGCTCTTTATACTAATAATCGTAATAATGAGGTGAAGATACATTTCACTGTGTCGCCTGAGCATATTGAGTTTTTCAAGCAACATCTTATGGGTGAGCTTCCTCGCTATGAGGATTTGTTTAAGGTGCGTTATAATGTGACTTTCTCTATTCAGAAGCCTTCTACTGATACTCTTGCTGTGGGTCTTGATGGGGTTCCTTTCCGTAATGAGGATGGTTCTGTGTTATTCCGTCCTGGTGGTCATGGTGCTCTTATTGAGAATCTTAATGACCTTGATGGTGATGTTATCTTTATTAAAAATATTGATAATGTGGTGCCTGATAGGTTGAAACAAGCTACTATTGATTATAAACAGGTGATTGCTGGGTTACTTGTGAGAGTACAACGTCAGATTTTTGAGTTCTTGAATGAATTGGATGGTGATGTTACAGATGAGCGTCTTGATGTTATGATGGCATATGCTGAGCAGGTGTTATGTATTGGTGCTGAGAAATGTAATGTGGTGGATAGGAAAGAGTATCTTCGTAATAAGTTTAATAGACCTATACGTATTTGTGGTATGGTGAAGAATGAGGGTGAGCCTGGTGGTGGTCCTTATCTTACTTATAATTGTGATGGTACTACTTCGCCTCAAATTCTTGAAAGTTCGCAGATTGACAAGAACAATGCTGAGGCGATGGATTGTATGAAGAATTCTACTCACTTTAATCCTGTTGACTTGGTTTGTGCTGTGCGTAACTACAAGGGTGAGAAATTTAATCTTCTTAATTATGTGGATGCTAAAACGGGGTTTATTTCTATGAAGTCGAAAAATGGTATTGACATTAAAGTTCTTGAGCTTCCAGGTCTATGGAATGGGGCTATGAGTGATTGGAATACTATCTTTGTGGAGGTGCCTGTTGAGACATTCAACCCTGTGAAATCTGTTAATGACTTACTTCGTGATCAGCATAGATAAATCATTTCGATGGGTGTCCGAAAAATACTTTGACAGTGTATTCGCAAGGTTATTTTTCATTTTATCTATTGGTGTTATTGTTGCTGAATATACAACTTTTGAGACTAATGTGTTTTTTGTTTCAATAGTTGTGGGTCTGTTGTTTATGATATTTTCCACTTTCCGAGTTAATATACTCGGGAAGTGGATTTTTATTTTCTCATGGTCACTATTTTTATTTGGGTCAGGAGGATGGCTTTTGCGCCGAACCCAACTCCCTGACCTCGCAGATGCCTCTTTGTTACCTCATACTTATATTGTAGAACTTAACACGCCTCCTCTTATTCAAGGCGACTACTATCGTGCTGAGGCAGAAATCATTCATACGTCCGATTCTACAGTTACTCATCTCATAGGGCAAACAATTCTACTCAATCAATCTTCCGATTCTTTTGCACCAACTCCTTCTTTATGTGATAAATATCTGATTCATACTCGTATCTCACGTCCCGACGATTATGGATTAGGAGGTTTCGACTATGGCAAATATCTCACACGTCATGGACTTTGTGGGGTAGCATATCTCTATCCCAACAACTTCAAATATCTGTCGTCGGGTCAACCCTCTAATCTTCGCGCTCACACCTATGCTTTTCGTTCTCAACTCATTGAGCGATTTCAAATGGTTGGCATAGCCGACACCCAACTTGCCATCCTCTCAGCTATCACTTTGGGTGATAAGGGGCTTTTATCTACTGACGTGAAAGACTCTTTCTCCGCTGCCGGAGTGTCGCATATTCTTGTGGTTAGTGGTATGCATGTGGGCTTTATATTTGCTGTTATCTTATTGCTATTCAAACGTATATCATCTGAACGCAGATGGCTGATTGTACTTTTAGGATTACTCACACTTTGGGCTTATGCTTTGCTCTCTGGACTTGCACCTTCTGTTGTGCGGGCTACGTTCATGTTCTCTATGATATTGTTATTCCGCGTGTTAGGCGAGAAATATAGGGTAGAACACGCTCTTGCTTTTTCGGCTACAATACTCATTCTTCTAAATCCTAACACTCTCTTCGATGTCGGTTTTCAACTCAGCTATTTAGCTGTCTTTGGCATTGTCTATCTCTATCCGAAACTTCACAAACTCACTCTGTCCGTCAAATCTTCGCCCATCAGATGGTTGTTGCAATCTGTTGCCGTCACCATTTCTGCTCAACTATTCACGTTCCCTATTGTTATTTACAATTTCAACCAGTTCCCTCTCTATTTCGTTGTCTCTAACCTATTTGTCGCTCTCTTTGCTCCTATTATTTTCCTCGGTGGCATACTCCTATTACCTCTAAGTTTTGTTCCTTATCTTGGCTCATTTGCTGGCATAATCATCAATTTCGTGGTTGGCATCTTCTCGCAAATTATCACTCTTATCACCTCTATTCCTTATGCCACTACCAATGTCTATATATCTCTCTTTGAATTGGTTCTGCTTTATATCATTGTTTTTTGTGGCATAAATTGGATTGAACTACGAAACATCTTTGCGCTGCGATTCAAAGCTCCTCTCTATTTTCTTCTTTCTCTGTTGCTCTTCGCTGTTTCTGTCACTCTCGCCGATTACTACTATTCTCGGCGCAATGTGCTTATTATTCCTGAAACCAATCGATTGATAGTTAATATATTCAGTGATAATGAGAATATTTTGTTTACCAATCAACCCGATTTTGCACAGCGTCAGTTAGAGCGCACATGGCTCAAATTCTCAGCACCTCAACCAACCGTTGTTTCTGATACTACGTTGGTGCACAATGCTTTCACTTTTGGTAGCGAGGAGTATCTTATTTTGCGCGACAATGTTTTTCGTTATTTGCAAAACAATAGCGCGCCACTTTCTATAGATTGTCTTATCATTGAGCGTGGAGTATATCCATCAGAACGACTACTCACTGAATTTATAAAACCTAAAAGGGTAGTACTCACCTCTGGAGTTTGGCACGGTTACCTCGAAAAATACAAACAACTCCTCAATGACCTATCCATTTCCTACCACATAATCCCCGAGGATGGTGCGATAATAACTATGAAATGAAGATAATTTTATTTCTCACGAAATGTGCTAATAGCGTGTTTTTACGTAAATTACCGTAAATTATCCATAAATTTTAATTTATGATAATTTGTGTTTAGAGAATTATTAAATGCGAATATGCACTTGTAGATTAGTATGATTATCCTTCGTATACATTTACTCCCTTCGGTCGTGATTTTTGCTTCGCTCGGTATAGTCCAAGCAAGCTTGACTCTACTCTCGCTTATCGCAAAAATCCGTATATTATTCGTAGAGGGTATGGTTATCCTATGAAGAACCTATGGAGAAAGTAGGTTAAAAAATTAAAATTGTGTTTTTATTCGTGATGTTGATATTTTTTATTATCTTTGCAATCTGAAAATTCTCTCACAGCGGTGGGGGTCTTATTTATTTTATATTTTTTTAATTTTAGCGTTTGCTATTTGTTCCATTTACGTTGAAACCTCGGAAATTTCAATAACTGAAGATGATGAACAAGTCGTGAACAGCTGCGTGTTGTACGCAGGTGTGACTTGTTATCTTCTTGGCCATCCGAGGGCCACAACGTAGGCAAGTTACTGCCTGCGTTTTTTTGTGTGGTCTGTAGGAGGCTATTCCGTTTAGGAAGATGTGGCAACGCTCGTAAAAATAGTAAATGCCATGTCAAGAACTCTGCTTGAAGAGCTTCCACGAATAGCCGAAGAGGGGCGTCGTGAGGCTCAACGTATCTTGGAGCGAATAGCTACAGGACCTAATATTGGGTTGCAAACCAACGAGTTTGTATTGCCAAGTAAAGATATCTCGGGTCTGTATAAAGGCTCAAATTCCCAGTTGAACATAACGCAAGATTGGTATAACCGATTGATTTATGGCGACAATTTACTCGCCATGCAGGCTTTGCTCGTAGGCGATGAGGCTACGGGGTTGCCATCGTTGCGTGGTAAGGTTGACCTTATATATATCGACCCACCTTTCGATAGCAAGGCTGATTATCGTACAAAAATTACTTTGCCAGGAGGGGATTTACAACAAAAGCCAACTGTGATTGAGCAATTTGCATACGCAGATACATGGAAAGAGGGCACTGTGTCGTATTTGAAAATGATATATCCTCGCCTTGTACTTATGCGCGAATTGTTATCGGAACGGGGCAGTATTTACGTGCATATTGATTGGCATGTAGGGCATTATGTAAAAATTATGCTTGATGATATTTTTGGGAAAGAGAATTTTAGAAATGAAATTATTTGGCATTATCCATCAATGTCTAGAACAGATTCTTTTTTCCCAAGAAAACATGATACAATTTTTTGTTATGTAAAGAATGTTGATAATTTTATTTTTAATGCAGAAGATGAATTAGTTCGAGAAAGGTATGCAGAAACAACTGTTTCAAGAAGTCGATATGCAGCCGGATTTAATAATGATTCGGCAAATTATTTAAGGTCAGATACAAAATTAGCTGATGATGTATGGACTATTGGACATGTAAAATCAAGAAATGAGATAGTTAATTATGCAACTCAAAAACCACACAAATTATTAGAAAGAATAATAGCTGCCTCATCAAACGAAGGTGATTTAGTTTGCGATTTTTTTGGTGGTAGTGGTACTACTGCCGCTGTGGCAGAAAGATTAGGTCGCAGATGGATAACTACGGATATTGGTAAACCTGCATCGCTTGTGATGCGTAAGAGATTTATTGACCAAGAGGTTAAACCTTTTCTTTATCAAGGAATTGGTGATTATCAGAAAGAGGTATTTGGGTTGAACAAGGTGTATAAGCGAGTAGGTGATTTAAGTCAAATTGTATTAAAGTTGTTTGGAGCATTGCCATTTACAGAAGAGGAATCGAACGACCGTAATTTTGGGTATATAAAAGGTTCGCACACATTAGTGTTGGTGGATAGTCCGAATAAACTGACAGGCAAAGCAACATTGAAAAAGGCATACGAAGCAAAGGCTTCGCTTTTGGGTGGTGGTTGGAGTAAGGTGATTGTGTTGGGGTGGAACTTTGCTTTTGATATTTCGGAGGCAATATTGCAATATAAAGATGATGTAGAGGTGTTGGTGATACCACCAGATTTGATGGATAAACTATCGAAAAAAGGATATGATAAATTGGTGCGCGACCGCTCGATACGATTCTCTTCGTTGCAATATTTGCTTGTAGATCAGATAGAGACTGTGCCTTATTCGACTGAAGAGGAAAATCTTATAGTGAGATTGGGTAATTATGTGTTGTTGTCGCCAGATAATATTCCGCTTGATGATAAAGACAAAGAGAAATTGCAAGAGGTGCTTGACACTGACCCATTGGCTTTGATAGAATATTGGAGTATAGACCCTGATTATGATGGCGTTACATTCCGCAGTACATGGCAAGATTATCGAGAAAACACAGAGAATGATAGCGATGAATTGCGTTGTATTCGCACTGCAAGTCTGAGAGTGCCAACCAAAAAGGAGCGTACGGTGTGCGTGAAAGCGGTGGATGTTTTTGGTTTTGAAAGTATGGTAGTAAAAACAATTAAAAAGAATTGATTATGGCAACACCAGATATATCGTTGAAATTGGCAAAAAGATTGTCGGAAATAGTGAATGACAGTTTCGCATCGGGCGAAATGTTAGAAAAAGTTACACCTATCACGGCTGAATTGTTGAAATTTTGGTTTACAGAACCATATATTGATGAGAGAAGAGTGAACTTTCATGAGGGGCAAAGGCAAAGTTTGTTGAATGTAATATATCTTCATGAAGTGGCACGAGTAGAGAAAGTTATAGATATCTATTCACAAATTGCTCCCGATTTAATTGCAGAAGTTGATATGGTTGTTTTATCAAAAGAGAAATATAGTATTCCCAAATATGCAGTGAAGATGGCAACAGGTACGGGTAAGACTTGGGTTATGCATGCTTTGTTGTTATGGCAAATGCTAAACGCTCGTCATGAAGATGAAAAATCAGGTCGATATACAACTCGATTTTTGATAGTAGCTCCAGGATTGGTGGTGTATGACAGATTGCTTGATGCATTTATGGGAAGATTGAAGCAAGGAACTGCCGAGCGAGATTTTTTCACAAATGACTTTTACAGAAATCAAGATTTGTTTATACCACCAGCATATCGACATGAAGTTTTCTCTTTTTTACAAGCTAATGTAGTGAGTAAAGAAGAGGGCATAGGACGAAAGGTGACAGGCGAGGGGTTGATTGCTTTGACCAATTGGCATCTGTTTATGCAAGGTGATAATGAAGAAGATGTAGTTGATGAAGATTCTCCAATAGCAATAATAGATGATATATTGCCTGTGCGACCAGGTTTGACTGGTGGAAATCAGCTTGATACTCTCGATCGTCAGTATTTGAGAGGTAATGAGTTAGATTATTTGGCATCATTGCCTGATTTGATGGTAGTGAATGATGAAGCGCACCATATACATGAAAATAAAGTAGATGGCGAAATACAAGAGGTTGAATGGCAAAAGGGGTTAAGTTATATAGGACGAGGAAAGAGTTTATTTGTACAGATAGACTTTTCGGCAACGCCATACGACACCACAGGCACAGGAAAGAAAAAAGTTTATCATTATTTTCCTCATATAGTGGTAGATTTTGATTTGAGTACAGCAATGAAAAAAGGCTTGGTGAAGACTTTGTTATTGGATAAGAGAAAGGAATTGACTGACTTAGAAGACCTTGATTATAATGCTGTGCGTGATTGTAGAAAAGTAATTTCGCTTAGTGATGGTCAGCGTTTAATGTTGCGAGCTGGATTGAAAAAATTGCGTACACTTGAAGAGGGATTTGTTAAAATTGATGAGACTAAATATCCTAAGATGTTGATAATGTGTGAAGATACTAATGTTTCGCCATTTGTAGAACAATTTTTGCGTGAAGAAGGATTGGCTGAAGAAGATATATTGCGCATAGATAGTTCGAAGCAAGGAGAATTGAAAGAAGATGAGTGGAAGCGAGTGAAAGAACGTCTATTTAATGTTGACCAATATGCAACTCCGAAAGTGATAATTTCGGTGTTGATGTTGAGAGAGGGTTTTGATGTGAATAACATCTGTGTTATAGTACCATTACGTTCAAGCGAATCTTCTATATTGTTGGAGCAAACAATAGGTCGTGGTTTGCGACAAATGTGGCGTGATCCTCAATATGAAGAAGAAAAACGAGAAAATAGAAATCGAATATTAGTTCGTAGAGAACCACCATTGTCGTATATTGATATGTTGTCAATTATAGAACATCCTAAGTTTATAGATTTCTATAAAGATTTGCTTAGTGAAGGATTGGCAGGTACTGATGAAAGAGATATTTCTACGTCATCCGTTACGGGCGATATAATAAGAGTTGGATTGAAAGATGATTATGAGAAGTATGATATGTTCTGGCCTTTTGTCATTCGAGAAGCAGAAGAGGAAATACAGACGACATCTATTGATATTGATACACTTGCACCATTTGAGGCTTTTACTCTTGAACGTTTGCGTGAATTTTTAGCAACAGAAGGAGAAGTGTTTGTTTCACAAGCTGTAATGACAGAAACACAATTTGGTAAATATGAGGTAAAAGCTGATTTGTTTACTGCAGTTAGTTATAATCAATATTTACAAAAGTTGTTGAATATAGTCTTGAGTAGGCGATATAGACATAAGAATTTGCCAGTGATGCAAATCAATCAAATAGAGATAATATCCGCAATAGATGTTTATATTCGTACAAGACTATTTTCTCAAAGTTTTAATCCTTTTGTTGAAAATGATTGGAAAATATTGTTGGCAAAAGACGGTATAGTAACACAACACATTATAAAAGAGATAAGTATTGCTGTGCATAAGATGCAAGAAAACCTAATGTCAACAGAAGCTGAAGTTGAAAAGATTTGGTTCTCAACAGTTGAACATTTGCGAATTAGAGAAAGTTTCTCTCTCAAATTGCAAAAAGTTATTTATGAGCGAATTGGCTATCCAAGTAATCGAGGCGGCTTTGAAAAAGATATGGCTGAATTTTTGGATAGAGATGCAGATGTTGAAAGATTCTTGAAAATAAGTGAAAGTCAGCATGTTTTTGCAACAATATTTTACTTGAGAGAAGATGGACTATTGGCATCATATCATCCTGATTTTATGGTTTGCACTAAAGATAAAATATTTATCCTTGAAACAAAAAGTAATAGGGATATAAAGGATGTTAATGTTCGTCGTAAGCGTATTGCAAGTATTGAATGGTGCAAAAAAATCAATCAGTTAAAGGCAGAAGATAGAATGAATAGAGAATGGGAATATTTACTTTTAAGTGAAGATAATTTCTATAGTTATTATCAGAATGGAGCAACATTTGAGGATATTGCACGATTGAGTAAAGTTTCTTTGTCATCTTTAACTGGCGATTTGTTTGCTTAAACATCTTAGTTTTTTGGGTTCCTTACTATATTGTGAGGAACTTTTTTTTGAGTATATCCTTCCTTACATCAAGCAAGGTGCAAGCAAACTGCACCGAAGAAAACAGACACTTTCTCATACCTTACTTACAAAATTTGCAAAGTTGTAGCAAATTGAACAATACAGAACCCAACTTTGCAATTGCAAAGTTGCAAAGTTGTGCTAATCGTTTGATTATTAAGGAGATTTGCTATTCAAACATTTGCAAAGTTATAAAATTACATTCATATAATCGTAAGAAAATCAATTTGTTAATTGACTTTGCAAACTTTGCAAGTATTTTGGAGTTGTAAAGTTACGACTTTCTGTTTTATTATTGTGCTATAAATCAAACGATTACTTTTTTAGTTAAAGCAAAAATACCCTCAAAATAGTGAAAAAATCCCTAAAAAACTAGTCAAAATTATTCTTAATTTACTATTTAGAATCTGTTTTTTCTAATATCAATGACTAAAATTTGTATTTTTGGAAAAATAATGCTAACTTTGTGATATAAATTCAAAGTTAAGATATGAAGACAAAAATAAGCGAAATTATTGCCTGTATTGAGCAGATGGCTCCATTGAGTTATCAGGAGTCGTGGGATAATAGTGGTGTGCAAGTGGGTAATCCAGAGCAAGTGGTTAAGGCGGTGCTTTTGTGTGTTGATATTACTGAAGCTACTATAGATGAGGCTATTAGTAGAGGTGCAAATTTGATTATATCACATCATCCATTGATTTTTAGGGGTGTGAAAAGACTTACTGGTAGGAGCTATATAGAACGTGTGATTATAAAGGCTATACGACATGATATTGTGCTATATTCTGCTCATACGAATATGGATAAATGTCTTGGTGGGGTAAACTTTCGTATAGCTCAAAAATTGGGTCTGAAAAATATACATGTGCTGGCTCCAGAGGAGAATTATTTATATAAAATAGTAACATACGCACCACAGTTGCATAGCGATAAAGTGCGTCAGGCTATGTGGAATGCAGGTGCTGGAAGGATTGGAAATTATGATAGTTGTTCTTATAATTCAGATGGTTATGGGACTTTCAGAGCTAGTGAGGGATGCAATCCATTTGTAGGCGCAATAGATGAATTGCATACAGAACCAGAGGTTAGAATAGAGATGATAGTGCCAAAGAATAGATTAAATAGAGTGGTTGCAGAGCTTCATTCTGCTCATCCATACGAAGAGCCTGCTGTTGATATATTGCCTTTGGAAAATGAGTATAATCAGTTGGGGTTGGGTTGTATTGGAGAATTGGAAGAGCCTATAAATGAGAGGGATGTGATGAGTTATATTTGTAGGAATTTGCAAATTGATTTTGTTAGACATACCAAATTATCAGACCGCATGATATCTAAAGTGGCATTATGTGGAGGATCGGGAGCTGAGTTTATACCCAGAGCAATGGCACAAGGAGCTGAGATTTATATTACAGCAGATGTAAAATATCATGATTTCTTTAATACTGAAAATCAGATTGTTATTGCAGATATTGGACATTTTGAATCGGAACAGTGCATAAAAGAGATTTTTTATGAACAACTTTCAAAAAATTTTATTAACTTTGCAATCTTAATGGCAGACTCTGATAAAAGTCCTACTGAGAACTATTATAGGTCTGATTATTAAATAGATAAATAGAAATAACATTAAAAAAGTATAGATTATATGTCAGAAAAAAACATTGAAACTAAAGAAATTTCTGTAGAGGAACGTCTTCGTGCACTCTACAATCTACAAATGGTTGTTTCTGAAATTGATAAGATTCGTACTGTCCGTGGTGAGTTGCCATTGGAAGTTCAAGATCTTGAAGATGAAGTAGCCGGTCTTAAAACTCGTATTGAGAAATGTCAAAACGACCTAAAAACTCTCAGTCAAAATATTTCTGATAGAAAAAATGCTATCGAAGAGGCTCGTGCTAAAATTGCTAAAAAAGAGGAAGAGAAAAACAATGTTCGCAATAATCGCGAATTTGATGCTCTTACAAAAGAGGTAGAATTCCAAAACCTCGAAATTGAACTCTGCGAAAAACATATCAATGATTTCAACAAAGAGATAAAAGCTAAAACAGAAGAGTTGGCTGGCGCTGAAGAACGTCTTAGTGAGCGTCAAATAGACCTCAAACAAAAGAAAGAAGAGCTTAGCGAAATCGTTGCTGAAACTAAACAAGAAGAAGAAAACCTTCTTCTTAAATCAAAAGAATTGGAAACTCTTATTGAACCACGCCTTTTGACAGCATTCAAACGTATCCGCAAAAATGCACGTAATGGTCTTGCTGTAGTAACAGTAGAGCGTGATGCATGTGGTGGTTGCTTCAACAAAATTCCACCTCAACGTCAACTTGATATCCGTATGCGTAAAAAAATCATCGTATGTGAATATTGTGGACGTATTTTGGTTGACTCAAATATCAACGAGGAGTCTGCATTATAATAAAAGAAGAAAATTCTATTTATCATAATTAAAATAGATATTGGTTTGGACTATCCTTATAGGGTAGTCCTTTTTTGTATGCATATATCAACATCTGTAAAATACAATGATTATACAAATGTAAATAGATAGCTGAAGTATTTTGATTTTACATTTGTAATATTTACATATAAAAACATCACCTCAACAAAAGAAGTAGGGTAGTTGTAATGATGTTTGTCTCTGTGTATTTACATTTGTAAACAACAATAAACACAACCATTTAACACTTGATTTTTACAAAACGTATATATACTATAAATCAGTTAATTATAAATATTATTTAATTATTTTATTTAAGTTTGTAGTGTGGATTTTGGTTACTTACCTGATTTTTACTCAATATTGGCATTTATGTAGATATAACTCTTTGATTTCTTATTGATTTAAGTCATAAAATATAAACTTATACTTTCAATATTTAGGGCTTATTTATGTGATTATAGCATAATGGTTTAGTTAAGAGGGGGCTATTTTATGTATTATTTGCAGATTACAAATGTAAATTAATATTGTAAAATATTTTTGTATTTTAATTTTGTAGATTCGAAAAAATGTTATACATTTGTAATCTCTAATTTACATTTACATTTTGATATAAACTTCTTCTATTCTCAAATAAATATTATGGTAAATAGAATTTTTACATTCATAGAAAACCAACAACTTACACCAACCGAATTTGCTGACAAAATTGGTGTTAGTCGAGCTTCTATTTCAAGTATCAAAACAGGTCGTACACAACCAACTTTATCACTTGTTGAAAAAATCAAGCAACATTTTCCAGATGTAGATGTGAATTGGTTGATTTTTGGCACCAGTGATGCACCTGTCAAAATAGAATCTAACATTAAAGACTGTTCTTTATTTGATGAATTAGATGAAGATATAGAGGCAAAAGACTCAAATCAGCCTGTCGTTAATGAATATGAGGCGGTATATATAGCTGAATTGCCTAATAAAACCGAAGAAAAGACAACAACAGAACAACCTGATGTGCCTACACCTAAAATTAGCACAAATAAAAGTATAAAAAAGGTGATTCTGCTATATGATGATGGTTCTTTTGAAGAATTTAACAAGTAGTATTAATGATAAAAACATAAAACCCTCTTAAAATGGCTCTAAATGCAAAATAGAGCCATTTTTGTATTTTTTTACAGTCACCAAATCAAAAATAAGAAAAATAAAAGTCGCTTAAATCGTCTTAAAATCGAAAATAAGAGGTGTTTTATTTTACTAAAAGTAAAATTATTTGAAAATCAAAAGTTTAGTGATTACAAAAAATAGCTCGTAAAATTTGTATATTCCAGAAAAAAATCGTAACTTTATAAAGTTTTTGGGCTTGGTATATTCTTGTCGTATCAAGCCTATAAAATCAAAAAAGACAAGATAATTTTAAGTAAATTTTATGATTGATAGAGACGAAAGAATCATTCAGATTAATGTAGAAGAACAGATGCGACAAGCCTATATTGACTATTCAATGTCGGTTATCGTATCTCGTGCTTTGCCTGATGTTCGTGATGGTTTCAAACCAGTACACCGTCGTGTATTATTTGGTATGAACGAATTGGGTAATACATCAGACAAACCATACAAAAAATCTGCTCGTATTGTTGGTGAAGTTATGGGTAAATATCACCCACATGGTGACTCATCTATTTATATGACATTGGTGCGTATGGCTCAAACATGGTCTTTGCGCTATCCACTTGTTGATCCACAAGGTAATTTTGGTTCAGTGGATGGTGATGGTCCTGCAGCTATGCGTTATACAGAGGCACGTTTGCAAAAAATTGCAGAAGAGATGCTCAAAGATATCGAAAAAGATACAGTTGACTTTACTCCTAACTTCGACGAGACAACAAAAGAACCTGTTGTATTGCCTACACGTTTGCCTAACCTTTTAGTTAATGGATCATCAGGTATTGCTGTAGGTATGGCTACAAATATGGCTCCACATAATCTCTCGGAAGTAGTGGATGCAACTGTAGCATATATCAACAACAACGAAATAGAAATATCGGAATTGATGCAATATATCAAAGCCCCTGATTTCCCAACCGGTGGCTATATATATGGTTATGCTGGCGTAAAAGAGGCTTTTGAAACTGGTCGTGGTCGCATAGTTATTCGTGCTAAATACGATATTGAAAACAACGAGAAAGGCAATGATAAAATTATCATCTCTGAAATTCCTTATATGGTCAACAAATCAGAGTTGATTAAAAATATTGCCGACCTTGCCATTGAAAAGAAAGTTGAAGGCATTGCTAATGTTAATGATGAGTCAGACCGTCAAGGTATGCGTATTGTTGTTGACGTTAAGAGAGATGCAAACCCACAAGTTGTTATCAATAAATTATTCAAATATACAGCATTACAATCATCATTCAGCGTAAATAATATTGCTCTTGTTAAAGGTCGTCCTATGACGCTTAATCTCAAAGATTTGATACGTCATTTTGTTGATCATCGTCATGAGGTTGTTACTCGTCGTACAAAATTTGAGCTTCGCAAAGCAGAAGAACGCGCTGAATTACTTGAGGGCTGCATGATTATTCTTGATAACCTTGATGAAGCTATCCGCATTATTCGTGATTCTAAAACTCCTGAAGAGGCTAAAACACGCTTAATGGAAAGATTTGGATTGTCGGAACGTCAAGCTGCCTATATAGTAGAATTGAAACTCCGACAACTTACAGGCATGGAACAAGACAAACTTCGCCTTGAATATGAAGAACTCTTGAAACGCATTGAAGACTTGAAAGATATTCTTGCAAGAGTAGAACGCCGTATGGAAATAATCCAAAACGAACTTCTTGAACTTAAAGATAAATACGGAGATAATCGTCGTACTGAAATTATCTATGCAAGCGAAGAGTTTAATCCAGAAGACTTCTACGCTGATGATGAAATGGTTATCACTATTTCTTACCTTGGATATATTAAGCGCACACCACTTGCAGAGTTTCGTACGCAAAATCGTGGCGGAGTAGGTTCTAAGGGAAGTAGCTCAAGAGAAGAGGACTTTATTGAATATATCTATTCGGCATCAATGCACTCTACAATGATGTTCTTTACTCAAAAAGGACGTTGCTATTGGTTAAAAGTATATCAAATTCCAGAAGGAAATAAAGCTAGCAAAGGTCGTGCAATACAAAATGTGTTGAATATAGATTCAGATGATAAAGTAAACGCATTTGTACATGTAAAACAATTGCAAGATACAGAGTTTAACCAATCACATTACCTCGTATTCTGTACTAAACAAGGTGTTATTAAGAAAACATCGCTTGAAGCATATTCTCGCCCACGTCAAAATGGTGTCAACGCAATCACTATACGCGAAGATGACCAAGTGATAGAAGTACTTTTGACTGGTGGTAATGACGAAATATTGATGGCTAATCGTAATGGTCGCGCAATTCGCTTTAATGAACAAAAAGTTCGTGAAATGGGTCGTACAGCAACTGGTGTACGTGGTATGACTCTTGATGAAGACGACTCAACAGATGAAGTTATTGGTATGATTGCAGTGTCACAAGATTCAAAAGACAATATTCTTGTTGTTAGTGAATTGGGATATGGCAAACGTTCTGACCTTGAAGATTATCGTATAACAAACCGTGGTGGTAAAGGTGTAAAAACAATCAATATCACTGAGAAAACAGGTAAACTTGTTGCTATTAAAAATGTTAATGACGACAATGACCTTATGATAATCAATAAATCAGGTGTAACATTACGTACGAATGTATCAAGTCTTAGCGTCATCGGTCGTGCTGCTCAAGGTGTAAAACTTATTGATCTTGGCAAACGTAACGATGAAATTGCATCGGTATGTAAAGTTGCAACAGAAATAGAGGAAGAAACAGAAACAATTGTAGAGGAGGGTATTAAACCTGAAGCAACAACTGAAGTCCAAGATACAAATGAACAATAACAATTAATCAAATAAACAATCATTATGAAAAAATTATTTTTAGTAATGGCATTTACCTTAGCTGTTGTGGCTACAGGTTTTGCACAAAAAGCAAATGTAAATAGAGCTAAAAACAAAGCTTTAGCTGTTGAAGCTCCAGATTTTCAAGGTGCAAAAGATGATATCGAAGCAGCCTTAGTAAACGAAGAAACTATGGGGCTTGCAAATACATGGTATGTAGCAGGTTTAGTTTATGAAAAAGCTGCAGATGCTGAATTTATTTTAACCCAAACAGGTAGTGGTAACACAATCAAAATGGGTGAAGATGCAATGAAAGCATACGCTTATTATTTGAAAGCGAATGAATTAGACCAACTTCCTGACGAAAAAGGTAAAGTAAAACCTAAATTCACAAAAAAAATTGCAGCATCAATGTTGAATATTTATAACAAATACATCTTGGTTAACTATGGTGTAGAGAAATATTCAGCACAAGAATGGGTAGATGCACTTAATGCATTCGAAACTCATACAGCAATTCTTGATCTCCCTTTACTTGCAACAGAGAAAAATGTACCTGCTAAAGATACTACTTATTATCAATTTAAGTATTATGCAGCTACATGTGCGTGGGCTGGTGAAATGAATGATAAAGCTATTAAAATGTTTGAAGAAATTAAAGATAAAGAATATAACGAAAATGGTATATATCAAGCACTTTGCCAACTTTATCTTGATACAAAAGATACTGTAAGCTATATCTCTACATTGGAAAAAGGTCTTGATAAATTCCCTAATGAATTCTATTATCTTGGTAATTTGATTAACCACTATGTATTTGGTGGTCAACCACAAAAAGCAACAGAATTGCTTGATAAAGCTATTGCTAACGACCCTAATAATGCACAACTTTATAGTGTTCGTGGTTCTATGCTTGAAGTACTTGAAGATATCGATGGTGCAATGGCTAACTTTGATAAAGCTATTGAAATCAAACCAGACTTCAAAGATGCTTGGTTAGGCAAAGCTCGTTTGATTTATAATAAAGCTTTCAAAATGGAGCAAAAAGCTCTTGAAATTCGTGATTTCAAACTTTCTGATCAAGAAGTAGCTAAAGCTCTTGAAGTATATAAAGAATCAGTTCCTTTCTTTGAAAAAGTAATTGAACTTGACACAGAAGATTTTGAAACAATGAAAACTCTTCGCAGCTTGTTCTATAAGCTTACAAACTCAGATTCATCATATCAAACTAAATATGACGAAATCAATAAAAAAATGTTAGGTTACTAATATAACATTTTATATAGCGCGAGAGACGCAAATTTATGCGTCTCTCTTTTTTTTGTCAATTTTTAAGGTAGTGCAAAAACTTTATCCCTTTACGATTTAAACTTATTATAAAATTATTATTTATCATAATGTTAATTATAATAAATAATTAAGTTGATGTAATAAAACGGAAAATAAAGTCCATTTCAGAAAAAATAGAGATTAACGTATGAAATTAATGTTACTATAATTAATAAAAAAAGATATGCAATATTAAGTATTGCATATCCTATAAATATTTTCAGAGAAATTTATTTAAACAACGGTGTTGGATATTCTCCTGCATCAACTAAAGATTGAAGTTTTTCAACAACGCCAGCACGATCTATAGCATAAGTTATACCAAACCATTCTGAAACAGTATCTAGAACTTTAACCTTAGATATACCATTGTTTATAAGGTAATTAACCATTGTAGGGATGTAAAATTCAGATTTCATTTCCTGTCCAAATTGCTTCAAGAAATTGATAAAATATTCTTCAGAATGAAGGAAATAATCGGGTGTAAAACCCCACATATTCATTGAAACGTGAGTATTTGCATCAAGATATTGTTTTTGATTATTTTCATCAACGAAAACAATTTTATCATCTTCATATCCAATACCCGTACGTTCAACAACGGTAGTGAGATAATTATTGCTATCAGTAGTACATACACCTCTGTTTACAGTACCCCCTTCACTCAATGTATTGCCAACACGATACCCTACCATACAATAATCATTTTCTTTGCCAACCATTTCATAAAGAGCCTTACCTAACACCTCAAAACCATTGCGGCCATAGAAATCATCGGCATTAATTACTGCAAATGGCTCATTTATAACATCTTTACCCATTAATACAGCATGATTAGTACCCCATGGTTTTGTGCGACCTTCAGGACAAGTAAAACCACCAGGCAAAGCATTTAAGTCTTGATAGCAAAGTTCTACTTTTATATGATTTTCATATTTAGAAAGGATCTTTTGCTTAAAATCCTCTTCAAAATCGTGACGAATAACAAAAACAATTTTTCCAAATCCAGCACGAATAGCATCAAAAACAGAATAATCCATAATTGTTTCGCCAGAAGGTCCAACTCCATCAAGTTGTTTTAAGCCTCCATAACGACTACCCATTCCTGCTGCTAAAATAAATAGTGTAGGTTTCATTAAATGAATAATTAAAAATTAAGAATTAAGAATTAACAATCAATATTAAGATGATTTTTTGAGAGTACAAATTTACGAAAAATATTTGATATTATCAATTATATTCTGTACTTTTGTAATAGAAATAAAATGCAATATGAAACATTCATTATTACTTATTTTATCTTTTGTTATACAGACACTTACATTAAATTCTCAATCTATGAAAATAATGACCTATAATGTTGAAAATTTGTTCGACACACAACATGATTCGTTAAAAAATGACAAAGAATATCTTCCTAATTCAGATTTACGATGGACCAATAATAGATTTTATGAAAAATTGCATGAAGTAATGCAAGTAATAATTGGTTTGGGCAATGAAGAGTTACCATTATTAGTTGGTTTATGTGAGGTAGAAAATGATTTTGTACTAAAAGCAATGACCCAATTTGACCCATACAATCAATTAGGTTACGACTATATTCACTATGAAGGACCTGATGTTCGTGGTATTGATGTAGCACTACTCTATCAAAAAGATAAATTTACACCTTTAGCATCTCGTCCCATACCAGTATATTTACCTAATGGTCAGAAAGGTAGAGATTTATTATATACTTGCGGTACATTAACAGACTCTACTCTTTTGCATATTATACAAGTGCATTTTCCTTCACGCAGAGAGGGTGCGTTAGCGTCAGAACCAAATAGAGAAGCTGCAGCAAAGGCCGTACGTCAGGTGGTTGATAGCGTGCAAGCTTTAGATCCACAAGCCGCTATAATAATTATGGGTGATTTTAATGATAATCCTTCAGACAAAGTACCTACTACTACCCTTGCAGCTTTACCTTATACAAATAACTCGTTTGAAAACACTAAATTATATAATCTTTGTTGGGATGGCTATAAATATGAAGATAAAGATATTGGCTCTTATTTTCATGATGGTCAGTGGGATATGCTAGACCAAATAATAATTAGCGGATCACTATTAAATGGAAATCTCTCGGTAAGAGCAATGCCTAAAGCTGAGGTTTATCATCCAAAATGGATTTCTAAACGAGACAAACGTACTGGAGAAATGATTCCCAAAAGGACATACGTCGGAACATTTTATTTAGGTGGAGTCAGCGACCATTTCCCTATATTTATAGAATTATTTTTCAAGAGTGAATTATAAAAGAAATGCGCAATCAACTGATTGCGCATTTTATTTTATATAATACAAAGTTAATCACCATTAATAGAAGCAAGAAATTCTGCATTGTCTTTGGTTCGCTCCATGCGCTCTTTAAGAAATTCCATTGCTTCAGTTACATTCATATCTGAAAGATAGTTGCGTAATACCCACATACGACTAAGTACATCTTTAGGTAACAAAAGATCGTCTTTGCGTGTAGATGAGGCCATTATGTCAACCGCAGGGAATATGCGCTTATTTGCTAATTGACGATTAAGTTGTAACTCCATATTACCTGTACCCTTAAATTCTTCGAAAATCACATCATCCATTTTACTACCAGTATCAGTCAAGGCAGTAGCAATAATTGTGAGAGAACCACCATTTTCTATGTTACGAGCTGCACCAAAGAAGCGTTTTGGTTTATGTAAAGCATAGGCATCGACACCACCAGATAATACTTTGCCTGAGGCAGGCAAGAAAGTATTATAAGCACGAGCAAGACGAGTGATTGAGTCAAGCAAAATAACTACATTATGACCACATTCAACTAAGCGTTTTGCTTTTTCGTGTACCATCGTAGCAACCTTAATATGATGCTCTGCCGACTCATCAAATGTTGAAGATACCACCTCCGCATTCACACTGCGCGCCATATCAGTTACCTCTTCAGGACGTTCGTCGATAAGCAAAATAATCATATGTACATCTTCATGATGCTCCAATATAGAATTAGCTATATCTTTGAGCAACATAGTTTTACCCGTTTTAGGTTGAGCAACAATAAGTCCGCGCTGTCCTTTGCCGATAGGAGCAAAAAGATCGACTATACGACTTGAAAGAGAAGCAGGTTTACCTGGTGTAGTAAGTTGGAATTTTTCATCAGGGAAAATAGGAGTAAGATGTTCAAACGGAACACGGTCGCGCACTCTCTCTGGGTCTAATCCATTAATTTGTAATGCTCGTACAAGAGGAAAATATTTTTCACCTTCACGAGGAGGGCGAATATTACCTGCAACCGTATCACCTGTTTTCAGTCCGTAGGCTTTAATTTGAGCAGCACTAACATAGATATCATCAGGAGAAGAAAGATAATTATATTCAGGAGAACGAAGAAATCCATATCCATCAGCCATCATTTCAAGAGTACCACTACCAACGAGAATATCATCGAATTCATACATCTTTTCACCTTCGGCAAGTGCGATGTTTTTAGGCTGATTATTTTGATTATTGGTTTGATTGTTGTTTTGCTGAACGTGCTGAGTAGATGCTTGATTTTTCTTATCTTTAGTATGTTGATTTTGTTGTTTATTTTGCTGTGGAGCAGATTGTTGTGGAGTTTGCAGTTGCGTTTGAGGCTCGTTATTATTTTGTTTTGGTTGAGCCACAGATTGATTGATTGGAGATTGAATTGGAGCAACCTCTTTTTCTTGAGCAACAACTTCTTTTTTAGGTTCTGCCACCTTTTCTGTTTCTACTTTTTTTGCCTTTTTATTTTTTTGTTTGTTAGGTGTATTTTTATTAGTTTCTTTTGTTTTTTCGACAACAACAGGCTCTTTAGTTGTTGTGTCAGAAGCGACAACCACAGGTGATTCTGCAGCTTTTTTATTAGTTTTAGGCTCAACTGTTGCGGCCTTTTCTATTACGCCAATACCACCCTCTTCTGTAACTACTTTTTTAGTGATACGTGCACGTTGTTTTTTTGTTTTACCTTCTTCTTTTTTGTCGACAGAAGTAACAATAGCTTGTTGATCTAAAATAGCATATACCAATGCATCAGGTGCTAAAGAGTTAGCTTTTTTTACACCTAATTCTTGTGCTATTCGCAAAAGTTCATCTTGACTTTTGCTTCTAAGTTCTAAAATATTATACATAAATTTCAAGTTGAAATTTCAAAATTTTCGGGAAATATAAAATCGAAGAAACCGATTTATTAAAGAATTATAGCTATTCGCTTTATTTTGAGTGCAAAATTACAAAAAAAAATTCAAATACACAAATCTGAATTGAAAATGAATTTTTAATGCTAAATAAGCCCTTGCAGGTAGCTTCAAGGTATGATTATGTTTCGTATATCCTTCGTATATGTTTCGTATATCCTGCGTAGAAGGTATGGTGAAAATATGGTTATCCTATGAAGAGCCTAAGGAGAACATAAGGAAAAGATAGGGTTATTGGTTGTGTATTTTTGGAATTTGTTATTTTATTTTTGTTTGAAAAATTCGTTACTCTCAGTTGTTGCAAATGTAATAATTATTTTGTAAATTTGCAGATTATATATAACCATATATCATACAACAACAACAATGTCATTATCAATCGTATATTATATTCTACTTGCAATACTTATCCTATCGTTTATCGTTCAATTAGGATTTTATCTTATACCCTACACTGCTATTTTGCGCCGAGTTCGTAATTTGAAGAAAGGAAATGTGGCACATACAGTTGACCAACCACCTGTTTCTGTAATTATTTGTGCAAGAAATGAGGGTGAAAATCTTCGTCGTTTTCTTCCTCTTGTGTTAGAACAAAATTATGGTGATTATGAGGTTATTATTGTAAATGATGGTTCGTGCGATGACACTGAAGATATAATAAAAGACCTACAAAAAGTTTACCATAATCTCTATATCACTAATATTCCGCAAGAAACGCGTATTATCAGTCACAAGAAATTGGCTATTACGGTGGGAGTAAAAGCCGCTAAAAACGAAATATTATTGTTTACAGATGCAGATTGCCGTCCGCTTACGCCTGATTGGATTTCAACAATGGTGCGCAACTTCGATGATAATACGGAATTTGTGCTTGGACATGGTAATTACTATCGCGAAAAAGGGTTTATTAGTAGTTTGATATCGTATGATACTCTGACTATTGCGATGCAATATATGGGATTTGCATTGCTTGGTTATCCGTATATGGGCGTTGGACGCAATATGGCTTACCGCAGAAGCACATTTTTTAGGCTCAAAGGTTTTGCTGGGTTTTTGCATATTCCATCAGGCGATGATGATTTGCTAATCAATGCTTTTGGTACAAAACATAATACTCGTATAGAACCTTCGTTAGAAGCCGAAACGCTCTCTATCCCAGAAAAAACATTCAAGGATTGGTACTACCAAAAATTGCGTCATTTGAGCACTGTAGAAGTTTATAAATCAAGTAGTAAATTGTGGATTGGAGTAGAACCTTTTTCGCGTGGACTATTCTATCTCGCTACTCTATTGTTGCTTATATTTGGTTTTAACAACCCAATGATTATAGCAATTGCAGTTGGTGCGTTTTTGTTCCGTTTCCTAATTCAATTGACTATTATCAACCTAACAGCCAAAGCGTATAACGACAAAGGATTCGGGCTATCGATTATTTTATTTGATATTATATTGCCATTGGTGACACTGTACTTGCTTACTATTGAAAAAATATTCCGTAGTAAAACTAAATTTATTTGGAAATAACATTTTTATTCGAGATATTTTTACTAAATTTGCCAAGTTTTTAAAAAACAAATTGAATTGAACCCTCTCCTATTTTGGAGACTTAAACTTTTTTATTATGGATGCACAAGAATTCATTACAGAACAAAATTTTGATCCAAAACAACTCGCAACTCTTACTCGCGAAGAATTAGTTAACACCCTTAAAGAGATTGTAGAAAACGGCGAAGTGACAGCTATTAAAGAGCAAGTTGATTGTATCAAACAGTTATTCTACAAACGTCATCAACAAGAACTTGCAGAGGCTACTATGCAACAAGAGGTCGAAGCAGAGAATGATGAAGTTGTAGAACCAAAGCAAAAACAAGCTGACCCTATCGAAGTGGAATTTAAATCTGTAATGGGTATTTATCGCGAAAAGCGCGCTGCTTATCTTGCTGCTATCGACGCAGAATACGCTGCTAATTTAGAGAAAAAACAAGCAATAATAGCTAAACTAGAAACTTTGATTGCTAGCGAAGGCGACCTTAATGATACTATTGCCGCATTTAGAGTACTTCAAGGAGAATGGAAAGAGATTGGTCCTGTATCTCCAACTCATGTAAATGAAATTTGGAAAGAATACAACCACTATCAAGAACAATTCTATGACCTTATAAAAATCAACGCTGCACTCCGCGAATATGACTTCAAAAAGAATTTAGAAGACAAATCGCGCCTTATTGAACAAGCAGAAAAACTTAGCGAGGAAGAAAATGTTGTGAAATCATTCCAACTTCTACAAAAGCTTCATGAACAATGGCGCGAGATAGGTCCAGTAGCTCGTGAACTCCGTGATGAAATATGGAATAAATTCAAAGAAGCTTCAACTGTTGTAAATAAACGTCATCAAGAATTCTTTGAAAACCTTAAAGCTCGCGAACAAGCAATAGAAAAAGAGAAAACTGAAACTATCGAATTTATTGAAAATATTGATATTCAAGCTATCTCTACATATAAAGAGTGGGAAGAGAAAACACAAGAAGTTATTGCTCTCAATGAAAAATTCCGCTCTGACGACCCAACTGAACGTCGCGTAATCAACAGATTATTTAAACGCTATCGCACTGCTTGCGATCGTTTCTTTGAGGCTAAAAACGAATTCTATCGCAGAATAAAAGAAGAACTTCAAGCTAATTTAGAGAAAAAACGCATCCTTGTAGAAAAAGCAGAACAACTAAAAAATAGCGAAGAATGGCGTTCTACTACCGACAAATTGATCGCTCTTCAAAAAGAGTGGAAAACTATCGGTCCTACTACTAAAAAATATAGCGATGCTATTTGGGAACGTTTCATAGCGGCTTGCGACCACTTCTTTGCTCGTAAAGAAGCTAATTTCAAAGACAAAAAGGTGGAAGAACAAGAAAATCTTCGTCTCAAACTTGAAGCTATTGAAGCCCTTAAAGCATACGAACTAACAGGAAACGATGATGAAGACTACTCTGCTGTTCGTCGTTTGTCTGACGCTTATCTCTCTGTAGGTCACGTGCCTTATAAAGAAAAAGATAAAGTGTACAAACAATATCAAGAGGCTCTTAACGACAAACAAAGCAAATTGCGTTCTCGTCGTCGTAATCAAGAACTTAACTTCAAAGGCGATCGCAATAAATTGATGCGTCAATACGAATTGCTTAAACAACAAATTGCCACTTACGAAAACAACATTGGTTTTTTCAATAGCTCATCTAAAAAAGGTAATAACATGGTACAAGATCTTGAACGCAAAATTCAAAATCTCAAACAAGACCTTTCTATTATCATCGAACAAATCAATGCTCTTGACAATTAATTACCTCATTATCAACTATTGACTAAACATATAAATAATGTCTGTTCATACACCTGAAGATACACGCAAAGTAACTACGCATCGTCTGTTCGAGATGAAACAACGTGGCGAAAAAATTAGTATGATTACGTCATACGACTACACAATGGCTTCTATCGTAGATGAGGCTGGAGTGGATGTCATTCTCGTTGGTGACTCAGCATCTAATGTCGTGGCTGGTAACGTAACTACTCTTCCTATCACGCTAGACCAAATGATTTTTCTTGGTAAATCGGTGGTTAAAGCCGTGCGACGAGCTCTCGTTGTAGTTGATATGCCTTTTGGTACATATCAAGTATCAGAAACAGAAGCAGTAAGCAATGCCATAAAAATAATGAAAATCACACATGCCGATGCGCTCAAACTCGAAGGCGGTGTTGAAATTATTGATGCTGTACGCAAAATACTCGCAGCAGGTATTCCTATCATGGGACATTTAGGGCTTATGCCTCAATCTATCAATAAATATGGCACTTACAACGTACGTGCTAAACAACAAGACGAGGCAGAAAAACTTATTTCTGATGCAAAAGCTCTTGAAGAGGCTGGTTGTTTTGCCATTGTGCTTGAAAAAATACCTGCTACTCTTGCCAAACGCGTTGCTCAAGAGGTGCATATACCAATAATAGGTATCGGTGCTGGTGGCGATGTCGACGGACAAGTGCTTGTATTACACGACATGTTGGGTATGACTAAAGGTTTCTCACCTCGTTTCCTTCGTCGCTATGCCGACCTCAACGCAATTATCAACGAGGCTGTCAGCCACTACGTTGAAGACGTTAAAAGTTGTGATTTCCCTAACACTAACGAGCAATACTAATTTTTTTAAGTATACTCAATAAAAAAAGGCTATACCATTAATATTTGTGGTATAGCCTTTTTTCTATTTTCACTAAAATATCTCTCAATTCTTATACGGACATCCATGACATCCCGATGCCGAACATGCCGAGCAAGGTGAATCTGAATTGCTATTACGCATCTTGCGAATAATACGCGATACTATATAAATTAGCACTAATAGCAAAATACATCCAACCACCACTTCTTGCCAAATATTATGTATAATTGATTGATATACAACAAACGAAACCACCCATGCCAGCACAATCGTGTATATTGCCACAAACACAGCCCACCACCACGAGCCTGTCTCGTGCTTAATGGTCACCAACGTACCTATACAAGGCAAATATATCAGCACAAATAACATCAAACTTAAGGCTACTGCTCCATTATACAATGGCTCTCCATTCTCATCAGTTGCACTGAGCAATTTGTCTGAAAGCAAAGCTGTATCTTCCTCATCTGCACTATATAACACACCCAACGTACTAACTACAATCTCTTTAGCCGTAACACCCGTAACCAATGCCACCGATGCCTTCCAATCGAATCCTAACGGCTCCAAAGCTGGCTGAATTGCCTTCCCGATGCGACCAAGATAAGAATTTTCCAATTGTGTATTATGCATTGTGCATTGTGCATTATTCAACGGGAAATAACTCAACACCCAAATCACTATCGAGCCTACAAGTATCGTCGTACCTATTTTGCGCAAATATTGCACACCTTTATCCCATGTGTCGCGCACCAAGGTCTTCACGCTCGGCATACGGTATGGTGGCAATTCCATCACAAATGGTGTTTCTTCTTTATTAAATAGTGTTTTGCGAAACACGATTGCCATCAATGCCGCCAATGCCACACCTATTATATACATTGCAAATAACACAATACCAGCTCGATGCGGGAAGAACGTTCCTGCCAACAGCAAGAATATCGGCAACCGCGCACTGCACGACATCAACGGCACTATCAATATCGTAATCATCCTCGCATTGCGATTTTCTATCGTACGTGTAGCCATAATTGCTGGCACATTACACCCAAATCCCATAAACAACGGTATAAACGAACGTCCATGCAACCCGATGTGGTGCATCAATCGGTCCATTATGAATGCCGCTCGAGCCATATAGCCCGTCGACTCCATTAATGATATAAAGAAATAGAGAATCAATATGTTAGGCAAGAACACCAACACTCCGCCCACACCCGAAATAATACCATCTACAAGCAAATCTCTCAATATTCCCGGTGCCATCATCTCGCGCAACCACGATGCCAACATCTCTACTCCGGCCTCAATCCATCCCATCGGATACGCTCCAACAAAAAAAGTTGCATTAAACGTAACGAACAACGCCAACAAAAATATCGGATATCCCAACCATTTGCTTGTTACAAAATTATCAATGCGGTCAGTCGTAGTCTTGCTTTTCTCCTTTGTTTTAGCGATATATGTCTCTTTCAATGCTCCTGCAATGAACCCATATTTTGCATCGTTGATTACGTTCTCCGGCGTATCTTTGAATTCCGACTTTATCTCCTCGCGCATCTCTTCCAACAACGCCTCCAAACGCTCTAATCCTATTCCCAACTCCTCACTCACAACCGCCAACTCTCTCATTATCTCCTCATCGCCCTCTATCAATTTAATTGCCACATAACGAGGCGTATAATCATTAAATTCTAATGGCAATTCGCTCAATGCCTTTTTTATTCTTTTTATTGCCGACTCAATCGTCGCGCCATAGTGTATATGAATGTGTCTAATGCGCTGATTCACTGCATTTGGCACTATCAGATTGCGCAAATCTTTGTTATGCGACGAGTGTTTGTGTGGTAAGTCTAACTCATGATAATGCCTATCTAGCAAAGCATCATTCTCTATATTCGCAAGCAAATTACCATCTGCATCAAGATAATCACACCCCTCATATATTTTTATCACGGTGTCGAACAACTCATTGATTCCCCTCATTTTAGGCGACACAGTAGGCACCATCGGCACCCCAATCATCGCGCTCAACGACTCATAATCAAACTTATCGCCTTTGGCCTCCAACTCGTCATACATATTCAGTGCTATCACCATGCGCACGTTCATATCAATCAACTGCGTCGTGAGGAACATATTACGCTCCAAGTTGCCCGAGTCTATCACATTCACCACCACATCAGGATGCCCTTTCACTATCTGACTGCGCACATATCTCTCCTCTGGCGAGTATGCCGACAACGAATACGTACCCGGCAAATCCACCAAACGAATATGATAACCTTTATACTCAAATTCAGTCTCTTTCGCATCAACCGTCACTCCCGAATAATTACCCACCTTTTCATGTTCTCCCGAAATCACGTTGAACAACGATGTCTTGCCAGCATTCGGATTTCCCACCAATGCCACCTGTATCTCACGCCTACGATCCAATGCCACCTGACGTATCTCATCCTCTGTGATAGTAGCAAACGCCCCCTCTTTGCGCTGTTTAGCAATCTCCTCAGCCTCTGCCACCGTGATAACTTCAATCTTCTCAGCCTCACTACGACGCAAACTCACATTATACCCCATCACAGAATACTCTATCGGGTCGCCAAGCGGAGCGCGATTCACCACCTCAACCACCTTACCTTTTATAAAGCCCATCTCCACAATCCTACGGCGAAAGCCACCATGTCCAGCAACTTTCACTATCACAGCACGACCACCTATTTCTATATCTGATAATTTCATATTCCGTTTCTCTTTTTAACAATCTGCAAAAATACAAAAAAATCACAACCTACACAATACCCAATACACAGTATTTTTCCCACCCCTCTCAACACACACTCTCATTGTGTATTGTCAATCCAAAATTCACCTTACCCTCAAGCAAGGTGCAAGCAACCTTCAAGCAAGAAGACTGACACACACTCACAGTGTGTATCCACCTCTCTTTTTTTGCCATATAAATATTTTTTTGTATCTTTGCCAACAAATCATAAAACCTACAACTATGAAAACAATCATCAACGCAAAAAACGCACTTTCACTCCTTTTCTTAATTCCTATTCTCACATCGGCTATATCATTTGCAATGCCAAATGATATAAATTACAAAATCCCTACAGCTACTTACCTCTGTTGTTATCTTATTTCGGGATTATCATGTTTCTATCTTGCGCACAACAAAAACGAATTCATCAAAAGCAAAACACATAAAGTAAGTATGTATTTATTAGCCTTATACTATATAATTTGCGATGGTTTACTCATTCGTTTTCTGAGTCTTATAAGCGAAAATTATCAAATATTCAACATTGTAAAGAATATATGCGCAGATCAATCTAATCAAGTAATGTATACAACACTAATATTGGCTTTTTTCGGATTAATTTGCACAATTGCATTTTTAATGTTTTTTTGGAATATTCCAGCAAAAAAATCAACTAAATTGCTTCTAACGCTACTATTTTTCGTTCCTGAAACAATTAATGGCATAATACCTTACCTCGACAATTTAATGGAATATCGCTTCCTATTACGTCAAACTCTTGACATAGCATGCAATGGTCTAATGCTATACCTAATCCTCAAAGCATACAAAACAAAAATAAATATTGACTAAATATCTAAGAGGTGCAACATTTTGCACCTCTCTTTTTTTGCTATATAAATATTTTTTTGTACCTTTGCACGATATTACGTAAATTATATAATCACAAATCTATAAAGCAATGACTGAAAAACTTCAAAAATTCATCAACGACTCATTCGTAGCTCGTTGGGCGGCATTGATTCTCATCGCTTTGATGATGTTCTTTGCCTACATGTTCGTGGACATGCTCTCTCCACTCAAAGAACTTCTCGACACAACTCTTGGCTGGAACAGCAGTACTTTCGGCACTTATGCTGCATCTGAGTATTTCCTCAACGTATTCTGTTTCTTCCTCATTTTTGCAGGTATCATCCTCGACAAAATGGGCATCCGTTTCACAGGTCTACTCTCTGCATCATTGATGGTGATTGGTGCTTGTATCAAATTCTACGCAATGAGCGAATATTTCGTTGGCACAGGTCTCGAATCTTGGCTTGGCTCTTGGTGGGTTGCTCTTCCTGCTTCGGCCAAACTCTCTTGCTTTGGTTTCATGATTTTCGGTTGCGGTTGCGAAATGGCTGGTACTACAGTCTCTAAAGCTATCGCTAAATGGTTCAAAGGCAAAGAAATGGCTATGGCTATGGGCTTAGAAATGTCTATCGCTCGTCTTGGCGTGTTCGCTGCTATGTGGCTCGCTCCAATGGTCTCTAATAGCTTCGGCGCATCAGTATCTGCTCCTGTATTGTTCGGTGCTGTATTGCTCATGATTGGTCTTATTTTCTATACAGTATTCGTTGTTATGGACCGCAAACTCGACAAACAACTCGAAGCTGCTGGCCAACTCACTGAAGAAGCTTCTGAAGAAGAATTCAAATTCAGCGACCTTGGCAAAATCTTCACAAGCAAAATGTTCTGGTTGGTTGCTCTCCTTTGCGTGCTCTACTACTCTGCTATCTTCCCATTCCAACGCTATGCGCCTGACTTCTTGAACAAAACTCTCGACATTGCTAATGGCGCACAACTCTTCAGCTGTTTCCCAATCCTTGCAATGATACTCACTCCATTCCTCGGAGCATTCATCGACCGCAAAGGTAAAGCTGCTTCTATGCTTATGATTGGCTCACTCATCATGATTGCTTGCCACCTTAGCTTTGCATTCCTTCTCCCAGTGTTCCCATCTAAAGCTTTGGCTGTTGCTATCATCGCTATCCTTGGCGTATCTTTCTCATTGGTACCTGCAGCTTTGTGGCCTTCAGTTCCAAAAATCATCGACGAACGCATCCTTGGTTCTGCTTATTGCGTAATCTTCTGGATTCAAAACTGGGGCTTACTCCTCGTGCCAATCGTTATTGGTAAAGTGCTCGACGCAACAGGCGGCTACACTCTCCCAATGGTCATCTTCTCTTCATTCGGCGTTGTTGCTCTCCTCATCGGTATGTTGCTCAAACGCGAAGACAAGAAAAAAGGTTACGGAATGGAACTCCCTAACATCAAAGAATAATTACAAGAGTACAGAGTACAGATGCACCATACCAAAAAACTGCTCCCCTGAGTTAGGGGAGCTGTCCAAAGGACTGAGGGGTCTGACAACTCACAACTCTTAACTAATACAATATCGCTTATAGGACATTGATTTGTCCTATAGGCACAAAATAAAAGTAGGGACGCTCGGTTCGAGCGTCCGATGACCCGAAGGGGCAAAAAACACTATACACTAATCACTATACACTAATCATTCAAAAAGTGGCTTCACTATATCTCATACCAACTGTTTTGAGCGACTCTCCGCTTGATAATGTACTACCTTCGAGTAATGCCGATATTATTCGCAAGGTAAAAGTATTTATCGTGGAGAATATCCGCACTGCGCGCCGTTTCTTGAAACAGGTGGATAAGGCAATAAATATCGACGAACTACAATTCTTCGAACTCAATCAGCACACCGACCCTAAACAGATTGCCTCATACCTCGACCCTATCAAAGCGGGCAAGGATGTGGGTATCATCTCTGAGGCTGGTTGTCCTGCCATTGCCGACCCGGGTGCCGATGTGGTAGCCATTGCCCAAAGAAAAGGTATCAAAGTTGTACCATTAGTTGGTCCATCAAGCATTCTCTTGTCGCTCATGGCAAGTGGTTTCAATGGTCAATCGTTCGCTTTCCAAGGCTATCTCCCTATCGAGAAAGCCGACCGCTCTACTCGACTCAAACAACTCGAAAAACGCATCTATAGCGAGCACCAAACACAGATTTTCATCGAAACCCCCTATCGCAATATGCAAATGCTTGAGGAGTTGTGTCGCACCCTACAAGGTCAAACTCGCCTCTGCGTAGCTGCCGACATCACAGCCGAAAACGAATATATTCGCACTATGACCATCGGCGACTGGAAGCACCTGCTCAGCCAAGGCAAACAACCCGACCTACACAAACGCCCTTGTATATTTTTAATATATAAATAAAATATATTTTTTAGACATAATGACATAAAAACATAAGTAACTTAAAATATGTCATTCATTTGCCAAGATGAAAAACTTGTTTTTCAGCGAGGCATATGTAAACAAAAGAAATAATCTGTCTTTATGTCATTCTGTCTAACAATAAATAATAAAATAGAAACAACACCAACAGAAACCCAAAACGAAAATTTTGTACTTCTGTTAAAACCAAAAAAATCTAAGAATATGAAACTATTAGAAGGAAAAGTCGCTATTATTACTGGCGCAGCACGCGGTATTGGTAAAGCAATCGCTCTTAAATATGCCTCTGAAGGCTGTAATGTTGCTTTCACTGACTTGAATATCGACGAAAATGCTCTTAAAACTCAAGCTGAAATCGAAGCTTATGGCGTAAAAGCTAAAGGCTATGCTTCGAATGCAGCAAGCTTCGAAGATACACACAAAGTGGTTGAAGAAATCGTAAAAGAATTTGGTCGCGTTGACATCCTTGTCAACAACGCTGGTATCACTAAAGACGGTCTTATGATGCGTATGAGCGAAGCTCAATGGGACGCTGTTATCAACGTAAACCTCAAATCTGCATTCAACTTCATCCATGCTGTTACTCCTATCATGATGCGCCAAAAAGGTGGCTCTATCATCAATATGAGCTCTGTTGTAGGTGTTAATGGTAATGCTGGTCAATGCAACTACTCTGCTTCTAAAGCTGGTATGATTGGTCTTGCTAAGTCTATTGCTAAAGAGGTAGGTTCTCGTGGCATCCGTGCTAACTGTATCGCTCCTGGCTTCATTATCACTGAGATGACTGGTGCTTTGTCTGACGAAGTGAAAGAACAATGGAACAAACTCATCCCTCTTCGCCGTGGTGGTACTCCAGAGGATGTTGCTAACGTGGCAGTATTCCTTGGCTCTGACCTCTCAAGCTACGTAAGCGGACAAACTATCCACTGCTGCGGTGGTATGCTCATGTAATAATAGTTGAAAGTTGAGAGTTGCCATCCGGATTTAATTCTCAAATTTCAAGTAAATCAAACAAATTTAAAATTTAATCATATTATGCTAAAACGCTTTTTCAAGTATGTGGGTTTCCACACTACATCTGACGAGAACACAGGTCTCACTCCTTCTACTCCGGGTCAGATGACTTTTGCTGAATACCTTGCTGAAGAGTTGAAACAAATCGGTCTTACTGATGTTACTCTCGATGGCAACGGCTATGTAATGGCTACTCTCCCTGCAAATACTGACGAAAAAATCCCTACTATCGGTTTCATCGCTCACCTCGACACTGCTCCTGATATGAGTGGCAAAAACGTGAAACCTCGCGTGGTAGAAAACTATGATGGCAACAATATCGTACTCGATGCTGCCGAAAATATCGTATTGTCAACAGAACAATTCCCTGAATTGTTGAAATATAAAGGTCAAGACCTCGTGGTTACTAATGGTCACACTCTTCTCGGTGCCGACGACAAAGCTGGTATCTGCGAAATTATGACTGCTATGGAGTATCTCTTGGCTCATCCTGAAATCAAACACGGCAAAATCCGTGTAGCATTCAACCCTGATGAAGAAATCGGTCAAGGTGCTCACCACTTTGATGTTGAAGCTTTTGGTTGCGAATGGGCTTATACTGTCGATGGTGGCGAAATTGGCGAATTGGAATACGAAAACTTCAATGCAGCTGCTGCCTCTCTCAAATTCCAAGGTTGCAACGTTCACCCTGGCACTGCTAAAAACAAAATGATCAATGCAATCAAATTGACTCAAGAGTACAACTCATTGCTTCCTATCGACGCTCCTGAAAACACTGAAGGTTACGAAGGTTTCTATCACCTTGTGGCTTCAAATGGTGCTGTTGATCAAGCTTCTTTGGTGTATATCATCCGCGACCACGACCGCGCTAAATTCGAAGAACGCAAAGCTACTATGGTAGCTGCTGCCGACACTATGAACAAAAAATATGGCGAAGGCACTGTTTCTATCGAACTCAAAGACCAATACTACAACATGCGCGAAAAGGTTGAACCAGTGAAACATATCGTCGACCTCGCATTCGAAGCTATGGAATTGGCTGGTGTTACTCCTAAAGTAAAACCTATCCGTGGTGGTACTGATGGTGCTCAACTTTCGTTCAAAGGTCTTCCTTGCCCTAACCTCTTCACTGGTGGTCACAACTTCCACGGTCGCTACGAGTTCATCCCTGTGCAATCTATGCAAAAAGCTGTAGAAACTGTTATCAACATCATCAAATTAGTAAAATAATACGTCTACAGACAACAGTCTACAGTCGCTTATGGTCTGTTGACTGTTGACCGTTTTGACTTTCGACAAAAAAAAAACATAAACACACAACTTTAAATTTATAAATTCAATGAAAACAACTCCATTTACCGACATTCACATCGGTTTAGGTGCAAAAATGCACGAATTTGCTGGCTACAACATGCCAATCGAGTATTCAACTGGTATCA
>JAFYSF010000058.1 GCA_017559505.1 Paludibacteraceae bacterium | reverse complement strand
TTTACCGAGGTTCATAATTTTACAGTTTTGACTGCAAAATTACTCAATTCATTTCAAATCAAAAAATCAAAGAACACTTGTAAGTGTTTAAATATTAAGTCGATAAATACACTTAATGAAAATTTATCGCATCACTAGTAATTACCTATCGTGAATATGTCAGTCTTCTTGCTTGCAGTTTGCTTGCACTTTGCTTGAGGGTAGGGTGGGCAAATACACAATGAGAGTGGGAGTTGATTGGTGAAAATGTGTTTTTGTGGCAAATAAAAACCCTCGAAAGCATATTGCTTTTGAGGGTTTTGTTTGCATTTATGTCTGTGTTTAATAGAAATTAATATTTTGATAATATTTGTTCTATATCATGTTTTAGAATAGGGATGTGTTTTATTTATCCATAAATAACTTGTTTTGTGCGATTTATATTCTGAAGAAGAAATTTATTTTTTATACCTTTTGCTTCAAGAAGGTCAACTTCGTGTTTGAATAACGAGGTTAGAGCATCTTTGAAGTTAAAGTAGTTTGAAACATAATCGTCTATATTTTCGTTATTGAATTCTACAATCATATCCACATCGCTTGAGTCGTTGAATCTATTCGTTAGAATAGAGCCAAAGACCGATAGTGTTTTGACATTGTACTTTTTGCACAATTCAAAAATGTGTTGTAAGTTGAGTTCAATAAGTTTCATGGTCACTTTATTTATTGTATGCAAAGGTAATATATTTTTTTTAATAGAGCAAATGATATACCTAAATTTTTTTTGTCATTTTAATTCAATTAGTCAGCCCCTTCAATTTACTTACCAAACAGCTACCTTCTTCATAGGATAACCATACCTTCGAGTAACCTTTGAATAGCAAAAAGGCTATGCAGTTGGGAAGAATTGCACAGCCTTTGGGTTTGTTATGTTTTGATTTTTGGAAAATCGTTTATGGCTTTGGTGGTGTAGATGCCACCTATCATTGCGATTCCGCCAAAATTTAGTTCTTTGAAATAGGGTATCATATCGAGTGTGATGCCTCCTAATGCTATGACTTTGCTGTCGATTATGCCTTGGGCTGAGGCTTTTAGCAATTCGTCTTTGGTGAAGTTGGATTTGTATCCAACTTTTGAAATGCTATCGAAAATGGGACTTAGGAATAGGTAGTCGTATTCGTTTTTGTACTTTTCGATTTCCTCAAACGTGTGGCATGAGCGTGTTTTCAGTCCGCTGTAACCATCGGGCAGAGAGGTTATGGTCTTGTTTATATGAATGCCTTTTAGCGAAAATTCATCGTACAGTTCGGGGTAGTCGTGAATTATGATATTTGCTCTTTCCTCTGTTGTTAGTTGGGATAACAGTTGTCGGCATTCGTGAATGGTAGCCTCTGGTTTGCGCAGATGGATGGAGAAAACACCCATTTTGAGCAGATTGCGGATTAGATAGACATCTTCGTCGATGATTGTGGGCGAAGTTATAGCAATGATTTTCATTGTTTTAGTTTGTTGATTATGAGGTCAGCCACTTTTTTGCCAGATAGGAGCATGCCACCGAAGATTGGTCCCATGCGTGGAGTGCCACTTACGGCAGAGGCAGCCATTCCGCAAACATATAGTCCGGGATAGATTTCTTTAGTTCCGTTGACGACTTCGTTTTCGCCAGCCACGACATCCAACGAGCGTTCGCCAATGACATCGCCTGTTTCGGTGGCAAGGCGTATGCCATTTTTGCGGGCTACGGTGCGACACATTTCGCTATCGTGACCTGTGCCGTCGATTACGCATTTAGCCATAATGTTGAGAGGGTCAACGTGCATGCCTTCTCTCAAAACTGGTGTCCAATTGACAACTACGCCACTGACGGCATTGTCCTTAAAGATAACATCTTCAACTGAATAGCAGTTGAATATAGTAGCTCCAGCATGTACGGCTTTGTATAATAGGGCAGAGGTGCTTTCTACAGAGTCCATCACATAGAGGTGGTCGTTGTATTGCTCGTAGTTGATGTCGAATTCCTTGATAATGTGTAGGGCTTCTTCCTGCACAACGATTTGATTAAACATCATAGCTCCGCCCCACATACCACCACCGGGTGATAGTTTACGGTCGAATTGAGCAACTTTTAGTCCTGCTTTAGCGAGATAATAGGCGGCAACGATGCCCGAGGGTCCACCACCTACGATGGCTACGTCTAAGTCAAGATTTCGTTCTAATTTGCTGAAATAGGTAGAGATAATACCATGAGATACATTCTTTTCAATCATAGTTGTAATGTTTTTTAGGGTTTATAAATAGTTGATTGTAGTTGTGATGTCTTGCATTTCTTTTATGGGGTTTGGGGCGTTGAGTATGCTACTGCTGAGGGCTATGCCATTGACTCCGTTGGTTAATAATTGAGGGATGTCGTTTTTGTGGATGCCACCTATGGCGATGAGTGGGATATGGATGTTGTTGTTGTGAATCTGTTTGATTATTAGTTTGTAGCCTTCGAGACCAAGTATGGTAGCGAGATTTTTCTTGGTTGAAGTAAAGCGGAATGGTCCACATCCGAAATAGTCGGGGGTAGCACCTTGTAGGTGGTGTAGAATATCGTCGAAAGAGTTGACCGTAGCACCTATTATAAATTGGTTGCCGAGTATTTTTCGAGCTTCGGCAATGGGCATATCGTTTTTGCCGAGATGCACGCCATCGGCATTTATCTTTTTGGCAAGCAATACGTTGTCGTTGATGATGAAAGTGGCATTGTAGGAGTTACACATTTTTTGTACGACGAGGGCAGTTTCTTCCAATAGTGCAGGGTCGGCGTCCTTCATTCGCAATTGTATCCAACGACAACCACCTTCTAAAGCAAGGCGAGCAGAGTCGATGTAGGAGTAGCGGTCGTTGTGGTGAGTTATGAACTGAAGTTTGTAATTATTTGATGTCATTGATTTGCATTTTTAGAGGGTTAAAGCCATGATTGACTGGACCAAAACCGTGACCGATTTTGACGTTGGCTCCAGCCGTGATGGCTTGTGTGATATAGTTTTTGGCATGAGAAATAGCTTGTTGCATATCGAGGCCGCGTGCCATGAATGCAGTGATGGCAGAGGAAAGGGTGCAACCTGTGCCGTGAATGTTGGTGGTGGGGATAGTGTCGGCAGAGAATGTGGAATGCTGTATTCCGTTTGCCGTTTTCGAGAATAGAATGTCGGTTTTGGTGTTGCCTTCTTCGTGACCTCCTTTGAGAAGAATTGCTTTAATGCCGTAATCCATAAGGTGTTGTGCGGCTTTCTCTTTTTCGGAGAATGTAGAGAGGGACATAGAGGTGAGCGCCTGCATCTCTGGGATGTTGGGCGTGATGAGGGTTGCGATAGGGAGAAGTTTTTGTTTTAGGACTTCTTGAGCTTCGATGGAGAGTAGGCGATGACCGCTGCTGGATACGATGACGGGGTCGAGGATGATGGGGATGGAATAGTGGCTAAGTGCTTCGGCCACAGCGAGAACTATTTCGGCGTTGGAGAGCATACCTATCTTGATGAAAGATGGGTGTAGGTCGTCAATCACGGCAATGATTTGGTCGTGAACCATTTGAGGAGGGATTGCCAACTGAGAGTGTACGCCTTGAGTGTTTTGCGCAGTGATGGCTGTTATGGCAGTTGCGCCATAGACACCGAGAGAGGAAAAAGTTTTGAGATCGGCTTGAATTCCAGCTCCACCAGACGAGTCGGAGCCAGCAATTGATAGGACAATTGGATAGGATTTTTGTTGATTCATACCTCTATTTTTTTAGATTATTATATGCTCAAAATAGAGGTATACGATACGCGCTATGCGCCTACAAAAAGGAGACTCCAAACTTCCAGCGTCAGCATTATCTGTACTGGTGCAATGTGTATAATCTCAGCCACGGTAGCCATAGAGGCGTTACCGGACACCACCATTCGAGTTCGGGTGCAAAGGTACGATATTTTTTTTAGATGGACAAGAGGTAGAGAGTGGATTTTGTTGAAAAATTGACTATTAAAATATAAAATTTTTTCTCTTAATGACGAAAATTGATGATTTTGGTGAATTTCGTCATTAAGGAATTGGTGTTTTGTTATATTATATTTATATTAAAAGCATTTTTTTGCTTGAAAATCATTGTTGTATAAAAAAAAATATATAACTTTGCAGTGCAAAAAAATATAATGACGAAAATTGATGATTTTTGTAATTTTCGTCATTAAGGAAAAATTAAGTAATTATGATATTAAGAAAAAACTATTTAGATATATTGATGTCTTTGCGAAATCAGCACCTTATAAAAGTAGTTACAGGTATTCGTCGTTGTGGTAAATCTACATTATTAGAAGTGTTGCAACAGCAATTTATAGATGAAGGTGTTGATAAAAGTTGTATAATTTCGATGAGTTTTGAGCAAAGAGAACATAGTGAATATACAACTTGGCAAGAAGTTTATGATGTAGTTGTATCAAAAATAGCTACAAATCAGATGTATTATGTTTTTCTTGACGAGGTACAACTTATTCCTCAATTTGAGCGTTTGATAGATGCCCTTTTTGTGCGTAAAGATATAGATTTATATGTTACAGGATCGAATGCTTATTTACTTTCTAGTGAATTGGCAACAGTGTTGTCAGGGCGTTATGTGGCATTGAATCTGCATCCATTTTCATTTGCTGAATATGTGTTGGCGTTTCCAGAAGAGCGAAATTTAGATAGATTATTCCGTCAATATATAAATAATTCGTCATTTCCAGAGGCAGTTAATCTTTCGAAAAATGCACCTCAGATGATTAATGCATATCTTAAATCATTGTATGATACTGTAGTTGTAAAAGATATTGTGCAACATAATAAATTGCGTAAATTCGCAAATATACAGAATATTATACAGTTTTTGTACGATTCTGTTGGTAGTGTTGTTTCACCTAATAATATAGCCGATAAATTAAAAGAGTTTACCAATGAGCAAGTTTCTCATAACACGGTAAAAAAAATAATAAATTATTTAGTAGAATCTTATTTGATATATCCAGTGCGTTTGTACAATATAAAAGGTAAGCGTTTGTTAGCTTCTAATTATAAGTATTATGTTGTTGATTTAGGGTTAAAAAGTATTTTACAAACAAATGGTTATGATAGTGATTTAGGACACAAATTAGAAAATGTTGTCTATTTTGAACTATTGCGTCGTGGCGGTGAAGTTTATGCTGGTAGGTCGCAACAAGGAGAGGTTGATTTTGTAGTTCATAAGCCGAATGGTTTTGTAGAGTATTATCAAGTTGCATATACAGTTAATGACGAAAAAACACTAAATCGTGAAATTTCGTCATTAAGCAAAATAAAAGATATTCATCCGAAGTATTTGCTTACAATGGATTATGATACTGCAAATATTAATGGTATCCAAAAGATTAATGTTATAGATTGGTTGTTGTCAGTGTGAGTTTTGAGTTTTTGTCTTGTATATTTTATAAAAAAAATGTAACTTTGTATTTGTTAATAAAATAATAAGTATATGAAACGAGTAGTAATTATTTTTTTTAGTTTGTTGTGTTCTATTGTGATGATGGGCGAGAAACATATGATGTTTCGCTCTCTTCCTATTGATGGTGATTTGAAAATTGCAGTGAAAGAGGTGAAAAAGTGGGGATTTATGGGTATGAAGATAAAGAATATGGCGGTTCTTATGGGAACGTTAGAGGGAGAGGATGTAATGATTACACTTATGGCAACGCCAAAGAGTAATACGTTGTTTTCTGTATCTGTTATTTATGAGGGTGTAGAAACGTGGAATGAGCAAATGGTTATGTATGAGAAAATTAAAGCATCTATTGCTGTAAAGTATGGAGAACCAACGGATATTATTAACGAATGGGAGTCTCCTTATTCTATAAATAATAATCCTATGCAAGCTTTTAGAGAAGATAAGGTGAAATATGGTGTAGTTTATACTGCAGATGCAGGTAGTGTGGCAGTGAATATTATATATGCTGACGGGAAGGTGTGTACGATGGTAACTTATCTTGATGAACAAAATATGGCACTTTTTGAGGCCGAGGGCGGAAAGGATATGGTTATAGATGAGAATTCATTAGAAAAAAATATTGAATGGTAGTATATTTTGTATATGTAAAAACGGGTGTATCTACATAGATACACCCGTTTTTCGTATATGGTTTAGACTAATTTGTGTTAATCTTACCAATTATTCATAGCATCGCAACGCTCTGGATCTTCTTCTGAAGTAGCTTCGTAGCTAACAACAGCCTTTTTACCACTAGTTAAATATGCAGTTTGCAATGTGCGGATAATGTTATACTCTGTATCCCATGCATACATAGTACCATTCATAATGCCAGCATTTTTAATAGTGAATTTCCAACATTTAAATTCAGTGTTATCGAATTGGCTTGCATCAAGACTCATGATGTCAATACCTTTTTCGCAACTTGCGAGTGTAAAAGCTATAACTGCAAAAATTGCAAAGAAAAATTTTTTCATTTTTTTGTTTTTAATAGTTAATATTATATTAGAAATGTAGAGCTAAACCAATGCCATCTTGGCTACCTTGGAGAGTCCAATAGGCTTGCGGAATAGATTTGGCTTGATTCATATTGAACATATCTATACCATTATTTAGGCGCGCATATCCGATGAAGATAGTTGGAATAGATGCCAATATAGCAGCAGCGCCAAGTCCGATACAAGTAACACCTGAGTAAAGCATTGCAGAGCTGTCTTTTACTGGGGCATATGCAATTAAGATAGAACCTAATAAATCTATGCCTAAACCTGCACCTACCAATCCCCAACCTGCATTATAGCATTGGAGACCACTTTTGAAAGTTTTGTAAGCGGCTTGGTCACGTGTTGCAAGGAAGTTGACGCACTCTTTTTTTGTCATTACTTGATCTCCGTAGTAAAGATAATTACCAGCTACTTGTAGTAGTGTAGCGTTGTTGCTACCTTCAATGGTAGTAGTTTCTTGTGCTTTGATAGCAGTTGTCGCCATCATAAGCATCATCATTAAAAATAGAATCTTTTTCATTGTTAATATAAAAATTTAAAAATTGTAGTTTTCTTTAATAAGGCTTAATATCTTGGTGTAGCAAAAATTGCATCCAATGCATTGTGAATTGCATAACGAATGTTATCAGCTTCGGTAGAACCCCAATCTTCGGATTCTGCAGTAGCAATTAGATCATTTGTTTGAGCATCACGGAATTGAATTATTATACTAGTTGCATCAAACAACCATAGGAAGCCTACGCTACGATGACCTGTTTCTCCATAACTGAGAACCATAGTTTCAGAAAGTTTGTTTTGATCTAATTGAGGTAAAATAGTAAACCCTTTTTGCATAAGATAACCTGACATCAAATCAGCAGGATTAGTAGTTCTTGTGACACCGCCAGATACATGGTCACGGTCTAGTGAATATACACCTGTACTACCTGTTACAGATCCTGTTTGCATAATATACACATAGCGATATTTGTAAAATGTAGGTTGTACACTGCAAGTTGTTGGTCTTAAAGCACTACATGCAGTAAGAATTAATACAGAAAAAAAGAATATAATTTTTTTCATATACATATTTTTTTAGTTAAAAATATTTTTATTGAATTGTAACTTCTGGCATTAATGTCATAATTCTAGGTTTAGAGGCAAACTCACGAATTTGTATCAATAATTTTTCTTCTGGAGTTGTAGTATCGAACATTTCCAATATCTCCATGATAGGATCTTTTTTCTCTGGGTAATATGTTAGTTTATAATCCTCTAATTCAGCCAATTCAGCAGCTTTTTTGATAGCAGAGTCAATATTACCTAACTCATCAACTAAACCGATTTCCACTGCATCTTTTCCAAGCCATACACGACCTTCGCCTATAGTTTTGATTGAGTCTTGTGACATACCACGACCTTCGGCACAGCGATAAGTGAAGAGTTCGTAACCGCGTTCAACCATAGCTTGCATAATTGCATATTCTTCACTGTTCATGCCTTGTAAAGTCATGTTGTATTCTAAATTAGAATGTTTATTTGTATATACAGCATCTATATCTAGACCCACTTTTTCGCGGATTTTTTTCAAATTAGGGATAGTGCCAAAAATACCAATTGAACCAGTTAGGGTAGTAGGTTCAGCATAGATATAATTAGCTAAGCAAGAGATATAATAACCTCCTGAGGCAGCATAATCACCCATAGAAACTACAACAGGTAAGCCTTTAGCTTGGAGGGTTGATATAGCATGCCAAATTTGTTCACTTGCATTGGCACTACCACCAGGACTATTAACACGTAAAACTACAGCTTTTACATCTTTATCTTTGTGAATTTTGTTGATAGTTTTAATCATTTCGGTATCAGAAATGCCATTGTCTCCACCATCATAGATTTGACCTTCGGCATAGATTACGGCTACTTTGTCTTTTGCATTTGATGTAGCACGTTCGACATTAGTCATTTTATTATGACTAAGTATTTTATAGTCTTCGGTATTCGTTAATTGGCGTAATATAGTATCCATGTCTTGCACATACACCAAAGTATCTACCAAACCATAATTTACATATTTATTGTGAGGCTGTACAGACATGAATTCGTCTGCATACGCTTCTAATTGTTCGATAGTCAATTGGCGTGATTGAGCTACTGCAGACTTAATTTCATCCCAAATACCATTGATATATTGTTCGGTTTGTTTGCGATCTTCTGCTGACATAGAGGTGCGGAAATATGGTTCTACTGCGGACTTAAATGTACCCACTTTGAGAATTTGCATTTCAATTCCGATGTTTTTCATAATATTAGTAAAGTACATTTTTTGTGCACTCATACCATTCCAAGCTACACTACCTACTGTATTAAGACATATTTTATCTGCTACAGATGCGATATAGTAGTTAGTTTGGCTATACGTATCTGAATATGCAATAATGAATTTGCCAGATTCTTTAAAATCAACTAAAGCATCGCGTAAAGCTTTGGCAGAAGCAGGAGCTACTGATAATTCTCCACCAAAGAGATAGATACCTAATATATTTTCGTTGTTTTTAGCCAATGCGATGTTGCTGAGCAAATCATCTAATCCTATTTGAGTAGTGATGTTTTTGTTGCTAATTTCTGTCATAACAGCATCTATTGGAGAGCTTTCTGCAGCGCATTCTACGAGTTCTCCAGCTAAATTGATACGGTAAACAGTGTTCGCTTCTAATTCGGTTTTAGGAGTTGTGAGTATGTCTCCTAGCGATTTGCCAATCAATCCACAAATTAGGCAGAAAATTACAAAACCTATTAAAGTTTTGCCAAAACAACCCATTTTTTTACGTGGTTGTCCTTCTTTTTTTGTGCAAAATAGTTTCATATTACAATTTATTTAGCTTATTATAAAATTAACGTTTAGAAGCATCAATTAGCATAAATATTTCTCTTAGATGAAATGAGAGTTTTTGCCATTGTTGTTGAGGCATAGCATAGGTGTGTGTGCCTGTTGCTGTGTAGATTACTATTTGTGGAGAAGTGGATTGAATAAAGCATTTTTTTGTAGCTTTATAACTAAACGCACAATCACAACGATGCGTCCAAAATTTTTTTTCTTTTTCGTTATATATAGAGTGTACATTTGGACATACATATCTATCATCAGTTGTTACTAATGCAACAGAGTCCACACGGGTTAATTGATCGTTATAGACTGTCATTTTGATTGATACTGAGTCGGAGCTGTTGAGATATGTAATATCAAATGGAAGATTGAAAGTTCGATTCGTAGAGTGGAATATATTTTCTGAAATAAAGAATAACTGTCCCTTTGAAGTGTGACGCATAATGTACATATCCTCAGTTTTTTTTGCAAACGATGGGATATGCAAACATAATAGAAATATTGCAAAAAAGATTTTTTTCATGTAGAGTTTTTTTAGAGATAACACATACGAGAGTAGTTCTCTCGTATGTGTTGATTTAATAATTATTCACCATAAACAGTGTAAGTAACTTTAGTGAACAAGCCAAGAACGCTAACGATTTTTTTGTCAACGTGGCTTACTTTTTTAATACCAGCTTGTTTAGCAGCTTTTTCTACGCCAGCATCGCCAATAGCTACGACACCGAGTACGCTGACAGCGTCAGCTTGACCAACTTTAGTACCTAATTCATTACTTGTTACTGCAGCAGGTTCTGTGTAACCTGTGTAAGCAGCACCAACAAGACCAACTGTACCACAGCTAGTCAAACCAAGAGCCAATACAAGAGCGAATGTAGCTCTAAGGATTGTTTTTTTCATATTGATTTTAATTTGGTTATTACCCATTAGTAAGCCAAATCAGCGCATGTGTGACTATACTAATGAGTGGTTTGTTAATTTTTTTAGTAGATTCGTGCGCTGACATTGCTCAAGGAGCAATCATTTCTACTTTTTAGTTTATGTTTTATTCGTTAAATATTTATTAAGAGAACTTCTATAAATTCCCCGCTTTAATAAAATAACTAAAATTTTTCTACAGCTCTTGTATAAAATTTGTTTTTTTAGCGAGCAAATTTTATTTACAAGGTAATTTATAGAAGTTCACTTAAAGTGTTATTTGCTGCAATAAAACTAGCTATTAAAAATATCACTATAAATATTGATAGAAGTATAATGAAATAGATTAAACTTGTTAATAACGATTTGGCTATTGCTTTACCCCAAGAGTTTATTTCGTAAACTCTGCGAAATGCGATAGATAGATATGTACAAGAACCTATTATCATTGTGTATTCCAATATTCTCATTGATGGTGAAAATATTAGATGTAGTATGTATATACATATTATGAGAGTCTCGATAAATGCAGTATAATGCAACGAGAAGATAAAATGGTTGATATTAGGGCGTTTCTTCTTGCGTTCAACAAGACTTAATGCTAGAGAAAGAAATGGGGCTGTGAGAAGTAAGAGTGTTGGAAAATATTTGGATGTAATATCAACCATTTCAGACCAAATATGATTGACTAATAATATATCATTACTAGCTTTTGTTTCTTTATTAAATATGTAATATCCACTATTGTCAGTTATGATAATCTTATCATCGATAAGTGCATGTGGTACAACTGCTACCCATTTGTCAAGAGCTTCGCCATTTGTATCTTCTTTTGTTTCGAGGTTACTTATAATTTCGGGATAGTTTTTTGCTAAAAGCAATGGAGCTTGCAAAAGAATTGTGTCTCGTGGACTTTCTTGTATTTTTTTTGCATATTCTTGGTTGTTTATCAATGAGCTGAGTTGAATGCTAGAAAAGATTCGTTCATCAGTTGTTATATCTTCTACAGAATCGGTCATTTTTTTTGAGCTATTAAAAATAACGAATAGAGAGATAAATACAAGTAATAAGAACATGTTCAATTTAAGAGGATGTTCGTATGAATTGAATTTTTTAGCAAGGAACTCGTTGGTTAGATGACCTGGTCGGCTAATTAATGTCCAAAGTGTTTTGAAAAAATTGGAATCCCATATAAAAGCATGGTTAATGTATTCAACAATAAATCCAAAGATAGTAATTGTTTTGCATGCAACTTTTTGTCCGCAGACATGACAATATTTGCCTTTAAGTTCAGCACCACAATTTGGACAATGCTCGTAAGACAAGTTTTCTTGTTGGCAGTCTTCTTGCTTGCAGTTTGCTTGCACCTTGCTTGAGGGTAGGGTGGGATTTGTATAAAATTTCATTAAATTCAAAAAAAAGTACAAAATGTTAATTATTTAGCTAATTCAGCTTTTATTACTTGTGTCATGCAGTGCGCTGCTCCATATCCTTTGATAAGGGTTTCGAGGGGAATCCATTCTACTTTAACTCCATGTTGAGCAAATGCTTTTTGCAATTGTTCAGACTGATTGCCTACAGCCATAATATGGCGTGGGGCAATAGTTAGGAAGTTGTTGGCATAGTGCAATTCGTCTTCGAGTTTGATAGGTATGATTGTAAATCCTCGTTTTTTCAAAAATTCAACGAATGGTACTCCTTTTTTTGTAAGAGTATATTCTGTTTTATTGTTTTTGCGAGTATAAAGGTCTACTGTTACCCATTCAGGGTCGCCCTCTTTGGCATAGTAGCGACTTTCGACGAGTGTACACAAATCTTTGTCGATGATATTGAAGTATGTGTCGAGGTGCATTTGCATCTGCCACCATTTGTAGTCGTTTACCACCGCTATAGTGTCGTGTCCAAAAGCATCAGCTTGCATTATTTGCTTGATAGCCTCCATGTTTGTGCGCATGCCGCAACCGATATAGGAGATATTGCCACCGCGAAGATAGTCGCCACCCTCCAATCTGCCTTCTCCCGAGATTGTGAGAATGGGTTTAACTCCGAGTTGCTCGTAGCATAGCGATATGATTTGAGTTTCGTCGGCACGTTGGGTGGAATTCATTTGGCTGATGATGTGTCCACGAGGGGTAGTGATGCTTTGGTCGCGAGTGAAGTATAAATTCATTAGTGGCGAGTGAGTATATACTGCTTCAACACCTGTATTTGTGCCTGAATCGTATAATGTTACAGTTGGACGTAGTAATATGCAGCGAATAAGGTCGGCACGAGACATTTCGTTGATGACATATTTACGATACGCTTCTGTTTTTTCTAGATTTGTATTAGGTACATTTGTGGTGTTATATGTAAGAGTAGTCATAGCACAAGTACGCAATTTTTCAATAGGTACTTGATTGAGTAACTCTTTTACGGTATATACTTTAATACCATTTTCTTCTAGGGCTTTTATGTATCCTTTATGCTCTGCAGCAGCAGCATCGACATCGAAATAATACTCAAATAGTCCTGCATATGGGTGAATTATACCATCGAATAACTCCTCACCAGGTGTATGCATCAGTATAGCCTTAGCATAATCCCATTCTGAGTGTGGATAGGTGCTATTTTCTTGTGCAAATGAATTAAATGAGGCTGTAAGTGCAATAATTATGATAATTGATGAGAATAACTTTTTCATTGTTATGCGATGTGTTTACTTCCAAGTTAGAGTATGTGTTTGAATACGTGTTCCTGTGTCAGGTCTTGTTATAGTTTCTATTATTTTTGTTATATAGCCCTCGTTGTCAAATTCATATTCGTATGTGTAGTATTCTATTAGAGGTTTGTCTTCCTCATCAAAATAAGTACATTCTTCAGATATAGGACATTGTTTAGTTTTTAAACCAGCAAATTCTGGGTGTATGAAAGGTAGGGGTTCGGTTTGTGTAGCATTTATTATGATAGGACAATATCCTTTTAGGCATGAAATATTTCCGTATGTATATTTGTGTTCTGTATTAAAAGCATCGTTGTCGATTGATATTAGTTTGTCTGCATCCCAAACACATGTAGCGTCACATACTATATCGAGATAGTTTTGCATTCTGCCATCTTCGTTGTATGTATAAATGCTCATTTCATAGCCACTATCATTATTTATAAATTTAGTAAAAAGGTTATTTTCTAATGTTATGGTATAATTAATGGTCTGATTAGAAACGTCGTCACTAAATAATTTGATAGAAAGGTCTTGAGTTGCATCTATGCTGTTTTCATTCCAATTAAATTGATGTAATCCTAATGAATATTCATCGTCAGCAAAATAATGATCGTCTTGTATAGAAATCGCTTGACCTTTTTCGTTATATTCAATAGATCTTTCAATTAATTTGAAATTATTATCATCTACACATACGTATTTTACCAATTTTTTTTCATTGTTAGATTCAAATTGATTTGAACAGCTGTTGAAGCCTAATATTGCCACAAGGGTAACAATTATAAGTTGAAAATTTTTCATAGTTGTATTTTTTATGGGGATTACTATAAATCTTAAACCAATAGTTAAAAAGTTATAGTAATCCCTATTTTGATTATTTTATTTTAAATTACAAAACTACTTTAATTACAAAACTACTTTTGTAATTTGATTGTTGATGCGAATAACATAAGTGCCATTAGGCAATGTAAGTGAAGTTTCTGTACCTTCATGAATCAATTTGCCTGATACGTTGAATATTTGATATGTTGTTGTTAAGTTGTTGAAATAGATAGTGTTGTTGTTTGAATAGATCAATACGATTTCTTCGTTTTGATTATTCACGGCAGTTGTAGGGTCGGTTTGAGTTGTAATAACAGCGAAATCTTTCCAGAATGTTGCATTTTTATAAGCTTCTTCAGAACCTGCAGGTACGATGAGTGTTGCTACACTGCAAACTTCATCTAAAAATGCATCAACGAAAGTTACTGTAAATGTAGGAGGAACTACTGCATGACAAGTTACTTTTTTGATTTCAGGAGAATTCAAGAATGCAGCCATGCCTATTGTTTCAAGAGTTTTTGGAAGTACGATTGTAGTTAAGTTAGGGCAACCCATAAATGCTCCGTCTTCTATAGTGTTAACTGTGTAATTTACATTATTATATGTTACAGTTTCTGGAATGACAAGATTGATAATGCTTTGATAGTCGTTGATTGTGTCTTTTGCTACAGCAGCTGTATTCTTTTCAGAGTCTAATGTGTAGAAAATACCATCAATTTCAACTGTTACGATTGTTGGAACGATTGTTGAATTGGTGTCACCAATAGCTTTAATAACAGAAAATTTTTTCCATTCAGAAGCTTCTTTGTATGCATCTATTGAGCTTTCTGGTACATAGAGAGTTGCCGATTGATATATTGCGCTTGCAAATGCCATCATTTTTACTGTAGGAGGAACAGCTGCATGGCAAGTAAACTCAGTGATTGCCTTAGCACTAGCAAATCCCATCATTGCAATTAATTGAATACCACTACCTAATTCTACTGTAGTTAATGATGAGCAACCAGAGAATGTCATATCACTTATTGAAGTAACACCATCAGGAATATTGATTGATAACAAAGATTTGCAATTTCCAAAAGCTTGCCCTGAAATTTTAATAACACTGCTTGGAATGTTTACATTTACCAAAGATGTAGCGTTGTAAAATGCGCTATAACCAATTGAATCAAGTGTATTAGGAAGTTCAACTGAAGTTAAAGTTGAGCAATCAGAAAAAGCTCTATCGCCTATGGCAGTAACTCTATAAGTTACCTCTTCAGATGTAATTATTGCAGGGATAACAACTTCAGTAAGCTCAGGGTAGTTAACACCTTCAACTTTGTTTTCCATCACAATAGCTGTGTTGTTTTCGGAATTTAATTCATAGTGAATGCCATTGACTTCGACATTGGCAAATAGAGTAAAGCAACTAATTAAAGTTGACACAAAGAGTAAATTAATTTTTTTCATATTTTAATTGTTTTTAGTTAGTGATCTTTTTGTTAATTAACGTGAGTTCGATATAATTTTATCTCTCACGGAACTGAAAGTCTTTGAGCCTTTGGCGATAAAATGCACGAAATGCACGGAAAATTTTGTTTATCTCCCACAGATAACACAGATTTTTTCGCTTCGCTCAAGATTCTTGCTATGCTCGGCAATTTAAGTAAACTTAATTGCCCTCGCTTATCGCAAGAATTTATAGATTTTTTGCCCTCCAGATTTAACGATTCGCTCTTTTGCTACGCAAAAATCGCTCTACGGATGACACAGATGCCATGCGGCGTTTTATATCGAACTGACGTTAATTAAGGACATACAGCACGAACAGGAGATCCGAAGTAACGGTCGAATGCGAAGAAATACTCTGACAAAATAATCCAATCAACACTACCTTGGCTAAATGATAGCATATATGCGTAGTTTGGATGGTTAATGTCAAGAGAGCTAGTCCAATAGAATCCTTCCCAATATTCAGGTGGGCAAAATCTAGTGTCTTCGTATCCAATACCTGCAGCCGGCAAAAATATACTGCGGTCGGTATAACCTTTTATTTTTGATGTTACTAAATAACCTGCCATATTATTTTGTGTAGTCCATGTCCATGTGCAGTTATTGTATAACTCGTCAATTTCTTCTGCTGTTGGTGTGCGCCATTTGCCACCCCAATTTACTGATGCTGCATCGTCTTCGGGCCAGAGAACAGAACGTAAGTCAACGAAACCGTCTTTGCCAAATGTGCCATAATCACTTTTAAAGCAGTATTTTGTCAGTTGATTTTCATCGGAACCATATTTATATGTACTCCAACCATAATAATCTTTTGGCTCAACTTCGCCCCAAGCAAAATAGTCGCCTAAACCGTCAGGGGTAGTGGCACCTACGTTGCAAGTTGCCCATTTCACTGAAAGACCGAGGTCGACATATTCATGACCTTTGTGTGTTGAATTTTGTTGAGTTTGTTGTGTTTCACACTGAACAAAAGATAAACAAATTGAGACTAAAGCAAAGAAATAGAAAAGTTTTTTCATAATTTTTGCCCTAATTCGTGTCGGGCGCAACTATTTGTAGAAGGCATTTTTATAGACACAAAAAGGCGTTACGCACATGGCAATTAGATATGCCAAGTGGTAACGCCAATTTTTATATTGGTTTTTAATTTGCTGGTAATTAGATAGTTGTATGGGGGGGGGTAAATTGTGCAGACGAAGTTGTCTTTGGATAACCAAAGGCATTAGCTTGATCTTTGTATGTAAATTTACCGATGTGCATTTTTATTTTTTGAAATTTTAAATGGCAAAGTTACATTATTTTTTTGATATATTAAAATTTTTTTGTGTATAAATTTATAGAAGTTACTTTTATGAAATGAATGGGTTGTGTTGGTGTGTTTTTGGGGAAGGAGAGGGTATTATTATAGTATATTTATAACTCGTTGGCGGAATTAATTTTTTCCTTTATGTCATTAAAATTAGAAAAAAAAGATTAAAAATAAAAACAAAAAAAGTTGTATATATCGTTGATTTTTAGTAACTTTATAGCGACCAAACAATAAAAAACT
>JAFYSF010000057.1 GCA_017559505.1 Paludibacteraceae bacterium | reverse complement strand
CGGTTGATTTCTTCCTCAAAAATATCTTCAGAATTTACAACCCAACCACCTGTATCGACAACAGAAAAATCGCGACCACACCATTCACAAAGACCATATTGGCGATCACGAGTTGTACCAGCCTCATCATTTACAATTGCACGACGAGATTTGGTTAAACGATTAAAAAGCGTAGATTTACCCACATTTGGGCGACCTACAATAGCAACTAAATTACTCATAATTAATAGTTTTTTCTTTGTGGTTGCCGATATCTTCACAGACATTCCGTCACTCTCATTCTCATCATCAGAGCGGAAAGGCAACCGAGGTTAATAATTCGACTGCAAAGTTACAAAAAAATCCGCAAAAATCAAGAAAAAATCTTGCATAAACAGAAAAAATATAGTAACTTTGCATAAATTTAGACCTCAACTAACCTATAGTATGAACACCAATAATAGAAAACATAATTATTATCCACTCGGAGCTGTACAATTAGCACCGCAAACATCTGTTTTCTATTGTTTTATTGATATTAAGGAGTAACTATTTTTTAATAGATAGTTACTCTTTTTTTGTACTATCACATTAACCAGCTAGGTTAATTGATATGATTAACACGCAAAAAAAATTAAAATAAACAAAAAAACAATCCAATATATGAAAAAATTATTGCTGAAAAATGCGCTTATATTCCGCAATTGTGGATTTGAGAAGACAGACATTCTCATTGTTGATGGAAAAATTGCTGAAGTTCGCACTTCTTTAAAAGATGATGAGGCTAAGATAATAGATATGGCAGGTCTTTCTATCTTACCTGGCTTGGTTGACCTACACGTACATTTACGCGAACCAGGGTTTGAACACAAAGAAACCGTAGCATCGGGTACTGCCGCAGCTGCTCGTGCAGGTTACACAGACGTATTTACAATGCCGAACTTACGCCCTGCACCTGATACTAACGAAAATCTCAACGTACAACTTCGTGCTATACGTAGCGATGCAAAGGTTAATGTCCATCCTTATGGATGCATTACGATGGGAGGTCGTGGTGAAGGCGAATTAGTTGATTTTGCAGCTCTTGCGCCTTATGTATGGGGATTTTCAGACGATGGTAAAGGTGTACAATCCGACGACCTCATGCGCAAAGCAATGATTGAATGTAAAAAATTAAATAAAACAATTGTTGCCCACTGCGAAGTTAACGAACTACTCAAAGGAGGATACATCCATGATGGTGAATACGCACGCAGAAATGGTCACCTTGGTATTTGTTCTGAAAGTGAATGGCGTCAAGTTGAACGCGATATCAACCTTGTGCGCGAAACAGGCTGTAAATATCACGTCTGCCACATCTCGACTAAAGAATCTGTAGAACTTATCCGCGAAGCTAAACGTGAAGGATTACCAATCACTTGCGAAACAGCACCTCACTATCTTATACTCACCGACATGGACCTTCGCGAAGATGGTGCATACAAAATGAATCCACCACTTCGTTCGGCAGAAGACAAAGCTGCACTTATCAAAGGTATTCAAGACGGAACAATTGACTGTATTGCAACAGACCATGCTCCACACTCTGCAGCAGAAAAAATTTGTGGCCTAAAAGATAGTGCTTTCGGTATTACAGGTCTTGAGGTTGCGTTCCCTCTTTTATTCACATATTTAGTGAAAAAGAACATCATCACAATGGAACGCCTTATTGACCTTATGTCGACTAATCCACGCAAAATTATGGGATTGCACCCTGTAACTATAGGAGAATATGCCGATTTAGCAATCGTAAACCTTGAGTCGGACTACAAACTCAATACTAATCATTTCGTATCAAGTGGTAAATCTACACCTTTCGCAGGTTGGAAAGTTAATGCAGAATGCGTTATGACTATGATTAAAGGCGAAATCGTGTACTCGTTGTACAATGTTTAATTAAATACAATTCAATATATATGACTCCTTATAATAAAAAAATCGTACTTGAAAACGGATGTGAATTTTTCGGCTATAGCTTTGGCGCTGACCGCGAAGCTGTGAACGAAATCGTTTTCAACACCTCGATGGTGGGCTACCAAGAGATTATCTCAGACCCATCATACACTGGTCAGATGGTTGTAATGACATATCCATTGATTGGCAACTATGGTATCACTGACGAAGACTACGAAACTAAATTCCCTACTTGCGGTGGTCTCATTGTACGCGAATACAACGATGTGCCTTCTAACTTCCGCTACACTAAAACACTTGCCGAAGTATTAGAAGAACACAACATTCCGGGTATCATGGGTATTGACACTCGTCGTCTCACTCGCATTATTCGCTCTGAAGGTTCACAACGCGTAATCATAACTGATGCTTCAGTGAGCAAAGAAGAAGCTCTTGAAAAACTAAAAAATACTCCTATCATGCATGACCACGTGAAACAAGTTAGTTGCAAAAAACGCTGGTTCTCACGTACACCTAATCATAAATACGATGTTATCGCAATTGACTGCGGTATTAAATACAACATTATTCGCGCATTGAATGCCCGTGGTTGCAATGTAACAGTTGTACCTTACGACACTACTGCTGAAGAAATTCTCGCATTCCAACCAGATGGTTTATTCCTCTCTAACGGACCTGGTAACCCAGAAGATGTGACAACTGTAATCAACCTTGTGCGCGAATTGCGTGGCAAATTACCTATCTTTGGTATCTGCCTTGGTCACCAAATGATTTCACTTGCATACGGAGCACAAACATATAAACTCAAATTCGGTCACCGTGGTGGTAACCACCCTGTAAAAAACCTTCTCACTGGCAAAGTGGAAATCACATCACAAAACCACTCATACGCTGTAGATGAAAAATCGTTGGAAGGTACAGGTTTGGAGGCTACACATATTAACATATTAGACAACACAATCGAAGGTGTTCGCTCGGAAAAAGATAAAGTATTCTCAGTACAATATCACCCAGAAAGCGCACCAGGCCCACAAGATAGTGCATACTTGTTTGACCAATTCATTTCGCTAATGCAAGGTAAATAATTTTTTAAACATAAGTACAGAATTTATTTATTAGTTCACTATTTATAGTAAATATTTTCTATTTCAGTGAGGATAAATTAATTTTTCAAGTACAAGCCCTAAATCATAAAACATTAGACAACAAGGCGTGTACTTATGTTAGAAACAACACACAATAAAATTATGCCAAAAAGAACAGATATTAAGAAGATATTAGTCATCGGATCGGGTCCGATTGTGATTGGACAAGCAGCCGAATTTGACTACGCAGGTACACAAGCATGTCTTGCTTTGAAAGAAGAAGGTTACGAAGTGATTCTCGTGAACTCTAACCCTGCAACTATTATGACAGACACCAACATAGCCGACAAAGTGTATATGGAACCACTTACGTTGGAATATGTTGCTAAAATCATACGCTACGAACGTCCTGATGCTATCGTGCCAAGTCTCGGTGGTCAAACAGGTTTGAACCTCGCTGTACAACTTGCAAAAAAAGGTGTACTCGCTGAGTGTGACGTAGAAATCCTTGGTACTTCATTCGAAAGTATCGAACGCGCTGAAGACCGCGAACTCTTCAAAGAACTCTGCGAATCGTTGGGCGAACCAGTACTCCCTTCGGTTATTGCAAACAATATGAAAGAGGGTCTTGAAGCTGCTGAAAAAATTGGCTACCCAGTTGTACTCCGCCCAGCATTTACACTCGGTGGTACAGGCGGTGGTTTCGCTGACAACGAAGAGGAATTCCGCGAAATCATGCGTAATGCCCTCACTCTATCGCCAGTGCACCAAGTGCTTGTAGAAAAGAGTATCAAAGGCTTCAAAGAGATTGAATATGAAGTGATGCGTGATGCTAACGACACTGCTATCACTATTTGTAATATGGAGAATATTGACCCTGTTGGTGTGCACACAGGTGACTCTATCGTAGTCTGCCCATCACAAACACTCACTAACAAAGAATATCAACTTCTCCGTGACTCGGCTCTCAAAATCATTCGCGAATTGAAGATTGAAGGTGGTTGTAACGTGCAATATGCACTCGACCCTCACTCATTCAACTACTACCTCATCGAAGTAAACCCTCGCGTGAGCCGTTCGTCAGCTCTTGCATCTAAAGCCAGCGGTTATCCTATCGCTCGCGTTAGTGCTAAAATTGCAGTAGGTCTTCGTCTTGACGAAATCCAAATTGCTAATACTCCTGCTTCATTCGAACCAGCACTCGACTATGTAGTTACTAAGATTGCTCGTTTCCCATTCGATAAATTTGCTACAGCTCAAAACACTCTCGGCACTCAAATGAAAGCAACTGGTGAGGTAATGAGCGTAGGTCGTACACTCGAAGAATCGCTCCTCAAAGCAGTTCGCTCGCTTGAAACAGGCGTTTGCCACATCTACCACAAAAAATTCGACGATTGGGATACTGCTCGTCTTTTGGAATATATCCGCGTTGCTACCGACGACCGCCTATATGCGATTGCACAATTGATCCGCCTTGGTGTTGACCTCGGTATGGTGTACAACGCTACAAAAATAGACATGTTCTTCCTTGAAAAATTCAAACACATTGTTGAATTCGAAGAGGTTATCCGCAACAACCCTAATAACATAGATACTATCCGTGATGCAAAATTGCTCGGCATCAGCGACAAATATATCGCACAAGTGTGGGGTTGCACAGAACATGACATCTATCGCATGCGTGCAGAAAACAACATTTTCCCTGTATATAAAATGATTGACACTTGCGCAAGCGAATTTAGCTCATATGTACCTTACTTCTACTCTACTTACGAAGCAGAAAACGAAAGCGTGGTGTCAGACCGCAAAAAAATTGTGGTACTCGGCTCGGGACCTATCCGTATCGGTCAAGGTGTCGAATTCGACTACTCTACAGTTCACGCTATTTGGTCAATCCGTCGCGCTGGTTACGAAGCTATCATCATCAATAACAACCCAGAAACAGTTTCTACCGACTATACAACATCAGACAAACTCTACTTCGAGCCTCTCACAGTAGAGGATGTGATGAATGTAATCAACCTCGAAAAACCAGAAGGTATCGTAGTTTCACTTGGAGGTCAAACAGCTATCAACCTTGCAGAACCATTGCATCGTCTTGGTGTACCTATCATCGGTACTGACGTACAAGCTATCGAAAATGCAGAGAACCGTGACTCTTTCGAAAAGATTATGACAACACTCGGCATTCCACAACCTAATGGTGAAGCTGTAACAAATATCGAAGATGGTGTAACAGTGGCAGCTCGTATTGGTTATCCAGTATTGGTACGTCCTTCATACGTGCTTGGTGGTCGCGCTATGCAAATCGTTAACAACGAAGCTGCACTTCGCCACTACTTGCAAACTGCCGTAGAAATCAACTCAGACCAACCAGTGCTCGTAGATAAATATATCATGGGTAAAGAGCTTGAAGTTGATGCTATCTGCGATGGTACAGATGTGTTTATCCCAGGTATTATGGAACACGTTGAGCGCACAGGTATTCACTCAGGTGACTCTATTTCGGTTTACCCTACATTCTCTGTATCTCAAGATGTTAAAAATAAAATTCTCGACTATACAGTTCGCCTCGGTAAAGAAATCGGCATTATTGGTCTATACAACATCCAATTCATTGCCGACGACAAAGACGATGTATATGTAATTGAGGTTAACCCACGTTCGAGTCGTACAGTGCCATTCCTCAGCAAAGCAACAGGCTACCCTATGGCCGACATTGCAACAGAGGTTATTCTTGGCAAATCGCTCAAAGAACAAGGTTATACTTCAGTTTACCCAGCAGAGAAAAAACGTTGGTATGTAAAAGCACCTGCGTTCTCATTCTCAAAAATCCGTGGTATCGATGCTTACCTTTCACCTGAAATGAAATCGACTGGTGAGGCTATTGGTTACGACAGCTCACTCACTCGCGCACTCTACAAAGCATTGCGCTCATCAGGTATGGATGTGGCTAACTATGGTACGCTCTTCGCTACTATCGCTGATGTAGATAAAGAAAAAGCGTTGCCACTTATCCGTCGCTTCTACAACCTCGGTTTCAATATCGAAGGAACAAAAGGTACTGCAGAATTCCTCCGTCAAAATGGCATTCGTACACGTTATCGTGCTAAATTGTCGGAAGGTAGCGACGAAATTTTCACAGCATTGCGCCAAGGTCACATCAACTATGTGATTAACACAATGGATATTTCGCAAGGCGACTCAACTCGCGATGGTTACGAAATCCGCCGCTGTGCAGTAGAAAACAACGTAAGTATCTTTACTTCTCTCGAAACAGTACAAGTGCTCCTCGACGTACTCGAAGAAATCACTCTCGGCGTAAGCACTATTGATGCAGAATAATAAGATATATAGCACCCTTACTATTAGGGTGCTATATATCCACTTTATACACAAACCTCTTAATTATACCATCATGAAAACACTAAAATATTTTGCAATAGGAATACTTGTAATATTAGGGTTTACACAATGCGACAGACCTCCTTTTATATATGTTGATCCATATAATAGTGTTAACTTTTATTTCGTAAATAAAACAAATGAAAAATGTTATGTAGAATTAACTTTGGATGATTATTTTTGTATGGAGCATTCTGAATGGACTTACAATAATAAAGATACATCATATTGGTTACAACCTCAACTTGTTGAACCAAAAAGTAGCAAATTAATTCTACATGATGAAGGACATGTTTCAGCAGATTATAATCTTCCTTTTAGATTAGGATCGCTAATTGTGAAAAATGAGTCGGGCGATATCATATATGCTCAATCTCCAATAAAAGATGAATTATGGGATAGCAAAAATAAAAGTAAAGGTTTGATGTGGGCAACTGATTGGTATTTTTATTTTTCAGGTCAAACGGGAGACACTATAAACCCAATATACTGCAAGTGTGATTTAACGGATACTTGTAAATTAAAAAAGCATCCTGTTGCATATATGATTGACAATAGATTCAAGAATGACACAATAATTGTAAACTTTCAATTAAATAAAAAAGATAATGGTCATTACAATGTTGAATCTTACCCTGACTCATTAATATCAATAATGATTTCTCCATCACAATATGATGTTGTACTTTTTAGAGACACACTTCCTGAATGCTCAATTTTAGAAAGACCATCAAATTTCTTTAATATGCTAACCATAAAAAAATTAAATGGAGATATTTTATTTGAACAAATGAACTATAACAATTGTGTATGGGAAGATTATTGGTATAAAGGTGAAACAAGATACAGACTGCACCACATAGGTTTAGACTACAATTAATATAAAAAACAATGCAAAAACAAGGTATTTATAAAATAATAACAAATGTACCTTTGACCAAATCGGTATATAAGATGGTATTGGAGGGTGATACATCGAATATCACTGCGCCAGGTCAATTTATCAATATAGAATTAGCTGGTAAATTTCTCCGCCGTCCTATCTCGATTTGCGATTGGAATGAAACTACCATTACTGTTATATATAAGGTAGTAGGAGAAGGTACTCGCCAAATGGCAGGTATGAAAGAGGGAGAAGAACTTGACATACTTGTTGGCCTTGGCAACGGATTCAACACCAATATCGACAAAATGAAACACCCATTGCTCGTGGGCGGTGGTGTAGGTGTGCCTCCAATGTATGGTCTCGCAAAAAAACTCCTTGCAGAAGGCAAACGCCCTACTATGATTATGGGCTTCAACACAGCCGAAGAAGTGTTCTATTACGAAGAGTTTGTAGCTCTTGGCCTTGACGTGTTCGTTACAACAGTAGATGGCACAGGTGGCACAAAAGGTTTCGTGACTGATGCAATGGAACAAAACGGTATTTTGTATGACTATCTATACTGTTGTGGTCCAGAGCCTATGCTTAAAGCATTGCACCGTGGAGTGATGACCGGCGGACAATTGTCGTTCGAAGAACGCATGGGTTGCGGTTTTGGTGCATGTATGGGTTGCTCATGCAAAACCCTCACAGGCTACAAACGTATCTGCAAAGATGGTCCTGTGATGTATAAAGAAGAAATTACTTTTGAGTGAGGAATGAGGAGTGAGGAATGAGAAATGACCATTCGGCATTTACATTTATTCTTTACATTCTAAATTCATTATCACTAAGATTTTTTCGTTAATAACTAATCACTACTAACAAATCACTATTAATGAAAGATTTATCAGTAAATTTAAGTGGTCTTATTCTTGACAATCCAATCGTGCCTGCATCGGGTACATTTGGGTTTGGTCGTGAATTTGCAGAATATTATGATATAAATATTCTTGGGTCGTTCTCATTCAAAGGCACTACAAAAGAGGCACGTTTTGGTAATCCAACTCCTCGTATTGCTGAATGTGGCGCAAGCGGTATGATTAATGCTGTAGGGTTGCAAAATCCAGGTATTGATACTGTTATCAATCGAGAATTGCCTGAACTCAAAAAAATATTTCACAAACCTGTGATTGCTAACATCAGTGGCTTCTCTATTGAGGAGTATGCCTACTGCTGCGAACGCATTGACAAAGAGGAACAAGTGGGTATTATTGAGGTGAATGTAAGTTGCCCTAATGTGCGCCATGGAGGTATGTCGTTTGGTACATCGCCAGAGGCTGCGGCAGAGGTAACACGCGCTGTTAAAGCAGTAACTACTAAGCCTGTATACATCAAACTTTCGCCTAACGTAACTGACATTGTAGCTATTGCAAAAGCATGTGAAGAGGCTGGTGCAGATGGTATCTGTTTGATAAACACAATGCTCGGCATGCGTATTGATATTGCTCGTCGTCGCCCTGTGATTGCCAACGTGATGGGTGGTTTTTCGGGTCCAAGTATATTCCCAGTAGCAGTGCGTATGGTGCACCAAGTGTCGAAAGCTTGTAATGTGCCTGTGATGGGTTGTGGTGGCGTTAGCTCGGCTCGCGATGTTATTGAAATGATGATGGCAGGTGCAACTGCTGTGCAAGTGGGTGCGATGAACCTTAAAAATCCATATATCTGCAAAGAGATTATCGAAGAGCTTCCAATCGTGATGGAAGAACTCAAAATCGACCGCCTCTCTGATATTATTGGCATTGTTTAACCAATGCATAATTCACAATTCATAATGCATAATTAGCCATTCGGCGTTAACAATTTATAAAATAATTATAATTGTGAATTGTGAATCATGAATTATAAAATTATAAATTTCTAAAAATATGAATCGTGATGTAATCATAGCTTGCGACTTTTCGAGCGCAGCTGAAACTTATGCTTTTTTGGATAAATTCCAAGACGAAAAACCTTTCGTAAAAATCGGTATGGAACTTTTCTATGCAGAAGGTCCTGCTATCGTGCGCGAAATCAAACGCCGTGGCCACCGCATTTTCCTTGACCTCAAACTCCACGATATTCCTAATACAGTGAAAAAATCCATGTCGGTGCTATCGCGCCTTGATGTGGATATGTGCAACTTGCATGCTGCTGGTACTATCGAAATGATGAAGGCTGCACTCGAAGGTCTTACTCGTCCGGATGGTACTCGTCCTTTGCTTATCGCTGTTACTCAGCTTACTTCTACAAGCGAAGAACGTATGCGCAATGATTTGCTCATCGACCACAATATCAATGACGTAGTTGTTCACTATGCTAAAAACGCTAAAGTGGCTGGTCTTGATGGCGTTGTATGCTCTCCACTCGAAGCAGGTATCGTGAAAGAGGCTTGTGGTGCTGAATTCATGACAGTTACTCCTGGTATTCGTTTTGCTGATGGCGAAGTAGGCGACCAAGTGCGCATCACTACTCCAGAAAAAGCTCGCGAAATCGGTACAGACTACATCGTAGTAGGTCGTCCTATCACTGCAGCAGCTGACCCTGTAGCGGCATATCGCCGTTGCATGCAAGAGTTTGCATATTAATTGACTAAAAATTAGACAAATTAGTCGAATAAAACATAATATAAAACTATTAACAACAAATACAATTATGGAAAAACAAATAGCAAAAGACTTACTTTCGATTCAAGCAGTATTCCTTCGTCCAGAAGAACCATTTACATGGGCAAGCGGTATTAAAAGTCCAATCTATTGCGACAACCGCCTCACACTTACATCAGTAGAAGTGCGTAACCACGTAGAAGCTGGTTTGGCAGAAATCGTACGCACAAAATTCCCTGAAGCAGAAGTATTGATGGGTACATCAACTGCAGGTATCGCTCACGCTGCTATCACTGCAACTATCCTTAACTTACCTATGGGCTATGTTCGTTCAGGAGCTAAAGACCACGGACGTGGCAATCAAATCGAAGGTCGTCTCGAAAAAGGTCAAAAAGTAGTTGTTATCGAAGACCTTATCTCTACAGGTGGCAGCTGTATCGAAGTAGTAAACGTATTGCGCGAAGCTGGTGCTGACGTACTTGGTGTGGCAAGTATCTTCACTTACGGTATGAAAAAAGGTCTTGACCGCATGGCAGAAGCAAATGTTATCAACTACAGCCTCTCTAACCTCGATTCACTCGTAGAAGTGGCTGCAGAAGAAGGTTATATCAAACCAGAAGACAAAGAACGTCTTATCAAATTCCGCAACAACCCATCTGACGAATCTTGGATGAAATAAATAATTCAATTCATAATTCATAATGCATAATTCATAATTAAAAATAGACTTAAAAAAATTATAGAATTATGCTATATCCCAAGGGGTATAATTATGAATTGTGAATTATGCATTATGAATTAGCTTATGCGTAACTTAATAGACCCTACCGATTTCTCTGTTGAAGAAATCGACCAGCTTATGCTCCGTGCGTTAGATATCATCGACAACCGAGCAAAATACGCAGATGCTTGTCGTGGCAAAAAATTGGCAACTCTTTTCTATGAGCCAAGTACACGCACACGCCTCAGTTTTACTGCCGCAATGATGGAACTCGGAGGCAACGTACTCGGTTTCTCAGATGCAGCCAACTCGTCAGTCAGCAAAGGCGAAACCGTTGCCGACACAGCACGCGTTATTTCTCAATTTGCCGATATCATCGCTATGCGCCACCCAAAAGAAGGCGCACCATTCATCGCATCACAATACGCCTCAATACCAGTAATCAACGCTGGCGATGGAGGACATAGCCACCCTACTCAAACACTGACCGACCTACTAACTATACGTCGCGAACTCGGTCGTTTCGACCATCTCACAATCGGGGTTTGTGGCGACTTGAAATATGGTCGTACAGTTCACTCGCTCATCAAAGCAATGGGTAGATATGAAGGTGTGAAATTCGTGCTTATTGCTCCTGATGAATTGCGTTTGCCTGATTATATCAAACACGATGTATGTGATGCTAATGGGTTGGAATATGTAGAAGTAAATACTCTCGAAGAGGCTATGCCTATAGTTGATGTGTTGTATATGACACGCGTACAACAAGAACGCTTTGAAGACAAAGCTCAATACGAACGTCTCAAAGACAGCTTTATCCTCGACACCGAAAAAATGGCACTCGGCAAACCAAATATGATAGTACTTCACCCTCTACCACGCGTGAACGAAATCACTCCAGAAGTCGACAACGACCCACGAGCAGCCTACTTCCGACAAGTCGAAAACGGTAAATTCGTCCGCATGTCGCTCATCTACACCCTACTCGAGTGGAAAAATCAAGAGGCAAAAAAAGAGCAAATAAACCTTATCGAAGGTGGCAAATGCACTAATCATCGATGTATCACAACAATTGAACCTGCCAAAAATCTCTACTATAAAGCAGAAAATGATGT
>JAFYSF010000056.1 GCA_017559505.1 Paludibacteraceae bacterium | reverse complement strand
TTATTTTGTATGGAACAATTAAGAAATGCTGGTTTCGCAATTACTATTTGTGATAAGGATGGTAAAATCCTTGATATGAACAATCGTTCAAAACAAACTTTTGCCAAATATGGCGATATCATAGGTCGTTCTCTTTTCGAGTGTCATCCGCCTCGTGCAGCTGAGGTATTGCGTGGACTTCTCGAAAATCACAATGTCAATGCCTATACCATTGAGAAAGAAGGTTTGCACAAATTGATTTATCAAGTTCCTTGGTTCGAAGAGAATGGCGATTTTGGTGGCTATGTCGAGCTTTCGCTTGTAATCCCTGCCGAAATGCCTCACTATGTTCGTGGATAAAATAGTTCTATAAAATATGAATGGCTATCAATACATCGTGTTGATAGCCATTTTTTTGTGAGTAATAATGAATTATTTTGCAGTCCAATAGCAACGTTTTGGCGATACGATTTCGCCCTCTTCTTTGAGTTGTTTCATGGCTTTATCTACGATTTTGCGGTCGAGACCAGATAATTCTGCCACTTTGCCAGCATTGATAGGTTCGCCAGCAGCTTTGATTGTTTCTAATACTTTTGCTTTTTCCATAATATTAGTTATTATTAGTTGTTAATTCTCAACTCTCAATTCTCAATTCTCAATTCTCAACTCTCAATTCTCAATTCTCAATTCTCAACTCTCAATTCACAACTGGATAAAGTCCTCTTTCTGCGGCTATTTTTATCAACAGTTCTTTTGCTGCATCATGTTCGTTCGGGATTTCTCCGTCCAAAATAGCATCTTTGATTATAGATTTCAATTCACCTATTATATTAGACGGCTCGATGCCGAATATATTCATAATTTCCAAACCATCTACAGGGGGTTGAAAGTTTCGTATTCTGTCGCGTTCTTCCAGTTCTTTTAGTTTTACTCTCACGAGGTTGAAGTTGTCCGAAAAGCGTTTCACTTTTTCGCGATTAGCACTCGTTATGTCGCATTCACAGAGTAGCATCAACGAGTCAATATCATCTCCAGCGTCAAATAGCAATCGTCTTACAGCCGAGTCTGTCACCTCATCTTCGCTCAACACTATCGGGCGCATGTGTAGATCAACCATTTTCTGTACAAACTTCATCGGTTCTCCGAGGGGCAATTTCATTCGTTTGAATATGCCCGGTATCATTCGTTGCCCAAGGTAGTTATGATTGCGGAATGTCCATCCGTGTGTGTCGTCCCACTGTTTGCTTGCTGGTTTACCAATGTCGTGTAGCAATGCTCCCCAGCGAAGCCACAAGTCATCGCTCTTTTCTGCCACCGAATCCAACACCTTCAATGTGTGCAAAAATACATCCTTATGTGCTCTTTCGCTACGTTTTTCAACACCTTTCAAGCGGTCCAATTCTGGAAATATCTTTGCCAATAGTCCCGATTGTTCCAATAGCATTAGCCCTATCGACGGCTTTGGCGAACGCATTATTTTGTTGAACTCGTCTATTATGCGTTCTTTTGTGATTATTTCGATGCGCTCGCAGTTGTGAGTTATGGCGTCAAATGTTTCTGGATAAATTGTGAATTGCAGTTGCGAAGCAAATCTCACGGCGCGCATCATTCTCAGTGGGTCATCGCTGAATGTGATGTCGGGGTCGAGTGGTGTGCGGAGTATTTTTGCATCCATGTCAGCCAATCCACCGAATGGGTCAACCAATTCTCCAAATCTCTCCTTATTCAAGCATAATGCAAGGGCGTTCACCGTGAAGTCTCTACGATTTTGGTCGTCTTGCAGTGTGCCAGCCGTAACTATTGGGTTGCGACTGTCTCTATTATAACTCTCACTTCTTGCGCCAACAAATTCAACTTCAATGTTTTTCTTCTTTACTTGAGCCGTACCGTATGTTTTGAATACCGATAAGAATGCGCCTTTGCCCAATTTGCGTGCAAACGCACCAGCCATCTCTATGCCACTGCCCACCACTACAACATCAATATCTTTCGATGGACGTTGCAGTAGTATGTCGCGCACATACCCCCCGATGATATAAGCCTCCAAGCCCAATTCATCGGCAGTCTCGCTCAATAGCGCAAACACCCTATCTTGTAAATGCTCTTTTAGATTCATATTATTTTAGTCAACATACATGCTGAAGGGAAGTGAAATTTTTAATTCTTTATGATTTCTTCAAAATACAGGAAGACAAGAAAACAAGAAATAGATTACAGATTACAGTTGACTGTCGACCGTCGATACGACTGAAAGGAGTAATTCATGTTCTCATGTCTTCATGTCAAAAATTCCTAATTTTCAATTTTCAACTTTCAACTCCAATCTCACCACATTTTCCACATGGTGTGTATGAGGGAACATATCCACTGGTTGCACGGCTGTTACTTTATATTTCACATCCAACAATTGCAAATCGCGTGCCTGAGTTGCTGGGTTACAGCTCACATACACAATGCGTTTAGGCTCAGCGTTTAGTATCACGTTCACCACATCTTCGTGCATACCAGCGCGAGGTGGGTCGGTGATTATCACATCTGGGCGACCATATTCTTCGATGAATTTGTCGGTCAATATGTCTTTCATATCGCCAGCAAAGAACAGTGTATTGTCAATGCCGTTGATGGCTGAGTTCACTTTCGCATCCTCAATAGCCTCTGGCACATACTCTATACCAATCACTTGGCGCGCTTTTCTGCTCACGAAGTTCGCAATCGTACCCGTACCAGTATATAGGTCATACACCAATTCATCGCCTGTCAATTTCGCAAAATTGCGTGCCACCTTATATAGTTCGTATGCCTGTTCCGAGTTTGTTTGGTAGAACGATTTCGGACCAATCTTGAATCGCAATCCCTCCATCTCCTCGTATATAGCCTCTGCGCCTTTGAAGCATACAATCTCTTGGTCGGTGATTGTGTCGTTGCATTTCGAATTTATCACATATAGTAGGGCAGTGATTTGTGGGAACATATCAGCCAAGTGTTGCAACAACGCCACTCTCTCCGTTTCGTCTTCATAGAAGAACACCACCACCACCATCAATTCGCCAGTCGAAGTAGTACGAATCATCAGCGTGCGAAGGAAACCTTCTTGATTGCGCAAGTCGAAGAATGTCAATCTCTTCTCTTGTGCATATCGGCGTATTTCGTTGCGTATTTGGTTCGAAATGTCGTCTTGCAACCAACATTTGTTGATGTCCAACACCTTGTCAAACATACCCGGAATATGAAATCCCACGCCATTCAACTCCTCTGGTTTATGCTCTTTTTGCATATCTTCCATTGTCAACCATTTGCGGTTCGAGAATGTATATTCCAATTTGTTGCGATAGAAATACGTCTTTTCCGAACCCAAAATAGGTGTAATTTCAGGCAATTCCACATGCCCAAGGCGAGTCAAGTTGTCAACCACCTGTTTTTGTTTATATCGTATTTGCTCGTCGTAAGGTAAAATTTGCCATTTACATCCACCGCAAGTGCCATAATGTTCGCACATAGCCTCGCAGCGTTTTTCGCCATACGAGTGAAATTTAATTACACGACCTTCCATGTAATTTTTTTTCTTTTTCACAATTTGCAAATCCACCACATCTCCTGGCACTGCATATTGTGTGAAAATCACCATATCATCCACCTTAGCCAAAGCCTTACCCTCAGCCGCAACATCAGTTATCGTAACTTCATAAAAAATAGGTAGTTGTTTTCCTTTTCTTGCCATATCTCGTTTAGTTTTTTTGTGCATATTATTACAATTTGCAAAGATAATAAAAAAAAGTCAATCCACCAACACACTTTTTTTATTATTTATTTCCCGACTTTCACTTCTTTATAATATTTTCAAAAGACAAGAAGACATGAAATAGAGTACAGATTACAGTTGACTGTTGACCGTCGACCGTCGACCATCGACACGACTGAAAGGAGTAATTCATGTCTAAAAAAACTTTTAACTCTCAACTTTCAACTTTCAATTTACCTAGGTTCTTCTTCAACTTAGTTGAAAGTATTATAAGAGTATCCCCTCTAAACTAAAAAATAAACACTCAAAACTATGATAACCCGATATTGTCCCCCTGTTTTAGGGGGACGAGCCCAATGGGCGGAGGGGGTTGTGTAAAGTAACGAATGTATTTCTTTCAACTAACTTGAAGAAGAACCCAACTTTCAACTTACCTACAAAATACTATAAACATACTATAAATATATGATAAATATACTATAAACATACTATAAATATACTATAACCGAATCTGCAAATAAAATAGACCTCATTTCAAACTCTCATAATAAACAAATATTCAAACAATCCTAAAAATACCCACTCAAACCCTTGTTCATTTCAAAAATAATCCCTACCTTTGCACTCGACATAAAACATAACCAAGTGGGTCATTCTTGGTTATTTATATAGCATTTTTGCTCATTTCTTCTACTAATAAAATTTGGCGATTTTAGAACATGGGGGAATAAGTTAGAAAATGTTCACGTTTCGTATATAGATGCGTGAACTTAACTTATCCGTATGTTCAAGGTCACGCCAAATACCTATTAGTAGCGAGAAAGTTAAGTTCTCGCTTTTTTATGTCTAATTCTAAAATATTTTACAACTATGAAAAAAGTTACAACACTATTTTTTGTGATACTTTGCTGTATCACAATTCTCAAAGCAGAAGAGGTAGCACTTACTGTCCACGTCGAAACTCCAGGTACACTCGTCGACAAAATCTTTGATGCTGGTCAGCGTCCTGCACTTGTTACAAAACTCACCGTAACAGGCACTCTCAACGACGACGATTTCACCTGCATGCGCGAAACTATGATCTCTTTAGTCGATGTCGATTTATCTAGTATCACAAATACCTCAGGAGTTAATTTCAAAGAAAAAGACAATTTAGTTAAAATCATCCTCCCTGAAAATCTTACTTCTATTGGAAATTCTGCATTTTATTCGTGCGATGCTCTAACTTCTATCACAATCGGCAATAGCGTTACTTCTATTGGAGATCATGCATTTTATTGGTGCGATGCTCTTACATCTATCACAATCCCTAATAGTGTTACTTCTATTGGAGAAGATGCATTTTATTGGTGCGATGCTCTAACTTCTATCACAATCGGCAATAGCGTTAATTCTATTGGATATTCTGCATTTTTTAGGTGCGATGCTCTAACAGAAATACATATATCTGACATAGCAAAATGGTGTGATATTGATTTTAAAGGAAGTTCAAGCAATCCTTTCAATAACAATCAAAAAGTATGTTTATATGTAAATGGTAATAAAATAACAGATTTAGTTATACCCGAAGGTGTTAATTCTATTAAGGATTATGCATTTGAAGATTACTCATCTCTAACTTCTATAACAATCCCTAATAGCGTTACTTCTATTGGAAATTGGGCATTTTCTTCTTGCGATGCTCTAACTTCTATCACAATCGGTAATAGCGTTACTTCTATTGGAAATCATGCATTTTATTGGTGCAATGCTCTTACATCTATCACATGCCTTGGCTCTACTCCTCCTGAAGCGAGTGATTTAGGCGCACCAACCTCAACTTGTACTTTGATAGTTCCTAAAGTAGCATATAGTAGTTATTTACGCCATGATTATTGGGGACAATTCTTGAATATAGAAACTATTGATGTAGATTATAAAAAACTCACTGTTATTGCAAACAATGCTGAATGGGGTGTTGTAGAAGGTGGTGGTTATTACGACAATGGCAAAACTGCAACTCTCACTGCCATTGCCAACTCAGGCTACCGCTTCACTCAATGGTCTGACGAAGTTACCGACAATCCTCGCACCGTAGTAGTTACTCAAGACTCTACTTTCACTGCTATATTCGAAGCTAACTCATTCGCTATCACAACTGCGGTAAACGATGACGCTATGGGCTCTGTAACCGAAGGTGGCGAATATGCCTACGGCACCGAAATCACCCTAACTGCCACTGCCAACGAAGGCTACCGTTTCGCTCAATGGTCCGACGGCAACACCGACAATCCTCGCATCATAACAGTAACCGAAAACAAAACTTATACTGCTGAATTTGAAGTCCAAACTTATACTATTACAACCGCAGCTGCAGTTCCAAGCATGGGTGGCGTAGAAGTTATATTGAATGCCAAACCTATCGAAGGCTTAGTATTCGACCACTGGAGCGATGGCAATACCGAAAATCCACGCACTTTAACATTAACTGAAGATATTGAATTATACGCTTACTTCAAAGTAGCGGAAGCAACAAACGTAGAAACCTCAAAAATCTCATCTGCTAACATCTACGCAACCAACGGCACACTTCACGTAGAAAACGCAACCGAAAACTATCACATCCTCGATGCTGCAGGTCGCCTAATCTACTCAGGCAACGCCTCTACTCTCACCCTCCCACGAGGCATATACCTCGTTACAATGGGTGGCGAAGTAGAAAAAATAGCTCTATAGACTCAATGTTATAAAAAGCAAACGAGATACATCAGTCAATGTATCTCGTTTGTCTTTTTATAAGGTCTTTAAGTTAAAATAACACTCAACACTTAACACTTAACACTTAACACTTAACACTCAACTCTAAACTGGTCTGCTGACTTCCAAAATGGCAAACGATTTCTCACCTTATCTAAATAAGCCATGTCAATTTCTACTGTACGAGTGCCTGCCTCCCATTCTTCGAATGAGGCAATACATTTTCCGCGAGGGTCGAGCATCACGGAGTGGCCATTGTGTTGCACGCTATACGAGTCGGTGCCTATGGCATTCACGGCACATACATACGATTGGTTTTCCATAGCGCGAGCCACGGTGAGGGCATCCCATGCTTCGATGCGGTCCTTCGGCCAGTTGGCGGTATAGATGAGTACGTCGTATTCGTTGCCTGAGAAATTGCGACTCCACACAGGGAAACGGAGGTCGAAACAGATGAGTACGCGGAATTTTACGCCACGAAATTCAACATCTAAGTGTTTGTCGCCCGGAGTGAAATGTTTTTGTTCGTCGCCAATGAATAGGTGGCGTTTGTCGGCAAATTGGATTGTGCCGTCGGGTTGGCAGAAGAAGCCACGGTTGTAGGATTTGCCATTTTCGGATGCCATAAAGCTGCTGGCAATGGCAAAATTGCCCTCGCGAGCCCAGCGTTTGATGGCTTGAATGGCTTCGCCATCGGTGCCTTCGGCCAATTCGGGCTTGTCAACACTGAATCCAGTAGAAAACATCTCAGGGAATACGACTACGTCGGTTTGTCCGTAGAGAGTTTTTACTATATTTTCAAAGGTGGTGAGGTTGGCAGTTTTGTCACCCCACATAATTTCTTGTTGTACTAATGTGATTTTCATTGTTTTTTATGCCTAATAAGTTATATAATCTGATTGCTTCGGAAGCCTCTTTGACATCGTGAACACGGAGGATGTTGGCTCCTCGCTCGATGGCAAGGGTGTTTAATACGGATGTGCCATTCAGAGCTTCGGTTGGATCGATATTGAGTGGTTTGTATATCATTGACTTGCGTGATACACCAACCAAGATGGGCGATCTAAAACATTCGAAAAGATCTAATTCGCGAAGGAGGGTGTAATTTTGTTCGACCGTTTTGGCAAAACCAAAGCCGGGGTCGATGATGATTTCTTTGTTGAAGCCTTTTTCTCGGAGAATTGCGATTTTCTTCGCAAAATATTGGAGTATGTCAGATAGGAAATCATCGTAGCGGGTGAGCGATTGCATGGTTTGTGGATTGCCTTTTGAGTGCATCAATATGTAGGGCACTTGCAATTCGATAATCGCATCGAGCATATTTTCGTCCCATTCGAAACCGGATACGTCATTTATCATGCTGACGCCAAACTCTTTTACTGCTACGCGAGCAACATTGCCACGGAAGGTGTCTATTGAAATAGGTATGTTGGGGAAACGGGAGCGTATGGTGTTCAGAGCAAACGATATGCGCTCGATCTCTTCCTCTTCGGTTACTGCATCGGCACCAGGGCGGGTAGAGTAGCCACCTATGTCTAATATCGAAGCTCCGTTGTCGATGGCATATTGAGCTGATTTTAATATTGATTCTTCGGAGTTGGATCTGCTATTTTCGAAAAAAGAATCGGGCGTTATATTGATTATTGCCATCACAATAGGATGGGATGTGTCAATTATTTTTTCGTTGAGGGCAATAAGTTTGTTGTAATTTGCGTTAATCATATAGGAATGTGTTATTTTTGACTGCAAATTTAGTCAAAAAAACTGACCTGAAATAATTTTTTATTGTAAAAAGTAAAAAAACTTGTAAAAAATACTTGTTATGTCATAAATTATTGGTAAATTTGCGGTCGATTTCTATATTCCCTATGGGATATAGTGTTGTATTGTAAAAAAAATATAAATAATAGATATGAAGTCATTTAATAAATTATTGGTATTGAGTAGCTTGTTAGTGCTACTCGTGGTTTCTGGCTGTAATTCTAACGGGAAACCAAGGTTCAGTCAAGGTAACACTTCTAATACAACAGGTTGGACTTACAATGATTCAAAGCGAGGCTTTTTTGATGTTCAAACAGATTTTCAACGTAAACTTCCTAACGGAATGGTTTATATTGATGTAGCAACTACTGTTCGTGGACAAAATAGCGATATGCTTTCAGTTGTTAGAAATAATGCGAAAAAACGTGTTGCTGCCTCGGCATTCTATATGGACCAATATGAGGTAACTAATATAGATTGGCGTGAGTATGTAACTTGGTTGCAAAAGGTTTATAAACACAGACCTGATGTGGCAGTTCGTGCTTTGCCAGATGAAACAGTTTGGCGTAAAGAGTTGGCGTATAACGAGCCATACGTGCGCGAATATTATGTAAGCCCTGCATACAACAACTATCCTGTGGTTGGTGTTTCGTGGGTGCAAGCTACAGAATATTGCAAATGGCGTACTGACCGTTTGAATGAATTGCAACTTATTAATACTGGTTTCATTCCTTATGTGCCTCTTGATATCGTTAATTTGAAATTAAGAGAAAGACCAAATGATTCTAAGTATTTTGTGTTTACAACAAAAGATGCTCGTGATTATATTGCTTTCATTAATAATGAAGAAAATATTGAAGAATTTGCAAACGAAGAAGGTGATGTTATTCGTTTTAAGTCAAATTTCAAAGCTTATGATTTGCTCGAAGGTGATTCTATCAATTTGAAAAAAATGAATGCTCTTCTTGGTGGTGTATTGTATGACTCAGAATGTCGTCTCCCAACAGAAGCAGAATGGGAATATGCTGCGATGGGTTTGGAAACAGAAGAGGGTATTTATGAACAAACAAATGTTTATCCTTGGAATGGCTCTAGTTTAAGGGTTGTGGATGATAAAAAAGAAGAGGGTTTGTTTAGAGCGAATTTTTTAAGAGGAAGAGGGGATCCTGTTGGTATTCAAAGTAATGGAACATTAACATTGCCTGTTGGTTATTTTGGCGTTCCTAATAGTTATGGTTTGTATGATATGGCAGGTAACGTAAATGAATGGGTGAAAGACGTATATCGTGCAAATTCAGGTATCGTTGAAGAGATCAACTCTTATCGTGGTAATGAATTTGAATCAGACTCTTTGTATGCTGAAGAAATTCTTAACAAACACTTTACTTACCTCGATCCAACTATGCGTGATTCTATGCGCACAGTGTTGATTGCAGAACGTGGTATCACAAAAACAGGTGGCGACTATCGCGACTTCAAAGATGGTGATATTCAATCTGCTCTTGAAGGTGATTCTGCTAAGATTGAGTCGATATATAAAGATATGACTCCAATCGAAAAAGCAAACGCTATTTCTAATACAGCTCGCGTATATAAAGGTGGCGGTTGGAATGACCGTGCAGTTTGGTTGAACCCAACTCAACGTCGTTGGCTCGAAGAAAAAGCTTGTCGCAATGATATTGGTTTCCGTTGCGTGATGAGTATTGTTGGTGGTAAAGAATTTTAATGCGACTAATTTATAAGTAAAACTATGTATAACCAAAAAAGCACTTACTTCAGGTCGGTGCTTTTTTGCTTGAAAGAAATAAGTTTTTATGGAAAAAATTCAAAGAACAGTTATTGTTGATGCACTTAAACGTACAGATTATGGTGCAAAAGTGAATATTAAGGGTTGGGTGCGTACTCGCCGTGGTAATAAAAACGTTAGCTTCATCGCTCTCAACGATGGTTCTTCTATCAATAATATTCAAATTGTAGCTGATATTGCTAAATTTGGCGAAGAGTATCTTAAACCAATTACAACAGGTGCTTGTATCTCGGTAAATGGTATTCTTGTTGAATCTATGGGTCAAGGTCAATCTGTTGAAGTTCAAGCAGAGGAAATTGAAATTTATGGTACAGCAGATAATACTTATCCATTGCAAAAGAAGGGACATACGCTTGAATTCCTTCGTGAAGTAGCACACCTTCGTCCTCGTACTAATACGTTTGGTGCTGTGTTCCGTATCCGTCACCACATGGCTATGGCTATTCACACATTCTTTCACGAACGTGGCTATTTCTATTTCCATACTCCACTTATTACAGCTTCGGACTGTGAAGGTGCAGGACAAATGTTCCAAGTGACAACTAAAAACCTTTATAATCTCAAAACCAACGAAGATGGTAAGATTGATTATTCAGATGATTTCTTTGGCAAACAAGCTTCGTTGACTGTGTCAGGACAATTGGAAGGTGAGTTGGCTGCTATGGCATTGGGTAAAATTTATACATTTGGTCCAACTTTCCGTGCTGAAAACTCGAATACACCTCGTCACTTGGCAGAGTTCTGGATGATTGAACCAGAGGTGGCATTCTTCGAAATAGAAGATAATATGCAATTGGCTCAAGACTTCATTCAATATTGTATCCGTTGGGCTCTCGATAATTGTAAAGATGATATCGATTTCCTTGCAAAAATGTATGATCATGACCTTATTGAGCGTTTGAACTTTGTGCTTGCTAACGATTTCAAACGATTGACTTATACTGAAGGTATTGAAATATTGAAAGCAGCTGTGGCTAATGGTCATAAATTTGAATTCCCAGTTGATTGGGGTACAGACCTTCAATCGGAACATGAACGTTATTTGGTTGAAGAACACTTTAAACGTCCAGTTATTTTGACAGACTATCCAAAAGAGATTAAATCGTTCTATATGAAACAAAACGAGGATGGTAAAACTGTGCGTGCTATGGACGTATTATTCCCTAAAATTGGTGAGATTATCGGTGGTTCACAACGTGAAGAGGATTATGAAAAACTTCGTACACGTGCAGCTGAAATGGGTGTGCCTGATAAAGATATATGGTGGTATCTTGATACTCGTCGTTTTGGTACAGCACCTCACTCAGGTTTTGGTCTTGGTTTCGAACGTCTTTTATTGTTCGTTACAGGTATGCAAAACATTCGTGATGTGATACCTTTCCCACGTACTCCAAATAATTGCGAGTTCTAATAAAAAAAGACGAGTTCATCTCGTCTTTTTTATTAGACCTAATTCTTAACACTCAACACTAAGCACTAAACATTCAATAAATGCTTTATCCAAAAAACTTTGAAAATAAAATATCGTTTGACCAAATCCGTCAATTGATTAAGGAGCGTTGTGTTAGTCAGCAAGGCTCTGAATTGATTGATGCAATGGAGTTTTCGTCGGATTTTGATGCGATAGTATTGTCGCTTACTCAAATAGAGGAGATGATGACTTTGTTGACCGAGACGGGCGAAGGGTTGCCTTTGGGTTCATTGGCAGATTTGCGTCCAGCATTTGCTCGTACACAAGCCGATGGTACTTTTCTTGACGTGAAGGATGTTGTAGATTTAAGGTTGAATATTACAACATTGAGGGCAGTGACTGCATATTTGCGTACGCGCGATGCAGAACGTTTCCCTGCTTTGTTGAAACTCTCAGAATCGGTAGAACTATTTCCTAATATTGAACATGATATTGAGCGTATTATAAATAAATATGGAGAGGTGAAGGATACTGCATCACCTCAGTTAGCGGAAATTCGTCGCGCTATACTGTCAGCTCAGAGTTCGATATCGAAAACGTTGAATGCTATTTTACGTCAGGCACAAGCATCGGGGATTGTTGAGAAAGATGCTTCGCCTACTATACGTGATGGGCGTTTGGTAATACCAGTTTCGGCAATGAATAAGCGTAAGATTCAGGGTATTATTCATGATGAATCGGCTACAGGCAAGACCGCTTTTGTTGAGCCTACGGCTGTAGTGGAGGTGAACAATCGCTTGCGTGAGTTGGAGAATGAGGAGCGTCGTGAGATTATTCGTATATTGGTTGAATTTACAGATTCGGTTCGTCCATATTATGAAGCGATAGCACAATCGATATATTTTCTTGCAGAGGTAGATGCTTTGCAGGCAAAAGCGCAATTTTCTATTTCTATTCGTGCAATTAAACCATATTTAGTGTCGGAATGTGAAGTGGATTGGCATGAAGCACGACACCCATTGCTTGAGATGTCGCTTACACGTCAAGGTCGTAAGATTGAGTCATTGACTATTAAGCTCACGAAAAAACAACGTATTTTGCTTATATCAGGACCAAATGCAGGGGGTAAATCGGTTTGCCTTAAGACAGTAGGGTTGTTGCAATATATGTTGCAATGCGGTTTGCCAATACCATTGCATGAGCGTAGTCGTGCTGGTTTGTTTAAGTCGATATTTATTGATATCGGTGATGAACAAAGTATCGAGAATGACCTTTCGACATACTCTTCTCACTTGTTGAATATGAAGAATTGTATTAAATTCAGTAATGGAAAGTCGTTGTTGTTGATAGATGAATTTGGTACAGGTACGGAGCCGCAACTGGGAGGAGCTATTGCAGAGGCAGTGTTGGATAGATTTAACAAAAACAAGGTGTTTGGAGTGATAACAACACACTACACTAATCTTAAGCACTTTGCAGCACAAACAGAGGGGATTGTGAATGGTGCGATGTTGTATGACCGCAATCAGATGCGTCCTTTGTTTATGTTGTCGATAGGTACAGCAGGGTCGTCGTTTGCAATAGAGATAGCGCGTAAAATTGGTTTGCCTGAAGATGTTATTGCAGCCGCATCAGAGATGGTTGGTTCGGAGCAAGTGGACTTCGATAAACACCTGCAAGATGTGGCTAGAGATAAGCGTTATTGGGAGAATAAACGTCAGCAAGTGAAGGACAAAGAGAAGAGATTGCAGCAGTTGACAGAGCGTTATGAGCAGTTGATAGAAGGAATGAGGGTGAAGGAAAAAGAGACTTTGCGCCAAGCCAAACAAGAGGCAGCAGAGATATTGTCGCAAGCAAACAAAGAGATAGAAAAGACAATTCGTATAATAAAAGAGACACAAGCAGACAAGGAGGCGACGAGAAAGAGTCGTGAAGAGGTGGGTAAGTTGCGTGAGAAGATGGAGAAAGGAGCTCAACAAACAGCACCTAAGAAGCAACAAAAACCGCTTCAAGTAGGAGAGCATGTGCAGATAGTGGGGCAGAATGTAATAGGCAAATTGCTTGAAATACAAGGAAAGGCTGCTATTGTGGCATTTGGGCAAATAAAATCGACAGTGGCACTTAATCGTCTTGAAAGAGTGTTGGAAGGACAGGTTAAGCAGGCCGAGCAACGTATGGCAGCAAGTAGGGAGACGAATGCTACGGCAGATATTCGTAATCGTCAATTATCGTTCAAACAAGAGATTGATGTGCGCGGTATGCGAGTAGATGAGGCATTGCAGGCGGTAGTTTATTTTATTGATGATGCATCGATGGTGTCGGCATCGCAAGTGAGAATATTGCATGGCACCGGTACTGGTGCTTTGCGTCAGGCTATTCGTGATTATTTGCATCAGGCTTCGATGGTGAAGTCGTATAGAGATGAGCATGTGCAATTTGGAGGAGCTGGGATTACGGTGGTTGAAATGAAGTGATGAGCAGGGGATAGGGAGTAGGGGATAGGGAGCAGGGAATAGGGAGTAATTATAAATTAAGAATATGAAAAAGACAGCTTTAGTTTTAGAAGGTGGAGCGATGCGGGGTATGTATTCCGCAGCGGTACTTGATGTGTTGATGGAAGAAGGGATCAAGGTGGATGCTATTTATGCTACGTCGGCAGGAGTGTTGTTTGGGGTGAATTATATTTCAGGGCAACGAGGTCGTGCGATTAGATATAATAAGCGTTTCTCTCGTGATAAACGCTATATGGGTATTTATTCATTAGTGACTTCGGGAAATGTTATTAATAAGGATTTTGCCTTTTATGAAGTGCCTTTTACGCTCGATGTTTTTGATGATGAGGCGTATATGAATTCGGATGTTAAGATGGTGGCAACAGTGACAAATGTGCATAGTGGCGGGGTTGAATATATTGAAGTGAAGAGCGTTTTGAGACAGATGGAGGTGTTGCGAGCGGCTTCGGCAATGCCATTTGTGTCGCAGATGGTGGAGTTGGATGGGCAGTTGTATTTGGATGGTGGATTGTCGGATAGTATTCCATTGAAAAAATGTCAGGCAGATGGTTATGAGCGTATAATTGTAGTGGAGACTCGTCCGAAAGGTTATCGTAAATCGAAGTCAAGTTCGTTGCCAGCAAAGTTGTTTTATTCGAAATATCCTAATTTGGTAGAGACAATAAATAATCGTTATTCGGCATATAATGATATATTGCAAGAGATAGATGATTTGGATGCAAGAGGTGAAATTGTGTTGGTACAACCATCGAAGGAGTTGCATTTAGGTAGAATAGAGTCAGATCCAGAGCGTTTGCAAGAGATGTATGATTTGGGTATAGGTGATGCTAAAGTGTTGCTACCTCGGATAAAACAGTTTCTGTCGGAAGATTAAGTTATTTATATAAAAAGAAGGCTGTGATACTCATGTATCACAGCCTTCTTTTTATAAGTTTATTTAATGCCAAGTTTTTTAGCAAGAGCTTTAGGGAGAGCATCTTTGTGAAGCACGATGTTGATAGTTTTGTATTTCATGAATGCTTCAGAAGCATACCAAATGCCTTTGTAAGTGCCTTCGTCGCCCCAAGAGTTTTTAACGAGGAAGTATTCTTTGCCATTTTGGTCTTTAGCTTTACCGTAAACGAGCATACCGTGGTCGTCAGTAGTTTTCCAGTTTTCGAAAGCTTCTTGGCGGAGTTCTTGAGTTACTTCGACTTCAGGAAGAGGACGAGCTGTGAGTTCAGCGCGTTGGTCTTGGTAAGTCATACCAGTCCATTTAGCCATGTCAGAGCCAGTGAGTTCGGCACCGTGAGCTTCGTCAGGCATAACAGCGATACCATTGCGAGTGAAGCCAGTTTCAGAAACGTCAGATCCCCAAGCGAAAGTGTAGCCATTGTTGATAGCGTGGTTCATAACTTCGAGGAGTTCGTCGATTGTAACGTTGTAAGAAAGAGCGTGACGCCAGTTGTCTTCGATTTCTACAGCGAATTGAGTGTAGAATGGGTGGTGAGTGAAAGATGTGATAGATACGTAGTTATCAGCATCGAGTTTGAGCGATTTAGCATACTCTTGTGGAGTCATAGTTTTGCCATCGACAGTTACTTGAGTAGGGCATTTGCCGAGGTATGCATCGTAGATACCACGGAGACCGTCAGCCCAAACTGGAGTGAGTTTTTTGTGGTTGCCTTTAGCGATAGCGTGAACGTAGGCTTTAGCAACAGCGTCGAGTTCGTTGTGAACAGGGAGTTCTTCGCCGTACATGATGCCAGGCATAGCGTCTTGAGGTACGAGACCGTGGTCTTTCATTACAGAAAGAGCGTCAGAGAATGCACCACCAGGAGCGAAAGTTGCGTTGCCGTGGAGGCGAACGAAGAGGCGAGCGCGTTCTTGCATAGTGTGGCTAACGATGAACATTTCAGAAAGGTCAACAGTTTTGCCTGTGAGACGAAGTACTTCTGCTTCGAGAAGACCTACAGATGAGAAGCTCCAGCAAGTAGAAGAGCGGTGTTGGTCTTTGATAGGAGTAATAGGTACTTCTTTGATAGTTGTGAATTGAAAACCTTCTTTGTTTTCTTCAGTTTTTGTTTCTGTTGTTTGAGCCGAAACAGCGATGCTACAACCGAGCATGAGGGCTAAAAGTGCTTTTTTCATAATTGCTTTTAGTATTGTTTTTGGGGTTAGTAATTGAGCAATTGATATTTGGGGGCAAAGATACGAAAAAAAGTTGGAATGTGAAAGTGATTTGTTTTTTTTCTTGTTTTGAGTGATGAGAGAGGGGTGGCGGGGCTTGGGCGATGGTTGCTTTATAGTATATTTATCCTATATTTATAGTATATTTATGGTATATTTATGGTATATTTATAGTATATTTATCCTATGTTGAAGGTAGGTAGCAGTTAGGGTTCTTCGTCAGTTTAGTTGAAAGAAATACATTCGTTGCTTTACATAACCCCCTCCCCCTTCGGGTACTCCCCCTAAAACAGGGGGAGAATATCGGGTTATCATAGTTTTGAGTGTTTATTTTTAGTTTAGAGGATATGCTCTTATAATACTTTCAACTAAGTTGACGAAGAACCGCAGTTAGGAATGAGGAATTGGGAATTAGGAATGAGAAGTGTGGGGGTATTGTGGGGTTCAGTTTTTTTTTGTATCTTTGCAGATTATTAATTATATACCGAATTATTATGGAAAATAGAGATATGAGTTTATTTGATTTTATTTTGCTTTGTTTTAAAGCGTTAAGTAAATTGGTTAAAAATGTTGCTATGTTGTTTTTGAGTTTGGTGCGTTTGGGATTGCAATATTTTTGGGTTGTGTTTTTGTTTGCTGCTTTGGGTGTTTTGGCTGGATGGTTGTGGTCGAAACCCTTTGCTACTACATATAAGGGACATTCTACGATAGTGTATGCTGAGGGGATGCGTGAGGTTGTGCAAGAGGGGATTATAGACTTTTTGATGTTGCCAAGATCGGAGAAAATAGAATATGGTTTGTCGGAAGAATTGCTTGATGCATTTAGTAGATTGGATTTCTATAATGTGATTGACTGCAATGCGGACTCGGTGGTGGATTATATTGATGAAGATAGACGAGTAAGTTTGAGTGATACGATAAATCTTGTGATGAGAGATAGAATTCACTTGGTGTTGAAAGTGAAAGGGATGGATGATTTGACATCGTTTGAGGTTGCATTGAAGAACTTTTTTAATTCGCAAGAGTATTTGGTTAAGGCGTTTGAGCGTTGCAAAGCAATACAAAAGGACCGTTTGGATTATTTCACGAGAGAGATGGCTCGATTGGATAGTTTTTCGACATACGACTATTTTGAGAGACCTCGTAGTGTGGTGATGATGGAGCATAAGGACTTTATTATTGGAAGTAAGCAAAGCTTGTATTATGACGCAATGATGGTTGTGTTGGAGCATAAGAATCATTTGGAAATGCAAGATATGTTGACACCTGAGATTATCAATTTCCAGACTCCGTTTGTGCCTTATTTCTTGCCACCGGTGTATAAATATGCTATAGGTTTGATGATAGGTGGAATTTTGGGTATGCTTGTGGCTTTAGTGCATAGATATAGAGGAATTATTGTAGCTTATTTGAAAGAGAAATAGGATGTTTTCGGCGAGAAATAAGAATAAGATTATAAATGACCCTGTGTTGGGGTTTATAACAATCCCCAATGAGTTGATTTATGAGTTGGTGCAACATCCGTTGTTTCAGAGGTTGACTCGCATTAAACAGTTGGGATTGGCAAATGTGGTGTATCCCGGAGCTCAGCATACGAGATTCCAACATTCGTTGGGTGCGATGCATTTGGTAGGAGAGGCGGTTAAACAGTTGAGATTGAAAGGGCAGGTGATTACGCCAGCAGAGGAGAATGGTGTGTTGGCAGCGATGTTGTTGCATGATATTGGGCATGGGCCATTTTCGCATGTGTTGGAGCATACGATTATAAAAGGCGTTTCGCATGAAGAGTTGTCGCTCAAAATGATGGAGTTGATAAATGAGGAGATGGGAGGACGATTGTCGTTGGCAATAAGTATTTTTACGGATAAATACGAAAAGAGATTTTTGCATCAGTTGATTTCGTCGCAGTTGGATATGGATAGGATGGATTATTTGTGTAGGGATTGTTTCTTTACGGGAGTGATGGAGGGTTCGATTGGTGCAGCTCGAATTATAAAAATGTTGAATGTGTCGGATGATAAGTTGGTGGTTGAGGCAAAAGGAATATATTCGATTGAGAATTTTTTGGTAGCACGAAGATTTATGTATTGGCAAGTTTATTTGCATAAGACTTCGGTGGCGGCAGAAAAGATGTTGGTGAATATATTGCGTAGAGCTAAAGAATTGATTAAAAGTGGAGTTGATTTGTTTGCAACACCAGCATTGAAATATTTTTTGGAGAATGATGTAGATGCGAGTTTGTTTGATACGGATTATGTGTTGAAAAGATATGTTGAGTTGGATGACGTGGATGTGATGTCGGCAGTGAAGGTGTGGATGAAGTCGGAAGATGTGGTGTTGAGCGAGTTGTCGAAAGGATTCATAGAACGTAGATTCTTTAAGGCAGTGTCGGGCGACGATATGTTGTTGTATAATGCCGAAAATTTGAAACGTCAGTATGCCGATAAATTTGGTATAGATGAAGATTTAGCTCAATATTTTTATGTAGAAGAGTCGGTGAGAAGTAACACATATAATCCAGATGGAGCAAATATTATGATTATGTATGGCGATGGACGTTTGGATGATGTGGCGCATGCGTCGGATATGATGAATGTGGATATGATGAGAGAGGTGATAGAGAAGAGATATTTGTTTTATATGCCGATATATAAATGAATGAGGAATTAGGAGTGAGGAATGAATTATAATTAATAATGTTGGAGGTTGTTTGGTTGAGGAATTAACACTCAACACTCAACACTCAACACTCAACTTTGAAATATATGGAATTTACAGTGCAGCAGATTGCTGATTATTTGAAGGGAACGGTGGAAGGAGATGGCGCGTTGAAAGTGGCGGAATTGTCGAAGATTGAGGAGGGGCGTCCTGGGACATTGACTTTTTTGTCGAATCCTAAATATACACAATATATATATACCACTCAAGCATCGGCTTGCTTGGTGAATAGGGATTTTGTGGCGGAGCGACCATTGACGACAACATTGATACGAGTAGATAATGCGTATGAATGTTTGGCGAAACTGCTCACTTTGGTAGATAGTTTAAAGCCTAAAAAGCAAGGAATCAGTGCGAAATCGGATATTCATGAAACAGCTAAATTGGGAGAGAATGTTTATGTGGGGGCTTTTGTGGTGATTGGAGCAAATGTGGAGATAGGAGATAATGTGAAGATTTATGCAAATACAGTTATAGATGATGATGTAGTGATAGGTGAAGATAGTGTGATTTATGCAGGGGTGAAGATTTATGAAGGGTGTAGAGTAGGTAAGCGTTGTGTGTTGCATGCAGGGGCAGTTGTGGGTAGTGATGGATTTGGGCATGCGCCAGATGCAGAAGGGCATTATCATAAAATTCCGCAAATAGGGAATGTTGTAATAGAGGACGATGTAGAGTTGGGTGCGAATGCAACGATAGATAGAGCAACGATGGGTTCTACGATAATTCGTAGAGGAGTGAAGATAGACAATCTTGTGCAAGTGGCTCATAATGTGGAGATAGGAGAAGATACGGTGATTGCCGCACAAACAGGTATAGCAGGATCGACAAAAATAGGTAAGCGTTGTATGTTTGGAGGACAAGTTGGAGTTACAGGACATATTACGGTTGCCGATGGGTCGATTTTTGGTGGCAAATCAGGGGTAACAAGTAATATAAAAGAGCCAAATCAGGTGTGGCAGGGTTATCCGGTGATGCCAATTATGGGATTCAGAAAATTGAATGTATTGCAAAAACAATTGCCCGACTTGGCGCGCAAAATTTATGATTTAGAAAAGAAATTGAAATAGAAATAATATGGCAAAACAATTGACATTAAAGGCTCCATTTACCTTAGAAGGTAAAGGATTGCATACGGGATTGAACGTAGTGTTGACCGTGAAACCAGCGGCAGAGAATACCGGTCGAGTGGTGCGTCGTGTTGATTTAGAGATAGATAACGAAATTCCTGCATTGGCAGAGAATGTAATAGCTACAGAAAGAGGAACAGTTTTAGCGAAAGGAGATGTTAAGGTTAGTACCATAGAACACTGTATGGCAGCGTTGTATGCAGTTGGTGTGGATAACTGTGTGTTAGAGGTGAATGCGCCAGAATTTCCTATTCTCGATGGTAGTGCAAAACCATTTATTGAAGCGATAAATAGTGTAGGTGTAGAAGAGCAATCGGCAGAGAAAGAGTATTATGAAGTGACATCGAAAAAAGTGTTTACTTCGGAAGATGGAAAATCTTCAATTACGATATTGCCAGATACAGAATTTTCGGCTCAAGCGATGGTAAGCTATGATTCTTGTGTGTTGGGAAATCAATATGCAATACTCGATTCGATGAAAGATTTTGAGGCAGAAGTGGCTGGATGTCGTACGTTTGTGTTTGTTCGCGAGATAGCACAGTTGGTAGAAGCAGGATTGATTAAAGGTGGCGATTTGAATAATGCATTGGTGATTTATGATCAAGAAGCAGAGCAAGGTCAATTGGAAAAAATAGCAGCACTTTTGGGTCAAACAGCACCACAAGTGTCGGAATTAGGTTATTTGAATGGACCATTGCAATTTGATAATGAGCCAGCACGTCATAAATTGCTTGATGTGATTGGTGACTTGGCATTGATAGGTCGCCCAATAAAAGGTCGTGTTATAGCTGTTTGTCCAGGTCATGGAGTGAATACCGCTTTTGCAAAACAAATTCGTAAAGAGATACGCAAACAAGAGGTGTTTGCGCCAGTGATTGCAATTGATGCAAAACCAGTGCTTGATATTAACCAAATCAAAGAATTGTTGCCACACCGCTATCCATTCCTTTTGGTTGACAAAGTGATGGAAGTGGGAGATAATCATATCGTAGCAATTAAAAATGCAACATTCAACGAAATGCATTTTATTGGTCACTTCCCAGACGAACCAGTTATGCCAGGTGTGTTGCATGTAGAGGCAATGGCACAATGTGCGGGTATTCTTGTGTTGTCGCAAGTAGAAGACCCTAAAGCATATTCGACATATTTCTTGAAAATTGACGGCGTGAAATTCCGTAACAAAGTGGTGCCAGGCGATACAATTGTGATGAAAGTGATGTTGACTTCGCCAATACGTCGTGGTTTGGCTACAATCAAAGGTTATTGTTTTGTGAATGGTAAGATTACCACAGAAGCAGAAATGACAGCACAAATAGTTAAGAATAAATAATAATTAGTGATGATAATCTCATTGCTTGATATTTAAGATTAAATATGAAACAACCATTAGCATATATTCACCCAGAAGCAAAAATTGCAGACAATGTGGTGATTGAACCATTTGTTACTATTGATAAAAATGTGGTTATTGGTGCAGGTTCGCGTATTCGTAGTAATGCAGTGATACTTTCAGGTACACGTATTGGGGAGAATTGTACGGTTTTTCCTGGCGCAGTGATAGGTGCAGAACCTCAAGACTTGAAATTCAAAGGGGAAGATTCGCTTGTGATAATTGGTAATAATACAACAATTCGTGAGTGTGCGACAGTGCATAGAGGAACTGCTTCTCGTGGAAAAACGATTATTGGAGATAATTGTTTGATTATGGCGTATTGCCATGTGGCACATGATTGCATTTTGGGTAACAACATTATCATGAGTAACTCGACGCAGTTGGCAGGAGAGGTTGAAGTGGCTGATTTTGCTGTTATTGGAGGTGGAACATTAGTGCATCAATTTACGCATATTGGTAAACATACGATGATACAAGGCGGCTCGAAGGTGACGAAAGATATTCCTCCATTTGTTACTGTAGGCAGAGAGCCTATTACGTACGCAGGTATCAATTCTATCGGGTTGCGTCGTCGTGGGTACACAAATGAGCAGATAAATAATGTACAAGATATTTATAGATTGATATATAATTCAGGATTGAATACAACAGATGCAATAGCAAAAATAGAATCGGAGTTTCTTGCAACAGCAGAACGTGATGAGATATTGCTTTTTGTGCGTAATTCGGCTCGAGGAATTATAAAATAGGATAAAAGGTAAATGTAAATGGTATATATTTAGAAAGAGATGCAATATTTTGCGTCTCTTTTGTTTTTATGTGAAAAATATGTTTTATAACATGTTTTTAGTTTGTTAATGTATTAATTACATTTAGTATTAAAGTTTCTGATTTACAGTAGTAATAGTTGTTTTAGGCGCTAAAATGGGTGTATTCCTTATTTGAAAATATTTGCTAAAATGTTTGTATATCTAAAAATCTTTATGTAACTTTGCATTTTTAATTTTCACATAGTATTTTTACTAGATAAAGATGTTTTTTTATCAATTGTCTTTAATGTTTGAAAGAGTATGAAACCTAATTATATATTTGAAACGAGTTGGGAAGTTTGTAATAAAATAGGTGGAATTTATGCCGTTTTGTCAACTCGCGCGCAGTCGATGGTTGAATTTGTCGGGGAGAATAATGTTGTATTTGTAGGACCAGATGTTTGGAAAAAGCAAGAGTCAATCTATTTTGAGCCAACGCAAGAGTTGGAGGGTTTTGCAGAGTATGTGATGGAGCGATTTGGTCTTAAAGTGCGTGTGGGACGTTGGACTGTGCCTGGTCGTCCGTTAGCAATTTTAGTGGATTTTACTCCGTTGTATGCTCAAAAAGATGAGATATATGGCTTGATGTGGGAAACAGCTAAGGTTGATTCGTTGCATGCCTATGGCGATTATGATGAAGCGAGCATGTTTGGTTATGTATCGGGTATGGTGATGCATGCGTTTTATGACTACTATAAGTTAGAAAACCAAAAGGTTGTAGCTCATTTTAATGAGTGGATGACAGGATTTGGGCTTTGTTATTTGAAATATTTTGAGCCTCGTATAGCAACATTGTTTACAACACATGCAACAACAGTAGGACGTTCGATAGCTGGCAATGGCAAACCATTGTATGATTATATGCCAGGATATTTTGGTGATCAAATGGCGCAAGAGTTGAATGTAGAAAGTAAGCATTCTATTGAGAAACGTGCAGCGCATTTGGCTGATTGCTTTACAACAGTGAGTGAAATTACAGATGATGAGTGTGGTCAATTGTTGGAAATACGTTCTGCGGAGGTTACACCTAATGGTTTTGAACTTGACTTTGTGCCAAAAGGCAAAGCATTGACGGAGTTGGCTAAGTGTTCGCGTGCAAAATTGCTTGAAGTAGCATCAGAATTGCTTGGTTATCCAGTGGCAAATGATGCAAAATTGTGTGCTATCTCAGGTCGATATGAATATAAAAATAAAGGTATCGACTTGTATATAAACGCATTGAATAAGTTGAATCATAATGGCAGTGGGCAACTTGTGGCGTTTATTTTAGTGCCAGGATGGCAACAAGGAGCAAAAGATTTGTCGCAACATGGAGATTGTTACACAACACATCAACTTGTAGAGCCATGGAACGACCCAGTATCGAATGCATTTCGTTTCTATGGATTTAATAATTCGATAGATAGTCGTGTGAAGGTGATATTTGTGCCTGCATATTTGATGGGTGATGATGGCATATTTAATATGTCGTATTATGATTTATTAGCAGGATTTGATTTTACTGTATTCCCATCATATTATGAGCCATGGGGTTATACGCCAATGGAGAGTGTGGCATTTGCGGTGCCTACGATTACAACTAACTTGTCGGGTTTTGGTCGTTGGGTGAATGCTGAAGGACAAAGTATTGAATTAGGCGTTGGTGTAGTGAAACGTGGTGACCATAATTTTGATGCTGTTAGTGATGAAATTGTTGCTCAAATTGAGCGCATTATGGAGATTGCAGATGATGCTAAACAGATGAAGACGGTGAAAACTGCGGCACAAGCCTATGCTAAAAAAGCACAATGGAAACATTTCTTTAAACATTACAAAGTGGCTTATGATATAGCCCTTAGACAAAGCAAAATGCACAATGCATAAATCACAATTATTTGTCTAAGTGTTTTAAGAATTTAATTTTAATAAAAAATAAAATAAAAAGGTAAATTTAATTAACACAATGGAAGTAAAAGTAAATCATGTGAATGAGCCAAATTTTGTGGACTTCACAGTAAAAACTCGCTTGCCAGAAGAACTACAACATCTTGATGAAATTGCACATAACCTTTGGTGGGTGTGGAATGTTGATGCAAAGAAATTGTTCCGTCAAATGGACGAAAAAATGTGGTCTGATTGTCGTCATAATCCAATTAGCATGCTTGAAAATGCACGTTTGGAGCGTTTGAACGAATTGGCTGCAGACAAAGAATATCTTGCAGAGCTTGATAAAGTATATGCAAAATATACTGCATATATGAGCGAAAAACACCGTACAGATGTGCCTTCAGTTGCTTATTTCTCAATGGAATATGGTTTGACTGATCACCTTAAAATTTATTCAGGCGGTCTTGGTGTTCTTGCTGGTGACTATATAAAAGAGGCATCAGATAGCAATGTGAATATGGTGGCTATCGGTTTCTTGTATCGTTTTGGTTATTTCACACAAACACTTAGTGTTGATGGTCAACAAATTGCTAATTACGAAGCACAACAATTCAGCCACTTGCCAATTACTCAAGTGAAAGATGCAGAAGGTCATCCAGTGGTAGTTGAAGTGCCTTATCCAAATCGCGTAGTTTATGCTAACGTATGGAAAGCACAAGTGGGTCGTGTGCCTTTGTTCCTTCTTGATACAGATATGGAACTCAATAGCGAATTTGACCGTCAAATCACTCACCAACTCTATGGTGGCGACTGGGAAAACCGTATTAAACAAGAGATTATGCTTGGTATCGGTGGTGTTCTTACACTTCAAAAACTTGGTATTGATCAAAAACTTTATCACTGTAACGAAGGTCACGCTGCATTCTTGAACCTTCAACGTCTTGCTGATAATGTAGCTAAAGGTCTTAATATTCAAGAAGCTCTTGAAGTAGTTGGTGCATCAAGCCTTTATACAGTGCATACTCCAGTGCCAGCTGGTCACGATAGCTTCGATGAAGGTCTCTTTGGTAAATATATGGGCGAATATCCTGCTAAACTTGGTATCTCTTGGATCGAGCTTATGGATATGGGTCGTGAAAATCCAGGTTCTAACGAGAAATTCTCTATGTCGGTATTTGCTTGTAACACATGCCAAGCAGTTAATGGTGTGAGCTGGTTGCACGGTAAAGTGAGCCAAGAGATGTTTAACCCAATTTGGAAAGGTTATCTTCCAGAAGAACTTCACGTTAGTTATGTAACTAACGGTGTTCACATGCCAACTTGGGCAACTTCGGAATGGAAAGCTCTTTACGAAAAATATTTCGATAAAACATTCTATGGCGACCAATCTAACATGAAGATTTGGAGCGCAATCAACAATGTGCCAGACGAAGAAATTTGGGCTACTCGCACAGCGTTGAAAAACAAATTGATCACTTATATCAAAGATCAATTTACGATGACTTGGTTGAAAAACCAAAACGACCCATCGAAAATCGTATCTATCCTCGAACGTATCAATCCTAACGCTTTGATTATCGGTTTCGGTCGTCGTTTTGCTACATATAAACGTGCTCACCTTTTGTTCACTGACCTCGAACGTCTTGAGAAAATTGTAAATGACCCAGTTCATCCAGTGCAATTCCTCTTCACAGGTAAGGCTCACCCAGCAGATGGTGGTGGTCAAGGTTTGATTAAACGCATTGTTGAAATTTCGCGTATGCCACAATTCCTTGGCAAAATCATCTTCCTTGAAAACTACGATATGCGTCTTGCTAAACGTTTGATTTCAGGTGTTGATATTTGGTTGAATACTCCAACTCGTCCACTCGAAGCATCAGGTACTTCAGGCGAAAAAGCACAAATGAATGGTGTTCTCAACTTCTCAGTTCTCGATGGATGGTGGTACGAAGGTTATGTGAAAGGTGCAGGTTGGGCGTTGACAGAAAAACGTACTTACGACAACCAAGCATACCAAGATCAACTCGATGCTGCTACAATCTATTCAATGCTTGAGCATGAAATTATTCCATTGTATTTCGCTAAAAACACAAAAGGTTACTCGCCAGAATGGATTCAATGGATTAAGAAATCGATTGCCGAAATCACTCCACGTTTCACAATGAAACGTATGATTGACGACTATATCACACGTTTCTATAACCCACTTTCAGCTCGTACAGATATGGTTACAGCCGATAATTGTGCAAAAGCACGTGAATTGGCAGCATGGAAAACTACTATGGCACGTGCTTGGGATGCAATTGAAACAACTCCAGTTGCAATTGAAAATCTTGATGGAGGTCTTTCTGTTGGTGATAAAACTCGTTTCTCTGTAGATGTAGATACTAAAGGCTTGGTTGATAATGGTATTGGTGTTGAACTTGTTATCACATACAAAGGCGAAAAAGGCAAAGACTATATACAAGAAGTTTGTGAATTTGATGTGGTTAAAACTGAAGGTTCAAAACTCACATTCGAGCTTGTGCATAAATTGAAACAAAGTGGAGAGTTCCGTTATGGTTTCCGTATGTTCCCTAAACATGCCGACCTTCCACACCGTATGAACTTCTGCTATGTTCGTTGGTTGCAAATGGCACATATCTAATTTTTGATATAGACAAATTGATAATAAAAAAACTTCATTCTGCTATTGCGGAATGAAGTTTTTTTATTACCTTTGCATTTGTAAGCTCACGCTGGGGCGTATGTCTTTTTTTAGGGTGGGTTTACGGACATATTGAAAAGACGTTTATACAGCGTTTTGTTCTGACGTAATGAAACTTCGCAACTTTCTTATTGATGTCATGAACCTAACAACGATAGATGTCCTATGGGATGTAAGTATCCATGTTGTGCCATATCTATTATGGCGCACGTTTGGTGCATATAATGTAATCATTATAACTTATATCAGCGTGGGCTTCGCGTTGTTGTTCCGACATCAAGGGCAATGCGAAGGCCTCATTACGTGGAACGGCAACAGTCGAATTCCACGTTTTTTTATGTCCTATAGTGAACTAATTTGTGTGATAGATTTTGGTCTTAATAAATTTGATTATATGAAAAAATTGGTTTTGTTTTTAACTGTTTTGTTGTTCGTTTCGTGTGGCGGAGGTAAAAGTGGCGAATATGGCAATATGTCTGAAGAGCAATCTTCTGAATATGAAAAAATGCTTGCGTCGTTGCAACGTGTCGAAATTTTGTTGGACGATGTTGGCGAGATGTCGGTCGATCAAATTGTTTCGTTGTCTGAATTTGTGCCACAGTTGCATTACGAATACGATATGTCTGGGCTTGATTCTACTGCTTTGGCAAAATGTCACAATCTAAAGAAACGCACTGACTTTGTTCGCAATAAACTCAAAGAGAGATTGCAGACTGAGGTTGCTACATTAGGTATTGTCAGTCATAAGAAAGAAGACTATTTGATGGATGGCGGAACAGAGGCATTCCCAGTTTATCTTGAGAAAGGAGATAAAATGTTCTATCTTATCGAAACCGAATCGCCAGCTACAGTCAAAATCTATAATGCCGATTCTCGTAAATTGCTCAAAACCTATAGTAGTAAGACCAAGGTGCACGATTCGCTTGCTATTCGCAATTCTGCTATCTATCTTGTAGAAGTCAATCCAGGAGCAACACAATATGCCAATATCAGTGTTGGATATAAAGTCCCAGACATCAGTCGTTTGAATAATTTGGCAACAGTCAACACCGAGATTGTTGAATGTGAGAAAGGAGCTTTTCGTGCAATATCAACAAAAGGTCTCAAAATGTCTAATATATTCGAAGAACCACGTAAGTTTACACTTCGTGGTCAAATCAAAGCCGCATTCTCAGGTTCATATCGTGGTATTGTAGCTGTTCAGGTGCCAGCAGGCACAACCGACATTCTCTATCGTTTGCGTATCTCTACCGACGAAGAAGATATGTACACCGATGGTAAGTTTAGTGAAGATATGAATCATTCATATAGTAAAATCAAAGTTTTAGGTATGCCACTCTACGAGTCTCAACATAGCATTGGACTTATCCAAACTCTTTTGGGTGATAACAAACCACCGCGCGAAGAAGATGCTTATATCAATATGTTCGTATTCACTAGTTCGTCTCAAGCCAAAAGTTTCCAAGATGGCAAAGCAACATCAACATTGCAATACAACATCAACTATTCCACAATGGGCACACAGTCATGCAATGGTCGCATTCCAATGAATGGCAAGCAAACCATCTATCTTGGTTTCGAAAACGAGCGTATGCGATTCCACAACTATGTTTGGCTCGAAGTCATAGCCATTTCCCCAAAGACCGAATACTTCAATGCTAAATATACCATTGTGAAGTGATTATATTCCTTCCCTGTTTTAGGGGAGGTCCTCGAAGAGGGGAGGGGTTAAGAGTGCTATAATTTAAAAAACTCGCAGAGATGATATAATCCAGACGGTGGGTGTAATGATGATATTAACATTGTTAAAAAAAGCCTCGTAGAGGCGATATAGCCCAGGCAGGGGTGTAAACCCCTGATGATATTGTCATAGTAGAATAAGCACAGTAAGTGCGACAGAGTAATTATTTGTGTAATTTGTGGGAAAAATATTATAAATAAACTTTAACCTAAAATATCATGAAAATTCCAGGATTAAGCTTTTCATTAAAACGTGCCGTAGGCATCTCTGGTCTAAAAAACAAAGTAGCACACGCCGTAGGCATCCCAACCACACGTCAAGGTCTCGAACGTAAAATCGGAGGTGCAATTCTCAAAGCAGTAACTAAAAAAAGAAAATAATATTAACTTAAAAAAACATTTACAATTATGGGACTTTTTGATAGTATTAAAGACCGTTTTAATTCAGCGGAATTTACAGTTGCTCCAAACAAAAAATTGAAAACAATTTCAGCCGATTTCATGGCTGCGTTCGATTTGTCACTTGTTTTTTACAAAGGCAAACAAATAGCCGATGGCGATTTGACACTCAATCAATTGAACGAAAAAACGACTAAAGAAGTGAAAAAAGCATCTGCCGATGCCCTCAAAATCAAAGGTAGCACAAAAGTAGGCGATGCCGAAAAACTCTTCGACGAAACTTTTGGCGTAACAGTTCAAATCAAGGACAAAACAGGCAAAATCCTTGTGCCAAACGAAATTACACTCGGCAAAGCCGCGCGTGGTGAGTATTGATAAAAAATAAGGCATTCGGGTTTGACCGCCCGTTTGCCTACAAATAAAAGGAAGATACCGAAAATCTAAAAGAGTAGGCAGAAAATACTTAAAATCTAATTTATCATGGCAAAGAAAACCGCATCTTATGGCGAATATACTATCAATATCGCTGAAGTTAATAGAGTGTCTGTATTGAAAAATGGCGTATTATTCGATTAATAGGATAGTTGTTTAAAATTTAAATTATGAATAAAAAAATCGTTTTAAATAGAATGTATAATGGCGATTATCTTAACGATAATTTGGGTCATGAGATAATAAATCTTTATCAATCAGATAATGGTTCTCATTATATCTATTTGCAACATTCAGGAACGTTCCATGTTTCGCAACAAGATAAGGTTGGTTGTGTGCTTCTTGTTCGCTCTTTGCCTGGTCGAAAAATGCTTGAAGTGCTTGGGAAGGCAGAGGGAATTACAGAAATTTATCACCCAAAACAAACTGCTGAAGATCAGATTAAGTATATTGTTGAAAACGATGTACGATATGCAGGTGTTTTGCTTAATGAACTTTTTATAGAAAATGAGTATCAATATGTCTATTTGACATATAAGGCCGAGCGTGTTAGTCGCCCTATTAAACCTTTATATGTGTCGTTTGATAAGGATGGGATTGATACTGTGGTGTTGACCGAAAATAAGCAGGCAAAAGCATCTCTTAAACAATATATTGATTACGAACTCACACCTAATGACTATATTGCACTGCAAGAGAAGATTAATGATATTAGTCTATGGAATAATGGGGTGGATAAAGTCGAAATGAAAGATGTCGATAAAAGGGATATTACATATTTTGATATTTGTGGTGTATCTTCTAATGAATTGGCTTTTTCTAATGCGTTTGCTTTTTTTATGGAACGATATCCCGATTTGTTAGTTCGTTTTGCCAAAGAAGAGCTTGGGTGTAGCTTCTCAACCGATTTTGATGTTGCGCGCGAGGAGGGAAATATTGACTTATTGATTCGAGGAGGAAATAAAATCGTTGTTGTTGAGAATAAGGTGAAATCTCATATAAATGGTTTAATTTTTAATCGTAAATCGAACCAATTAGATCGTACACAACTCGAAAAGTATTATGAATTTGCTAAAAAAGAGGCAAAAGAAAAGGGTTGGGATACTGCATTTTATTTGTTAACTCCAAATTATAATGACATTGATTTGAGTGTATACAAATCGGGATGTTTTTATAAGAAAATTTATTATAAGCAAGTTTATGATTTTTGTGTAAAACAAAAAGAATATAAAGAAGATATCTATTTTCGTGATTTCGTTAATGCGTTATATCCACATACAAAAGATATTAGTGACGATTTATATGAAGATATGAAACATTTATTTTTACAAAGGATAAAAGGACGTAGCCGAAAATCCTAAAAGAGTAGGCATTAACTAACTAAAAATTTATTACTATGGCAGAAATTGCATTGAAAGGTAACATGAAAGTGAAAACCTTGAAAAACGAATTCAAAAAAGCATTTGGTTCAACTCTTCGCGTTTACAAAAGCATAACTTGTAAAGGTGCATTTGCTGACGATGAAGCTACTTTGGCTTCTATCCGTGCTAAAGACGCTAAAGGTGGCGAACTCGCAGTAGGTGGTAACATGCAAGTGGGTAACTTCGAGAAAAAAGTTGCTGAAATGTATGGTATCGGTGTTCAAGTTGCTAACGCAGATGACTCTGCTTTGGCTGATAACTCTGCTACTCTCGTTGCTGCAGGTAAATAATTAGCAAAAAAAATTAAGGCACTCGGGCTTGACCGCCCGAATGCCTACAATATAAATGTGTTCTTTGAAATATTGTAGAGTAGAATTAGAGAATATCATCCAATGATAATGCGCATAATTCTAATTGATACGATTGCAATTCAGGGTGAACTGACAAGAAATAGTCAGCTTTCGAGCGCAACAATTCCATATCAATATTTTTTGCTTGGCGTTTGATTTCTCCAATCTGTAATATTTTGTCTATTTCATTCACCAAGATAATATCTATTTCGTTTTCGCCTTTGCGATTCCAATAGTTGCCTATTGTGGTATATTGATGACTTTCGATTGCTTGCTGACGGAAATAACGCTCTAACATCTGACCTGAAAAAGTAGGGTAATCGCGCATAAATACCTGTTTTAGCAACTCTATATTGCCTGATTCTATATAATTGATATACTTATAGATAAATCTAAACCAACATGTTAGAAAGTTATCGGCAATATAATATTTTACCGTCTTAGTGGATGGTTTACTGAATATAGGTCGAATTTGACGAATAATATTGAAATCTCGTTCCAATCGTGCTAAATGACCTCCTATTTCTTGAATTCCTATCGCATTAGATATATCACCTCGTGTATTTATACCTCGTGCAATACATTCTAAAATCGAAAAATAGATGCTATAATCTTTGCCAAACTCCTCAATTAGTAGGTTTTTGCCTTCGTTGAGGAATAATGAATTTTCACGGAAAATATGGTCAACCATTTTTTTGAAGGTTACAGCTCGTGCATTCATCAGCAGTTCAACATACCATGCAACGCCACCCGTGAATGTGTATAGTGCTAATAAATCTTCGGCAGTATAATTAGGATTATGGTCGGCAAGAATCTCTTTGAGAGTGTCAGTTCTGAATGATTGAAGATGTATGATATTGCTTGCTCGTGAAAATAGTGGCTCTTTTTCGTTTTCAAAAATGTGGTGCATCATCGAGTATATACTACCACTTGCCAATAAATTTATGCGACTTTTATCTTTGTTTAAGTCCCATACTCGTTGTATATCACCGATAATAGACTTTTCAATATTCACAAACTCTTGAAATTCGTCGATGATAAGCGTGAATGGTTGCAATGTCGAGATGCGCATTAAGTGCTCTAATAAGTCTGCAAAACGATTGTAATTGCCAATCGGTACATTCAGTGCTTGCGATGCTTCGGTAGCAAATTGGTTGCACAATATGCTTTCGCTTTTGCGTGATACAAAAAAATATACACATGGCATCTTTTCAGTTGCTCGTAGTAGCAACTTTGTTTTTCCAATGCGGCGACGACCTGTTAGCACTGTCATTTGTGACGCGCTTTGCGATAGTTGTACAATCTCTTGTAGTAGCTCTAATTCATTTTCTCTATTATAGAATTTCATAATGTAAAAAGTTATACGTGTTTAGTTATAGTAATGGTAATTACCGTAATGGTGGTTACTATAATTTCAGTGCAAAGATAGTGCAATTATTTGATATACACAATTATTTGTTGTGATATTTTTATTGTGATAAAGAAAAATATTCAAATTGTATAACTTTTTGCTTGATAAAACAAGCAATTTTATAAATATTTGCTTAATGCAATAAGTAATTTTATGTGAATTTTGCTTAATGTAATAAGCAAAATTACAAATATAGACTGAAAAAGATATCTTTCCATAGGTGTAAGCAACCTGTGCCAAAGTAGAGTGACATTATTAACCTTTAAATCTTAAAAAATTATGAGTAAAGAGTATTACCGCAAAAAAATTATTGATTTGCGTGCCGATTTGGCTAAAGAAAAAGAAGAAAAGAAACGTGACAATGCTCGTTATGCCGATTTAATTAAACGTGCTTCTACTCCTTCGTCTAAAGCAACTTATCGTAAAAATAAAATCGACCGTGCAGCTTCGCACGACCGCGACATCGAACGCATCAAACGTTATATCGAAGATGCCAAAGAAGCATTGAAGCGATGTAAATAATTTATAATAAAATAGGCAAAACGAAAAAATAAGGCATTCAAGATTGAACCCTTGAATGCCTACAAATATAAAATCGTTCTTTGAAATAATATAATGTTTAGTTTAATACTATTTGTGGTTCTTTCAAAAATTGATAGATGCTAATGTAGATTATACCATTTTCGTCACGACGCAATTTCATTTGTTCCCCAACAATTACAATCTTTGGAAATGAATCTGCTACATTGATGAAAGGACGAATTTCTTGCTCTCGTTTTTCTGCGTCGGGCAGACGCCATGCCGATTGTATATAATAGCGCTGTGAACCTCGATTAACTATAAAATCAATTTCTAAATTAGAACGTTTTTGTTCTCCATTGATAGTTGTACGAATAGGAATATTACCAACATCTACTTGATATCCAAGCATACGTAATTGATTATAAAGTAGATTCTCCATTAAGTGTGTTTCTTCTATTTGTCGAAAATGTAGAATCACATTTCTTAAACCTAAATCTTGGAAATAGTATTTAGATAAATTACCAATATATTGACGACCTTTGATGTCATAGCGTTGTGCCTCCTCTAAAAGAAATGCATTTTCTATGTGATTTATATAATTGTCAATCGTTTTTGGTGTAATTGCTTGTAGCTTTTTTATTGTTTTGAATGTATTAGCAATTTTATTGGCATTTTGAGGCGTACCTATACATGATGATAAAATTCGTAATAATTCTTGAAATTCTTTAGGATTTTCAATAGTATATCTTTCAAAAATATCTCTTAAATATACAGAACGATAAATTTGTTCTAAATAGTTGGATTTTTTTTCATCATTTGGCAGTGTGTGTACGTATGGAAGACCACCATAAGTAATATATTCTTGTAAGGCATCAACTTCGTTTCCAGAATATACAGAACAAAATTCTGCAAAAGATAAAGGATATAGATGAATTTCTTCTCCTCGACCGCGAAATTCTGTAGCAACATCTGAACTTAGTAAATGAGAGTTACTCCCTGTGACATATACGTCTAGGTGTTCTGTCGTTACTAATCCTCCAAGTAGTTCTGTAAAGTTAGGTATATTTTGTATTTCATCAATTATCAAATAATGTGTTTTGTTGTCTTGTATATGTTCATCTAACCATTTTATGAAATAATTAATATCTAAAAAAGCTTTGTTACGTATGTTCTCTAAATCAATAATTAATATATGGTCTGCCTCAACTCCAGTTTCTAATAAATGAGTTTTGAAAAGAGTTTTTAGTAAATACGATTTACCAGAACGGCGTAATCCTGTTACGACTTTGATTAATCCATTTTCTTTAGATTGAATTAATTTTGTTAGGTATAAATCTCGTTTAATTTCCATTTATTCAAGCATTTACTCGTTTTTATTTGCTATTATATTTCTTTTTTGTGGCAAGTTTGCCATAAATTTGTCGCAAAGTTACAAATTTTTGCTTAATAAAACAAATAATTTTCAATAAATTTGCTTAATAGATTAAGCAATTTCATAGCAAATCTGCTTAATAGGTTAAGCAAAATATTATAGTAACAATAATTACGATAAATTTAAATTCAGAAATATACTAAAGAATATTTGAATTGTTATAATCATAACAGAATAGCGTACAGAGTTACTGAGTTTTTTTGAATTATACAAGTTTTTTCTAATTTATTTTGTTTATATATAACTATTTTGAAACGCATATTACTTACTGGCTTTGAACCTTTTCATGAGTATAAAATAAACTCATCTTGGTCACTTGTAGATTCTTTCAAGAATACTACAAGTGATTTTGAGTCTATTAAGTTACTATTGCCTGTCGAATTTAAGGCTGTGTCAAATCTTGTGCCAGAGATACTTAAGCAATACAACCCTGATATTGTATTAGCTTTCGGACAATGCACCGGCGACTCTATCCGCATCGAACGAGTGGCATTGAACCTTGATGATGCCCGCACTGCCGACAATAGTGGTTATACTCCTATTGATGAACTAATCCACGTAGATGGCAAAAATGCCTATTTTTCATCTTTACCAATCAAAGCTATACAACATGCTGTGGTAGCAAAAAATATACCTGCCATAATATCAAATTCAGCAGGCACATACGTATGCAATCATCTTTTTTATGAACTGCTCTACTGGTGTGATAAATTGTCGTTGCCAACTAAAATTGGTTTTCTACATCTTCCACGCCTACCAGAGCAAGTCACAGACACACAACAGCCATCTATGCCCCTACAACAAATGCAAATTGTTTTACACGAAATAATTAAGATTTTATGAAACGTATTATTTTTTCTCTCTTATTTCTCTTGTCGCTCTCAGTTTTAGTGGCACAAGAGTCTGAATCTGTAATCTCTGCCGACCGTCCGGGTATGGCTACTGGTGTGGATATTATGCCATTCAAAAAAGTTCAGTTCGAAACTGGTTTCCAATGGGACTATTCCGATGCCACTTCTGCAATTATTTTGCCAACAGCTATGTTGCGTGTGGGTTTATCTGATTTTGCTGAATTACGTTTGCAATATGATGGCATTCTTGCCGAAAATTCAAGTGCTCCATGGAGTTATGCTGTCGAGCCTCTTACCATTGGAACTAAAATTCGTATGCTCGAAGGTGGTCGTTATCTCCCAGCCGTTAGTTTTATGGCAAATCTCGCTATCCCTTCTACTACCGAATTAGCTCAATCGATGCATGTTGCTCCAAGTCTCTATCTCTTGTTTCAAAATGATATAACAGATTGGTTTAATGTTGGCTATAATGTTGGTGTTGAGTGGAATGGCATAGATGCTACTCCTGCCACTTTTCTTGCCGTTTGTCTCGGATTTGGTATAACTGACAATCTCGGCGCATTCCTCGAAAGCTACAACTATTTCACTCGCTATGACCTCTCAACTGGCAAAACCGCAGTCGAAACTAATCTCGATTTTGGCTTCAACTACATTGTTCACCCACGTATTCAACTCGACCTCTATGCTTCTTTCAATTGCCAAGCCCCTAAATCTTACTCCAATATCGGTCTCGGCATTGCATGGTTGATAAATTAAAAATAAAAAAATATGAACTCAAAAATTAAAAATCTTAAACAAGAACTCGCTCGTGTATTTGATGATAATCTACGCACAAAACAGTGGCATAACTATTTAGACTATGTCATTCTTGGATTTATTGTATTATCAACTATTGAGGTATTTCTCTCAACGTATGATAGTGTTGTAGAACAATATGGCAAAATACTGCATTTTGTTGATATACTTACAACCTTATTTTTTACTATCGAGGTCACTTTGCGTATTTGGTGTGCTGATCAAATCGATGATAAATACAAAGGTTTTTGGGGTAGAATCAAATATTGTTGTACATTCTATGGATTGATAGACATTCTCTCTACCTATCCATTCTATCTCCACTTCTTTATGCCTGTGCCTTACGTAGCTCTCAAGGCATTGCGTATTGCTCGCCTTTTGCGTGTTTTCCGTTATATGAAGGCATTTAGCATTTTGTCGCGTGCCATATCTTCCAAAAAACGCGAGATGATTGTTTCCCTTCAGTTCCTCTCTATCGTGACTCTTATTCTATCGTTCATATTGTTTTTTGTCGAACACGAAGCGCAACCAGAGGTTTATGCTAATGGTTGGACGTCAGTTGTTTGGGCTTTTGCTCAGTATATTGGCGATCCAGGTAATTTTGCCGACACTCCTCCTATTACTCTCGTTGGGCGTTTAATCGCCACTATCATCGGTATCCTCGGTATCGCTATCTTCGCCGTACCTGCCGGTCTCATCGGTTCAGCATTTACTGAAGTAATGGAAGAAGACGCTAAAGAAAAAGAGATTTCTGATAATATAGAACGCATTGTGCGCTTATTTAAATTTGAAAAAGATCAACAGCATACAAATTTGTTTTGTGTACCTCGTTATAAGCAGATTAAAACTATCACAACTCGTAAATTTATTGCTGAAGATGATATAATTAAAGCAGTAGAAGCTTCAGACTGTCTCCATCTGTATAATTTGGCAGAGGCATCTAACCCTCAAGATAATCCAAAAGACAATTTGGTTGTTATCAATTATTTCTCTAATACTCCGTATGGGGCATGTATAGATAGAGGTTCTAAAGTGACTATAGTTAGTACATCTGGATATTCTGAACCAATGTCAAGTTGGTTAGCTTATCATATTGCTAAATTGGGTGGTTTTAATTATGTTGCAAAGGATATTGAAACCAATCCTGACGATCCAACTACTTATTATAATATTACAAATGTCGATGATTGTCCTAATTTGAAATTATTTATTGAGGATATAAATCGTTTGTCTTCAAAACCAGATAGTTGGGTTATACCAATTTTGGGCGCAACTGGCTTGAGAAATAGACCAACGCAATTCCATTTTTGTTATAACTCTAAAAAGCACGATGCTTCATACGATGATCCGAAAGCTCGTATTGTTAATTACGAAGCTTTTGATAAAATGTATAATAAAATGGAGGCTGAAATTTCAGAAAAGTTTGATTTGCACGCTGATAAAAATGAATGGTATGCTGTTAGTTCTGCAAATATAGCTCATTTTATTAAAGCCGAAAATGTTTTTACTTTAAGAATAGAGTGCTTTGTTTATATTTTTAATAATACATTTTTGAATGTTATAAAAACTATAGCAGACGTATTTAATTATGCATTCGAACCTGATGTCCAAAAAACATTACCTTCTGAAATGGTAACTCGTAGAAAAGGTCATGATTTTGGTATGAGAGATTATATCGATTAACTTTTTTATTATAAATCGTACAATTTATTATTTTATCTTAAACTCAAGCAAGGTGCAAGCAAACTGCTCCGTAGCAAACAGCCACATTTACATCATATACTTGCAATCTTTACAAAGTTATGATCTAAAAAATCGAACTTTGCAATTGCAAAGTTGCAAAGTTCAAGCTAAGTCTTTTATTATTAGATTAATATATGTTTTTATGGATAAAAATATAACGAATAAAATTTTTGATAATATAAAGATAATCAATGCGTTGAGTTACTTTGTAAACTTTGTAAGTTGCAAAGTTCGGTGTTCTTATTTGTTTATTTCTCAGAAAATCAGCATATTAACTTTTTGGGCATCTAAAAAATAGCACAAAAAATACCAAAAATCCCCCTGAAAAATGGCAAAATTTCCTGAAAAACCATGCATTTACTAACTCAATTATACAAAATAAATTCAAAATCGGGTAAAGAGGATAAAATTAAATCTTTCTTACTCGATTCATTGCAGCAACTTCCTATTTCTGTCGAAACTGATGCTATAGGGAACTTATTTATTACAAAAGGAGTTGCCGACCTATATCCTTGTGTGGCGGCTCATCTCGATGAAATTCACGCACCATGTCAGCGTGAAGTGGTTGTCGAGGGTGACATTATATATGCGGTGAATGAACTATGGAATAGAGTAGGCTGTGGTGCTGATGATAAAAATGGACTTTGGATTGTCTTAAATCTCTTGCAGACTGAGCCTGTTTTGAAAGTTGCCTTATTTGTACAAGAAGAACGAGATGGCGATTTGGCTGGATGTCGTGGAGCGCGTGCTTGCGACCTCTCTTTTTTCGATAATGTTAAATACATAATTGAATGCGACCGAAAAGGTGCGTCTGATGTTGTTTGTATAGGTAAAGGAGGCATAGAATTATGTAATTCTGATTTTATTTCACAGCCGATTCTTCAAAAATATGGATATGAAATGGTTGAAGGTGGAAAAACTGATGTTGTTGAACTGAAAATGCGAGGCTTAAACATCCCAGTTTGTAATGTTAGTTGTGGATATTACAATGCTCATAAAAATAGTGAATATACCCGATTCTCAGAATTGAAGAATTGTTTAGACTTTGTAAAGTCATTTTTAAGGAGTAGTTTTTAGTATAAATATAAATAATGACGATTAACTTTTCGAGAGTTAATCGTCGTTTTTTTTGTGGTTCTATTATTTGTTTGGAATACTATTTGTATAAATAAAAAATGGGAGGGTAAAGATGTTTTTGGAGGGAATGTTGAATTTAATAAAATAGTATTGCAATGGGATTAACGATTGAGGAACGCAGAATTATTGTGCGATTTGAAATGAAAAAGGCACAATCAATGATGTCTCAAATAGAGGCATTGAAGAATTTGGGCTATTGGGATAGTGTGGCTAATTGCTTGTATTGTGCTATATTTCATGCAGTATTGGCTTTGTTGATAAATGATGGGCATAGTGTGAATACGCATAAAGGTACAATTCTTATGTTTGGTCAATATTATGTGGGAACGAGGATTTTTGATGTTGCTGATGGACGATTGTATTCTCGGTTGCAAACTATAAGAGAAAAAGGCGATTGTTGCTGTGTGTATCAAACTTCAGAGGACGAGGTGTTGCCTATGATTGAGCCGACACATAATTTAATTAAAAAGATTATTGCGTATATTGGACTTTGATTTAGTATTTCAAAAAATAAAACCGACGATTAACCCAGTGTTAATCGTCGGTTTTTTTAGGTTTATTGAGTTTTAAAGTTTATGAAACGGGATGACTTGAATTTGTTGTGTGCCTATTTGTATTGTTTCTTCTTGATTGTAGGTGACTATGTATAGGTTGTTGCAACGTAGTTCCTCGGCGCACTCAAGGAGGGAGTCAATTTCGCGTTTGCGTGTTTTTTCGGATGAAAGGTCGTAACATACTTGTATTAGTCGTTCTACTTTTGTGCCTTTGCGAGTGACGAAATCGACCTCTTTATTGTTGCGCGAATGATAGTAGAATATCGAGGTTTCGGTGTTGTAACCTTGTCGTATTAGTTCTATGAATGTTTGATTTTCAAGAAGACGACCTTTGTTTTCGGATAATTGGAAACCTACATTGTCGATAAAACCATTGTCAACAACATATACTTTACGAGCCGCTTTTTTCATTACTTTGAATTTATTGTTGAAGCGTTGTAGATAGAAGAATAGATACGGTTCGTTGAGATAATTGAGGTATTTTTGTGTGGTTGTAACGCTTTTCATGCCAAATTCTGCAGTTAAGTCGTTTGTTGTAAATAGATTGCAGAAATTAGCTAATAGGTATCCTGCTATTGTGTATAACTCTTCAGTTTTGCGAATCTTATGGCGTTGAGCGATGTCTTTTAGGAGTATTGAGTCATATAATGTACTTAAATATGTTCGGGAGATGCTGCGAACTTTTGCTACTTCGGGATATCCTCCTTGATATAGATATTCTTCTTGAAGAAGGTCGCTTTCTGCTTTTTTTTCTTCTGGTATGTTGAATAGCTTTATGTTATGTAATTGTAATGTTTCTTGTAAACTGAAGGGTAGCATCATGATAGGGATGTATCTCCCAGTTAAGACGGTTGCCATTTCTTGGCTTAACATGCGGGCATTGCTACCTGTAATGATAAGATTGTAGCCTCTGCGATAGAGAGTGCTAACCCATAAGTCCCAATCTTTGAGGTTTTGGACTTCGTCTAATAATAGATATTTATAATCTGGATATATTTCTTGTAGGGTGTGCATTACTAAATTTTCGTCCCAATTGTTTAATAGTTGGTTGTCGTCGAAATTGAGATATGCAAAATTAGTTTGCTTGAGCATTATGAGTGCAAATACAGATTTACCGACACGGCGAGGCCCTGTGATAAGTTTTATCATTGGGTTTTGTAATAAGGATTGTATGTCGTAGTTGTTTATTCGTTCAACGTATTGCTGACTTAATAGTCTGTTACGTTCTTCAAGTTGATTTAACAATATACTTTTCATATTTTTGTATCATTATATTTCGACTGCGAAATTACGATTTTTATTCAATATATGCAAGTATAATGGATAAAAAATACGTTTTTTACCCATTATACTTAATAGAAGTGAATAAAATAGGTGATTTTATACTAAAAAAACCGACGATTAACACTGGGTTAATCGTCGGTTTTTTAGGTTTATTGGGAGGGGGGAATTTGTGTTTGTTGTTATTTGCCCCAATTTTGTTTGATGAAGGCTTCGGCGTGATGGGTTTGGTGTTCCATGCCACGCATGCGCTTCATGGCATCGTGGTAGGGCTTGATATCGGCCATGCCTTGACTTTCGTGGCACATGTAGGCTTTCTCTTTTTGTGCTTTGTAGTCGGTGATGTCGACCAGTAGAGTTGGGGTGAAGTTTTGAGTTTGGATGCCTGTCATTACTTCGCCATAATAGAGGTCGAAACTATAGCCCGATTGACGCCATGCGTCATAGACGAGTACGGCACAGACACGGTGGTCGCGGTGAGAGTCAATAGGCCAATGGGTGATGACCATATCGGGCTTTTCGCGTTCAATGAGTGCTTTCATCTCGGCATAGCGCTCTTTGTTGACTTCGGCATTGCCATCGATTTGAGTAAGAAATTCGGCTTTCACGCCCATAACTTCGCAGGCATGGCGCGCTTCGGTTTGACGGATGGAGCGAGCCTCTTCGTGATTTTTGCCTTTGATGCCAGCTTCGCCAGAAGTGAGATATACCGACACTACCTCTGCACCCATGGTTTTGAGTTTGAGCATTGTACCTCCGCACATAGTTTCAGGGTCGTCGGGGTGAGCACCGATAACGAGAACTTTTTTGTAGCCATTGAGCCAATTTTCTTGGGCAATTAGTGAGCAAGGGATTAGAATCAAACAAATTATAACCCTTAAAATCAATTTGTTTGTTTTCATAAATATGATTTATTATTTTTTCTCTTTTTTCTTGCGGACGAAGTCGTTGCGTTTGCCGGCGAAGATTTCGTATTTCCAATATTCGCAGTCGAGGGCACCGTTGCGGAGTTCTACTTTTTTAGATGGTTTCATGCCGATGGCAGCAAGGCAGTCGGTGTGAGAAGAGATGACCCACGCTTCGTTGCCAACGAAACCATGCTTCAAGGCAGAGCCGATTTGGCGATAGAGGTTGAATAGGTCGTCAGACAAGATACGTTCGCCATAAGGAGGGTTGGTGACCATAAGTGCCTTTTGTGGCATTGGTTCAAACTCTGCGATAGGGCGTTGTTTTATTTCGATATATTTAGAGAGACCAGCTGACTTAATATTCTCATTTGCAATCTCAACGGTGCGTTTGTTGATATCGTAGCCATAGATTTTGTGAGTAAATTCACGTTCGCAACTATCGTCGTTATAGATGTTGTCGAAGAGGTCGGCGTCGAAGTCGTTCCATTTTTCGAAAGCAAAAGATTTGCGATAGATGCAAGGTGGGATGTTGAGCGCGATGAGGGCAGCTTCGATGAGGAATGTGCCTGAACCGCACATAGGGTCGACGAAATCAGTCTCGCCATTCCAGCCAGCCATGAGGAGCATACCAGCTGCAAGAGCCTCAGAGATAGGGGCTTCGTTTTGAGAATTGCGGTAGCCACGTTTGTGGAGGCTTTCGCCAGAAGAGTCGAGCGAGAGGGTGCATTCGTCGTGCGAGATATGTACGTTTATGAATAGGTCGGGATTGTTGATGCGGACACTTGGGCGGTGGTTTTCGCGTTCCATGAATTGGTCAACAATAGCGTCTTTTACTCTATATGCTACGAACTTAGAGTGGCGGAAGCTTTCGGAATTGACAGTTGCATCGATGGCAAAAGTAGTCTTTACGGTCATGAATTTGCTCCAATCGAAAGCTTTTACCTTGTCGTAAACCATGTCGGCATCCGTAGCTTTGAATTTTAGGATAGGTTTTAATATGCGGATTGCTGTGCGGAGATGTAGGTTGGTTTTGTACATCAGAGCTTTATCGCCTGTGAATGATACGGCGCGGCGGCCGATAGTTACGTTGTTGGCACCTAATTCGGTGAGTTCTTTTGCCAAAATTTCTTCTAAACCGTAGTAGGTTTTGGCAACTAATTCAAAATCTTTCATATTTTTAGATATTTAGTAGTCAATGGGCGGCAGTCAACAGTCAACGGTCAATAGTCAACAGTCAACGGTCAACAGTCAATGGTCAACAGTCAACGGTCAACGGCAATGGTCGACAGATGTTCGGTCTTGCGGCCGAGCGGACGCACGAGCCGTGCGTCCCTACATTTTCTTTATTGTAATTTATTTATTGCGCATTGGAGGCGTTCTTCGCCAAGTCCTGATACCTCGGCGTATGGAAATCCGTGTTGTTCGATTAGCTCTTTGTAGCGGTTGTATAGTTCGGGGCGGATGTTTGGATTTTCGCGGACAGGGTCGTATTCCCAAGGCGTGTCGGGTTGGCAGAGTAGATATAAATCGACGGGAGATTTGGCAATAGCCTCGTTGATCCATTCAGGTTCGTGACCATAGACCTTTTCGAACCAGACTTTAGTGATAATTAGGTGAGTGTCAACGAATAGTAGATATGGTTCGTCGGACTCGGAAGGGGTAGCTTTTATCCGCTCGATAGTTTCTTGTAGGTGTTTGTGTTGGTGGCGAGCAATATGCTCCACGTCTTCGTAGGTGTATTTATAGCCGTGCTCAGCCACATAGTTGCGGGCATATTCAGCGATGTATTCGCTATGGAAATGCTCGGCAAGTTGTTGGCAGAGAGTGGATTTGCCTGTGCTTTCGGGGCCTGTTACGACTATAATTTTTAGGTTCATTTTGGGATAGATGAGTTTGTGCTAAAACAACTTGCAAATATAGTGATTTTTTGTGAAAATGCAAGTGTTTGGAGAAGGTTTTTATAATAATTGAAAATATTTTGTTGGTAAGGGTGCAGGTTGCTTTATAGTATATTTATCATATATTTATAGTATATTTATGGTATATTTATAGTATATGTATCCTATGTTGAAGGTAAGTAGAGGATAGGGAATAGGGAGCGAGGAGTAGGGAGTAGGGAGCAGGGTGCAGGGAGCAAGGAGTAGGGGATAGGGAGTAAGGGGTAGGGAGTGGGGGGGAGGGAGGAGATTTTTTTGGGGGTATTGCAAGATATTTATTTTTTTTGTATCTTTGGGGATTGAATGATATAATTTGTTAGATATGGATAGATTGAAATATATATTGTTAGTTTTCACTTTGTTAGTGAGTGTTGGAGGATATGCAGATAGAGCAGAATTGGAGCAAGCGGGTATGAAGTTGTCGCAATTTTTGTTTTATCTTGATAATTTGTATGTTGATACAGTGGATGTGAGTGAATTGGCGGAAAAGGCAATAGTGAAAGTGTTGGAGGAGTTGGACCCACATTCGTCGTATATTGCGGCAGAGGATGTGGCGGAGATGAATCAGGGAATTCAGGGAAACTTTGAGGGGATTGGTATTTCGTATCAGTTTATAAAAGACACGGTGGTTGTGAGTCAGACGATTGCAGGATGTCCGGCAGAGAAGGTGGGTATGTTGCCAGGCGATAGATTGACGTATGTGGATACGACGTGTATTGCTGGTGTGGGGAAAAAACAGTCGGAAATACCGAAATTGATACGAGGAGCAAAGGGTTCGAAAGTGAATGTTACGGTTGTACGTAGAGGAGAGAAAAAGCCAATAGTATTTACGATTGTGCGCGATAAAATTCCGATTCATTCGGTAGATGCGGCGTTTTATGTGGCTGAAGGAGTGGGATATGTGAAATTGAATAGTTTTTCGGTAACTACGACAGATGAGATAGCTAAGGCATTGGATGAGTTGAGCAGAGAGGGAGAATTGAAGAGTTTAGTGTTGGATTTGCAATCGAATGGGGGAGGAGTGATGTCGGCAGCGATAGAGTTGGTGAACTTGTTTTTGCCAAAAGATAGATTGATTGTTTATACCGAAGGAGTGCATCAAGATAGATATTCGGCAATGTCATTTGGTGGTAAGAAATTGATAGATATGCCGTTGTATGTGTTGATAGACGAACACTCGGCATCGGCGAGTGAGATTGTGTCGGGGGCATTGCAAGATTGGGATAGAGCGACGATAGTGGGACGTAGATCATTCGGTAAAGGATTGGTGCAAAGACCATTGAGGATGAAAGATGGGTCGGAAATTAGATTGACTACATCGAGATATTATACACCATCGGGAAGAAATATACAAAAGCCATATAATGCAGGCAAAGAGGAGTATTACAAAGACCTTGAGCGCAGATATGAGCATGGAGAATTTGTGAATTCGGACAGTATAGTATTCCCAGACTCGTTGAAATATAAAACCTTGGTAGAAGGACGTACGGTGTATGGCGGTGGAGGTATATTCCCTGATGTGTTTGTGCCATTAGACACAACGAGAGTGACAAAATTGCATAGGAATGTGGTGGCAAAAGGTGTGTTTAATAAGACAGTGTCGGAATATATAGACCAAAATAGAAAAACGTGGACTCGTAGATATAGCTCGTTTGAGAATTTTGAGGCGGAATTTGTGGTAAACGAGAAAATTTATGAGAAATTGATAGAAAATGCGCGTAAAGAGAAGGTAGAGTTTGAGGAGGAGGATGTAGAGAGAAGCAAGTCGTTGTTGATGTTGCAGATGAAAGCAGTGGTGGCGCAAGGGTTGTTTGGGACAGAGGCATTTTACAGAGTGATGCATGTTGAGAATGCGGCTTTGAACAAAACATTAGAGATGATAAAATAATTAATGTAAAAAGATAAAAATATGACTCAAATTCAAGAATTGGGCGAATTTCGCCTCATTGATGCATTGACAGAATGCATTGAATTGCAGAATGAATCATCGAAAGTGGGTGTAGGTGATGACTGCGCAGTGATGAACTACGGCGATAAAGATGTGGTGGCAACGACAGATTTGTTGTTGGAAGGTATCCATTTTGATTTGACATATACACCGCTTAAACATCTTGGTTATAAAGCGGCGATGGTGAATATTTCGGATGTTTGTGCGATGAATGCACGTCCAACACAGATGTTGGTTAGTATTGGTATATCGCAACGCTTTCATGTAGAGCAGATTGAGGAAATTTATGCAGGTATATATTTAGCTTGCGAGAAGGCAGGCGTGGATGTGGTAGGTGGCGATACATCGGCATCATTGACAGGATTGACTATCAGTATTACTTGTTTGGGCGAGGTGGAAAAAGACCGTGCAGTGTTGCGTAGCGGAGCAAAAGAGACAGACTTGATTTGTGTGACAGGCGACCTTGGTGCAGCATATATGGGATTGCAATTGCTTGAACGTGAGAAACGTATATTCCAAAGCGGACAAGATGAAGGATTCCAACCAGACTTTGCAGGCAAAGAGTATATACTTGAACGTCAGTTGAAACCAGAGGCGTGTGTTGATACAATTAAATATCTTCGTGAGAAAAATATTGTGCCAACAGCGATGATGGATGTTAGCGATGGATTGTCATCGGAATTGTTGCATATCTGCAAAGCGAGTGGGGTGGGATGTCGTGTGTATGAAGACAAATTGCCAATCGACTATGCCACAGCATCGATGTGCGACGAATTTAATATGAACCTTACGACAGTAGCGTTGAATGGCGGTGAGGACTATGAGTTGTTGTTTACAGTGCCACTATCGGAACATGAAAAACTTCAAGGACTTGAAGGAGTGCATATTATTGGTCATATAACAGAGGCTAATGCAGGCGCAGCACTTGTTACACGTGATGGTCAAGAGATGAAAATTACGGCACAAGGGTGGAATGCGTTTAAGAGGGAAGAAGAAAAATAATCTTTATTTGTTTATATCGTTACTTTTTTGTAACTTTGCAGTCGCAAAAATTACGGGGGTATCCCTATAAAAATACATATATATAATATGAAACCAATTAATTCACTTTCAATCGGTATAGCTTCGGATCATGCAGGTTATGATTTGAAGGAAACTATTAAAAAATATCTTGCAGAACAAGGTGTTTCTGTTACTGATTTTGGTACAAATAGCACAGATAGCTGTGATTATCCAGATTTTGCTCATCCACTTGCTAATGCAGTTGAACAAGGAGCATGTGAATTTGGTATTGCTATTTGTGGTAGTGCAAATGGAATTACAATGACAGTAAACAAACATCAAGGATGTCGTGCTGCGATTTGTTGGGAGCCAGAATTGGCTGCACTTGCGCGTCAACATAATAACGCAAACGTGCTTTCGTTGCCAGCTCGTTTTATTTCAGAAGAAAAAGCACTTGAAATTCTTAAAACATTCTTTGCTAACGATTTTGAAGGTGGTCGTCACGAGCGTCGCGTAGAAAAAATAGCAATTTCTGCAGAATAATAGTCAATAAAGGTATTTATATAAAACATTTTAGACATAATTAAATGTACAGATTCAGTGCAGTATAGCATATAATTAAGAATTGTGCATTATGAATTATGAATTGATAAAGGGGGTGATTTTTAATTATTTAAGTGAAAAATAGATAAAAAAACATAAAAACACTTTGTAGTATCAAAAAAAACTGCTAACTTTGCAACCCGAAAATTCATTCGGGACGCTTCGTGCGTTTAGTGCGATAAATAATTATTAATCAACCTATAAAATTACAAATTAAAATGATTGTAGTACCAGTAAAAGAGGGCGAAAACATTGAAAAAGCTCTCAAAAAATTCAAACGTAAATTCGAAAAAACAGGTGTTGTTAAAGAACTTCGTCGTCGTCAACAATTTGACAAACCTTCAGTAATCAAACGCGAAAAAATGCAACACGCTATTTACGTACAACAATTGCACCAAAACGAAGACTAATTTTTAAGTCTAGTTGTTATACGCAAAAAATAAGCAGGATTATGATTCAATCATTTCTGCAATATATACGGTATGAGAAGAATTATTCTTCCCATACCGTTTTGTCTTATCAGACCGATATTGAGCAATTGCGTGATTTTGTTGTTACGCAAAAAGGTGATTTTGATCCGAAAAAACTTACTTCAGATGAGCTTCGGGAGTGGATAATTGCCCTTATGGATGTAGGAGAAAAGCCCTCTTCGGTGAAACGTAAAATTTCGGCAGTACGGAGTTTTTATAAATTTCTCAATCTTAAAAACCTGACAGCCAATAATCCAACGTTGAAAATAGTTACACCTAAAGTACCTAAATCATTGCCGAAATTTTTTTATGAAAAAGATTTGGATAATTGTTTGGAAGTTTCAGAAAAAAATTGTAACTTTGAGGGCGTAAGAAACTCTTTGATAATTGAGCTTATATATCAAACAGGATTGCGACGTTCGGAGGTTGCTAATCTCGAAGATGTGAATGTTGATACTGTTAAACGGCAATTGAAAGTGTTGGGAAAAGGGAATAAGGAGAGGGTGGTGCCGTTTGGCATGAATTTGGCAGAGATGATAGAAGCCTATCGTGTGCAACGAGATGCGGAAGTTGATGTGGTTACGACAAAATTTTTTGTACACAGAAAAGGGACATCGTTGAATCCGATGCATATATATAATGTGGTGAGAAAACTTATGGGAGCTGTGACTACACAAGAGAAACGCAGTCCGCATGTTTTAAGGCATACATTTGCGACGTCGCTTTTGAATGATGGGGCAGATGTGAAAGCAATAAAAGAGTTGCTGGGTCATGAAACGTTGGCTGCCACTCAGGTTTATACACATGCATCCTTTGAGCAAATAAAAACTATTTATGAACGTACCCATCCACGGGGAAAAAAGTAAGGAGGAATTATGGAAGTAAGAATTCAATCAATCCATTTCGATGCAGCCGAAAAATTGCAACAATTCATCGAAAAAAAAGTGAGTAAACTTGAACGTATATCAGATGACCTCTCTACGGCCGAAGTGATTTTGAAAGTTGTTAAACCAGAAACAGCGGAAAATAAAGAGGCAAAAATCACGGTTTTGGCACCAAATACGGAATTTTTCGCCTCAAAAGTGTGTGATACATTCGAAGAAGCGGTTGATTTATGCGTTGAAGCACTCGAAAAACAGATTAAAAAGGCAAAAGAGAAAAAATAAAGTGTTAAATTAATGGGATTGCAACTTTTTGATATTCAGAGAATAAAAAAGAAGTTTATTTCGAAATAGTAAATTTTTCAAAGAAAATCCTCGAAATATTTTGCAGTTTCAAATAAAATGTCTATCTTTGCAAGCCGTTAGAAAAGAACATTTCTCAACGGTTTGTAAAGATTTTTGAATGCCTCTTTAGCTCAGTTGGCCAGAGCACGTGATTTGTAATCTCGGGGTCGTTGGTTCGAATCCGACAAGAGGCTCAAAAAAGTTCCTTGAATATATTTTTAAGGTAATGGGCAGTTACCAGAGTGGCCAAATGGGGCTGACTGTAACTCAGCTGTCTTTCGACTTCGGTGGTTCGAATCCATCACTGCCCACTCCTCCACTGGACTTTGCTGTTGTAGCTCAGTGGTAGAGCACTTCCTTGGTAAGGAAGAGGTCACGAGTTCAATCCTCGTCAACAGCTCTTGAAAAAATATAACAATAAAATAATAACTTTTAAACTATTATTTCACTATGGCAAAAGAAAAATTTGACAGATCGAAACCACACGTAAACGTTGGTACTATCGGTCACGTTGACCACGGTAAAACTACTTTGACTGCAGCTATCACTACAGTGCTTGCAAAAAAAGGTCTTTCTGAATTGCGTTCATTCGACTCTATCGACAACGCTCCAGAAGAAAAAGAACGTGGTATCACTATTAATACTTCTCACGTAGAGTATCAAACAGCTAACCGTCACTATGCACACGTTGACTGCCCAGGTCACGCCGACTACGTTAAAAACATGGTTACTGGTGCTGCTCAAATGGACGGTGCTATCATCGTAGTAGCTGCAACTGATGGTCCTATGCCTCAAACACGTGAGCACATCCTTCTTGCTCGTCAGGTAAACGTTCCTCGTCTTGTTGTATTCATGAACAAATGTGACATGGTTGACGACGAAGAAATGCTTGAACTCGTTGAAATGGAAATGCGTGAGCTTCTTTCATTCTATGAATTCGACGGCGACAACACTCCTATCATCCGCGGTTCTGCACTTGGTGCATTGAACGGTGAAGCACAATGGGAAGACAAAGTTATGGAACTTATGGATAACGTTGACAACTGGATCCAACTTCCTCCACGTGCTGTTGATAAACCATTCTTGATGCCTGTTGAAGACGTATTCTCTATCACTGGTCGTGGTACAGTTGCTACAGGTCGTATCGAAACTGGTATCATCCACGTAGGTGATGCAGTTGAAATCATTGGTCTTGGTGCAGAAAAACTTACTTCTACAGTTACTGGTGTTGAGATGTTCCGTAAACTTCTCGATGAAGGTGAAGCTGGTGATAACGTAGGTCTTCTCCTCCGTGGTATCGACAAAAACGAAATCAAACGTGGTATGGTTATCACTCACCCGGGTAAAGTGACTCCTCACACTAACTTCAAAGCTTCTGTTTATATCTTGAAAAAAGAAGAAGGTGGTCGTCACACTCCATTCCACAACAAATATCGTCCACAATTCTACATCCGTACTTTGGACGTAACAGGTGAAATCACTCTTCCAGAAGGAACTGAAATGGTTATGCCAGGTGACAACTTGGAAATCACAGTTCAACTTATCTACCCAGTAGCATGTAGCGAAGGTCTTCGTTTCGCTATCCGCGAAGGTGGTCGTACAGTAGGTTCTGGTCAAATCACAGCTATTCTTGACTAATACAAGAATTAATATATAAAAAGGAAACGGGATAGCGTTTCGCAATCCCGCTCCTTTTTGAAATACGGGTCTAGCTCAGTTGGTAGAGCACTGGTCTCCAAAACCAGGTGTCGGGAGTTCGAGCCTCTCGACCCGTGCTAAAAACTATTTGTAAATTATGAAACTAATCAACTATTTTAAAGAATCCTATACTGAGCTTGTTGAGAAGACCTCATGGCCTACTCGTAAAGAGCTTACCAATAGTGCGGTAGTTGTTTTGATAGCTTCCCTCCTTATCGCATTGGTGGTTTGGGTTATGGATTTAGGTTTCGAAAACATCATGTCGTTAATTTACAAATACATTTAATTTTAGGAGGAATTAAAAATGTCTGAGACAACAAAGAAATGGTATGTCCTTCGTGCTGTTAGTGGCAAGGAGGCAAAGGTAAAGGAGTATATTGATGCAGAAATCAAGAACTCTAACCTTGGACAATATGTATCTCAGGTTTTGATTCCAACTGAAAAGGTGTATTCTGTACGTAACGGCAAAAAAGTTGTTAAAGAACGCAGTTATCTTCCAGGATATGTCCTCGTTGAAGCGGCATTGAATGGAGAGGTGACTGGTCATCTGCGTGATAACGTTCCAAACGTCATTGGCTTTTTAGGTGCTTCTGTAGGAAAACAACCGGAACCACTTAGAGACTCTGAAGTGAAACGTATATTAGGCCTATTCGATGAAATTGCAGAGGCAGAAGAAGAGATCTTGACTCCTTTCTATGTTGGTGACAATGTTAAAGTGATCACAGATCCTTTCAATGGTTTTTCTGGCGTAATCGAAGAAGTTAACAGCGAGCAGAAGAAACTGAAAGTAATGGTCAAAATCTTTGGACGTCAAACTCCAGTTGAGCTTGGTTTTACACAAGTAGAAAAAGAGTAAATCTTCTTGTTACGAATTTGATTCGCTCTTAAACTATTAAAGGAAACGGGACCTCAGAGTAGTTCCCTTTTGTTAACACACACAAAAAAATCAAAAATTATGGCAAAAGAAATTGCTGGATTTATTAAATTGCAAATCAAAGGTGGTGCAGCAAATCCATCACCTCCTGTAGGACCTGCACTTGGTTCTAAAGGTATCAATATAATGGAATTCTGTAAGCAGTTTAATGCCAGAACTCAAGACAAAGCTGGTAAGGTATTGCCTGTTGTAATTACTTACTATGCAGACAAATCTTTTACTTTTGTTGTAAAAACTCCACCTGTTGCAATTCAACTTTTGGAAGTTTCAAAACAAAAATCTGGTAGTGCAGAACCAAACCGTAAAAAAGTGGCTGAAATCACTTGGGAACAAGTTCGTGCTATCGCAGAAGATAAAATGCCTGACTTGAACTGCTTTGAAATTGGGGCTGCTATGAAAATGGTAGCAGGAACTGCGAGAAGTATGGGTATCGCTGTTAAAGGCGAATTTCCTAATTGTTAATCATTAAAACTTCAATTGAAATGGGAAAACTAACAAAAAATCAAAAGTTGGCTTTAGAAAAAATTGAAGCAGGAAAGGCTTATACACTCAAAGAAGCTGCAAAATTGGTAAAAGAAATTACTACTACCAAATTCGATGCCTCTGTCGATATCGATGTACGCTTGGGTGTTGACCCACGTAAAGCAAACCAAATGGTTCGTGGCGTGGTATCATTGCCTAACGGTACAGGTAAAGAAGTAAGAGTTCTTGCATTATGTACTCCTGACAAAGAAGCTGAAGCTAAAGCTGCTGGCGCTGATTATGTTGGTCTCGATGAATATATCGAAAAGATCAAAGGTGGCTGGACAGATATTGATGTTATCATCACAATGCCTGCTATCATGGGTAAAATCGGTGCTCTCGGTCGCGTTTTGGGTCCTCGTGGTCTTATGCCAAACCCAAAAAGTGGTACAGTGACTATGGATGTTGCTAGCGCAGTACGCGAAGTGAAACAAGGTAAAATCGATTTCAAAGTTGACAAATATGGTATTGTTCACACTTCTATCGGTAAAGTTTCGTTTGACGAACAAAAAATCGTAGAAAATGCGCGTGAATTCATGGCAACTATCATGAAATTGAAACCTTCTACAGCTAAAGGTACTTACGTTAAGAGCATTTATCTTTCTACAACTATGAGTAAAGGTGTTAAAGTTGACACCAAATCTATTGATGAAAACTAATAATCTGAAAGTATGAAAAAGGAAGATAAAAGCATAGTAATTGATCAAATTAAAGAAGTTATTTCTTCATATTCTCACTTCTACCTTACAGAAACACAAGGTATGAATGCTGAGCAAGTAAGTGAACTTCGTAGAGAATGCTACAAAAACGACATCAAAATGCTTGTTGTTAAAAACAAGTTGATGATCAAAGCTCTCGAATCACTCGAAGGCGATTTTTCACCTCTCTACGGTTCTTTGAAAGCTAACACAGCTGTTTTGTTCTCTAATGTTGGTAATGCTCCTGCTAAACTTATCAAGGACTTCAACAAAAAGAACATGAAACCAGTTCTTAAAGCTGCTTACGTTGAAGAATCATTCTATATTGGTGAAAACCAAATCGAAGCTCTTGCTACAATTAAGAGCAAAAACGAACTTATTGGCGAAGTTATTGGCTTGCTCCAATCGCCTGCTAAGAACGTTATTTCTGCACTCCAATCAGGAGGAAATACAATTCACGGGGTTCTTAAAACACTCGCTGAAAGATAATATTTTTATTCAATTAATTCAAATAATCAAAACATTTAAATATTTATTACAATGGCAGATTTGAAAGCTTTTGCAGAACAATTGGTAAACTTGACCGTTAAAGAGGTTAACGAGTTGGCCGAAATCTTGAAAAACGAATATGGTATCGAACCTGCTGCTGCAGCTGTAGCTGTTGCTGCTGGTCCTGTTGCTGGTGCTGAAGCAGCAGCTGAAGAAAAAACTTCATTCGATGTAATCTTGAAATCAGCTGGTGCAAACAAACTTGCAGTAGTTAAATTGGTTAAAGAACTTACAGGTCTTGGCTTGAAAGAAGCTAAAGATATGGTTGACGGTGCTCCTTCAACAGTTAAAGAAGGTGTTGCTAAAGACGAAGCTGAAGCTCTTAAAAAACAACTTACTGAAGCAGGCGCTGAAGTTGAACTTAAGTAATAAACTTCTCCTGTTAATTCAGGAAATATGGTTTAGAATCCCGATTAAAAGGGACTCTAAACCTTTTTACGTATAATTCACTAAGTTCAACAAATATTCTTATACTCATGTCTTTAAATACTAACAATCAGAGAGTTAGTTTTGCTTCTGTGAAAAGTCACTTTCCTTATCCTGACTTTCTTGAAGTGCAACTCAAATCGTTTAGGGATTTCTTCCAATTAGATACTGCTACTGAGCATAGGAAGAATGAGGGTATGTATAAAGTTTTTGCTGAAAACTTCCCAATTGCAGATACCCGCAATAATTTCGTTCTCGAATTTCTCGATTATTATATCGAGCCTCCTCGTTATACTATTGAAGAATGTCTTCGCAGAGGTCTTACTTATAGTGTTCCATTGAAAGCTAAACTTAAGCTTTACTGTACAGACCCTGATCACGAAGATTTTGATACCGTTATCCAAGACGTATATTTGGGACCTATCCCATATATGACAGATAAGGGTACTTTCGTCATAAACGGTGCTGAACGTGTTATCGTTTCTCAATTGCACCGTTCTCCTGGTGTATTCTTTGGTCAAAGCGTACACACTAATGGTACTAAACTTTATTCTGCACGTATCATTCCTTTCCGTGGTTCTTGGATTGAATTTGCTACTGACATCAACAATGTCATGTATGCTTATATCGACCGTAAGAAAAAATTACCTGTAACAACATTGTTGCGTGCAATTGGTTTTGAGTCGGATAAAGATATCCTTGAAACATTCGGTTTAGCAGAAGAGGTAAAAGTAAACAAAACTAACCTCAATCGTGTTATTGGTCGCCAACTTGCTGCACGTGTTGTAAAACCACGTGTTGAAGACTTTGTTGACGAAGCAACAGGTGAGGTAGTTACTGTTGAGCGTACAGAGGTGATTATTGAACGTGAAACTGAATTGACTAAAGCTCATATTCAACCTATTATTGATTCAGGTAGCCAAACAATCCTTCTTCACAAAGAAGATCAAAATATGACAGAGTATCAAATCATCTATAATACTCTTCAAAAAGACCCTTCTAATACTGAGCGTGAAGCTGTATTGCATATCTATCGTCAATTGCGTAACGCCGAACCAGCCGATGATCAAACTGCTCGTGAAGTAATCAATGGCTTGTTCTTCTCTGAAAAACGTTATGATTTAGGCGAAGTAGGTCGTTACCGTATCAATAAAAAACTTAATCTCTCTACAAGTATGGATGTTCGCGTACTTACTCGCGAAGACATCATTGAGATTATCAAACATCTTATTCAACTTATCAACTCTAAAGTAACTGTTGACGATATCGACCACTTGAGTAATCGTCGCGTGCGTACTGTTGGAGAACAATTATATAATCAATTTGGTGTTGGTTTGGCTCGTATGTCTCGTACTATCCGTGAGCGTATGAATGTTCGCGATAACGAGGTGTTTACTCCAGTTGACCTTATCAATGCTAAAACAATATCTTCTGTCATCAATACTTATTTTGGTACTAATGCGTTGTCTCAATTCATGGACCAAACTAACCCATTGGCAGAAATTACACACAAACGCCGTTTGTCGGCTCTTGGTCCTGGTGGTCTTTCTCGTGACCGCGCTGGTTTCGAGGTTCGTGACGTTCACTACACACACTATGGTCGTCTCTGTCCTATCGAAACTCCTGAGGGTCCAAACATCGGTCTTATCTCTTCTTTGTGTATTTACGCAAAAATCAATGACCTCGGTTTTATTTCAACACCTTATCGTAAGGTAGAAGATGGTAAAGTAAACCTTAATAACGATGATGTTGTTTATTTGACAGCAGAAGAGGAAGAAGACCTTGTAGTAGCTCAAGGTAATGCACCTTTGAATGCAGATGGTACATTCATCCGTAACAAAGTAAAAGCTCGTCTTGAAGCTGACTTCCCACTTGTGGCTCCAACAGAAGTGAAAATGATGGACGTTGCTCCACAACAAATTGCTTCTATTGCTGCTGCATTGATTCCATTCTTGGAGCATGATGACGCTAACCGTGCATTGATGGGATCTAACATGATGCGTCAAGCAGTTCCATTGCTTCGTTCTGAAGCTCCTATCGTAGGTACAGGTATCGAAGGTCAAATGATCCGCGACTCTCGTACTCAAATTATGGCTGAAGGCGATGGTGTTGTTGAATTTGTTGATGCTTCTGTAATTCGTATTAATTATGATCGTACAGATGATGAAGAATTCGTAAGCTTCGTTGATTCGGTTAAAGAGTATAAATTGCCTAAATTTATGCGTACTAACCAAGATACAACGATCGACCTTCGTCCAATCGTACGTAAAGGAGATAAAGTAACAAAAGGTCAAATTCTTACTGAGGGTTATTCAACTCAAAATGGAGAATTGGCTCTTGGACGTAACCTTAAAGTTGCCTATATTCCTTGGAAAGGTTACAACTATGAGGATGCTATCGTACTTAACGAACGTATTGTACGTGAAGATATCTTTACTTCAGTTCACGTGAGCGAATATTCTCTTGAAGTTCGTGAAACAAAACGTGGTGCAGAAGAGCTTACATCAGATATTCCTAACGTAAGTGAAGAGGCAACTCGCAATCTTGACGAAAATGGTATTGTTCGTATTGGTGCGCATATTGTTCCTGGTGATATCATGATTGGTAAGATCACTCCAAAAGGCGAAACTGACCCAACTCCAGAAGAAAAACTCCTCCGTGCTATCTTCGGTGATAAAGCTGGTGACGTTAAAGATGCATCACTCAAAGCATCTCCATCGCTTCGTGGTGTGATTATCGGCAAAGAGCTCTATTGCAAAGCTCAAAAAACACGTAAAGATCGTATTGCTGATAAAGAGATTATCGATCGTATGGATGAAAACTTCAACCAAGAAGTTGCATCATTGAAAGCATTGTTAATCGAAAAATTGGTTTCAACTATCAATGGTAAAACTTCTCAAGGTGTGAAAGACTTTATGGGTGTTGATATTATCCCACGTGGTAATAAATTCACTCAAAAAGTATTGAATGAAATCGATTTCAATACCGTACAATTGACTAAATGGACAACAGATTCATATCGCAATGATTTGATTCGTGATATTATCACAAACTATCTACGCAAAGTTAAAGAACTAGATGCACAGCTCAAACGTGCTAAATTCAACCTTACAATTGGTGATGAACTTCCATCAGGTATTCTTCAACTTGCAAAAGTTTACGTTGCTAAGAAACGTAAAATCCGCGTGGGTGACAAAATGGCGGGTCGTCACGGTAACAAAGGTATTGTATCAAAAGTTGTTCGTCAAGAAGATATGCCATTCCTCGCTGATGGTACTCCAGTAGATATCTGTTTGAACCCACTTGGTGTGCCTTCTCGTATGAACCTTGGTCAGATTTTCGAAGCTGTTCTTGGTTGGGCTGGTAAAGAACTTGGAGTTAAGTTTGCTACACCAATCTTCGATGGTGCTGATATTGATGATCTCAACGAATGGTGTGATAAAGCTGGTGTTCCACGTTATGGTAAAACTTATCTTTACGATGGTGGTACTGGTGAACGTTTCGACCAACCTGCAACTGTAGGTGTGACTTACTTCTTGAAACTTGGTCACATGGTTGATGATAAAATGCACGCTCGTTCTATTGGTCCTTACTCTCTCATTACTCAACAACCATTGGGTGGTAAAGCACAATTTGGTGGTCAACGTTTCGGAGAGATGGAGGTTTGGGCTCTTGAAGCATTCGGAGCATCAAGCATTCTTCAAGAAATCTTGACTGTTAAGTCTGACGACGTTATGGGTCGTGCTCGTGCTTATGAAGCTATTGTTAAGGGCGAACCTATGCCACAAGCAGGTATCCCTGAATCGCTCAACGTATTGTTGCACGAACTTGAAGGTCTTGGCCTCAGTGTTAGATTAGAGTAATACCAATAAGAGATTTTTAATAAAACGGGAAACTATAAATCTTAGTCCCGTAAGGGATAAAGATTTATAGATATTTCCACTATTATATAAAAGACTATGGCTTTTAGAAGAGATAATAAAGTAAAAACTAATTTCAGCAAAATCACAATCGGTTTAGCTTCTCCTGAAGAAATTCTTGAAGCATCTTACGGTGAGGTTTTGAAACCTGAAACTATCAACTATCGTACATACAAACCTGAACGTGATGGTTTGTTCTGCGAGCGCATTTTTGGTCCTTGTCGTGACTACGAATGCCATTGCGGTAAATACAAACGTATCCGTTATAAAGGTATTGTCTGCGACCGTTGTGGTGTAGAAGTAACTGAAAAGAAAGTACGTCGTGAACGTTCTGGTCACATCCAACTTGTTGTGCCAGTGGCTCATATTTGGTACTTCCGTTCTACTCCTAACAAAATTGGTTACCTCCTTGGTATGCCGTCTAAGAAATTAGATGCCATTATCTATTACGAAAAATATATCATCCTCCAAGCTGGTGTTCTCGAAGGTGTTGAAGGTGTTGAGGTAGGCGAACTTATCGAAGAAGATCGTTATATGGAGTTGATGGATATGGTGTACGAAAAGGATCGTAACAACCAATTCCTCGAAGATACAGACCCTAATAAATTTATCTGTAAAATGGGTGCTGAGGCTATCTATGATATGCTTCGTAACCTTGATTTGGATAAACTTTCATATGAATTGCGTGATAAAGCAAATACAGATACATCGCAACAACGTAAAGCTGAAGCCTTGAAACGTTTGAATGTGATTGAATCGTTCCGTTCTGCTCGTCACCGCAATCGTCCTGAATGGATGATTCTTAAAACGTTGCCAGTTATTCCACCAGAATTGCGTCCATTGGTGCCACTCGATGGTGGTCGTTTTGCAACTTCTGACTTGAACGACTTGTATCGTCGCGTTATCATCCGTAACAATCGTCTCAAACGTCTCATCGAAATCAAAGCTCCTGAGGTTATTCTTCGTAACGAAAAACGTATGTTGCAAGAGGCTGTCGATTCATTGATCGATAATTCTCGTAAATCAAACGCAATGAAGACTGACTCAAATCGTCCTTTGAAGTCTTTGACTGATAGTTTGAAAGGTAAACAAGGTCGTTTCCGTCAAAACCTTCTCGGTAAGCGTGTTGACTATTCAGCTCGTTCGGTTATCGTCGTTGGTCCTGAATTGCAAATGCATGAGTGCGGTCTTCCAAAAGACATGGCAGCTGAGCTTTACAAACCATTCATCATACGTAAACTCATCGAACGTGGTATTGTAAAAACAGTTAAATCGGCTAAAAAATTCATCGACCGCAAAGATCCAGTTGTTTGGGATATCCTCGAACACGTGATGAAAGGTCACCCAGTGTTGCTTAACCGTGCTCCTACTCTTCACCGTCTTGGTATTCAAGCATTCCAACCTAAGATGATTGAAGGTAAAGCTATCCAACTTCACCCACTTTCATGTACTGCGTTCAACGCCGACTTCGACGGTGACCAGATGGCGGTTCACCTTCCACTTGGTAACGAGGCTGTTCTCGAAGCGCAAATGCTTATGCTTGCTTCTCACAACATCCTCAACCCTGCTAATGGTTCGCCAATTACTGTCCCTTCTCAAGATATGGTGCTTGGTCTTTACTATATCACTAAAGCTCGTAAGGGTGTGAAAGGTGAAGGCTTGAAATTCTACTCTCCAGAAGAGGTTGAAATCGCTTACAACGAAGGTGCAGTAGATATCCACGCTATTATCTCTGTACGTACTCAAGATGTTGACAAAGAAGGTAATCTCGTAACTCGTTTGATCGAAGAAACTACAGTTGGTCGTGTTATCGTCAACAAATTTGTGCCAAAAGAATGTGGTTATCTCAACGAATTGTTGTCTAAAAAATCACTTCGTAACGTTATCGGTCGCGTGATTGAAACTTGTGGTGTGGCTCGTACAGCTAAATTCCTCGATGATATCAAAAACCTTGGTTATCAAATGGCATTCCGTGGTGGTTTGTCTTTCAACCTTGCCGATGTTATCATCCCTGAAGAAAAAGCTGCTCTTGTCAACTCTGGTTACGAAGAGGTAGAAAATATTATGAATGATTATAACATGGGTTATATCACTAATAACGAACGTTATAATCAAATTATTGATACTTGGACTCGTGTTAATAGCGAGTTGACTAATGTCGTAATGAAACAACTTTCGGGAGACAACCAAGGTTTCAACTCTGTTTATATGATGTTGGATTCTGGTGCCCGTGGTTCTCGTGAGCAGATTCGTCAGTTGTCTGGTATGCGTGGTTTGATGGCTAAACCTCAAAAAGCAGGTGCTGAAGGCGGTCAAATTATCGAAAACCCTATCTTGGCTAACTTTAAAGAAGGTCTTAGCGTGTTGGAGTACTTTATCTCTACTCACGGTGCGCGTAAAGGTCTTGCCGATACGGCGTTGAAAACAGCCGATGCTGGTTACCTCACTCGTCGTCTTGTTGACGTTTCTCACGACGTTATCATTACTGAAGAAGACTGTGGTACATTGCGTGGTCTTGTGGCAACTGAAATCAAAAACAACGAAGAGGTTGTTGCTTCACTTTACGAACGTATCCTTGGTCGTGTATCAGTTCATGATGTTATCGATCCACTTACAGGCGATCTTATTGTCGCTGCAGGCGAAGAAATTATCGAATCGGCTGCTAAACGTATCGAAAAATCACCAATCGAACGCGTAGAAATCCGTTCAGTGCTCACTTGCGAAGCTCGTCATGGTGTTTGTGCTAAATGTTACGGCCGTAACCTCGCTACTGGCCGTATGGTTAACAAAGGTGAAGCTGTTGGTGTTATCGCTGCACAATCTATTGGTGAACCAGGTACTCAGTTGACACTTCGTACATTCCACGTTGGTGGTGTGGCTTCGAATATTGCTGTTGACAACGGTATCACATCTAAATACGATGGCCGTCTCGAAATCGACGAACTTCGTACGGTAGATGCAGAAGATGCAACAGGTAACAAATATCAAGTTGTTGTAGGTCGTTTGGCTGAAGCTCGTATTATCGACCATAATACAGGCATCGCTCTCACAACTCAAAATATCCCTTACGGTTCTAAACTCTTTATCCCAACAGGTTCAGATGTTAAGAAAGGCGATAAGATTTGTGAATGGGACCCATTCAACGCCGTAATCGTTTCTGAGGTTGCCGGTACAGTTCAATTCGAATCTATGGTAGAAAACTCTACTTACAAAGTAGAATCGGACGAAACTACAGGTCTTTTGGAAAAAATCATTATCGAGTCTAAAGACAAAACTAAAGCTCCAGCAGCTCAAATTGTTGATAAGGCAGGTAATGTACTCAAAACATATAACCTTCCAGTAGGTGCTCACTTGGTGGTTGATGCAAAACAAAAAGTAAAACCAGGTGATTTGATCGTTAAGATTCCACGTGCTGTAGGTAAAACAGGTGACATCACCGGTGGTCTTCCACGTGTTACCGAGTTGTTCGAAGCTCGTAACCCATCTAACCCAGCTGTTGTAGCCGAAATCGATGGCGAAATCTCATTCGGTAAAATCAAACGTGGTAACCGCGAAATCATCCTTACTTCACGTACAGGCGAAGAGAAAAAATACCTCGTACAATTGTCAAAACAAATTCTTGTACAAGATGGCGACTACGTACGCGCAGGTACTCCTCTTTCTGATGGTGCTATCACACCTTCTGATATCTTGGCAATTAAAGGTCCTACTGCTGTTCAAGAGTATATCGTGAACGAAGTACAAGACGTTTATCGCCTCCAAGGTGTGAAAATCAACGACAAACACTTCGAAGTTATCGTACGCCAAATGATGCGTAAAGTACAAATCGCTGATGCTGGTGACACTCGTTTCCTCGAAGGTCAAGTGGTTGACAAAATCGAGTTCATGGAAGAAAACGACCGTATCTGGGGCAAAAAAGTTGTTACCGATGCTGGTGATTCTACTAACTTTATGGCAGGTCAAATCGTAACAGCACGTAAACTCCGTGACGAAAACTCGGCTCTCAAACGTCGTGATATGCGTCCAGTAGAAACTCGTGATGCAATGCCTGCAACTTCACTTCAAATGCTTCAAGGTATCACACGTGCAGCTCTTCAAACTCAATCGTTTATGTCTGCTGCATCGTTCCAAGAAACTCCAAAAGTATTGAACGAAGCTGCTATCAACGGCAAAGTTGACCGTCTCGAAGGTATGAAAGAAAACGTTATTGTTGGTCATAAGATCCCTGCAGGTACAGGTCTTCGCGAATACGATCACTTGTTTGTTGCTTCTCGTAAAGAATACGAACGTATGTCAGAAGCAAACCGCGTAGTGACAGATATGGAAGATGTTACTGAAGAAAACAACTAATCAGTAATATTTATTATAAAATCCTCTTATTCGTATGTCGGATAAGAGGATTTTTTTGTAACTTTGTACGATAAATTTTTCTAAGGAAATACACACTTTCATTGTGTGTCATTTTTCCTAACTCTCAAGCAAGGTGCAAGCAACCTTCAAGCAAGAAGACTGACACACACATTGTGTATTTCTTTGTCAAAAATATCAAAAACTATATATTATGAATACAACTATTTTACATTGGCTTTCCGACTGGGGTGTGCCTGTCTTTGCGCACGAATATCTTTATTGGACTATTACACTCTCATGTGTAGTATTAGTGATTTATATGGTCAATTTGATTTTTCGTCGAGTGCTATCACCAGCAATACGCAAAGTAACAAATAAAACCACTTTCGAGTGGGATGAAATTGTATTAAGCGATTCAATGCTTAAAGACATATCACGTTTGATACCACCGATATTATTGGCAGTTTTGTTGCCAATAGTCTTTGTAGAGGGCAGCGATGTATTAGATTTTGTGATGCGAATCAACAATATCTATCTTGTCGTAGTAGTTGCTAAGTTATTTTGCACATTTCTCGCCTCGCTCTACAATTTGTCATTGCATCACGAGCGTTTGAAAAATCACTCTCTACAAAGTGTTTATCAGATGCTTAAAGTCTTGGTCGTATGTGTGGCACTGATTATTGTAGTTAGTATTCTAATCAACAAAAATCCAGGTTATATCCTTACTGCACTTGGTGCCTCTGCCGCAGTATTGATGTTGGTATTCAAAGATATGATTGTTGGATTAGTTGCAGGAGTGCAGTTGTCTGTCAACGATATGCTCCGTCCTGGCGATTGGATTGCTATGCCTAAATATGGGGCTGATGGCGATGTCATTGAGGTGAGTCTTACTACTGTGAAAGTTCAGAATTGGGATAAAACAATCACAACAATCCCCCCGTATGCCCTTGTCAGCGACTCTTTCCAGAATTGGCGCGGAATGCAAGAGAGTGGAGGTCGTCGAGTGAAACGATCAGTTTATATTGATATGCGTTCAATCCAATTCTGCACCGAAGAGCAGATAAAAGAATTTGAATCAAAAGGTTGGCTCGAAGGCATTGAGCGAGCTGATGACCGCCCTGTCAATTTGCATGTCTTCCGCAATTATTTAGAAAAATATCTCCGTAATCATCCCCGTGTCAATCAGGATATGACCATTATGGTGCGTCAGTTGCAGCCAACAGTCGAGGGGCTTCCGCTCGAGCTCTATTTTTTCTCTGCTGGCACAGCATGGATTCAGTACGAACAACTTCAGTCCGAAATATTTGAGCATCTCTTTGCAATACTTCCAACCTTCGGCCTCCGCATCTTCCAATCCCCAATGGGAAGTGATTTAGTTGGAGTTTCTTTGAATGTAAATTAATTATTATTGCTGTCTGATAAAATTAAAAATAGACAGTAAGTATTTGTATAAAAAATGAGGTTGACCATAAATTTTTGGTCAACCTCATTTTTTTTTGAGAGTATTTTTATTTCTCTTCCTCATCAACTTGGCGCATAATATCTTCGATGTAGTTGAGAAGTTCATCGCGTCCTTGAGCTTTTTCTGATGATGTTATGAACATAGGTGGCAGAGCTTCCCACTCTTTGAGTAGTTCGTTTTTGTAGTTTTCGATGTTGGATGCTAAGCGAGACTGACTTAGTTTGTCTGCTTTAGTGAAGACTATAGAAAAAGGTATACCTGATTCTCCTAACCAGCGCATGAATTCCACATCGATTTGTTGAGGTTCGTGTCTGCAGTCAATTAGTACAAATAGATTGGTTAGTTGAGGGCGGAAAAGAATGTAGCCTTCAATGATACCACGTAATTTTCTACGTTGTTCTTTCGATGCACGAGCATAGCCATAGCCTGGCAAATCGACAATATACCATTGTTTGTTGACAATGAAGTGGTTTATCAATAGAGTTTTACCTGGTTTAGACGATGTTTTAGCCAAATCGGGATGTTGCAACAACATATTGATAAGCGATGATTTGCCCACGTTGCTTCGTCCGATAAATGCAAATTCATGTAGACGTCCTTCTGGACAACGTTTGTAGTCGGTGTTCGATATAACGAACTCTGATGAACTGATGTGCATAATTTAGTATGTAATGATTATTTTTTTATCAAGAATAAACTAACAAAAACAAGTAGCCCATTAAGCAATAAAAGCTCATATCCCCAATAATACCCCCAATAATGAGATGTTATTGAATTGATTGTATAGCACAATAGAGGTGATACTATTGCTATAATTGGCACCAATTTATCGCGTACTTGATAGCGTGTGAATAGCCCAAAAGCAAACATTCCGAGTAGTGGACCATAGGCATATCCCACGATAGTATAAATAGTGTCAATGATTGAGCGGTTTTGGGTATATCCGAACAATATTACAATAATTGCAAATAGTGCGCATATAGAGATATGCAACATTCGGCGTTGATTTTCATTCTGTTTCCATTTGAAAATATCTATGGCAAGTGTTGTAGTTATTGATGTTAATGCTGAATCTGCGCTCGAGAATGATGCCGAAATAATGCCCAATACAAAGCAAATACCTACTATTGGCGACATGATTTCAGATGCCATATAAGGCATTATTTTGTCTGGTGCTTCGGGTAACATGATGCCTGATTGTTGAGCATAAATTACGCATAACGCCCCTAACAACAACAATATAAAATTGATTGGCAAGAATGCAATTCCATAACTTAGCATGTTTTTCTGACTTTCGTGCAGTGTGTTGCATGATAGGTTTTTTTGCATCATATCTTGGTCCAATCCGGTCATAACTATTACGATAAATATCCCGCTAATGAATTGTTTCCAAAAGTATCGAGTCGAGTGCCAATCGCCGAAATTAAAGGTTGAAAACTGAGAGTTAATAGTTGCAAATTCTGTATTGCACAATTGCCATGCTTCGTAGCACATTATGCTGATTGCTACAATAAAAAGCAGAGTTTGCAGCGTATCGGTCCACACTATAGTGCGAATGCCTGCGCGGTGTGTGTATAGCCAAATTACAGCAACGCAGACTATCACCGTCAGCCAAAAAGGAACATTCCATTCATCGAATATAAAATGTTGTAGCACAAGCACAGCAATGTAGAGCTTTGTTGCCGAACTAATCATTTTGGCTATTACAAAAAATATCGACCCTGTGTGGTATGCCGACGAGCCAAAACGCCCATTCAAATACTCATATATTGAGGTCAGTTTCTGTTTGTAATATAGAGGTAATAGCACGTATGCTACAATAATATAGCCGAAGAAAAATCCAAGACAAGTTTGCAGATAGCTCCATTCCGACGTCAATACCATGCCTGGCACCGATACTACGCTTATACCGCTAATCGAAGCTCCAATCATCCCAAAGGCTACCAAATACCATGGCGAGCGATGATTACCGCTGAAAAAAGCCTCGTTTGATGTGCTTTTTCTCGAAGTCAAATAACCAACTCCGAGTAAAACAGCAATATATATTATCAGTATAATTAAGTACACGATGATTGTAACTTTCAATTCTCAATTTGCATATATCTCGCTTTAATTTTCTTCAATCCAGCACGTTGCATTGGGCTGAATTTCAGTTTTCGATTGAATTCCGAGCGTGACATCGATGCCCAATCTATTTCGAAAATCCCTTCAATCGGTTCAAGTTCGGGGTGTTTATGTGGATGTGCAAACCTATTCCATGGGCATGCCAATTGGCAACGGTCGCAACCATACAGAGTATTCCCTGCCACCTCAATTAGTTCATTATCAACCTCTCCACGCTTCTCTATTGTTTGATACGAAAGGCATTTGCGAGCATCTATTGTATAATTTAGATTGTTTTTGAGTGTGTGCTGTTGGGCATTTATATTCTCCCCCTGTTTTAGGGGGAGTCCCCGAAGGGGGAGGGGGTTATTAAGTATTGCCCCTGTCGGACACGCATCTATACATTTTCTGCACGTTCCGCACCTATTCTCCATCACCTCACTCGGCTCTAACTCAAGCGAAGTTATCAGCGTGCCGATAAACGTAAACGTACCAAGCTTAGGATTTACGAGCATTCCGTTTTTCCCAATCCATCCAAGCCCCGCACGTGCTGCCCAATATCGCTCTAATACAGGTGCCGAGTCGCAAAACACTGCATATTTATGTGGTGCAACCTTGTTTATCTCTTCTGCCAATTCTGTTAGTTTCGATTTTACAATGTGGTGATAATCATTCCCGTATGCGTATGCTGCAATTTGTGGCTTATCTTTTGGTTGCCACTCTCTCGGGTAGTAGTTCATCAGCACCATAATCATCGACTTTGCCTCTGGCAATAGTTCTTTGGGATTGGCTCTCAGATGCAAATTCCTATGCATATATCCCATCTCTCCCGCATAGCCATTTTCCAACCACTTACGTAGATGCGCAATTTCTTCGTCAATAGGCTCTATACGAGCCACTCCCCACGCATCAAAGTGAGTTGAGAATATAGAGTCAAGAGTTGAGCAGTTGAGCATAAAAAACTATTTTGTAAGTCTATTTATCTCTTTTTCCACATTCTCGTGGTTATATCGACCGAGAATATTTCCCTCTTTGTCCATCAAAAAGAATGTAGGCAATTCGCTGATGTTGTAAGTAATCAAATATTTCGATTGAATCGAAGCCTCATCTCTCACGCAAACCCACGGAATATTGCGTGTTTGTTCAAGCCAAAGCAATTTGTCTGCATCAAATGATATTTGATAGATTTCCAATCCAAGTTCGTGGTATGTAGCATACAATTCTCTCAAAAACAGCGTGTGAGCCGATGCCTGTTCCATTGCGTATGCCGAGAAGTCGACAAGAATAATACTGCCAACGAGCGACGAGAGTTTCGTAGTTTCGCCAATGCGGTTAGGCAAAACGATGTCAATAAATCCCTCTTCCGTAACGTTTTCAATAATATTTTCTGCCGATATTTGAGACGCTTTTTGTTGACCAATTGCCAATAATACGCTTTGCTTCAATTCTTTTGCTCGGTCATATTCTGCGTAGTGCAAGTCCCAAGCCGTAGCCACTGCATTCCAAAATGGCAAATCTTCCTTGCTATAAGGTGTCATATAATACGCACCATTGATAGTCTGATTTATAGCATAATATGCCGCTGCAGAACGAGGATTTGCCAACACAATCTCTTGCCCTAATCTCTTATGTGCGGTCAACATCTGAGCCACTTTGGCTGTATCGCCTTCCATAGCCGCGCGTTGCAATTCAAAATTCGAGTTGCGCAAGCGTTGAATTTCCAACGAAGCTTCTGAACCTTCGATAGTTGCATTGTTCAAATCCTTTGCCGATGCCACAATGCCGACACTCTTCGTAGCCGAATCCAATGCCACGACAACAAATTGATTATTAAGACGGATGCGATAAAAATCAGGGTATTGAGGTGTTTCTATTTCAAACTTAAATCCACCTTTTGCATCCAATTTTGCCGAATCCAATAGAGTAGTAGCGGTCAATCCCGTGTGTTCTAAATAGATAGTTTTACCCTCAGCATCAGACATCGAACCGCTAATATTGCTTTTAGGCGCACAAGCCACCAACAATGCAATTGCAACAATAAAAAATAAACCTTTTTTCATATTCTGTTTCCTATTTCTAATTTTTGATTTTTATTTCTAATTCCCTGCTCCCTGCTCCCTACTCCCTACTCCCTGCTCCTTGCTCCCTACTCCTTGCTCCCTGTTCCCTGCTCCCTATCACCACGTTTTATAAGGTTTCTTGAACAAACAAGCATTATAATATCGAGCCTCACCCGTAACCTCTTCACCTACAAAGTCGGGGCGTTCAAACTCCGCATCTTTGTTTTCAAGCTCAATTTCTGCCACAATCAATCCCTCGTTGTCGCCATGAAATTCATCAACTTCCCATGTGAAGCCCTTGTAATCTAACACATAACGTGTTTTGTCTATAATCGGCTGTTGGCAAGTATTTTGTAGCATCGCCTCAGCATCTGCCACCGGAATTTCATATTCATATTCGTTACGAGCAAATCCGATAGTCGCATTTTTTATAGTGATATAGCCTTTATCACATTTAATTCTAACACGCACCACGCGGTCCTCCTCGCTGCAAATATAACCCTGTGATATACGAATCGGCTTGCCAGCCTTATAGCTCTCATTTACAACTAAATATTTACGTTCAATTTCAATCATATTTCCAAAAAATCTTAATCTGCAAAAATACACATAAATTTCCAAACTGCAAAATATTTACCCAAAAACTATTTCATATTTTGCGACAAGCAAAAACCATATTGAGCCACCCTCGGTTCTTCTTCAACTTAGTTGAAAGTATTATAAGAGTATCCCCTCTAAATTAAAAATAAACACTCAAAACTATGATAACCCGATATTCTCCCCCTGTTTTAGGGGGAGTACCCGAAGGGGGAGGGGGTTATGTAAAGCAACAAATGTATTTCTTTCAACTAACTTAACGAAGAATCCAACTCTCACCTTACCTTCAACATAGGATAAATATACCATAAATATACTATAAATATAGGATAAATATACTATAAATATACTATAAAGCAATCCTCGCTGGTACTTCAAAAGCCCATTTCGACCCGAAGAACACAGAAAACAACTATTCTTATAAAAAAATAAATAAATAGATGCTCAAAATTCAACTTTTTTTTGTAACTTTGCACGCTAAATTGTGGAAGCACTATTTTATAAGTAAAATAATAATAAAAAATACAAACAATTATGTCAAACAAAAAACAACAACAAGAACCAGATGAGTTGCAAAATGTAGAACAAGCACTCTCTAAAACAGAACAATTTATTGAAAATAACCGCAAACAATTATTATCAGGTTTGGGCATAGTATTAGTTGTTGCTATTGCTATTGTATGGTTTTTCAATGGTTATGTAGCTCCTAAAAACGAAGAAGCTGCCGACAAAATGGCTGCTGCAGTTCGCTATTTCGAACTCGATTCATTCGCTCTCGCTCTCAATGGCGACGGTATGAACGAAGGTTTCATCGAAATCATCGACAACTATGGCATCACTGAAACATCAAATCTCGCAGCTTTCTATGCAGGTGTTTGTGAATACAAACTCGGCAACTACGACGAAGCTATCAACTATTTGAACAAATTCGATGCTGCTTCAGTTAATATGGAGCCTGCTGCTCTTACTTTGGTTGGCGACTGCTACGTAGCTAAAGAAGATGCAAAATCAGCAGTTAAATATTTCGAAAAAGCTGGTGCTATCGAAAACAAACTCACTGCACCTCGCGCTCTCAACAAAGCTGGTATCGCTTACGAATCTTTGGGCGAATGGGCTAAAGCTGAAAAATGCTACCAAACAATCAAAGACGTATATTTCGATTCTCAACTCGCAATGGAGATGGACAAACGCATCGAACGTTGCCAAGCAAACAAATAATTTCATTTTAACAATGATAAACGAAGGGATGACAATCAAGTCGTCCCTTTTTAATAAATAATAGAGCGAATCGAAATTTCTCATTCCTCACTCCTCATTCCACATTCCACATTAAAAAATTATGGCTACAAAATATCACAACCTATCAGAATACGATGCTAATACTTTGCCAACAGCCGAAGAATTGGCAGGCAAAAAATTCGCAATCATCGTTGCCGACTGGAACGACAACGTAACTCACGCCCTCTGCGATGGCGCAGTAGAAACATTCATTTCTAACGGAATTTCCGAAGAAAATGTCGAAATTTATCACGTTCCCGGAACTTTTGAGCTCACTTTTGCTGCTTCTAAGCTCCAAAAAACAGGAAAATATGCCTCAATTATCGTAATTGGATGCGTAATTCAAGGCGATACACCACATTTCGACTATGTTTGTCAAGGCGTAACTCAAGGCATCACTCAACTCAATGCAGAAGCAGTATGTCCAGTGATTTTCAGTGTGTTGACTACGCTTACTATGCAGCAGGCAACCGACCGTGCAGGTGGCTGTCTTGGCAATAAAGGAGTAGAAGGTGCAGTTACTGCGTTAAAAATGGTAAAAATATTTGGTAATATCAAATAATTGTTGTAACTTTGCACTCGCAATTCGGGGATGACCCCAGTTGTGGTAATGGGCAGTTACCAGAGTGGCCAAATGGGGCTGACTGTAACTCAGCTGTCTTTCGACTTCGGTGGTTCGAATCCATCACTGCCCACGAACGAAAGTTCAATATTCAGATAGCGGAATTTTTGCCAAGCAAAAATCTCGCAAGATTCTGAAAGAATTTTGCGGAAGTAGCTCAGTTGATAGAGCATTAGCCTTCCAAGCTGAGGGTCGCGGGTTTGAGCCCCGTCTTCCGCTCTAAAGTAGAGACGCAATATGTTGCGTCTTTCTTTTTTTTTTATATAGTGGCATATAAAAATACTATTGTATATGTCGCTATTTTTTTGTAACTTTGCAATTCATTTTTAGTTGAGTAGCTTGTGTTGCTTAACGTGATGTATAACAAGGTATAATAATAAAAAAAATAAAAGCGAGTTGTTCTGATATTTTTGTGGCTCGTGTCTAAAAAATCTGAGTATGTTTGAATCATTGAGCGAACGCCTTGAGCGTTCATTTAAAATCCTTAAAGGTCAAGGTAAAATTACTGAAATCAACGTGGCTGAAACTTTGAAAGATGTGCGCAAAGCTCTTCTTGATGCCGACGTAAACTATAAAGTTGCAAAGACTTTCACTGACGATGTGAAGACTAAAGCTCTTGGACAAAATGTGCTTCTTGCGGTGAAACCTCAAGAGATGATGGTGAAAATTGTCCATGATGAACTTGCTCGTTTGATGGGTGGCGAAAATGTGGCGTTGAATGTGAAGTCGCAAGCTGGTCAGCCTGCTATTATCTTGATGAGTGGTCTTCAAGGTTCGGGTAAGACTACTTTCTCTGGTAAATTGGCTAATATGCTCAAATCTAAACAAGGTAAAAATCCTTTGTTGGTGGCGTGCGACGTTTATCGTCCTGCTGCGATTGAGCAATTGCGCGTGCTTGGCGAACAAATCAAAGTGCCTGTATATTCTGAAATTGAGAATAAAAACCCTATCGAAATCGCTCAAAATGCTATCGCTCAAGCTAAGCGTGAGGGTCGTGATGTGGTGATTATCGATACCGCTGGTCGTCTTGCTGTTGATGAGCAAATGATGACCGAAATCGCTGCTATTAAGGCTGCTATCAATCCACAAGAAATCTTGTTTGTTGTTGACTCAATGACAGGTCAAGATGCGGTGAATACAGCAAAAGAATTCAACGACCGTCTTGATTTCACAGGTGTTGTATTGACTAAATTGGATGGTGATACTCGTGGTGGTGCGGCATTGTCAATCCGTTCGGTTGTAGAAAAACCTATCAAATTTGTCGGTACAGGCGAGAAGATGGAGGCTATTGACCTCTTCCACCCTGCGCGTATGGCTGACCGTATTCTCGGTATGGGTGACATCGTTTCGCTCGTAGAACGTGCTCAAGAACAATTTGACGAAGAAGAGGCTCGTAAACTCTCTAAGAAAATTGCTAAAAACCAATTCGACCTCAACGACTTCTATAATCAAATCCAACAAATCAAGAAGATGGGTAACATCAAGGAGTTGGCTTCTATGATTCCGGGTGTGGGTAAGGCGTTGAAAGACGTTGATATTGATGATAATTCGTTCAAGGGTATCGAGGCAATTATCCAATCAATGACTAACGAAGAACGTGTTAATCCTGCAATTATCAATGGTTCACGCAAAAATCGTATTTCTAAAGGTTCTGGTCGTTCGATTGTAGAGGTAAACCGCTTGCTTAAGCAATTCTCTGATATGCAAAAAATGCTTAAAGGCGTACAACAATTGAGCAAAAATCCTAAATTGATGCGTCGTCGTTAATTATTAAGTGATGATATAAAAAAAAGAGAAATGGTAGTTGTCTATCATTTCTCTTTTTTTTGTGTTATATTAGTGTTTGTGATTGCTTGAGAGGAGACCGCAGGCAGCCATGATATCTTCGCCACGTGAGCGGCGGATGGTGCAGATTACGCCGTTTGAGGTGAGGTAGTCGCGTAGCCAAATCATGCGCTCGTCGTCAGGGCTGTGCATATCCATGCCCGGTATGGCGTGCCAGCGAATGAGATTGACGCGGCAGGTGAAGTCTTTGAGCATGCGTACGAGTTCTGATGCGTGGCGTTGCATGTCGTTGATGCCTTCGAACACGATATACTCGAACGAGATGCGGCGTTGGTGTTCCCAATCGTATTTTTTGATTTCCTCGATTACGCGAGTGATGCTGTATGCCTTTTCGGCAGGCATGATTTTGGCGCGTTCGTCAGGGAATGGGTTGTGGAGCGAAATGGCGAGGTGGCACTCTGTTTTCGAGAGGAACTCCTTCATGCCAGGTATAAGTCCTACGCTCGACACTGTGATGCGGCGTGGGCTCCACGCAAAGCCCCAATCGGCAGTGAGTATTTCGCATGTGCGGAGGATTTCGAGCGTGTTGTCGAATGGTTCGCCCATGCCCATGAATACGATATTGGTGAGTTTGTCGACCTCAGGGATGCCGCATATTTGGTTCATGATTTCGGCAGAGGTGAGGCTGCCGCTCCAGCCTTGTTTGCCTGTCATGCAGAATTGGCAATTCATTTTACAACCTACTTGGCACGATACGCAGAGGGTGCCACGGTCGTCTTCGGGGATAAATACAGTCTCGATTTGACCATGAGCGGTTTGGAATAGGTATTTTTTTGTGCCATCGACCGAAGCAGCCGACCATATAGGCTCGGAGATGCCTACGCAGTAGTTTGCTTTGAGGGCATCGCGACCTTTGACCGAGATGTTGGTCATTTGGTCGATAGAGGTTACGTGCTTTTTGTAGAGCCAGTCGGCAATTTGTTTGCCAGTGAAAGCAGGTAGCCCAGCTTGTTGGGCAATCTCCTTGAGTTCGGTGAGTGTGCGGCCTAAAAGTGGAGTCATATTATGAGTTGAAAGTTGAAAGTTAACAACTGCGTTGTTGATTCTTGCTTCGCTCGGCAATTTTTTCACATTCAGTTCAAAGACTGTTAGTTCAAACAAGTTTGATTGCACTCGCTTATCGCAAAAATTGAGAGTTAAGAGTTGAAAGTTTTTTGTGATATGCAAGTATAATTATAAATTATGAGCCGAAGATAACGCTCGATGGGGGTGATTATGCATTATGCATTGTGAATTGAAAAAAGGTTACCCCTAAAAACAAGAAAGGGCAGCCCTCGCGGCTACCACAATCTTTTCTTAACCTTAAATCTAATACCATGAAAAACACATTGCAAAGTTACGACTTTTTTTTGAATTAGCAAGCTTTTTCGGAAAAAAGTTGCAATATTTAAGTTTATTTAACATTTTAACTGTATTTGTTTAATGTTGTTTTGTTGGTTAAGTGATTGATATACTATTGTTTATGTGGGTTTGTAGGGTGTTTCTTAAAATATGTTGTACAGCATGTTTTTATGGGTGAGAGAGGGGTAAAATATGCGATTTTTGGGGTAAAAAAAGATGTTTTAGAGCATTTTTAGGGGAGATTTGGCGTAAAATTGGGATTTTTGTGTGCAAAAGCAACAAAAGAGGCTGTGTCGGATTCGACACAACCTTGTTCTAAAATCTAATATGAAAACCTAAAATATCATACAAATTTCGTTCGATTACTCTATGCCAGAGGCTTTGTTGTAATACGATGCGAAAGCAGCACCACGAGGAGTTTTATACTTGCCGTTTGAGTTAGCGGCTACCTCTTTCCATTCGGCTTTCTTTTCCGGGTCAGCCATGTCGGCAGCAGCTTGAGCGGTAGCAGTAGCGAAGCGTTCTTGCACCGCCAATTGAGCTGCGGTAGGAGCTTTTTTCGATGGCTCTACTTCCCAAGCGTAAGTTTCGCCATAGCGTTGTGAAAATACGAGTTTGTCATCTTTGTCGAGTTTGCCGCTTACGCCTTCAAAAGGAGCGGCGAGGTTAAATTTTGCCATAATTTCAATTTAGTTTTTAGTTAATAGTTAGTAGTTATTAGTGTTTTTTTTTGTGATTGTACTTATTTTTTTAGACAGAATGACATAAGAACATATTTTTCTTTCATAATGGTCTTGTTTTTACTCTGTAAAAACTTCGACTATAAAGACATATTTGAGTTACATTTATTCAGTCTGTCATTCTGTCTCAAAATTAAGAATATAATTATAATCGCGATAATAATCAGTATTAATAGTAGATTTGCGGTTTGCGTTTTCTGCATTTTCGCTTTGGTCGTGGGGTCAGGTGCCACGATTGTATCAGAGCGGATGTGGGTGGTGTAGGGGATATAGATAGTATCAGGTTTTAGATTAATTTTCAGTTGTTGCAGAGTATCAAAATAAACGTGTGATATCTGAGCAGGGCGTGAGGTCTCAAAAGATACGATTTTGATAGGTTGAGGAGTTGGCGTAGCCAATGTGATAACAACACTATCATTTGGAGTTTCAATCGGTTGCATCTGAGTTTCGATTCGTTCGTGCGAGGCGGTTGCTACTGGTTTATGTGTTTTGCATGAGCAAAAAATAAGGAGCAGGGAGTAGGGAGCAAGGAGTATGGTTTTTAGTTTCATGGTGTTATTAGTTCGGCTATGTTTTTGGCGAGGGTTTCAGCGAGGTTTTCTCGGTGTTGGCGGTAGGCTTCTACGTCTTGGGGTGAGGTGCAGAAGCAGATTTCGAGGATGATGGATTGAGGGGTTAGGTGAAGCATGGCGAGGCGGTGGTTTGGGGTTTGGGTTTCGGATTTAATGCTTCTGAGTGGGATGTTTAGGGCATCGGCTGAGGTGTGGGCGAGTCGTGAGGCAAACCTCAATTCCAGCGTCGTAGCATCATCTGATACTATTGCTTCTGTGCCTCGTGCGTTAGGGTTGGTGTGGGCGTTAAAATGCAAGTCAATCACAATATCCTCAGTAGTTGCATTTTCATTGATTTGTTTTGTTACAAGTGATAGCGAGGCGTGGTCGTTGTCGATGAGGACTACGAGGTTGTATTTGTTTGTTAGGATTTCGGCTATGCGGTTGCGAAGCCAGATGTTTTCGGCTCCTTCATCGAAGTGGGTGGCGGTGCATTGTGCTCCAGAGGTTGCGCCTGTGTGTCCTGCGGTAAGTATTATCATAAAGAGTAAATAGTAAATAGTAAATAGTAATTAGTAATGGTGTTGTTTGAAATCGAGTGCAAAGTTACGACATTCGGGAGGGGGTGCTGGAGGTTTGTGGAGGTTTGAGTTGGAAATGTAGGTTTAAGTAGGTTTATTCTGTGTTTAGATACAAAAAAGCCACCTCACAGGGTAGTGAGATGGCAATGGATATTCATTTGGTAGAGAGGGATATTTTTTGTATTATAACACTATATTAGAAAAATTTTAGTTGCAGATTAATTTTATTAGGTTTTAATTTATCTTATTTAAACATAAAATAGGTAGAATCATAAATGTAATACACAATTATAATCTGTAAAATAACTATTAAGTATGTATGTTTTGCACGAGATTTGCGAGGATTGTAATAAAAAACGTTAAATTCTTGTGTAATCTAAAAAAAAGCATTAACTTTGCAACATCTCAGCAACCATGTGTTGAAGGAGGAACGGGGGCGATATTTTTTATCGCTCCTTGCTTTTTATATATGCTTGATATTCCTTCAATAATTTCTCTTTTCTTGCTTTATAGGTTACTAAATACGCAGTCCAGGGTAAAATGTAATCTTTCGCTTTTCGTAATACTACCAAATATTCTTCATCTTCATGAAAGATAAGAATATTTGTTTTATTTCCACGAGTATTTTCCCAAACTTTTAGATATGGATGTTCTGACTGATTAATCATCGGAGCAAAGCAATTGGACAATTCAACAAAAAAAAGATTTTATAGAATATCTAATCTTATTAACTTACAAAATAATTTTGCTCACGAAATATATTTCACGAGCAAAATATAACTCAAACAATTTTAGGTATTTAGCCTATCATAAAAATCAAATTTCTATAAAAAAATTACCTCACTATGATGTAAGAGAAATAGCAATGTAACTAAAAGCATCCGTTGTAACGGACGAATTAAAGAAATTGCTCTATTTTAAATTACACATCAAATAGATAAATAACTAAAATATTATTCTTTCTTATTAAATATCTTTAATTCTTTTAAATTGTTTTGTATGTGTTCTATTTGAATATTAATTTGATCTATACGTTTTTCTATAGGCTTCATATCTTCTACTATTTTTTCAACATCTTCAATTAATGGATTGTAAGAAAATGTTACCCAAATTGTCACAATAATAGAAACAAAAGAAGCTATACCTACTATTATCCATTTAAACCAAGATATTGATAATTTATTGTTTATTTCAGAAGAAAGGTTATCTATTTTACGTTCAAAATCGTTACGTAAATTTTCATGTGCAGATTCATTTTTTGTATTATAATCAGACATTTGATCTTCAAGCCTCATATATTCTAATAAAGCTATCCCCGTAGTTTCTTTACTATACCCATCATTACTACTTATAGTTTTTTGTTTATATACTGGTGTGTCTATAGTTGCTGTATCAATACGCGAAGAATTTCTATGATTTCTATATGACGAAATTCTACGCATATTACTCGCTACTTCATAGTTATCAATATCATTCTTACGCTGTGGATTTATTGGTTGTTTCTGCTTATTCTTTTTCATCTAATTATAAATTAGCCAAGTTTGTATAGAGGTCTTTTTCTACTGATAATGACAAAATATAAATATCCTTAATTAATTCTTTATCATTAATAGATTTTACTTCATTTGTTAGATAATTATCAGTATCAATAACAAATCCGACATGTTTTATTGTTTTACTTCCTCTAAATTCTCTTTCGTAAAAATCGTCCTCTAAATTTAAGGGTCCTAATTGATACATACCATTATCATGCTCTAATCTAAACATAAAATCACGTACAGGATACTGTGCTAAAAAAAACTTCGCAGGAAATGCTTCTTGAAGATGTGTAATAATATCACTGTAATTATTAGATTTTACAATATAAGTTCCTATTATACGACAACCTATACGCCTTATGTTAGGGTTTCCAATAACAGATATTATTGCCTCATATATTTTTTTAAATTTAGCATAAAAAGATTCTATTGAATCAATGTTATATGATATAAAACTAAAACGATTAAATGCCACTGTAATAACATTTGTAGCCTCATCTTTTATTTCATTATCTCTAATAATAATCTCATTTCCTATCTCCCATTGTAATATATTAAATATATTAGCTTTTTCAATAACTTCTACAATTGTTCCTTTTTTATCTATTATTGATGGTATTGCATCATATCTAAGTTCAATAATAATTTTTCGATTTCCAATATGTTTTTTGTCAATATTATCTTTCATATTCATATATTTATATATTGTTAATATTTAAATTTAAAGTTATATCTAAGTCCAAAGCGTCACTGGCGCTATACATCTTTATAATATTATTCTATTTAAATTTATTTCATTTTTGAAATCAGGTAGTAATTCTGGAGTTATACGATGTTTGTGAATAACACGATGACAATTAGGACAAACAGGCAATAAGTTACTTAAAGCCTCATCTATTGTTTTTGTTATATCGTCATCATCATAAGTAAATATAGGTTTTAAATGATGTATTTCAATACAATCCACACCATATTTAGGACCATAAGCAGATTTAAATTCAAAACCACAACAATCACATGATATAATGTTGTTATGAGAAAAATGCTCAATAGCAATATCTCTCAACTTCTGAGATCTAATGTGTATTTTTTGTTCTTTTATGGTTGTAGTTCCTTCTGTTATAAATTCATCATAACAAATAATTTTTCTTTTAGATCCTTTTGATATATATTTACATGCAGTAGTAATATCTTCATATTCAAACGAAGAATTAAATAAATACTGAATAGTAGAAATATTTTCATTTATGAAAGATTTTCCTAATGAAGTTAAATGAAAATATAGTCCATCATAAATTACATACTTAGATTTTTCTAAAGTCTTGTGACTTTTAAGATTTCGGACTTTTTGAGAAAAATAAGTATCGTTTCTATTCGCTATTATTTCTAAATCGCGACCTGTTGGCTTCATTATATTTGTTAACAAAGGTATTAATTCCGCCATTGTAATTTTACCTCCGTTTAAATAAATGAGGTATAGACTTGGTAGTACTAATTCAGATTCTGAGATACGTGTCATATAGATGTTAATAATTAGTAATTAATAAATGGGTAACTTTTTTATCATTCCTATTCATAAAACTAACTAAATACTCTTTATCGAATGTTCGAATATTTATACCTGGTTTATTATATAAATTGTAAATGAAATCTGTATTTTTTATAATTAACATCCATTTAGCACGACATTCATTAATCATAAAATTAGCCAATCTTTCTTGGTCGGTTCGTGTAAATTCATTTTGAGCATAAGTGCTAAATTCGCTATCGTATGGTGGGTCTAAAAAGATAAAATCATTTTCAGATGGGGTAGTTTGTCTTAAAAAATCTTCAAAATCTAAATTGTGTATATGTGTATTATCAAAATGTTTTTTTAGTGATTGAGATTTATAATAATTTATTTTTTTCTCCATCAATTTACTATTATACGCAATACCACCATAAGGTACATTAAATTCCCCATTGTCATTATATCGGAACATACCACTATATGAATAATTGCGAATAAACAAGAATAAGGCACAATATAGTTTATCGTTATTTAATTTTATATTTTTATCATTATACAAGAAACGATAATTCATATAAAGAGCACTTTTTATGGCAGTTTCTATATTATCTTTAATATCTTTATCTGGTAAATCTCCTTTTTTTAGTTCTAAGTCCCTCATTCTTGACATTTTGCGAAATAGATTTTTATCCATTTCTTCTTCAAGGATAGAAGGTAAAGAAAGAAAACTTTCATCTAAAATATTTGTTATTTGTTTGTTGTTGTTTGCGCAAAAAGATTTTATTTCTCTTTTTAATTCCGCTTTTGTTATTTGACTTTTTCGATATTTTAAATATAACTCAACTAAATAGTTGTTTTCATCAAAAAATCTTTTTGCATTTAACCATGATTTATCAATTGCTTCTGCAAAGGAAAAGAATTGTTGGTTTTTAGTTGCAATATTTTTATATAGAGAAATTAGTTCATCAGATAAATCATTTATATAATATTCATTAGCTTTTATTGCTGTGAAAACAGAACCTCCACCAACAAATGGTTCGAAAAAACGATCAAATGTTGGTAGATTTGGGATAATATATTTTAATTCTTTTTCTTTTCCTCCTGCCCATTTTATAATTGGTTGTAAAGATGTAAAAGAAAGTTCTTTTTGTGAGATTTCAGGTGTTTCTGTAATGTTGAAAAAATTATTTATTTCTCCCGTTACAGATTGATATACTGCGCTTGGTTCTTCTGCTATATTATTGTTCATATCAATATTACATATTAAATTTTCAATTCTTTTTTTTGCGGCTTGAAAATAATTATTATCAATCTCAACCCCAATAAATCGACGCTCCAAATTAAGAGCTGCTACACCCGTTGAGCCAACCCCCATAAATGGGTCAAAAATAATATCTCCTTTATTAGAGGCAATTTCAATCATTTTTTTTAATATTGAAACAGGTTTTTGGGCAGGGTGTTTAGGGTCAGATAGACGTTCTGGACGCATACAGATAGGACTTTCTAAAAAGTTGTGCATTTCAGCTTGTGAGATAAAATTCCATGTATGTTTTTTATTCCAACAAGTAAAAATCATTTCACAACTATTCAAAAAACCAGCTTTAAATATTTTAGGAGCTGGATTTGTTTTGTGCCACACCATAAAATTTGTGGTATCGAATTTATGGTCTAAACAATTATACCATCTACCTATTTGATTGTAAGAAGTAAAAATGAAAAGGTTTCCAGTTGGTTTTAATATTCTTATAAAATCATCAACCCATTCTTCGGGATTAAAATCAACCCAATCCCAATCGGCTACATCATTATTCATAGCTGTTCGTCCTGGCAATGGAATGTTGCCTGTTGAATGTTTCCCGATGTTATATGGTGGATCTGTAAGTATAAAATCTATTGAGTTGTTAGGAATTCGTTTTATTATGTCTTTACTATTACCACATAATAAACATTTTTTCCAATTTGGATCTTTCATTTTTTATGGTAAATATGCGTCTTTAATTTGATTTAATGCTTCATTTATGTAATGTGCATTTTTTCTATATTCGTCAATGACAATATCATAGCCTCGTTCGGATTTGCAAACTAAGTTCCAAAAATCACGGCTAATGCAAAGTTCTTCTTCTGCAAAAAATTGTCTTACTCTGCCCTGAGTCCAAGGTTTTCCCTCTCCATATCGATTGTAGGCTGTTGCGAATAAAATTTTTACTTTTGAATTGTCGTTTAGTTCGTTTGTTAGAATACAATATTGTTCTAATAATGCTTCTTTTTCTGAACGAGCTTTTTTATTATCTAAATCGCCCCCAATTTTAAGTTCTATTAAATAGCGTTGTCCTGTTTCCTTATCAAAAAGATAATAATCACTTTCGTGGCGTTTTTCTATAATTTCGCCCTTTTTCTCGTTGATTTTCAAATAGTCATTTAATGTTGGTTTAAGGGCATGTCTTTTGTATTTTTCCAAGATTTCAGCAATATAATCTGTTTGTTCTTTATATAAAACGCCTTCAACATGTTGAGTTACTTCGTAGTGTAGAGTAGCTATTTTGATTGCCATTTTTTCAAGCATATTGCCTAATGAACTATCAAGCGAACGAGCTAATGCTGAATAATATTGTATTTCTGGACCTAATGCAGCTATGAAAACATTATGTATTTTCATATTAATAGTTCCATCTTCATCGTCAACTTCCGAAATATGTCTATCTGAAAATCCTGAAGCATACGATTCAATACAACCACTAACTATGGCTCGTATTGATTTTTCTTTATATTCTTCTTGCATAAGTATATGTGTATAATTATGTTTATAAAAAAGTTAATTTATTTTCTTTTGCAAAGGTAGTAAAAAAAATGGTTGGAAGCAAGTGTTGTAGTGTGTTTTTTTGTTTTGTTTTT
>JAFYSF010000055.1 GCA_017559505.1 Paludibacteraceae bacterium | reverse complement strand
GGAGTATCCATAATTATGCATTATGAATTATGCATTATGAATTAAAACAAAGTGGAAGTAATTAGCGGAAAAGAGATGGCAGCTGCTCTTAAGCAACAATTGGCTGCTGATGTGGTTGGTTACGCCGAAAAATATGGTCGTAAACCTAACCTTGTAGTGATTCTCGTTGGTGATGATCCAGGTAGTGTGTCGTATGTTACTGGTAAGGCTAAAGCTGCCGACGAAGTAGGTATCGACAATAGCACAATCCGTCTTAGCGAGCAAACTACAGAAGAAGAACTCCTCGATCTTGTACGTGCTCTCAATGTCGACACATCAGTTGATGGTATTCTTGTGCAATTGCCATTACCAAATGGTATCAACGAAGAAAAAGTGATTGAAACTATCGCTAAAGAAAAAGACGTTGATGGATTCCACCCTATGAATGTGGCTGCTTTGTGGCAAAAACGTCCTTGTGTATTGCCTTGTACTCCAAAAGGTATCATCCGTTTGATGAAAAATATGGGTATCGAAATGGCTGGCAAACGCGCTGTAGTCATCGGTCGTAGCAACATCGTAGGCTTGCCTGTAACTAAACTTCTTATGGACGAAAATGCTACAGTAACAGTATGTCATAGTCGCACTAAAGATATTGCTAAAATATGTTCTGAAGCAGATATTCTTGTGCCAGCGCTTGGCCGTCCTAAATTCGTGAAAGCCGAAATGGTGAAAGAAGGTGCTGTCGTAATCGACGTAGGTGTCAACCGCGACCCAGAAACTGGCAAATTATGTGGTGATGTCGATTTCGACGACGTTGCAACAAAAGCATCATATATCACAAAAGTGCCAGGTGGCGTAGGCCCAATGACAATCGCATGCTTGATGGAAAACACCGTAGAGTGCTACCTCCACAACATGAAAGCTCAAGGCAAATAAAACTATTCATTTTGATTTGTAATCAGAGTGTATAAATAGAAAGTAGAGACGCAAAAATTTTGCGTCTCTTTTTGTTGACAAAAGAATACACAATGTGAGTGTGTATTCTTTTGCCTTACTCTCAAGTAAGGTGCAAGCAACCTTCAAGCAAGAAAACAGTCATAAACCTACACCCACTCACATTGTGTATTTACGTTTAAAATCTCATTCTGCCAATTTGGCTAATTAGTCAAAAATACTCACTTGCGAACTTTTCAAAGTTCAGTTGTGTTAAATAAATAATATTTTTTAGGGGTATTGCATAAACGATAAAATTTTTGTATCTTTGCAATTCGGTTTAATAAAGAATTAAAAATTAAGAATTAAGAATTTTAATTAAACTTTATTAGATTGATAATTAGTAAAATAAATATAAAATGAGTTGGAGGTGGAATCGTTAACTTTCAACTTTCAACTCACAACTTTCAACTTGATTTATGGCTTCACAAGAAGATGTTTTTAAAAAATTAGTTGCTCACTGTAAAGAGTATGGTTTTGTTTTTCCATCATCAGAGATTTATGATGGTCTTGGCGCTGTGTATGACTATGGCCAAATGGGTGTTGAATTGAAAAATAACATCAAAAAATATTGGTGGGATAGTATGGTGTTGTTGCACGAAAATGTGGTTGGTATCGATGCTGCTATCTTTATGCATCCAACTACATGGAAGGCTTCGGGCCACGTAGATGCGTTTAATGACCCATTGATTGACAATAAAGATTCTAAAAAACGCTATCGTGCCGATGTTTTGATTGAAGATCACTTGGCTAAATTCGACGAAAAAATCAATAAAGAGTGCGAAAAAGCAGCTAAACGTTTCGGCGAATCATTCGATCGCGAAATGTTCTGCCAAACTAATCCTCGCGTGTTGGAAAATGTGGCTAAACGCGACGCTATCCACTCTCGCTTCGTTGCTGCGTTGGAAGCGAGCGATTTGGCTGAATTGAAACAAATTATCGTTGACTGCGAGATTGTTTGCCCTATTTCTGGTACTAAAAACTGGACTGATGTGCGTCAATTCAACCTCATGTTCTCAACTGAAATGGGTTCAACTGCTGATGGTGCAATGAAAATCTACCTTCGTCCTGAAACTGCTCAAGGTATCTTTGTTAACTACCTTAACGTGCAAAAAACAGGTCGTATGAAAGTACCTTTTGGTATCTGCCAAATTGGTAAAGCTTTCCGTAACGAAATCGTTGCTCGTCAGTTTATTTTCCGTATGCGTGAGTTCGAACAAATGGAAATGCAATTCTTTGTTCGTCCAGGCGAAGAGTTGAAATGGTTCGAACACTGGAAACAATTCCGCCTCCGTTGGCACAAAGCTCTTGGCCTTGGCGATGAAAAATATCGTTTCCACGATCATGACAAATTGGCTCACTATGCTAATGCAGCTACTGACATCGAATTCCAAATGCCATTCGGTTTCAAAGAGGTAGAGGGTATCCACTCTCGTACTGATTTCGACTTGTCGAGCCACGAAAAATATTCAGGCAAAAACATCAAATATTTCGACCCAGAAATCAACGAAAGCTACACTCCATACGTAATCGAAACTTCAATCGGTGTTGACCGTATGTTCTTGTCAATCATGTCGGCAGCTTACAACGAAGAGCAACTCGAAGGTGGCGATAGCCGTGTGGTATTGAAATTGCCTGCAGTATTGGCTCCAGTGAAAGTGTGCGTTATGCCATTGGTTAAGAAAGATGGTCTTCCTGAAAAAGCACGCGAAATTATGAACGACTTGAAATTCGATTATAAATGTGCTTACGACGAAAAAGACTCAATCGGTAAACGCTATCGTCGTCAAGATGCAGTGGGTACACCATTCTGTATTACAGTTGACCACCAAACATTGGAAGACAACTGCGTAACAATCCGTCACCGTGACACAATGGAACAACAACGTGTAGCAATCAGCGACTTGCACAATATCATTGGTGCAGAAGTAAATATGAAAAACTTATTCAAACGTATTGTTGAATAAATCTGAATAGATTACAGATAATAAAAGACTCACGGAACGATTTCCGTGAGTCTTTTTTCTAATGCCGAAAGGAGAATTTTCAACTCTAAATAGGCATTTCGTATTTGTTGAATATTTTGTGGTGGGTGAGGGCGAGGGTGAGGAGTACAGAGATGAGGGATGAGGCGAAGATAGAGATCATGAGCATGATTTGGTATTTTATAGCTACATCGGGATCGGAACCTCCGAGTATTTGACCAGTCATAGTGCCGGGTAGGGCGATGAGACCCATTACTGCCATAGATGCGATAGTTGGGTTGAAACTCTTGATGAGGGCGTCGCGCATAAAAGGTGAGCGAGCTTCGTGGGCAGATGCCCCATTGGCAAGGCGGAATAGGTAGTTTGTACGCTCGCGGCGGAGAACTCCATAATAGGTGTTCATGGCTATTACGTTAGCAGAGAGCATATTGCCGAGAATCATACCACTGATTGGAATAAAATAGCGGGTTTCGAATAGATTGTCTTGGCGTACGATTAGCCCCATGAAATAGATGTCGATAATGGCTACTGAACAGATGAGGGCTATGGTGATAGGCACGAACATTTGTCGGAGCGAGAGGTTAGTGCGCTTGATGATTGTTTGCGAAGCCACACCAGCCATTATGATTACCCATAACACGTTGAGCCACCAGAGGTTTAGGTCGAACATATATTTGAGGTAGAAGCCAATGAGGAAGAGTTGTGCAGTCATACGCAGAGCTGCAATGAGGGTGTCTTTCACCAGCCCAGTGCGGTAGTGGTGAAGGAAATAGGTAGGGATTATTATGAGCAAAAAGCCCCAAAGAAGGGATGTAAATGAAATGTCCATAGTTGGAATGAGGAATTAAGATATTCCTTATGTATTATAATTAAAATTGTCCAATTAGAAGTTTGCGGTCGAAGGCGTTGATGAATTTCTCGTCGTGAGAGATGGCTATGATGGTGGTGTCGGTGAGGGATTTTAGGTAGTTGATAACAAGGTCAACCGATTGAGCATCAAGTGCCGAAGTTGGTTCGTCGAGTAGTAGGATTGGTTTGCGAAGGAGTACAGTGGTGAGCAAGAGTATACGTTGTTTTTGTCCGCCTGATATTTCGGTTATGCCTTTTTCGAGCAGATTGTGTTCGAGTTTGAGTTTGTCGAATTCGGCGAGAATCTCTTGGTCGGATGGTTTGCGCGAGTGGTTTGCCTTAAATTCGAATGGGGCAAGTATCATATCGCGAACCGAGTTGTAGGGTAGTGAAATGTCTTGTGGAAGCCAAGATGTAAGTTGGCGTATTTCGTTGATAGAGTCAGGCGAGATAGGTAAGTTGTTTACTATGATTTCGCCTTGCTCGGCTTGTACGAATCCGAGTATGGCATGAACAAGGGTTGACTTGCCAGAGCCAGATGGTCCGTAGATGACAACCTTTTCGCCACGAGCAATATTGACAGAAAAGCCACTGATTAGTGGCTTTTCGTCATAAATGAAGTATGTATTATTAAATTGAATCATTATTTTTTACGGGTTGCGAGTGACATGAATACACCGAGCATAACACCAAGAAGTGCAGCGAAGAGAACGCGGTAGCTTGGTGCGAGCATGAATGTGATAGTGTGGGCTGGCACCCAGAAGAGAGGGATAGTTTTTTTGAAGAGGAATCCCCAGATAGTTGCCCAATCGAGATTTACAAATATTTGTTGGAAGTGGAGTTTAGAGAAATAGCCACGGAGTGTGCCGCCATTGTTCATAATGTGAGTGTCGCTCACTTTGTGAAGCACCATGAATACAGGAGCAAAGATGCAGTTCATGAAAGTAGAAATCATGAATGCAGCGAGGAAGTGGTACCATGATTGCGAAGAGAGGATGCTTTGGCGGATGAGTTCGCCGTAAGTAGTGTCAGCTGGAGCAATGCCGATAGTATTTAGTACGTTAGGCACACCAGTTGAGAATATAGTCATGGCAGCAGAGATGAGCATACCGAGGAATCCCCAAGTGATAGCGCGAGGGAGTACGCCAAAGCCCGGTGCATTGTAAGAGCCAGTTTTGATACGAAGACCGATGCATTCGCCAGCAGTAGAGAGAATACCGAATTTGAGGAAGCTCATCACGAATGGGTAGTTGGCAGTAGCCCAAAGAAATGCTTGATATACAGAATCGAAAATAAAGAAAGGTGCCAAAAGAGCAACGGCACAGATAATGAAAATAATGTCTGCTTTTTTCATATTTTTAGATTATTAGAATTTAGTCGTAGGGTTTGTTTTTGCACTGCAAAGGTAATGATTTTTTTTTGTTTGAGCAAATCTTAAAAATTAGATAGTTGTAAAGTTTTGCCAATTTGCTCAATGGTGTCATTTGGAATATCGTATTCTTTAGCAAATTTATACCACATATTTACTGCATCTATCACTTGTTCAATAATCAATTCGGGACGTTTGATATTCATGTTTTTGGCTACAGCAATCAAGTCTGCACGTGTTATTTCGTCCCATTTGTTGTTGATTGACATTTGGTGTTTCGATGTCCAATTGCCTTGTGGATTGTATGCCCATGACACGTCGTAGGCTGGTGATAACGCCCATTTGCCCGAGCGATTCATAAGGAATGAGATGTTTTTTGTATGGTCGTCTTGATTGCGAGCAATGATATTAAACACCATTCGGCGATACATCTCTTCTGCTTGATTATATGGTAGTCGCAATCGTCGCATGACTTGAAAGGCTTGTTCGTATGAGTAGCCTCGTAGCATTTTGTAGTCGTAATGCGCTATACCACATAGTGTTTGCATGTGTATTTTGTGGTTTTTGTGGCGATCGAAGCGTTTTGTCATAAAGTGTGCGCGTCCATTTTCTTCAAGAAGGCGACATTCACTCATTTCGATGCCAGCCTCTTTTGCCATAAGGTGATAAACGTATTCGATTTTACCATAGTGTTGAGGGTCACCTAATTCGCTGTTAGTCACGCCATCGAGTTTCAATAGCCAATGTTCAAAACCATCGGGTGCTTCGATTTGTCCCGAGCGCACCTCTTTTGTTTCATCGTTATATGCAATAATGGCTTTTGCACGTTGCCCGCCAGCAGAAGTTCCCACTTTTATGATGTTAATCAAAGCCTCTTTGGTGTCAGTCATATTAGTGCTGAACGCCTCTTTTTGATTTAGCACTTCGCGAGCAGTTGCAACGAGCGAGTCTATTTCTATATTACTGCTCGTTTCGAGATAGTCGTTTTGCGCTGGTTCAAATTCCAACGCACCCATGCTTCGTTTGCCTTGATAGCATAGTCGCTCAACAGGATTGGCAAAGTGGCGACCATTCGAGGCGAGCCATCTATCCAAAAGGGCCTTACCATACGCATCTGGTAGCGAATCAGCAAATAATCCAGGCAACCCAAGAAATGTTTCTCTCGAAATATTTGAAAAAGCGAAAACTCGTTGTTGCGATATCGGCATTTCGATAGGCGATAAATCCAATCCAAGTCGCTTGAATTCTGGCGCATATTCAAACGTAGCCGACTCTGTCTCTTCGTGCCAAAGCAGATAACCAACGAGATTGTCCCAAATTTTTACATTAGCCAAATTTACCATTCGTAATCCTCCTCATCGTATGTGTTTTTGTGTTTTTTTGTTCGACCAGCCCGTTGATAAACAACCTCAGCTTCCATAGCTCTTGCGTATGCCACAGGACTAATCTCTTTTTCTTTAAAAAATAGGTTGAGAAAATCAAATCTATTCAAAGCACGCAAGATTTGTACCAATGTCAAAATAGATGTGTTGTTGCCGTTTTCGATCGAACTAATCGAAAACATCGACACACCAGCCATTTTGCTTAGCTCTTTTTGGGTGATGTCTTGCTCAATACGAGCTTCTTTGATTTTTGCGCCAATCGTTTTTACGATTGTAATGTCGCTTAATGCATAGATGTCAGTCATAGTTCTTTGTTTTTTTGGGTTGTAATATTAGATATATCTATTGTTATGTTTTTATTTTTGCTATAATATTAGATATATCTATATTTTCTCACTGCAAAGGTACTACTTTTTTTTGGAATATCAAAATTTTTCTTCTACTTTTTTGCAATAATATTAGATATATCTATATTTATAGCTAAAAATGATTTATTATTATAGATATATCTAATATTATATCGTAATGGGAAATGGTCTTAATTTCTTGCTCCAAATACACACTCCAGTGTGTATTACCCTCAAGCAAGGTGCAAGCAAGAAAACAGACATTTTAGCGAAAACAAAAGAAATTTATTTATTTTGTTGAGCGTCTGTCTGTTCACGACCCAAAGGGGAGTAAACGGACACAAAGAATACACAATGAGAGTGTGTATTTGCAAGGGGAAATGGTGTGCCGTGTCCGTATGAATATAGCTTGCACTTATGGTTATCCTATGAAGAAGGTAGCTTAAAGTAAGGAATAAGGAGCAGGGAATAAGGAGTATGAAGTATGGTTATCTTTCGTATATCCTTCGTATATGTTTCGTAGTAGATATTCCAATCTATCACTCTAAAATCTTTCTATATAAAAAAATCTTCCGATTGAACACTTTGAAAATCATTGTGCTAAAAGCATATTTGAAAAAATCTCCAAAATCCGCAACTCAATCCCTTGCAATCGGCTAAAAAATTTTGTATCTTTGCAAATAAAATTTATAACACATAATCACAATGAAAGCAAAACCATTTGTCAAATGGGTAGGGGGTAAAACTCAACTCATTGACCAACTCGAAGCTCTGCTTCCAGCTGACTTTGACGAGTGGGAGAATGTTACTTACATTGAACCCTTTGTGGGTGGAGGAGCTATGCTCTTTCACATGTTACAACGACACTCCAACATTAAGTCAGCAGTAATCAACGATATTAACGAAGACTTAACAACATGTTACAAAGTTGTTAAACATTCACCTCAACTACTCGTTGATTCTCTAAAAGAAATCCAAAAAGAGTACTATTCTTTACAATCTGAAGATGCGAGAAAGCAATTCTTCATGCTTATGCGTACCGAGTTCAATACAAAAAGTCTCGATCCTATACGCAATACGACTCTCTTCTTTTTTCTCAATCGCACATGTTTCAATGGCTTATATCGTGTAAATAAATCAGGTCTTTTTAATGTCCCATTTGGTCGTTATACGACACCTACTATTTGCGATGCAAATACAATTTTTGCCGATAGTAAGTTACTACAAAAAGTCGAAATCTTAACAGGCGATTACACTCAAACACTTAATCACGCAACAGGAAATGCCTTTTTCTATTTCGACCCACCATATCGCCCACTAAATGCAACAAGTAGTTTCAATGATTACACAAAAGAAGCATTCAACGATATGGCTCAGAAACGCTTAAAGGACTTCTGCGACCAAGTCCAAAACGCAGGATATAGATTTATGCTTAGCAATTCTGATTGTCAGGATAAATTCTTTGACGACCTATACATGCAATATCAAATAGAACGTGTCTTAGCTTCTAGAAGTGTTAATGCAAATCCCGAGAAAAGAGGCAAATTAACCGAATTATTAATTAGAAATTACGTATAACATGGCAGCACATACAAAAGAACAGTTTGAACTCTTTATGTCTCAACTACGCGAAACAAACGCAACTCTTGATTTTTATTGCGATTTCCCTAAAATTGCTAGAAATGTTGCTGACATTGAAATTAGTCTCAATACTCTTAATTATCTTATTGGGAAAGATGATTTACGCACAGCCGTAGAAGCCCTTTGGAATAGAGACAAACGTGTCTTTGATATAATGGATATTCTTATAGCTACACGTAAAAAAGACAATAAAAAATATGTTGATAATGACGGCTCTATGCACCCTATTCACTCTTTGTTTAATTCAGTGGATGGAGTGATGAAATTCTTAGAGGGAACTGGACTCGATAAGGTATTAAAAAATCAAGAAATTAAAGATCTCGTAGATTATGTTTTTGGTGTAGAGACTGGATTAGACACTAATGCACGCAAAAATCGCAGTGGCGATATTACAGAAACTCTTGTTGCACGCATTTTTGATAATGCAGGCATCTCATATAGCAAACAAGTTTCGTCAAATGAATATCCTGCGATATCACAAGCGCTTGGCGCCGATCAAAAAGTATTTGATTTTGTGATTCAAACTGAAGAAAAAATATATTTAATAGAAGTCAATTTTTACTCTAGTGGCGGTTCAAAATTAAATGAAGTTGCTCGTTCTTACACAGATGTTGCCCCAAAAGTAAATAGTGTTCATGGATATGAATTTGTATGGATTACAGATGGTGAAGGATGGACTTCTGCAAAAAATAAACTAGAAGAAGCTTTTGCTACTATTCCAAGTATATATAATTTAACTACAATTCAAGAGTTTATTAAATCTATCAAATACTAATATTATGAAAGTAGAAGCACGAAATCTAACAATAGATAATGTCTTAAGCAAAGGTAAATTTATAATACCAAATTTTCAAAGAGAATATGATTGGGATAAAGATAATATAGAAGATTTTCTCAATGATATTGAGGAGGCAGATGAGAATGAAAATTACTTTATTGGACATATGGTTTTTAAAGGTGAATTTACCAAAAATAGTTTTGATGTTATAGATGGACAGCAAAGAATAACAACAATTACAATTCTTTTATGTTGCATTAGAGACAAATTTATCAACTTAGGAGAAAATAATTTAGCAGAGGCAATACATAATAAATATATATTTTCTATTGACTTAGATAACTTACCTTTTGCTATATTAGAAAATAAAATGCCATATCCTATTCTTCAATCAAGAATTCAGAGTCTACCAAACGAACGAAATAATGATGTACGACCACAAAAAGAAGGTGAGAGAAAAATATTAAAGACATATGAATATTTATTTGAGCGATTAAATGATTATGGTGTTCATGAATTAAAAGGTTTGCGTGATAGGGTTTTAAATTTGGAAACTATTTTTGTTGCTGCTACTGATTTAGTTGATGCATCTACTGTTTTTATGACATTAAATGCAACAGGTAAAGATTTGACACCTTTAGATCTTGTTAAAAATTATGTTTTTAGTAAATATCCGGTGCAACCTCATATTGATGAACCCAATGATAGTTGGAAATTTATCTTAGAAAATATAAATGAGTTAAATAAAGATAATAAAAAAGATAAATTTTTAAATAATTCTTTTGCTTCTCGTTATAAAAAAGTATCAGATAAAAAAATATATAAAGAAGTTATAACGCAATTTAAAGACGGTAAGATAGATGCTAAAAAATTTATTTTAGAATTAAAAGAAGATTCTAAATTTTCAACACTCCGTTAAAAAATCAATTAAACATCTGATTTTTAACAATTTAATTAATAAAATTTAACATAAAAAATTTGGCTAAATGACTGATATTTAGTAACTTTATAGTATCGACCAAAATACTATGAAGATATCAGATT
>JAFYSF010000054.1 GCA_017559505.1 Paludibacteraceae bacterium | reverse complement strand
CAACCTCTTGACCTCCCTGAGGCTATGACTGAACAAGAATTTTTGAACCACATTCACGAATTGGCTCAAAAAAATCAGTTGGCTGACAACTACATTGGTCTTGGTTACTATGGCGCAATTACTCCTTCGGTGATTTTGCGTAACGTATTCGAAAACCCTGTATGGTACACATCATACACTCCATATCAAGCTGAAATTTCACAAGGTCGTCTTGAAGCTTTATTGAATTTCCAAACTATGGTGGCTGACCTCACTGCTCTTCCTTTGGCTAACTGCTCGTTGCTCGACGAAGCTACTGCTGCTGCCGAAGCTATGACTATGATGATGGCACTCCGCTCTCGCGACCAACAAAAAGCTGGCGTAAATACTCTTTTCGTTGACCGCAACATCTTCCCTCAAACTCTTGATGTATTGAAAACTCGTAGTCTTCCACAAGGTGTAAACCTTCTTATCGGTGACTATGCATCATTTGATTTCTCAACTCCAATATTTGGAGCTATTCTCCAATATCCAGCATCAGATGGTCGTATCTGCGACTATCGCGACTTCGCTGCTCGTTGCCATGAAAATGGTGCAAAAGTAGCTGTTGCTGCCGACATTATGAGCCTTGTTCTCCTTGCTGCTCCTGGCGAATGGGGTGCTGATATCGCTTTCGGTACTACTCAACGCTTCGGTATGCCATTGTATTTCGGTGGTCCATCTGCTGCTTATTTTGCTACTACTGAAGAAAACAAACGTCATATCCCAGGTCGTCTTGTAGGTATTTCTAAAGATGCTAACGGTAAACCTGCTTTGCGTCTTGCTCTTCAAAGCCGCGAACAACATATTAAACGCGAAAAAGCATTGTCAAACATTTGTACAGCTCAAGCATTGCCTGCTATCATGAGTGGTTTCTATGCAGCTTACCACGGTAACGATGGTTTGACTGACATCGCTTACAATATCCATGCTAAAGCAATCATCTTGGCTAACGAGTTGAAAAACATGGGTTGCACTCAGTTGAATGACTTCTTCTTCGATACAATCCGTATTCAATTGCCAGAAGGTAAGAGCGCAATGATGCTTCGTGAAGTAGCTGAAGCTAACTTGGTAAACTTCCGTTATTTCGAAGATGGCGTTATCGGTATCTCAACTGACGAGTTGACATCGGCTGAAGGCGTACTCAAAGTGTTAGCTATCTTTGCTAAAGTTCTTGAATTGCCAGTTCCTTCAACTATTCTTGATGTTAAAGAAACTGCATTGCCTCAAGAGCTCGTACGTAAATCTAAAGCGTTGAACCACGAAGTATTCGAAAAATATCACTCTGAAACAGAGATGATGCGCTATATCAAATCGCTTGATCGCAAAGATATTTCGCTTACTCAATCAATGATTTCTCTCGGTTCATGTACAATGAAATTGAATGCTGCATCAGAATTATTGCCACTTTCATGGCCAGAATTCACAGGCATTCACCCATTTGCCCCTGAATCTCAAGTGCAAGGCTATAAAGAATTGATTGCTAACCTCGAAGGTTATCTCTCAACTATTACTGGCTTCGCTGGTTGTACATTACAACCTAACTCTGGTGCTGCTGGTGAATATACAGGTCTATTGACTATCCGTCGCTACCAACAAGCTCAAGGTCAAGGCCACCGCAACGTAGTGTTGATTCCTGCATCTGCTCACGGCACTAACCCTGCATCTGCTGTTCAAGCTGGCTTCAACGTAATCGTTACTGCTTGCGACGAAAATGGTAACGTTGACGTAGAAGACATCCGTGCTAAAGCAGAACAATACAAAAACGACCTCGCTGCATTGATGATCACATATCCATCAACTCATGGTATCTTCGAACCTGCTATCCGCGAAATCTGTGAAATTATCCACGCTAATGGTGGTCAAGTATATATGGACGGTGCAAACATGAATGGTCAAATCGGTTTGACATCTCCAGGCTTCATCGGTGCTGACGTTTGTCACTTAAATCTCCACAAATCATTCGCTTCACCTCACGGTGGTGGTGGTCCTGGTGTTGGTCCTATCTGCGTAGCTGCTCACTTAGTTGAATATCTCCCATCTCACAACTTCATTAACCCTGAAAATCCTAACACTGCAGTATCTGCATCTCCATGGGGTTCTGCTGGTATTTTGCCTATTACTTATGGCTATATCCGCATGATGGGTGCTGATGGTTTAGCTGAAGCTACTAAAACAGCTATCTTGAGTGCAAACTATATGACTAAACGCCTTGAAAACGCGTATGGTATCGTTTATACAGGTGCTACAGGCCGCGTAGGTCACGAAATGATTCTCGATTGCCGTCACCTTAAATCTTATGCTGGTGTTGACGAAAGCGACGTTGCAAAACGTATGATGGACTTCGGTTTCCACGCTCCAACATTGTCATTCCCTGTTCATGGCACATTGATGGTTGAACCTACTGAATCTGAACCATTAGCTGAACTCGATCGTTTCATTGATATGATGCTCGTTATCCGTGAAGAAATCGAAGCTGTTCACACAGGCGAAGCTCCAGCAGAAGACAACGTACTCAAAAATGCTCCTCACCCTGATTATGTGATTGTTTCTGACGAATGGAATCACTCTTACGGACGTGAAAAAGCAGCGTTCCCACTTCCTTGGGTTAAAGAAAACAAATTCTGGATTTCAGTTGCTCGTGTAGATAATGGTTGGGGCGACCGTAACCTTATTTGCGCTTGCCAAGATTAATTTATAATTTTGAAAAGATAGAAGAACATAAGAGCATAATTTTATGCTCTTCTGTTCTTTTGTTTTTATTTAGATAATTCTTTGTTATGAAAGTACTTTTTCTTACTCCGTGGTATCCTCATCGTTACGATGCAATGTCTGGCTTGTTTGTGCGCAAACATGCTCAAGCCATTGCAAGTCAAGGAGTCGAAGTGGGGGTTATATCAATATATCATGAAGCAAGCATCACGCATAATGAAATAGCGGATGAGATGGTTAATGGAGTAAGAGAAGTTATACTTTACACTAAAAAATCAGGCATTATAGGTGAATTAAATGGTCTGCGCCAATTATGGCAATATTGGCACAAGCAATATGGTTTACCCGATGTGGTGCATTTGAATGTGCTTACAAAGCAAGGTGTATTTGCACGTTGGTTGCAAGTAAACTACAACATTCCATTCGTAGTGATGGAACATTGGTCTGGCTATTTACCAGAGAATGGAGATTACAAAGGCTTTATGCGTAAGACATTGAGCCAAATGATATTATCGCATGCAAAGGCAGTAATGCCTGTATCGTCTAAATTGATGAATGCGATGAAACAGTGCGGGTTAGAACATGTCAATTGGCAAATTGTGCCAAATGTAGTAGATGATTTTTTTTATGACAATGATACAACAAGTCATGTTTGCAAGGATAAATTTCGCTTTATCCATGTAAGCTGTTTTGATAATAAAGCCAAAAACACGTTAGCCATAGTAGAGGCAGTAGAGCAATTATCAAAGCAACGCAATGATTTTGAAATGGTAATGGTAGGCACTGGGCAAGATATATTTTTCACTCGTTGCCTGTCAGACAATTATAAACTTGAAAGTAAAGGATTGATTAGATTTACTGGCGAGCAAACTCCACAACAAGTAAAGGCTTGGCTAGATGCGTCTGATTGTTTTGTATTGTTTTCAAACTATGAAACTGCTGCAGTTGTACTTGAAGAGGCTGCTGCTTGTGGATTGCCAATAATATCAACTCCTGTGGGTATTGCCGAAGAACTAATAGACGAAACCACAGGACATATTGTGCCAGCAAAAAACATAAAATCATTAGTCGAAGCTATGTCGGATATGATTGATAATTCAAAAAAATACGACAAAAATAAAATACGAGAGAAAGCAAAAAAATATAGTTTTGACAAAATAGGCCATCAACTAATAGAAATATATAGTGATGCAATAAAATAATTGTAAATTGGCAGTAGAGAATATAGGTAAATGCGATTTAATTTGGGCAACATTGGCTACGTTGTTCCGTATCGGCTCGGGGGTTTTATTATTCCCGATGGTACTTAGTATGCTTCCTTCTGAAACTGTAGGCGTATGGACTATATTCACTTCGGTTACGCTGATAACTGGCATTCTTGATTTTGGATTTAATCAATCATTTGCACGTAATATATCGTATGTATTTAGTGGTGTGCGTTCGTTAAAACGCGATGGTCATGAATATGTCGCTGATGCTGAAAATGAAAAGATTGATTATGCTCTACTGAAAAAAACTATAGGTGCAATGCGCTATTTTTATTCACGTATGGCATTGATACTCTTTTTATTTTTAACAATTGGAGGCACTATCTATATATACAGTTTAATGCAAAATTATAGTGGCGATGTACGTGAGATATATGTAGCATGGGCAATTGTTTGTATTGTTAACAGTTATAATCTTTACACCCTCTATTATGATTCTCTCCTTAGTGGACGAGGACTCATAAAGTGTAAGAATCAGATAGTTTTAATTGGCAATATATCTTATCTTACATTGGCTGTAGTACTTTTGTTGTGTGGATTAGGCTTAGTGGCTATCGTTTCAGCTCAATTAGTTTCTGTATTGATAATTAGGGAGATGAGCCGTCGCTCTTTTTATTCATCTGACATTAAAAATGGATTAAGCAGTGTCGCAGAAGATGAATATAAATCAGTATTAAAGGCCATAGTGCCTAATGCAGTGAAATTAGGTTTAGCATCGGTAGGCGGATTTTTAACCTTCAGATTGAGCACCTTCGTGGGGCCAATGTATATCTCTTTGTCCGAAATGGCATCATTTGGCATCACTTTGCAATTACTTTCTGTTGTGTCGGCGTTGGCATTGCTCTATACTAATGTCTATTTGCCAAAAGTCTTTCAGTGGCGTGTAGAGAATAATATAACT